>CAZXFP010000019.1:0-37322 GCA_964640675.1 uncultured Prevotella sp. | reverse complement strand
TATTCTAATGGAAAAGTAGTACCTTTGAACCAAATCTCCGTCTCTTACGAAGAGATTGAGAATTTTGCAAAACAATTCCCTGCTCACAGCAAATCCAAAATCTTCTTGTTGGCCTTGTCCACCACCGATGCTTCAAGAGAGGCGAGATAGATCTGCGTGGTCTTCTCCGAATCGTGACCCATGCCCTCGCTGATAACAGACAAGGGCACGTGCTTCGCCTTGGCCGCGCTTGCCCACGAGTGGCGCGCCACATACATGGTCAACGGACGTGGCAGCCTCAACATTCTCGACAAGTCTTTCAGACGGTAGTTGACCAGATGGAGGCCGTTATCGTATTGTTTCCGCTCATTCCCTTGCTCTTTGATAATCGGCAAGAGATAACCAGAACTGCCTGACGGGTATTTCCTGACGATTTCCTCCATACATCTCTCCCATTTTATGCAGAGCTGCTGCCCCGTTTTCCTCCTGCGATAGGTCAAGACGCCATTCTGCAAGTCTGATTTTCTGAGGTATGCCATATCAACAAAGGACATGCCCCTTGTGTAGAAGCTGAACAGAAACATATCGCGTGCCAGCTCCAGCGAGGATTCCCTTGGCAAGTCAAGTTCTTTCAATGCCTTGACCACTTTGATGGGCACGGCGCGCTTTATGGTTTTCTCCACCCCCGTATAGACATGGCGAAACGGAAGTCTCTGCTCTGCCAGCCCTTTGTCTACCGCACGGTTATACACCGCCCGAAGAATGCGCATATAGAACGATGTTGTGTTCATGCTCACCCCCTTTTCCCGCAGATAGGCCTCATACATCAGCATCAGTTCCGAGTCCATACCATCGAGCGGCACGTCCGCTCCCTCGCGAAAAGCCATAAAGCTTTTGAGGGCGGCCGCATAGGTTTCGGAGGTGCGTGCCTTCCCCTGCTGCCTCAGACGGGCTGTCACGCCGTGCATGAAAAAGAACAGCGAGGACTCCTTGGTCAACCTGCGGTAAGACGCTATCACATCGTCTACTGTGTATCTGCGCCTTTCCATCTCCAGCATACGGACGACTTTCTCCAGCCTTGACGCGTCCCAGCCCAGACGCTCTTTGATGCTGCTCAGGACATTTGCCCTCGCCCCATCCACAACAATGCTTCCCGTCTCCGCATCCCACTCATGGGCATAGACCTTATAGCCCGTATTCATTTGGCGGCTTACCCTGCTCTGTATTATCTGGAAATAGATGCCTCCCTCCTTGCCCTCCACCGTGGAGGGTCTGAACTTTATCTTTACTGACGCCATTGCCTTCCTCTAAATTTGTAATTCTTATTCCTAACTAATAACCATTCCCATACATCAGCATCGCAAGGAGCACTCTTTTTTGCCCCAAAACACTTCTCTTTTGCCGCACTGAAGCCCCTTTCCCACCCCATTGCTTCCCGCCACATAGGCGCATGAGAAATTGCTGCGCGCAAAAGGTGACCTTTTGCCGTGCGAAAGGTAACCTTTTGGGCGGCGAAACGTGACGTTTCACAAGGCAAAACGTGACGTTTTGTTTTCTGAATGCTGAATAGCCATCTTCTTGTTATAGTTTTTCCTCAATTTATTTGCTCACATAACAGACTTTCACTAACTTTGCCACATAGTATCAAATCAATTATGCTACAATATGCTGAAGCGTCAGCATTCTGCCGTTTTTCACAAAACCGAGCACCAAGAGAGCGATGAGCGGCAGAGATTTATGAGATTATCAACCATTTAAGACTTTAACAATGATGACCAAAAGAACAACCCGGCTTCAGCAAATCGCCAAAGGAGATGACTTTGGCCTATGCCCATGGGCAACAAATGTTGGTGGTCTCGTCCCCAAATGGAGGGGGGTAGACCTTGCAGGGACGCCATTTACACCCGCCAAAAACTTACAAACACGCAGGGCGAAACCCGCCATTTGGCTGTCGCAGTGCCCCTTGAATGCCCCATTCTGCCCATTTGCGACAGCAATTGCGCCAACGACCGCCTCATGAACCTCTTATCATGGCGCAGACAAAGAATTGTGCTGCGCATACAAGGAGAACGACTACTCCTTGCTCAAGGAGCGTCTTCTCGGAGTTTACCAACAAATACAGGAACAAGCCAAACACACACCATCATGAAGCATTACGCCCTTTTATTATTCATTCTCTGCACCCTCTCTGCCCAAGCGCAAGGAAACCACAAGATTGAGGGTACGGTTACCGACACCGGCAATCAGCCCCTGGAGGAAGTGATGATAGGTCTCGTGGCCAATGGCGAGGAGTATGTCGCCTATACCACGTCTAACGGAAAATACGAGCTTACCTTTGACGCAGACAGCACTTGCACACTGTCTTTCCACAAGTTAGGCTACCAGTCGGCCACCATCAGTCTTCGCCCGCAAGCGGCGCAAACGGTGAACCAAAAGCTGCAGGCCGACAAAACCTACGAGATGAAAGAGGTGACCGTGAGGAGCAGCAGCGTCATCACGGGCAAAGGTAAGGTGTCTTACATTCCCAACAAGCAGCAGCGCAACGCGAGCAACAGCGCGGCCGACCTGCTGTTCCACCTTGCCATCCCGCAACTGCAAGTAGACCCCAGAACCAAGAGTGTGGGGAGCTACGACAAGTCGCAAGTGGCCATCTACATCGATCACCGCAAGGCAAGCGAAGGGGAGGTGGTGCAATTGCGCGCAAAGGACATCAAGCGCGTGGAATACTATGAGAACAACCAAAGCGAGTTTCCCGGCGAGGAGAAAGTGGTCAACTACGTGCTCCACCATTATGACACGGGCGGATACGTGGCCTTGGACACCGAGACACGCCTGATAGAACAGGGCGGAAGCTATTCGGCGCAGGCTCACTTTGACCATAAAAAGATGAGCTACACGCTCTTGGGCGGCACATCCTTCTCCAACGATGATGGCTACGGCATGGAGAACACCGAATACGTGGAACTGGGCACTCCGTTTGTGAAAAAAACAACCATGCTGCCCAACGGCAAGAGGAACACGCGCACCCATTACGGCATCTTCAGAACCAACTTCAACAGCGAGCAGACAAGCCTTTACGCCCAAGCCAAGCTGATGCACAACAGCATGCCCAAGAGTTTGTCGCTCCTGTCGGCAGAGTATTCCCCTGCCGTATTCCCCGCCTCGGCCATCAGCACCAGCGAGAACAGTCAGGGAAATGTGCTGTCGGGAGAGTTCTTTATCCGCCATACGCTTGGCAAATCCGACCTCTTCGACCTCCAAATCAACTACAATTACAGCGACAACCATTATTACAGACTGTACGCAGAGCAAGAAGCGGCGGGCGACATCACCTCCCAGGCCCTTGAGCGGACACATGATCTGATGTACAAGCTGAACTATAAGCACACGTTCACCCCCAGCAGCGGATTCACACTGATGATATGGGGCGGACAACAAAGAAGCCGCACCAACTATGACGGCTCAGGCGGATACGACATACAGCGGCTCTACTCCCACGAGGTGGCCATTTTCCCCACCTACTACACCACTCTCTTCGACCAGCGGCTCTACCTTTCTGGCACATTGGGCGTGGACTTCCTCACCTATCACATCAACAATATGAAGTCATACACCAAGTTTCCGCCACGTCCGAGCCTCTACGCGAGCTACAAGGTAAACCAACACAACAGCCTATCGCTGCTTTTCAACGTTGGTTCTCTCAGTCCGAGGGTGAGCACCCTCAACACGGCCGAGCAACAAATCAACGCTTACGAGGTGTTGCGCGGAAACTACGACTTGAAAACGACCGTATTCACCATCACGCGCTTGTCGCACAGTCTCAATCTCAATCATTTCCAGCTGGGTTCGTACGTCAGTTACATACATTACCACGACGGACAGTTTGACGAATACACGACCGAGGGCGACAAACTCATCCATTCCTACTCCACCGATGGCGATCTCCACAACATCGCCGCAGGTGTGAATGCCTCCGTAAGCCTGCTGAAGAACGCTTTGAGGCTCAATGGAAGCGTGAGATACGAGCATTACGCCATCACCGGGCCACACCGCACCCACCACAACAACGTGTCGGCCTCGCTGACCACGATGTATTACTACAAGCACTTCAACGCCTACGCCTATTATAGCTTCTCCCCCACCTACATGAAGTCCAACCTGGCCTTCGTAAATCCGCAAGACAACTACGGAATAGCTGCAGGATGGAGCAACAAAGGACTGCAGATAGAGGCTGGGGTGGAGCGCATATTCTCCAATTCCAAAGCCATCAACCAGCATTTCGACTACGGCTACTACCGATACGACCTCAATTCCTTCTCGAATGCCAACGGAAAGTCGGCCTACGTGAAAGTTTCCTACAACTTTGACTTCGGCCGCAAGGTCAAGCACGAGAAGATTGAGGTGGGAGATGCCCCCGCCTCCAGCATCCTGAGGGCGCAATAACACGCCAAAAAGTGCGGCTGCACATTGCCCAAGCGGCTTGACGGGACGCAGAACCTCCCCCCCCAAGCCGCTTTTGCTTGCCTATCGCCCTTTTCAGATAGAAAAAAACACTTCGGCAGACGCTTGTTTATGCAAAAAAACGTAACTTTGCATGCATAAACCATCAACATAAATCCGTATGAAACGACCCATCCTTCTTCTCGCCATGTGCCTTTTCGCGGTTGCGAACGTTGCGGCACAGGCACGATTCATGGACATTCTCAACAAAGGATACGCCAAGCCTGAGCGCGTATATCAGTACTATGTCAACCACCAGAGCGACAGTATCTACGCCCTTGGCGAGCATCTCTTCTCCCAGCACTTCACGTCTGCCCAGTTTGCCGATATGCTCCGGGAGCTGGACGCGCGACTTGGGCAGCCCACAGAGGCCGCCATGTGGGAGCTGCAGCGGCAACAGGGCTACGAAATATACGCCCGCCAGATTACCTACCCCAAGCATACGGCCACGCTGTCGGTGGTCTACGACAATGCGGGAAGCCTCGTTGGCTTCTCCATCACCAACGAGCTGGCGCGCCCGGAGGGCAACGAACACGACTTCCAGCTGCTCACCGCCGGCGTGGAACTGCCCGCACGCCTCACGCTCCCCGCCGCTTCGGCGCAGGAGAGCCAAGTGCCCGTGGCCATCCTCGTGCATGGCAGCGGCCCAAACAACATGGACGAGACACTGGGGCCTAACGCGCCGTTCCGCGATTTGGCCGAGGGACTGGCGCGGCGGGGCATTGCCGTCGTGCGCTACGACAAGCGCACACTGGCCCACCCCGAACTTTTCGCCGGTCAGGACAAAGCCTACACCTATGACGATGAGACCGCAGACGATGCCATCGCGGCCGTTCGCGCCGTCAAGGGGCAGCTGTTGCCCCAAGGGGGCGCACGTATAGACACGGCGCGCGTGTTTGTCATAGGCCATAGCCTTGGCGCAGCACTGGCACCGCGCATTGCCGAGCGCGAGAAGTCGGTGGCCGGCATCGTGCTCTTGGCCGCGCCCACGGGCAAGCTCCTGCCCACCATGGCGCGCCAGCTGCGCTATCTCGGCATGGCCGAGGACGCCGTGGAGGCTCAACTGAAAGAGGTGAAGGCCTCTTTGCCCGCCGCTTACCTTGCCTTCGACGAGAGCTACTCGCCCATAAGTACGGCCACGGCACTCACCGTGCCCATGCTCATCTTGCAGGGCGAGCGCGACTATCAGGTGACGATGGACGATTTTGCCAACTGGCAACGCGCCGTGGGAGGCAAAGAGGGCACATCCTTGAAGTCGTATCCATCGCTCAACCATCTCTTTATGAGCGGCGAGGGCAAATGCTTGCCCAATGAATACCTCAAGGCGGGGCACGTATCTGAAGAGGTGATGGACGACATTGCCCGCTTCATCAAATCTTCGAAATAACAAGCTGATATTCAACGCTTTGCAAAAGGTATGGTTTTACAACGCAAAACCATACCTTTTACAGTGTAAAACCATACCTTTTGCCCTGCCAAACGTGACGTTTGGCGGGGCAAAATACTTTCCGCGCTATTCCGTCTTGTCCAGTCGCGCGCGTATTTTCTGCTGAATGGACGAGATGTGCTCGCCCGCATGGCGATGCGCACTACGTATCTGATAGCCGTAGACAAGGCATGCCGTGAGCAGATAGAACACCGCCTGCCCCCACAAAGCATGGTATTCAACCGATATATCCTGCAAAGTTGCCCCCATGGTGTTCATCCGCACAAAGCCGCGAATGCCGAAAGTGGACGGGAAGAGGCAGCCTATTCCCTGCCAAATGCCGGGAATATTGCTCTGCGGCCAGCTCACCCCGCTGAGGAAAAGGAACGGCACGGAGGTGAAGACAACCAGCAAAATCACGTTCTCACGATAGCGCACCACGCACGAGATAGTCATTCCGAAGAAGATAACGGCCAGCAAGAAGGGAATGACGAAGGCGATATAGTCGGAGAAGCGAATCAGTTGCGTGAAGCGGAATATATGCGGCACGCAGAGCAAAACATAGCTTGCGAGCATCATGTAAAGCATGAAGTAGCACAAAGACTTGCCACACACAATGCGGAAAACGCCGTTGAAGTGGCGGCTTACGGGCACGAGGTCGCTGTATCGGTTGTTCTCCCGCGCCGTGCCAGCCGATAGCCCGATGCCCAGAAGCAACGTCTGCTGGAGGATAAGGATGAGCACTCCGGGCAGCAGGAAGCTGCCATAGCCGCCCGTAGGATTGAATATCTGCACGGCATCATAGGCCAATGGCTCTGTGGCCACTTCGCCGTCGCGCGCCGTAAAGCTCATGGAGCGCGGCTCTTGCAGCTCCGCATTGACAGCCATCGACACCGCTTGCGCGCTCTGATAGACGGCCTTGTAGACCAGCATGAGGCTCATGTCGCAGTAAACGCTCAAATGCGCCTGCTCGCCGCGCCCCACTTTCTGCTCCAAATCGGCCGGCACGAGCACCACGCCATGCACCGCCTGCCGCCCCACAAGCCGCTGTGCCTCGGGCAAAGAGTTGCAATGATAGGCCACACGCACGTCGGGCGTGCCGTCGATGCGGCGCAGCAGGTCGCGGGAGAGGCTGGAATGCGACTGGTCTACCACGGCTATGGGCACATTGCGCACCGTCTCGTCATTGTAAATCCACGAGTAGAGCAAGGGATAGCCCAGCGGAACGAGGATGAAAAAGATGAGAACGCCCTCATCCTTGAACGTGTTCTTCACCTCCAACCACCATATATAACACATATCATGTATGGCCTCCGACATGGCGCGCCACATTCCGTGAAGTCTCTTCATACGCTTAGGGGATATAGACATATTCTTTCATGGCCTTCTTTGCGCGGTGCATCGTGAGCAAGGGCAGTAAAGCGAAGACAAGCAAGGCCGCCAGGTTAGCGTAAGCATCGCTTAGGGGGAACCCATTGAAAATGCTGAGCTGATAAACCATCCAGTAATGGCGCAGGGGGAAGAGGAAGGAGAGTCCCTGAATGACGGGATCCATCGCAAAGACGGGATAAGTGGCACCGCAAATGGAAAATCCCAGCACTCCCCACAGCGAGCAGATACTCATAGACATACGCAACGACGGCATCAGACCAAAGGCAAAGATGCCGAAACCTTGGCTTCCCAGCACCATAAGCACCGCCAAGGCCACAATGGCGGGAAGCCCTCCGGGGTGAGGGAAGTTGAGATGGCCGAAGATGTAGTACATATAGCCCAGGAACACGGTGATGAACACAAGGAACTGCGGGAGCATCTTGCCCGCGAGAGCCACCACAATGTTGTCGCCCGACAGACGTATCCAGTCCTTTCCGCGCCCGAATTTCAGCTCCGTACCTATGGAATAGACCGTGACAAGGAGAATAAACAGCCCCAAAACTCCCGGCACCATGATGCTGGAAAGATAGACATTGTAGTTCGACCAAGGGTTGCTGACCATGTGCAGGTCGATGGCTATGGGCTGCAAAAAGGCTTTAATCTCCTCCTCCGACTTGCCGAGCATCTGCAATTTGGCCTGTCCCACCGCCGCCGCGCCCAGCGATGACACCGTTTTGAGGTCGCGGAAGAGCAGATTACCGGGCACCATGGCCGCCGAACTGTAATAGAACGCAATACGGGGCTGGCGCGATGCCAGCAAGTCGGCCGTGGTTTGGCGGGGGAAATGGATGAAAGCGTAGATCTCCCCCCGCTGCATGGCCTTGCGCGCCTCCGCCACCGTGGGGTAAAAGCCCGCCACGCGGCTCGTCTGAAAGGCATCGAGCCTCCGCGTCAGCGCACGCGTCGTGGCCGTCTGGTCGTTGTCGACCACACCCACGGGCAGATCCTGCGGCTCGCCCTCGCCCAGCATGGAAGTGAAGAAGAACACCACCACAATGGGAAACACCACCATTGAGAACAAATAGATGGGGTTGCGCGCCATCTGCCCGCACTCGCGGGCGGCCACCCGCAGTGTTCTCGCCATCATCTCGCCCAGTCCCATAATCGCTTCCTTTTCGTTTTCTGCTGTGAGTTGTTTTGTCTCTTTCTCCGTTAGGTATGGTTTTGCCTTCCGAAACGTATGGTTTTACCGCCCAAAAGGTATGGTTTCGCCCTGCAAAACCATACCTTTTGCAAGGGGACAGGTACGCCCTGGCACGTCAAACCTCATCTATTGGCGCGTTAACGCTTCAGAATCAGCGACATACCGGCACGCAAGCCATCGAATTTATTCACCGGGCGCGCCTTCACCTCAAAGGTTTTCAAGTCGTACTGACCCGTTGTCTTCGTGGCTTTCCACACCGCATAGGAGCCTTCGTCCTTGATGGCGTAGACCCGCATCTGAATGCTCTTGTCGAAAGCCGGCACGTATGCCGTGAAGGTATCGCCTATTTTAAGTCCCTTGAGCTGGTCTTCGCGCACGTTGAACGTGCCCCAAACGTCATCGGTCATGGACACGCTCATGATCGGACTGCCCAGTCCCACAAGCTCTCCCACCTTCGGATAGATGGTCGTCACCTCACCATCGTGGGTGGCCCGCTGCACCGTCTCGCGCAAAACCGACTTCACCACCGACACGGCTTCCCTTGCCGCCTTGGCCTGCTGGCGTGCGGCGCGCTTCGATTCCTCCCGCGCACCGTCCTTGGCAAGCTGCCATTGCGCCCTTGCCGACTCGGTGCTGGCCTCCGCCACCTTGAGTGCCGCAAGAGCCTCATCGCGCTTTTGCGCCGTCACCACGCCCTCATTGAAGAGCCGCTCCAAGCGTCCGTAGGTCTTCTCGGCCACGTCTTTGGCGGCAAGAGCCTGCTGATAGAGCTGGTAAGCACTCTCCACGGTCTCCCGCCGCGTGGGTGCTGAGGTGAGGTCGCTAAGCGCCGAGGTGGCATCGGCGGTGGCCTGCGCCACCTTTTCCTGCGCGTCCATCTCCGGAATCTCCAGAACGGCGAGCACATCGCCCTTGCGCACGTGGTCGCCCTCGCTGACTTTAATCTCCGTTACGCGCCCCGGCAACTTGCAGGACACGCGGTATTCGCTCACTTCCACCGACCCTTGGATGATTTCCGGGTCTTCCTTGAACATGAAATGGCCTATCAGTCCCACGACCACCACTACGGTTGTGAAGCCCAAAATGGCAAGCAGTATGTTGTTATGTTGTGACTTTGCTGACATATTCTCTTGTTTTTGATGTTTATTGCTCTATCGTTCCGAGTGCCTTGCGCACAGCCGTCTGCGCCAGCCGCACACCTATCTCGGCCTCCAAGTGCTGCGTTTGCGCGGCAAGCCATGCCGTCTGTGCCGCCATAACGTCCGTAACGGTCATCACACCCTCCTTGAATCCGAAGTTGGCACAGCGCAAATTCTCCTCGGCAGCGGCGAGATTCTTGCGCGTCATGCCCAGTTTGTGGTTCGCTTCCTTCAGTTGGAAGCGGCTTTGCTCCACCTGCAGGTTGATCTTACTGCGCAAATCGCCCAGCTCCAAGTTGGCAATGCTCGTCATTGTCTTTGCCGCCCGCATGCGATACTTGCCCTCTCCCCAGTTCCAGACGGGCACTTGCACGACAACGCCTATGTTCCAGACACCCGAGAACTTCTGTTCGAAGCCGTTATACACGTTAGGATTGGACAGCAGATAGCCTCCCGTGAGCATCACGTGCGGACGATACAGCGAGCGAACAAGCCTCGTATTCATCTCGCTCATCTCCACAAGGTTGCCCATCATCCTCACTTCCGGCCGCGCCTGATAAGCTGTGTCGGCGGCATAGAGGCGCATATCCAGCCGATCGGGCATCACTTGCCCCTCGCCCTCATCGGCCAGGCGCAGATTACCGTCGAGCGGAAGTCCGCAAAGCTCACATAACGCCATCTTGGTGAGCGACACGCCATCGCGGGCACGCGTCAATTCCAAGTCGGCAGTGTTCACTGCCACGTCCACCTTCAAGCCATCGGAGCGCGTGGCCACTCCCTCGGCTATCATTTTCTGCACGTCGGCCTGCAACTTCTCCACCAGCATCTTGTACTGCTGCGCCAATCGCTCCTTGTTTTTCAGCGAAACAGCCAGCCAATAGGCGTTGTCCACGGCGTAAAGCACCGTATGCCGCTTGTTGTCCAAGTTGTTTTGCGCCAGCTCCACGGCTTTTGCGGCCATGTCGTTGGCCGTCTTGATGGCTCCACCCATATATACGGGCTGCATCACCGTCACCGCGCCGGCGTAGACGTTCTTGTTGTTCGTGCGGAAAGCATCGCGGATGGACTGCCCCACGTTGTTCACGGCCTGCGTTCCCGATGTGGCCGCGCCCGAAAGCAGCTGTCCGAGCTGCTGCGCCACGTCCGCGCTAATCAAACCTTGCTGTGCCCACCCGGCAATATCAGACGCGAGGTCGCTGCTCACCTGCCCCACCGTGCTCGTGCCAAGCCCCGACAGGGCCGACTTCTGCCCATCGTTGAGTATCGACACCTCCTTGGTGAAGTGCTCATAGCCGGCCAGCGCGTCCACACGGGGCAGATAACGCGTCTTGGCCACCTTGTGGGTGTTCTGCGCAACGTCAATGGCCAAGCCCGACACTTTCAGCTGTCGGTTGTTGCGCAACGCCAAGTCGCGGCACGCCTGAAGCGAGAGCGACTCCTGACCATGAGCACCGGCCACGCCCAACAAGCAGCAAACTATGGCTAAGACCTTTCTCATAGATTTATTGTCTATCATAAAACTACTTGCAAAAGTAGGTTTTTTCCACCAAAAGCACGCGCAAAAAGGTTTCCTATTTCTTTAAATTCCTAAATTAAACCATAAATGCGGACAAACAGAACAAATCTTTTAACAAAAGCCCCCTTGCTCCCCTCGAAAGTAAAACGTATGGTTTTACCGCCCAAAACCATACGTTTTGCACGCCAAAAGGTATGGTTTCGCACGGCAAAACGTTACCTTTTGCCAAACGCCTTATACTCTGTCATTTACGCAAGCAAAGCCAACGCCCTGCCGCAACGCCCCTGCGGCGCGCAGGAAAGCAGCCGTATCAATTAAGAACGCGCAAGAAAAGCTGCCCAAGCCCCTCCTCCGGGCACAGGGCGGAGCAGGGCGAGGAATGAAATAAAAGAGGAATTATTTTGCAATGTTTTAGGTTTGCACTACCTTTGCATACAAAATAACAAGAAGATGGTATTATATCCTAAAATGATAACCGAAGCCCTGGAGAAAGTGATCTACCCGGGCACAAAGAAGAACATCGTGGAAAGCGGGATGCTGGCCGACAGCATACGCATTGACGGCAACAAGGTGAGCTTCACTTTGATATTCCCGCGCGACACAGACCCGTTCCTTCAGTCTACCGTCAAGGCCGCCGAGGCACAGATACACTACTCCATCGGCAAGGAGGTGGAGGTGACCATCAACACCGAATTTCAATGGGCGAAACGCCCGGAACCCGGCAAGATGCTGCCACAGGTGAAGAACGTCATCGCCGTAAGCTCGGGCAAGGGTGGCGTGGGCAAGAGCACCGTCTCCGTAAACCTGGCCATCGCCTTGGCCAAACTGGGCTACAAGGTGGGCATTCTCGACACCGACATCTTCGGCCCGAGCCTTCCCAAGATGTTCGGAGTGGAGGATGCGGCCGTCTACAGCGTGGAGAAAGACGGGCGGCAGCTCATCGAGCCTGTGGAGAAATATGGCGTGAAACTGCTCTCCATCGGCTTCTTTGTCGACCCCGACACCGCCACCCTGTGGCGCGGAGGTATGGCCACATCGGCACTGAAGCAACTCATAGCCGATGCCAACTGGGGCGAGCTTGACTATTTCGTGCTCGACACGCCGCCGGGAACGTCGGACATACACCTCACCTTGCTGCAATCGCTTGCCATTACCGGTGCCGTAATTGTGTCTACACCGCAAAAAGTGGCGCTGGCCGACGCACGCAAGGGCATTGACATGTACAAGAACGATAAAGTGAACGTGCCCATACTGGGTCTGGTGGAGAACATGGCGTGGTTCACACCCAAAGAGTTGCCAGAGAACAAGTACTACATCTTCGGACAAGGGGGCTGCAAGAGCCTTGCCAAGGAGATGGGACTGCCGCTGCTGGCGCAGATTCCCATCGTGCAAGGCATCTGCGAGAGCGGCGATGAGGGCGTTCCGGCAGCCGTGAACAGCGACACCATCACGGGGCAATCGTTCCTTAGCCTTGCCCAAAGTGTCGTCACGGTGGTGAACCGGCGCAACGCCAGTCTGCCCAAGACGCACATTGTGGAAATCAAGAACAAGTAAAACGCCGCTCCAAAAGCACGCGGAAGCATAGCGGCAAAGCACCCGGCACACCGCAAGGAGTTCGGTTGCAGCCGCCCGCCGACAAGCGGCGAGACAACAATAAAGCATCCGGCACGTTGCCGCAAACCGTCTCTGACGGCCTTGCGGCAACGTGCCGGATGCTTTATGTCTTCTTTCTTAATCGGCGGAACTTTCTCCCGCGCTGGCCGCAACCTGAGCCTGCGCGCCGACAAGCGTGATGGTCTGGCTGCAATAATCGGTCACTGCGGGGCGGTGGGTGACGAAAATAACCGTCTTTCGCTTGTCGGTGAGGATGTTTCGGAGCAAGCGTTGCTCCGTGTCGGGGTCGAGTGCGGAGGTCGCTTCGTCAAAAAGCATCACGCTTCTGTCGCGCAACAGGGCGCGGGCAATGGCTATTCGCTGCGCCTGGCCCTCACTAAGGCCACCCCCTTGCTCCGCACACGGCGCGTCAAGCCGCCCCGGAAGGTCGAAAACAAACTCGGCACAAGCCTGCCTGAGCGCAGCCTCCATCTCCTCATCGGTGGCATCGAGGCGACCCAAGCACAAGTTGTCGCGCACCGTACCGCTCAAAAGCGTGTTGCCCTGAGGCACATAGGCCATGTTGCAGCGCGTGAGTGGCGTGAGGCGGCGGCACTCACGCCCGTCATAAATCTCTATCTCGCCCCTCACCGGCTCCACAAGAGCCAGCAACAGACGCACCAGCGTGGTCTTGCCGCCGCCCGTCGGGCCAAGGATAGCGGTGCAAGTGCCAGGGCGGAAGTCTACGCTGAGGCTCCTAAGTACATCGCCCTCCCCGTCAGCATAGCCATAACTCACCCCGCGAAGGCGTATTCCGCAGGGCGAACCCAGCACAACGGGATCTCCCTGCTCCTCCATCGGGTCTTCCTCAAGCTCCATAAGCCGCTCGGCAGCGGTGACCACGGCCACGAAAGCGGGCACAAGATGCGTCAGCTGACGCGCCGGCGACTGTATGCGAGCCACTAATTGCAGGAAAGCGGTCATTCCGCCAAACGTGAGAGTGCCCGCCGACATTCTCACGGCTGCCCATGCAAAGGCCATAAGGTAGCCCAACGCAAAGCCCGCGTTGAGGACAAGGCTGGAGAAAACGGAGAACTTGGTGCGCCTGACCACCTTGCCGCGCAACGTCCGCTGCTCCCCTTCCAGCCGGCCAATAGCATAAGAGACATTCTCAAGCGTCTTGATGAGCGTCTGATGCTGCACCGTCTCCTGCAAAACGCTCTGCACCTGCGAGTCGCTTTGCCGCACATCGCGCGTCAGACGGCGCATACGGCGCACATATATCCTGCTCACAAGGGCGAAAAGCGGAATGATGGCCACCACAATCAAGGCCAACCGCCAGTCCATACCCATCAGATAGGCAAACGCACCCAAAAACATGGCGAGCGTACTCACCGTGTTGGGGATGGTTTCGGTAAGGAACGTAATCACCGTGGCCACATCCGACTCCAGCCTGTTCATCACATCGCCCGAGTGGCGCTTGTCCCTGCCATGCCAGCGCGCACGCAGCACACGGTCGAGAACGCGCTGCTGCATGCGGTTCTGTGCCTTGATGCCCAGCAGATTGCGCACCCAGACGGACGAAACGTTGAGCGCGAACTCCGCCAGCACAAGCGCGCCCATCAACGCCACAGCCCGCGCAATGCTTCCGCTCACGGCATGGGAGGCCACATCGATGGCGTGCTGCACAGCCCACACCGATGCGAGCGACACTACCACACCGGCCAGCCCGATAGACGCATTGGCCACGGCCTGAAACCTGTTGCCACGCCATGCGCGCCACAGCCATCGCAGCACATCGGCGACGGGATAGCGCGAGGAGGGGCTTTTAATCCATTTCCTTATCATCTGCTCTCACCTTTACTTTGTTCTGTTTTTTCCACTCGTCTGCTCTTCCGCCACCGGCCATGCCGCACGAAAGAAGCCCCAAGGGCGCACTTTCCGCCAAGACGCGCCACACGCCGCGCGTCTTCCCACACAACCCCTTGCAACACAAGAGGTTAGCCTATGCGCTAAAATTAAATTAAAAACTGCGAATTTTTAATTTAATTTCTTCCTGTTTTTAATTTAAAAATCTCCGCAAAACCATACCTTTCGCATCGCGATAGCTAAGCTAACGCCTCGCCATCCGTAAGCGGCAGACGCGCCAACCCAACGGCAGACACGGCTCGCAGAGCACATTTTGTAAGTATTCCGTCAGTACTACAGTCTCAAATCAGCCCCCCACATGAGCTTCTCACGCAAGGTGTTGAAGTAGGTGACGTTCTCGCGCACCACCATACGCACATCGTAGGGCGCGCGGCGGATGGTCATCACCGCCCCATCGTGCAGTTTCGCCGTCTCGCCGTCCACGGCCAGCATGAAGTTATGGCTTCGGCTGCGCACCTCCAAGCACACCTCGCAACTGTCGGGCAGCACTATGGGGCGCATATTCATGCTGTGCGGGGCCACGGGGGTGAGCATCATCACGCCCGCCTGCGGCACAACGATGGGGCCACCGTTGCTCAGCGAGTAGGCCGTGGAGCCTGTGGGGGTGCTCACTACAAGCCCGTCGGCCTGATAGGTGTTGAGGTATTGCCCGTCAACGGTGACGCGGATGGTGATCATGGCGGCATAGTCGCGCTTCAGGAGCGCGATGTCGTTGAGCGCGTAGGGACTGAAAGGCAGCTGGTCGCCATCGACCGTGATGCCTATGACCGAACGGCGGTCGATGTGGCAACGCCCCTCATAGAGGTCGTCGATGGCGGCGGCGAAGTCGCCGGGCAGCACGCTGGCCAGGAATCCGAGCCTCCCCATGTTGACACCAAGTATGGGAATCTGCTTCGCGCCTACGCGGCAGGCCGCCTTGAGCACCGTGCCATCGCCGCCAAGGGAGAGCGCGTAGTCGGCAGTGAAGTCATCGCCATCGATGATTCCGTCAACATCGAGACTATAGCGCAGCACCTTCGACAACTGGCGGGCAAACTTCCGCTCCATCAGTATTGTTGCGCCGTGCTGCCGCAACACGCTCAGCACCGACCCGATACGTGCCGTATCGCGCGCCTTGTAGGTGTTGCCGAATATGGCAAAACTTAGCTTCCGCTCCGTCATAATTCGCTGTTTTAAAATTCTTTTAGCTGCTTTTACGCTCCGTTCCAAAAGGTTTTCGTATATTTGCAGTTGGAAAATTTTCCGCAAAAATAGATATTTTCAGCGAGAATCAAGACTTAAACGCAGATAATTATGGCAAAAGTGTATGAATTTTTGGCCGATGGCTTTGAGGACATCGAAGCTCTTGCGCCCGTCGACGTGCTCCGCCGTGGAGGCGTGGAGGTAGTGACGGTAAGTATCATGGGGCAACGCGCCGTGCAATCTTCCCACGGGGTGACCGTGATGGCCGACACAACATTCGAGGAAGCCGGCAACTTTGCCGATGCCGACGTGCTGCTCCTGCCCGGCGGAATGCCCGGCAGCACCAACCTGCGTGACCATTCGGGCGTGATAGCTGCGCTGCAGCGACAGAACGAGGCCGGAAAGCGCATCGGTGCCATCTGTGCCGCGCCGCTGGTGCTGGCTCATGCCGGCCTGCTGCATGGCCGCCGTGCCACCATCTATCCCGGAATGGCCAGCCATCTGGGCGATGCCATCTACACGGAACGCATCGTTGTGGAGGACGGAAACATCATTACGGGCGAAGGACCTACGGCCGCGCTGCCCTACAGCTATGCCATCCTGGCCCAACTCAAAGGCAAGGAGACGGCAGACGAGGTGGCCAAGGGCATGGTGTTTGACCGAATGCTGAGAGAAGCATGAGCCGCTACGCCATCATCGTTGCGGGCGGAAAGGGCACGCGCATGGGCTACGACCTGCCCAAGCAGTTTATCCGCGTGGGAGACCGCCCCGTGCTCATGCACACAATAGCGCGCTTTCATGAGTTCGATGCCCAAATGCCCATCATCGTGGTGCTGCCGAGCGACCAGCAAGCCCATTGGCACACGCTCTGCGAGAAGTATCGCTTCGGCGTGCCCCACCAAATAGCCAACGGCGGGGCAACGCGCTTCGAGTCGTCGCGCAACGGTCTGCAAATGATACCGCAAGGCGAAGAGGGGCTGGTGGCCATCCACGATGGCGCGCGCCCCTTTGTGAGCAAGGAGACCATAGCCCGCTGCTTTGCCGCGGCACAGGAACAGGGGGGCTGCATTCCCGTGATGCCCGTTACGGACACGCTCCGGAAGCGGACGGAAGACGGGGGAAACGTGACTGTGGATCGCAGTCTCTACTGCCAAGTGCAAACGCCTCAGGTGTTCGACATCAAGCGGCTGCGCGATGCCTACGCACAGCCCTACCGCCCGGAGTACACCGATGATGCGAGCGTGTTTGAGTATTCGGGCTGCAACAAGGTGGCCTTGGTGGACGGAAACAGGGAGAACATCAAGATTACCACTCCTTTCGACCTGCAACTGGCCGAGGCGTTGCTTGACAAGAATAGCCAACTCTAACCTTATTATAAATAGGATGAATCTGCTCGAACAAGACCTCACCTACCTTCCCGGAGTAGGCCCGAAGCGCAAAGAGTTGCTCAGCAAGGAGCTGGGCATCAACTCTTACGGCGAGTTGTTGGAGTATTATCCTTATAAATACGTAGACCGCACGAAGATATACCGCATCTCCGAGCTGGCGGGAGATATGCCTTTCGTGCAAATCAAGGGACATATCCTCAGCTTCGAGATGCACGAGCTGTCGCCAAGGAAGAAGCGGCTTGTGGCTCACTTCACCGATGGGACGGGCATTTGCGACCTCGTTTGGTTCAACGGGGTAAGCTATGCGGCGCGTACATATCTGCTGGGGAAGGAGTATATCGTGTTCGGCAAGCCGGGAACGTTCAACGGGCGCGCGCAGTTCACCCACCCCGACATCGACGATGCCTCGCAGCTGCAACTCAACGACATGGGCATGCAGCCCCACTACGTCACCACCGAGCGGATGAAAAAGTCGGGCATGACCAGCCGCGCCATCGAGAAAATCACCAAAACGCTCCTCTCCAAGCTGCCGCCACTGGAAGAGACGCTCCCCGACTTCATCACCAAGCCGCTGCGGCTGGTGTCGCGCGATGAGGCCATGCGCAAGGTTCACTACCCGAAGTCGCCCGATGACACAACAAAGGCACGTATGCGGCTGAAGTTTGAGGAGCTTTTCTACGTTCAACTCAACATTCTGCGCTACGCCTCCGACCACCGCCGCAAGTACCGGGGCTACGTATTCAGCCGCGTGGGAGAGCATTTCAACCGTTTCTATCAAGAGAATCTGCCCTTTGAGCTGACCAACGCGCAGAAGCGGGTGATGCACGAGATACGCAACGACCTGCGTTCGGAACGCCAGATGAACCGTCTGCTGCAAGGCGACGTAGGCTCGGGCAAGACGCTTGTGGCACTGATGGCCATGCTCATCGCCATCGACAATGGCTTTCAGGCCTGCATCATGGCACCAACGGAGATACTTGCCGAGCAGCACTTGCAGACTATCAACGAGTTTCTCAAAGGCATGAACCTGCGAACGGAGCTTCTCACGGGCATCGTCAAGGGCAAACAGCGCAGGGAAGTGCTGCAAGGGCTGGCCGATGGAAGCGTGAACATCGTTGTGGGAACGCACGCCGTGATAGAGGACAACGTGCAGTTTCAACGCCTCGGACTGGCCGTCATCGATGAGCAGCACCGCTTCGGCGTGGCACAACGTGCCAAACTGTGGAGCAAGAGCAGCAGACCACCGCACATTCTGGTGATGACCGCCACGCCCATACCGCGCACCTTGGCCATGACCATCTACGGCGATCTCGATGTGAGCATCATCGATGAGCTGCCGCCGGGACGCAAACCCATCGTGACCCTGCACAAATACGACAACCAACTCACCTCGCTCTATCAGGGAATACGCCAGCAAATCAAGCAAGGAAGGCAGGCCTACATCGTGTTTCCCGTAATCAAGGAAAGCGAGAAGAAAGACCTCAAAGACTTGGAGAATGGCTTTGAGGGACTGAAAGAGGCTTTTCCCGACCTCAGACTGAGCAAGGTGCACGGCAAAATGAAGTCGAAGGAAAAGGAAGAGGAGATGCGCCGCTTCGTAAGCGGGGAGACACAGATTCTCGTTGCCACCACCGTGATAGAGGTGGGAGTGAACGTGCCCAATGCCTCCGTGATGGTAATCCTTGACGCGCAACGCTTCGGCTTGTCGCAACTGCACCAGCTCCGGGGGCGCGTGGGGCGTGGGGCGAAGCAAAGCTATTGTATCCTGGTGACCAAATACGAGCTGTCGCGCGAGACGCGGAAGCGCATCGACATCATGTGCGAGACCAATGACGGATTCGAAATAGCCGAGGCCGACCTCAAACTGCGTGGCCCCGGCGACTTGGAGGGCACGCAACAAAGTGGCATGGCATTCGACTTGAAGATTGCCGACATAGCCCGCGATGGACAATTGGTGCAACTTGCTCGCGAGCAGGCACAAAAAATCATCGATGCCGACCCTTCTTGCGACCGACAGGAGCACCGCTTACTGTGGGAAAGACTTAAAACGTTAAGGAAAACAAACATCAATTGGGCGGCTATATCTTGACGCTCTTTGAGGCGTTTACGCACAAAACGCGCTCACAGCAAGCAAGTTGCAACACCATTTTAGCCGCGCCGAACTGTTAAAAGTTGACTAAAAGTTGTTAAGCAAAGGCCGTTTCTAAAATCTTTTTACTATATTTGCACCTGTGTTTTTGAAATTTGACGAAGGCATTTCTCGCCTTCCGCTTTCTTTTGGGAACTAAACCACCGTTTGTTCCTTGCGCACACAAGACCAACTTACGTAAAAATTAGGAAATGAACTTTAAGGGAATAATAAGGACACTCGCATTAACAGCAGTCATGGCACTGACGTGCCAGAACGCGACAGCACAAGATCTGATCGCGCGCCAAGCCCCCGTTGACCGCCGGGCTACCAGCGTTGACACCATGGTATTCAACCGCCTGAAGATGCAAGAGAACGTCCAAATGCCCGCCAATGACCTTTACGACAGCTGGAACACATCGCGCGTACACATTGTGACCGCTCTTCCCGATGAATACCGCATCGACCTGCGCGGATTCCACATGCCAACGCCGAGCCGTGTCGTCACGAGCAACTTCGGTCGCCGCTGGGGTCGTGCCCACCAAGGGCTTGACATCAAGGTATATATTGGCGATACCATCCGCGCCGCATGGTCGGGCAAAGTGCGAATCGTACAGTATGACGGACGAGGATACGGCAAATACGTTGTCATCCGTCACCCCAACGGACTGGAAACCATCTACGGCCATATGTCAAAACAGCTGGTAAGCACCAACCAGACCGTCAAGGCTGGTCAGCCCATCGGCCTCGGAGGCAACACAGGACGCTCCACTGGCTCTCACCTGCACTTCGAAACGCGCCTTTGCGGACACGCTTTGAACCCCGCACTCTTCTTCGACTTCCCCAATCAGGACATCACCGGCGACTTCTACACTTATCATAAGCACAGCAACGCCAGAGATTCCGAGCGCGCCAACGCCCTGCGTGGCAAGGCATCGAGCCGCGGATACAGCCGGGAGAACATTCAAGGCGATGGCAAGGGTGCCAGCTACAAGACCCGCCAAGCCAAGGAAAGCACACCGCGCGAGACGGAAACCGCTGCAAGAGAGGCTCATCCGCAACGCGCAAACGCCACAAGCGAGATTCAATACCACAAAGTGCAGCAAGGCGAAACGCTGGAAAGCATCGCCGAACAGTGTGGAACGAGCGTGGAACAGTTGTGCAAACTCAATGGCATAGGACGCTACACGCGAGTCGTTCGCGGACAATTGCTGAAATTTCAAGCCAGCTAACGCCATCCCGCCCCACAAAAACGAAGTCCTTACATATCCCTATAAAAAAGTAAGCCATCCTCCCTTGCCCGTCAAGGTTGGATGGCTTTGTCGTATTAAAGCCTTCATCAACATTCTTTCAAGCCTCACTTTGCAGGGAAAAACGGTTCTTCTGTCCATCAACAGACAGTCGATTCACCCCCAAAAGAGGAAATATCAAGCAAGGCCAACAGCTTTCTGATATACTATTAGAATCCAATCCGCCGCCCAACAAGAACCATTTAAAGCATACTACTGTCAACAAACTCCCACCCGACCGCCAAAAGAGAAACGGCCGGAATGGGAAAAACGATTATCTGTCCACCAGCGAAGGGCGTTGTTACACATAATTAACGCCTTCACGCTGTTGAAAAAACGACCTATCTGCCCACCATCAGATGGTAAGCGTTCTGCTTGAGCTTGTTCATTAAAGGCACAGGATAGTCGGGATGTTCGCTCATCCATCGCTCCACGATGTTCCGAGCCTCATCGCTCCTATGCCCGCCAAGCAATGCCGCGAGCCAATCGCCGGGAAAGAAGATGGCACTTGTGCGCTGAACATCCTGCAAAGCATCGAGTGCAGACACAAGGAAACGATTGTTTTGCGGCTCACACACAGGATTGTTGAGCAGAGCCAACAGCGATGCCGCCCACGGCTCTACACGTCTGTTTTCAGCCAAGAGCAAACTGGCGAAGAGCGAATCCTGCACGGCGGGCGCAAGATTGCAGCCGCGCGATACGAAGTCAAACTCAGCCCGCTCATCATCGGTGCACAGACGGCCACGCTGCTCACGCAAAATCGCCTCACGGCTGTCGGGCATACACTGCGCCAAATGCAAGGCCATGCGCGTATAATCAGCAAAGGTGAGCAACGGATTACAGTTTGCCCGCCACTCCGCATAGACGGAGTCAACCACCGATGGCGACACGGCGTTGCGCCCAAGATAGCGCAGACACTGGGTGCGCACGCCGTCCAAAGGATGGTTTCGCGCCATCCTCATCAGCTCACACTCGGCATCCTCCACGCCATCGCCATAGGGAATGGCTGCCGTAGCATACCCCACCAACGCCGAGGCCACCAGCGGATTGCGCTCTTTGCTTGCTGCGGCAAGCATGGTGGTGACGAGCCGTCTTGGCGTTCCTCGGTGTTGCAGGTAGTTCTCATAGAGCGTCATGGCCGCACGAAACTTCTCCACATCCGACAAATCGCCCGACAACAGTTTGCCACTGAGCCGCCCTACCCCTTCCTCATCGAGCCTCTCAATGCCATAGGCTTCCAGTTCTATTCCCTTTTGCTTCACCCACAAACGGTCAAACTCGGCTATCCCCGCGCCGGGAGTCTCACGGCCAAGGATGGCTATAAGGTCGTCCCACGTGGCATTGCCATAACTGTAATCGCGCAGATAGCGTTGCAAGCCTCGCCGCAACGCCTCCTCGCCCATGCGCTCCTCCAGCTTCTGCATCATGATGGGGGCTTTATGATAGATGATGTTGCCATAAAGCAGACCCGCATTCTTCAAGTTGTCGAGTGGCTGCTGTATGGGGTGCGTCCCTTCGGTGCGGTCTACGGAGATGGCCGCGGGATAATGGCTCTTGAGGAAATTCAGTTCATGGTTGACCTCGGGAAACTGCTCTACGGCCATTTTTGAGGCGAGGAAGTTGGCAAACACTTCCTTTGTCCATACATCGTCAAACCAGCGCATGGTCACCAAGTCGCCAAACCACATGTGGGCGGTCTCATGAGCGATGACCTGAAAGCGGCTCAGCTCCTCATCCACTGTGGGCTGACTGCCCAGGAAGATTCTTCGGTCGTTGTACTGTATCGCGCCCGGATGTTCCATTCCGCCAAACGGATAGCCGGGGAGCACCACAAAGCCGTAACTGGAGAACGGATAAGGGATGCCCGTGTACTGTTCCATCCAGCGAATGGCAAGCGCAATCTCATCAAAACACTTGCCCAGCTGCGCCACCTTCTGCGGGTCGGTCTCCCGATAGAGTGCCGTCAGCGTGCGGCCATCGCGCACGGCGGTCTGCCGCTGAAAGCGTCCTGCCGCAAAGGAGAACAGATAAGTGGGGATGGGGCGCACGGGATCGGCACTGCTTATGGACGTCCATCCCTCGGGAAGGGCGAGGCTGAGCGAGAACATCGCCTTGATGTCGGGCTGGTCGAAGCACGGAAACACGCTGCGCGCGTTGGCAGGAACAAACAGTGTGTAGAGGAAATCGTCGTGCCGGTTCAGCGCGGCATCGTTGCTCTCAAACTCCATCACCACCCTGTTCTCCCCCTTGCGGAGCAGCCGCCGGGGAATCACAATGTGCTCGCTCACCACCGAGGCACCGGCAAACGCCTTGCCATTGACCATGGGCACGCCTGCCAGCTTGCCTTGAAAGTCGAGCACAAGGTCGCCCTTGCCCGTACGGAGAAACGAGATGTCGGCCTTGCCCGCCACCTTGTCCTCCCTTGCCTGCGGAATGCGGAAGTGCAAGGAATACTTAACGTTAGCTATCTCTGCGGCACGCCGCAACGCCAACTCGCGGGGCACGCCGTCCTCCCATGCCCATACGCCCACGGACACGAGCAGAAACACAAGTAAAGAGACTATCTTTTTCATGCCGCAAATTTACGAAACAAATCTTGTTAAGATTCAATAATGCCCAAATGGCTTGGTTAAATTACATTAAACGAACGCAATTGAGTTTGTTTATCACCGCCTTAAATAATAACTTTGCAGCACATAGACGAAACCAATAGCAAATAAAAATAAAAGTAGTATGAAGAAAGGAACTATCTTTACCGTCCTCGCTGTGGGTTGCCTCATGTTTACAGGCTGCGCCAGCAAGAAGGACTTGGAGAACTGCCAGAACGAGAACAGGCAGCTCACGACCGACTATCAGAGCGCGAAGGAGACCATCGCTGCCAACAACGCACGCATCAAGAGCCTTGAGGACCAGCTCGCACAGGCCAAGGCAAGCGCGGCCGCGCTGCAGGGAAGTCTCGACAAGAGCTTGAACAACGCCGACAAGAACAACATCAACATTTCCAAACTGGTGGATCAAATCAACGAGTCCAACCAATACATCCGCCACCTTGTGGAGGTGAAGACCAAGAGCGACTCGCTGAACATGGTGCTCACCAACAACCTCACCCGCTCGCTCTCGCGCGAGGAGCTGAAGGAGGTGGACGTGCAAGTGCTCAAAGGCGTTGTCTACATCTCGCTGGCCGACAACATGCTCTACAAGAGCGGCAGCTACGAAATCAACGACCGCGCCGAGGAGACGCTCAGCAAGATTGCCAAAATCATCATGGACTACAAGGACTATGACGTGCTCATCGAGGGCAACACCGACAACGTGCCCATCAACACCACCAAGGAGAGCATGCGCAACATACGCAACAACTGGGATCTCTCCGCTCTGCGCGCCACCAGCGTGGCCATGTACCTGCAGGAGCACTTCAACGTTGAGCCGAAGCGTCTCACCGCCGGTGGCCGTGGCGAGTGGAATCCGCTCGTGAGCAACGACACCGACCTGGGCAAGCAGCGCAACCGCCGCACGCAGATCATCATCACGCCGAAGCTCGACCAGTTCATGGACCTCATCGACAAAGCTCCGGAGGACGACACCAACAAATAATCACATTGTCCGAAAGTTTAGAGTTTTAGGATAAAAAAGCAATCCCGCCCATCTCAAAACATCATGAGATGGGCGGGATTTTTTGTCCCCTGGGGCGGCAAGAAGCTATCTTTCTGACTGCCAACCCCTTACCACAAGGACTGCAAAAGGTGACCTTTTGCACGGTGAAACCTTACCTTTCAGCCTGCAAAACGTCACCTTTCGGGCGGCGAAACGTCACCTTTCTATTTGTCCTTTATCCAGCCCACAGCCACCGCGCCTATCACAAGCGACACGCCAGCCACCACCATCATGTGGCTCTGCACCGAACCCACAAGGGCAAGAATCACTCCGCCAAGGGCGGCAGCAATGATTTGCGGCACGCAGATGGTGCCATTGAAGAGGCCAAGGTAAGCCCCCATGTGGCCATAGCCCTGCAAGGCATTGGTGACAAAGGTGAACGGCATGGCCAAGATGGCCGACCAAGCGCAGCCTATGAGCACGAACGGCACAAACATCAAGTACTTATCGGCAAGGAAAGCAGCCATGACAAAGCCCACGCCGCCTAAGAGCAGGCTGAACGCATAGGCCACCTTGCGATGCTTGAACAGCGGAAGCACCATGGCCCAGAGCACAGAGCCGATGGCCTGCACGGCAAAGAGAATGCCCACCCAGTTGCCTGCCTCCTGATAGCCCTGCGTGGCCGTGGCATCGGCGGCGGTCATGTCCACGCCCCAGCAGTTGGCCGCCACAGTGCCGTTGGTGTAAGTCCACATATACATAAAGGCAAACCAGCTGAAGAACTGCACCACGCCCACTTTCCAGAACGTGGACGGCGCATGGCGCAACAGCGTGAGCCAGTCGCCCTTGCCCTCTTCCTTCTCCACGGCCACTCCCACACCGTTATACTCAGCATACTCCTTCGGCGGCCATTCCTTCACTTTGGCCGTGGTGTAGAGCACGCAGAGGATGAGGATGGCGGCTCCAATATAGAACGACCAAATGACCGAGTCGGGGACAACGCCCGATGGCGCGGTGTTGGCAATGCCCAAGGCCGTGAAGAAGAAGGGGAAAACGTAGCCCACAAGCGACCCGGCGTTGCACAGAAAGCTCTGAATGCTGTAGGCCATAGCCTTCTGTTTCTCGTTCACCATGTCGCCCACGAGCATCTTGAACGGCTGCATGGCCATGTTGATGGACGTGTCGAGAAACATCAGCGCAACGAGGCCAAACACCATGGCTGCCGAGATGGTAAGCCCGAAGCTGCCCGCATTGGGCAAAAGGCACATCACAAGCACGGCCATCGCCGCGCCAATAAACAGATAAGGCGTGCGGCGGCCAAAGCGCGTCCACGTCTTGTCGGAGCAAGAGCCTACTATGGGCTGCACGATGATGCCCATAAGGGGCGGCAGAATCCAGAAATAGCTCAGCGAGTGAGGGTCTGCGCCCAGCGTGGCGAAGATGCGTGAGATGTTGGCACTTTGCAGCGCGTAGGCAATCTGCACGCCAAAGAAGCCGAAGCTAAGATTCCATAGCTTCCAGAAACTTAAGTCGGGTTTTTGTTTCATTGATGTATCTTGTTTTAATTGTTATCGGTCAAGGCCATGCCGCACAGCACCCAACGCCCCGCCCCCTCGCCCTGGGCGGCGGCAGGGCTACCGCGTAGTGCCCCGCAATATCAGGCGCGTGCGCACCACACGTTTCTCCACCTTGTCGCGCGGCTGCACTCCCTCCACTTGGTCGATGAGGATTCGGGCCGCCTCCTCGCCCACGGTTCTGCCCCGCTGCTCCACGGTGGTGAGCATGGGGTCGCAGGCTATGGCGCGCTGGCCGTTGGTGAACCCGCAGATGGAGATGTCTTCCGGCACGCGGTAGCCCATGCGCTTGGCCGCATAGAGGATGCCGATGGCCGTATCATCGTTGGTGGCGAAGAAAGCATCGGGAATCACCTCGCGCGAGAGTATCTCCGGGGTAATGCGCTCAGCCTCCATGCGGTTGTCGCACATGAAGAGCAGGTCGTCGCCGGCAGGCAAATTGTTGCGCGTGAGGGCATCATGCCAGCCGTTGTATCGGTTCTTGGAAATCTCCAAGTTCATCGGCGAGCTGAAATAGGCCACACGGCGGCATCCCGTATTGATGAGGTGGCTTACCGCCGTGAACGCCCCCGCATAGTCGTCGACCACCACACGCGAGGCGTCAACACCCGTACAGATGCGGTCGTAGAACACCAGCGGAATGCCCCGGGCCATCAATTCGGCAAAGTGATTGTACTTGCGGGTGTCCTTGGCCTGCGAGATGATAAGGCCGCAGGCACGGTTCTCATAGAAAGAGCGGCATATCTGCACCTCGCGCTCATACTGCTCGTTGCTCGTGGCCACCATGATGCGGTAGCCGCGCGCCCACGCCTCCTCCTCAATGCCCGTAAGCACAGAGGCAAAATAATAGTGGACAAACTCGGGAATAATGACACCAATAATCTTTTGCGACTCCACACGGCTCTTGCGCAGCGACTCTGCCAAGGGATTGGGCGTGAAGAAGTGCTCCCGGGCATATCGCTTAATCTCCTCACGCTTCTCCGGGCTGATGCGCGGGTTGTCTTTCAGTGCCCGCGACACCGTCGACACCGACACGCCCAAGGCTTTGGCGATGTCGCGCATCGTCATGGTGGACTGCTCGTTCATGTCTTCTTACGTTTTTGTCTGTGCAAAAATAGTCCTATTCCTTTATTTATTGACTTATGTCAACGCAGATACTTGATGTTCATCAATGCAAACGGTTGCACAATATAGCAAACGTTTTTTCACAGAAATTAGTATATCGTAGCTGATTAAATCCTAACTTTGCATTTACAAAAGACACTGATACACATAACGTGTGGTTATCTGCGGGGAGCACGCATACCGACAACAGTGCATGACGACTTTGCCCCTGCGCGGATTTCAGCGAATGAGACAATTAAAGTAAATCCAAATTAATAACCAACAAGTACAAAGATGAAGCAGGTACAACTTAAATTCCCTGTTAGGATGAAGGCCTTGACACTGGGCTTATTCCTATCAGTCGGTGCCTTTGCCCAAAACATGGTGAAGGGCACGGTGAAGGATGCTTCCGGCGAACCGATTATCGGTGCAAGCGTGCTCATTGACGGCACATCAACGGGCACAGTGACCGACCTTGACGGTAACTTCACGCTCAACGTGAAGCCGGGACAGACCCTTACCATCTCTTACATCGGCTACCAAAAGCAGCAAGTAACGGCTTCCGAGAACATGATCATCACCATGGCCGACGATGCCGCACAGTCGCTCAACGAGGTAGTGGTAATCGGCTACGGTGTGGCCAAGAAGAGCGACCTCACAGGTTCTGTGGCCGCCCTGCGCCCCGACTCAAAGAACAAGGGCGTGGTGGTGAACCCGCAAGACCTGATTATGGGCAAGGTGGCCGGCGTGGCCGTGACCAGCGATGGCGGTACGCCGGGCGGCAAGACGAACATCCGCATCCGTGGCGGGTCGTCGCTCAATGCCAGCAACGACCCGTTGATCGTGATCGACAACGTGCCTATCGACAACAATGGCGTGAAGGGTGTGGCCAACCTCCTGTCCACCATCAACCCGCAGGACATTGAGTCGTTCAACGTACTGAAAGACGCTTCCGCAACGGCCATCTACGGTAGCCGCGGATCGAACGGCGTTATCATCATCACCACCAAGAAGGGCCACAGGGGCAGCGCGAAAGTGTCCTACAACGGAAGCCTCACGGTGAGCATGAAGAAGAACACCATCGACGTGCTCGATGCCGATGGCTTCCGCGACCTCATCCGCAGCAAGTGGGGAGAGGACAGCGATGCCTACCGCGCACTCGGTACTGCCAACACCGACTGGCAGGATCTTATCTACCGCACGGCCATCAGCCACGACCACAACGTGACCGTGTCTGGCTCGGCAGGCGACTATCTGCCCTACCGCGTCAGCGTGGGCTTCACCGACCAGCAGGGTATCCTGAAGACTTCCGACTTCCAGCGCGTAACGGGTGCCATCACCCTCACACCGTCGCTGTTTGACAACCACCTCAACATCACCCTCAATGCCAAGGGAATGTACGCCAAGAGCCGCTTTGCCGATGGCGAAGCAGTGGGTGCGGCTGTCAACATGGACCCGACGCAAAGCCCCTATGGCTACACATCGCAATACCATAAGGACTTCTTCGGAAGCAACATGGACAGAATGCTGGGCAACTTCAACGGCTACTTCACTTGGCCGAAGGCTGGCAACTACAGCGATCCCAACTGGCAATACACCTACAACGAGCTGGCCACACGCAACCCGCTGGCCGTGCTCAACGAGAAAGAGGACATCGCACACAGCCGCGAGTTCATCGGCAGTGCCGACTTCGACTACAAGGTGCACGGCTTTGAGGACTTGCGCCTGCACGCCACACTGGGTGCCGACATTGCCAACGGTAAGCAGAACACCAACGTCACGCCGGCTTTCCACAGCAACGGCGAGGCTTACTATGGCAACCACGGCTGGGAGCGCATCTTCAAGCGCAACCTCTCACTGAGTGCCTACGCGCAATACTACCACGACTTCAACGATGCCGCCAAGAACCACATCGATGTGATGGGGGGCTACGAGTATCAGCACTTCTATCGTGGAACGGACAACAACTACTGGGGCTACTACGGAGCTGACAACACCAAGACCGGTGGCTACGTTGACAACTGGGGCAACCCCATCCTTGACGCCAACGGCAACCAAATCAGCGGCTCGCTCGCAGGACAGGTCTACAACCCGTCGGTGCTGGCCAGAAAGACCGAGAACTATCTCGTGTCGTTCTTCGGACGTGCCAACTGGAGCTTGATGGACCGCTACTACCTCACGGCTACCGTGCGCGATGACGGCTCTTCACGCTTCAGAAAGCACTGGGCTTGGTTCCCGTCGTTTGCCTTCGCATGGAAGATGAAGGAGGAGAACGCATTCCAGCAAATCAACTGGCTCTCCGACCTGAAGCTCCGCCTCGGCTGGGGTAAGACAGGTCAGCAGGACGTGAACAACGACTACGCGTGGATTCCCACCTACACCCAGAACACTGGAACGGGTGCTTACTACTTCGGAGAGGGTAACGGCGTGCTCTACCGCCCCGACAACTATACGCCCGACTTGAAGTGGGAGACTACCACCACTTATAATATTGGTGTGGACTGGGGAATACTGAACCAGCGCCTCACCGGTACGGTGGACTGGTACTACCGCAAGACCACCGACTTGCTCAACTATGCACCCACCGAGGCACTGTCCTCGTTCCGCAACCAGGCATGGCAGAACATCGGCTCGCTGAGCAACACCGGTGTTGAGGTCACGCTGAGCTGGAAAGCCATTCAGGCCAAAGACTGGTACTGGACGATCGATTACAACTTCACGTACAACTACAACAAGATTCTCAACCTCTCTGGCGCAAGCACGAGCGGCGAGCCTATTCCGAACACTGGCGTCAAGATTGGCACGGACAAGTACTTGGAGTACAACCAAGTGGGCTATGCAGCCAACTCCTACTGGGTGTTCCAGCAGGCTTACGACAAGAATGGCAAGGCCATCGAGAACGCAGTTGTAGACCGCAATGGCGACGGTCAGATCACCGATGCCGACCGTTACTTCTACAACTCGCCGGCTCCTCCCGTCACGATGGGTCTCTCCTCGCGTCTGGAGTACAAGAACTGGGATTTGAGCTTCTCGCTCCGCGCCAACATCGGCAACTACGTTTACGACAACGTAAGCCAAGGCTTCAAGAACGTCAGCCCGAACGCCCTTTGGACTTCTACCAACTTCTTGGTGAACAAGACCGCACAGGCCGCAGCCGACAACTGGCAGACCGATGACGTGACCGCCATCCTCTCCGACCGCTGGATTCACAATGCCTCTTTCTTGAAGATGGAGAACATTACGCTGGGCTACAGCTTTGCCAACCTCTTCAAGACCGCTGCTTGGCACGGACTTTCCGGCCGCGCCTATGCCACGGCTTCCAACGTGTTCACCATCACCAACTACGATGGCCTCGACCCGGAGGTGTTCAACGGATTCGATAACAACATCTATCCGCGTCCCTTCTCCGTCATCGTTGGTCTGAACCTCAACTTCTAAACTCAACATCAGCGAATATAAAGTCATGAACAAGAATATCAAAAGTCTACTTTCGGTAGCTGCCGTCTCCCTCACAATGATGGGACTGGCATCCTGCACGGGCGATTTGGACGTGACACCCATCGACCCGAACATGAACACGCAGGTTGACCCGACAGGACTCTTCAATAAGTGCTACGCCAATCTGGCCATGGCCGGCAACAGCACGGGCGATGGCGAACCCGACATCGACGGTCTCGATGGCGGAACTTCGGGATTCGTTCGCCAGCTTTGGAACTCCAACGAGCTGACCACCGACGAGGCCATCTGCCACTGGGGCGATGCGGGCATCCGTGAGTATTGCTACAACACGTATGATGCCAGCCACCCGATGCTCAACGGTCTCTATGCCCGCCTCACAACTGGCATCTCTTATTGCAACCAATACATCAACGTTTGCGGAGATGTCGATGCGACAAAGACCGCCGAGATTCGTTTTGTACGCGCTTTGGAGTATTACTTCCTCATGGACGCGTTCGGCAACGTGCCCTTTGCCACCGAGCTGACCAAGCCGGCACGCTACACACGCGCCGAGATGTATGCTTGGCTGGAGAGCGAGCTTCTCGAGATTGAGCCGCTGCTGAGCGAGGCCAAGTCGAAGACTTCCTCCGACGCCACCTACTACCGCGCCGACAAGGCCGCCGTATGGATGCTCCTCGCGCGTCTCTATCTGAACGCCGAAGTCTACACCGGCACGGCACAGTGGCAAAAAGCCGCCGACTACGCCAAGAAGGTGATGAACTCCGACTACCGCCTCAACACCACGGGTGTGGGCAACTGGAGTGCTTATCAGATGCTCTTTATGGGCGACAACGGCGAAACGAACGCTGCCCGCGAGGGTGTGTTCCGCATTGGACAGGACGGTGTCACCACCACTTCTTGGTCTGGCACGCTGTTCCTGATGGCATCCACCTACGATGGTGATATGCACGCCGATGTGTCGGGCACTTATCCTGCCGCTACCAACGGAACGGGACAGACTTGGGGTGGCAACCGCGCCCGCAAGGACTTGATTGAGAAGTTCTTCCCCAACAACGATGCGCCCAACGTGTCCTGCAAGGATATGCCGGCCGCTGCCAACGACGACCGCGCCATCTTTGATGGTGAGGGTCGCACGCTCGACAACGCCGATGGCTACCTCAGCTCGTTCAAGTTCGGCTTCGCCGTGGCCAAGTGGAACAACTTCAAGACCGACAACACCGTAGGCCACAACGACACCTATCCCGACACCGACTTCTTCCTCTTCCGCGTGGCCGAGGCCAACCTCATCTACGCTGAGGCCACCGCACGCCTCAACGGAGGAACAACCACGCAGGAGGGCACTAACGCCGTCAACGCACTGCGCTCGCGTGCCCACGCTGTCACTCGTTCGGGATACTCGCTCAACGACCTGTGCGACGAGTGGAGCCGTGAGTTCTACTTTGAGGGCTTGCGCCGCCCAACGCTCATCCGCTTCGGACGCTTCGGTGGCAACGTCAATTACAACTGGAGCTACAAGGGTGGCACTAAGAACGGCCGCAACTTCTCGGCCGACCACAACATCTTTGCCATCCCAGCAGCTCAGGTGAAGGGTGACATTACGCAGAACCCCGGTTATTAAATCTAAGAACGGCCACGGAATAGCCTCCGCGCGGGGGCTGTTCCACTGGCCAACAACATAAAACAGGAAAAATGAAAACATTTATAAAGTCAACCTTGCTGCTCATCTGTGGAGCCATGTTCTTCACAGCCTGCGATGACGACCGGGACAACAACCCCACCATCCAGGAGCCAACGACGTTCGTGCTCAACACGCCGTCTTATGCCAAGGCCAACGTAGACCTCGCCACATCGACCTCTCTGTCGTTCAGCTGGTCACAGCCTGCCTACGGTTTCCCCGCCTTGGCCGCTTACCAAATACAGATGTCGCCCACAAACACTTGGACGAAAGACATTCATGACGGAGAACTTGACGATGCCGGCAGTCCCGTGGGCAACTTCAAGACCTTCGACAATGAGTTCAGCGTTGTGCGCGGAGAGCTTCTCGCCGCCGATGTGGCCAAAGGCTTGGAGGAGATCATGCACTGGACCAAGGACGGCGTTCCCGCCTCGCAGACGGTCTATGTGCGCGTTCGCTCCGTCTATGCCGGCGACACCATCTATTCCAACACCGTCACCATCAACGTGCTCCCCTACTACGTGGAGTTGAAGCCCGCAGCTCCGGTTGTGTGGTATCTCGTTGGCAACTGCATCGGTGATGGTTCTTGGAGCAATGGCGGCGCAGCCAATGTGGGTCAGTCGCTCGTTCCGCTCTACATGATTGACGGACAGGAGTACGACCGCACCACGGGTGAGGGCAAGATTTCCTACACCGGCTACTTCCCCGGCCCGACACAGACAGCCGATGGCGAGTGGCAGGCACAGTTCAAGCTCATCAAGACCCCAGGCTCTTGGGATTCCCAGATTGACTACTCGAAGTTCACCAACATTGCCTCCAACGATGCATTCGCTACCAACAATGATGGCAACGTGGTTGTGATGAAAGGCGGCTACTACACCATCACCGTTGACACGAAGGCTCAAACTGCCACCATCGAGGAGTATGCGAAGACCGCAAAGGCCTACACCACGATGTTCCTCGCAGGCGGCTACAACGGCTGGAGCACCGCCGAGGATGCCATGTCGCCCATCTCCACCTACGAATTTGCAGAGAACCACAACTGGTTCAAGCAAGTGACGTTCACCGAGGAAGGCGAGTTCAAGTTCACCGACTCCAACGACTGGTGGGGCGGCGATCAGTTCCCCTACGGAACGATGTCTACCTCCAGCGGCGGCAACAACAAGTACAAGGCCGGCACCTACAATGTCTTCTTCAACGACATTACGGGTCAGTTCAACTTCATTGAAGTGACGGAATAAAAACAGTTCAACGCGGCGGGGCGGATGCCTCACCATTCGCCCCGCCCACCAAAGTAGCAACCAAACAATGAAAAATAACATCATCCTACTCGGACTTGCACTGGCACTCGCCAGTTGCGGCTCCGACACTTACGAGGAGTGGTCCGACCCGCAGCACAGCGACCCCGAATCCTCCAAGGACGTTGTGCTGGCACTGACCAACGCCCCTGCCATCAACTTTGGCACACTCACGTCCGACAGCGTGCAACTGTTCATCCCCACGGTGACAGCCACCAACACCACCGCCACAAGCTACTATACCGTGGCCGTGAGCAATGAGGACAAGACCAACACCATCACCCTCAATGCCAACGAGCAGGGCTTGGTGGCCTCTACGGAATTCAAGGGCGCAGTGGAGACACTTTATGGAAAGCGTCCCACCGACCGCAGCCTCTCGCTTGATGTGCTCGGTTTTGCCGAGACGCCCGATGGCGTAACCATCAAGAACACCGGCTCCGCCACCATCGATGTCACCATCGTGGCTCCGTTCATCGATGAGGCCTACTACCTCGTGGGCGATATGTGCGGCTGGTCGAAAGAAGCAGCCGTGGCATTCAACCACGTGGGCAGCGGCAACGTATACGACAACCCGGAATTCCAAATCGTGTTCCAGACCACAGCCAACGACCAGTATTGGAAGATTATCCCGAAGACCAACTACGATGGCGACTTCTGGGCTGAGGGCGAGAAAGGCGTAGTGGGCGTGCTCACCGATGGCGACGTGGCCAAGGAAGGCAACCTCACCACCACGAAGCCGCAGGCAGGAAAGATTGAGAACGCCGGCTATCACCGCATGACCATCAACATGATGGACTACAGCTACAAGATTGAGGACCTCAACTTTGCCGAGTACATCTATGAGATTGGCAACGAGAGCAACTGGAGCACATCCCACCCGCTTTGGGGCGGCAACTTCGATGGCAAGTATCAGGGCTACTACTGGCTTGACGGCGAGTTCAAATTCAAGCCCAATGCCGACAGCTGGGACGGCGACTGGGGACAAGATCCCAACGGCGCAGCCGGCACTCTGGTGCAGGAGGGCGAACAGAACGTGACAGGCGTGACGGGATTCCACCAAATCACCGTAGACCTCTCGGCCATGACCTATGAGCTTGTCCCCGTGACCAGCATCTCCATCATTGGCGACTTCAACAGCTGGGGCGGCGATGTAGACCTGGCCTACAACACGGAGAGCGGCGCATGGGAGGCCGGCAATGTGACGCTGGACGTTACGGGCGGCCTGAAATTCCGCATGAACCACGACTGGGCCATCTCTTGGGGCGGTGCCAACGGCGACGGAAGCAACTTCAAGAACCTCACCCAGAACAACGGTACCAACCTCAATGTCGAGGCCGGAACTTACGATATCAAGCTCTACATCTCCTGTGAGGGCAAGAACTACGTAGAGTTCATCAAGAAATAAAAGTGCACCGGCCGCACGGATTCACTTCCTGCGGACACAACAGCATCAACAACAAAGGGAGCTTCCCACAGCGGGAAGCTCCCTTTTTGCGTCATGACAAGCCGCAAGGAAACGCAGGCGCACCACCATGTGCAAACGTTTGCCCTGCAAAACGCGCCCATCAGAAAACAAACCGTGCGGCATAAGGCGATTAATAGCTAATTTTGCAAACATAACAACACAACACTATCAACGATATGAAGAAAAAGCGCATACTCGGAACGGCTCTCTCAATGATGGTCACGGCATCGGCCATGGCACAGGGATGGCCTTCAGACTACAACGGCGTGATGCTGCAAGGCTTCTACTGGGACTCCTTCGCCGACACGCAGTGGACCAACCTGCAAAAGCAAGCCCCCGACTGGGGACGACACTTCTCCCTCATCTGGGTGCCGCAAAGCGGCAAATGCCTTGAAAGCTACAACGTCATGGGCTATACGCCCTACTACTACTTCGACCACAACTCCTCATTTGGCACAGAGCAGCAACTGCGCAACATGATTGAGGCCTACAAGCAGCAGGGCACGGGCATCATTGCCGATGTGGTGGTCAACCACCACAACACCGATGGCTGGTTCTCCTTCCCCGCCGAGACCTACAACGGCACAACCTACCAGCTTGCCTCCACCGACATCACCGCCAACGACGACGGGGGCAACACCGCCGCCGAGGCCAAACGGCAGGGCGTAAGCCTCGGGGCAAACAACGATGAGGGAGAAGACTGGGGCGGAATGCGCGACCTCGACCACAAGAGCAGCAACGTGCAGAAGACAGTGAAAGCCTACGAGAGCTTCCTCATCAACGATCTGGGCTACGCCGGATTCCGCTATGACATGGTGAAGGGATTCAACGGAAGCCACGTGGCCGACTACAACCGCGCCACAGGCGTGACCTACTCCGTGGGCGAATACTTCGATGGCAACGTGGCCAAGGTGAAAAGCTGGATAGACCAGGCCGAGAAAGAGAGCGCGGCCTTCGACTTCCCCTTCCGCTACACCGTGCGCGATGCCATCAACCAAGGCGACTGGTCGCTGCTGGCCAACAAGAGCACGCTCGTGGGCGATGAGAGCTACCGCCGCTACGCCGTCACCTTCGTGGAGAACCACGACACCCAGTACCGCAGCGCATCGGAGCAGAACGACCCGATACGCAAGGACACACTGGCCGCCAACGCCTATCTGCTGGCCATGCCGGGCACGCCGTGCGTGTTCCTGCCTCACCTGCAAGCCTACACCAAAGACATCAAGGCCATGATCAACGCGCGCCAGCTGGCCGGAGTAACCAACACAAGCAGCTACAGTGCCTATCGCAGCACGAAAGCCTACTATGCCGTCACCACACAGGGCACGCGGGGCAAGCTGCTGGCCGTAATGGGCAGCGGAATGGCCGACCCAGACCGCAGCCTCTACGTGAAAGTGGCCGCCGGACACCATTACGCCTACTACCTGTCGCCCTCCGTGGAGAGCGCGTGGATAGACCTGCCCTCGGGAAGCTACGACACCGGAGAGCAAACGGCCACCCTCACCGCCGTGTCGGCCACTGACGGCGCGCAGCTCGTCTACACCACCGATGGCAGCGAGCCTACCCCATCATCGGCCAAAGCCGCCTCGGGCACGAAAATCACCATCCCGCTGGGCGAGACCGTGCTCAAAGCGGCACTGCTCATAGGCGGCAAGGTGAGCGGAGTGCAGACCCGCAGCTACTCCGTATCGCAGTTTCAGCCCAAGGACATCACCGTCTGCGTGAACGCCGATGCGGCAGGCTGGACAGACTACGTCAACTTCTACTCATGGGGAGGCAGCCACAACGCCCCCGCATGGCCGGGAGAGCGCGTCACCACCACCAAGAACGCCAACGGCAAGAAGTGGTTCTGCAAGACCTACACGATGACCTCGGCCACCGATCACGTAAACCTCGTGTTCAGCATCGGCACTTCGTCCACAGCCAGCCAAAACCAGACGGTGGACGTGAACAACGTGCGCGATGACGCTTTCTTTGAAATCACGGGCGAGAAGAACGGAAGCAAGTTCACCGTGACCGACGTAACGCCCACCACAAGCATAGACGGCGTGGCCACACGCCCCTCCTGCAAGGCCGACAACGCCTACTACACGCTCTCCGGACAGCGCGTGTCGCACCCCACGCAGAAAGGCATCTACCTGCACCGGGGCAAGAAAGTATTAATCAAGTAGCCGCTCCCCGGCTGCCGAGGCAACAGCATGGCAAGGCCACGCCCCAGCCGGGGCAACGAAACACACAAGACACTTAACCCCAAAAAGGCATAAAACAGAGGGAGAGAATTGACCTGGAAACCTCCCGTTTCCGTCTCAGTTCTCTCCCTTTTTCATCTCCTTTCCCCACCCCATCACACCTTCCATCCTGCGCGGACGCAGCCTCGGCCGAGCGAGCCTCAACCGCCGTCTCACGAAACGTATGGTTTTGCACAACAAAAGGTATGGTTTTGCCCCGTAAAACGTAACGTTTCATGCGGCAAAACCATACCTTTTGCTCGCGCTGCCTTTCCTAACGG
>CAZXFP010000018.1:0-38767 GCA_964640675.1 uncultured Prevotella sp. | reverse complement strand
CCAGCTCCACAAAAGTCTGATGAAAGACAATGAAAAATCCTGCAACTCACTGAATTGCAGGATTTTCTTATGTGTAATAGGATGAACTAAAATGAATATAAAGGAAAAATGTCTGTTGGACATTCCGTTGGACTTACAATACTGCACAACTAAAGTCCAACAGACTTCCTCATATTTCATTGATGTTCAATCTTTTGCACTTGCGTAATCTGCTAATTATCAAGACCTTTGCACTATTGAAATTAACAAATAAAAATAGTGTAATGGAAACAATTTTATTCTTTATCAAAAGAAAAAAGCTCCTCAAAGATGGGACTGCTTCCATCTTTGTAAGAGTGACGTTTGGTAGGCTTTCAGCCGAAGTTGCAACAGGTAAGAGTGTTCTGCCCTCCCAATGGGTGGCAACTAAAGGCAGAGCGAAAGGCAATACTCTTAAAACAAAGCAGGTGAACGCCTTTCTTGACCAAATGGAGTACACTCTCCATGATTTGACGCTCCAAATCCAAAGAGAGGGTAAGCAGGTAAGTGCAAAAGAGATTTTGAGCAGATATAAAAATCTCAATGTGCCGAAGATGGGTATTTTAGCTCTATATGCCGAACACAATCAAGAGCAAAAAGAGCTGATAGGCATATCTGTAGCACAAGGCACTTACAAAAGACATGAAACCTCTATGAAACTCTTTCAAGAGTTTCTGATGTATAAATACAAAGCGAAAGATATTCCTGTAAATGAAATTGATGTAGATATGCTTAAGAAATATCAGCATTATCTGATGACTGTCAGACACAATAATAACAATACTACGGTTAAGTATCTCAGAAATCTCGGCAAGGTGCTTAATATGGCAGTGTCAAGAAAGTTGATAACCAATTCTCCATTGGAAGAGCTGAAGCTCAAAATAGAAGCTGTAGACAAAGGTTTTCTTAATAAAAATGAGCTGTCAAAGCTAGCCACGAAAGAATTTGAAGTCACGAGATTGGAGCAAGTGAGAGATGTGTTTCTATTCTGTTGCTATACGGGACTTGCCTATGTAGATGTTCATTCTTTAACCGCAAATGATATTATTGAGGAAGAGGATAGGCTTTGGATAAGAAAGGCAAGGCATAAAACGAATGTAATGTGCCATATTCCTATAATAAAACCTGCAAGAGAGATACTCGTCAAATATGCACTTTTGGCTCAGGCTACAGGGAAGTTACTCCCAGTACTATCCAATCAGAAAATGAACGCATATTTGAAGGAAATTGCAGCTATAGTGGGGATTGATAAAGATTTAACTACACACCTTGCGAGGCATACATTTGCTACTACAGTAACACTCGCCAACCATGTTTCAATAGAGAATGTATCCAAAATGTTAGGTCATTCGAGTATTAGAATGACTCAACACTATGCAAGAATATTGGATGCGTCAATTGAAAATGAAATGTTGAATGTCGAGAAAAGCTATGAATGAACCCATATCTGAAATCCCCCGTTATTTCATTATATGCAGGGGATTTCAGTGTATGCAAATATTAAATAGTATAACTAAATTTACTGAGCGCCGACTAAAGTTCGCAGAATATCATTAAATGCAAAAAGCTCATCTGATTTAATAACCAATCCTAAATTATTGGGTATAGCTGTAACCGTCGTTGGTATATTGGCAAATCGGATTTCACCTTGTGCTGTATGTTGTGGTCCAGCGTGAAGTACGCCTAAAAGCATAGCTCGACTTCCGATATATACATTCCCTTTTCTATCAGAATAGCTACCTTGATTTAATATCATCACAGGGGAACCACTTGAGCCAGGGAAACAGGCTGCATCTATTAAAAATTTCTTTTCTCCATTAAAATTTCGTTTAGGATGCGTTGCTGTAATTCCTTTTCTAAGTATCGGTTTATTGTTTACTGAATCCCAAATTCCATCAGGATATCCAATCATAATAATATCTTCTAACGCTGATAATTCCTCCAATTGTTCTTTCGAGGGTATTAAATTCGCATTTAGAGCTATATAGTACGGATGATGACCTTGCTTCTCAACTACTTCAACTATTGGTTGAAATGGCATAATGCATAGATCCACGTCCTGTTTAGGATGAAATATCCATGACTGTCTGAAATTTGAAACATCCACTCGATGAAGATATTCTGTTCCATCTTTCATTTTACAAGTCAGAACTAGAATTCCATGTAAGGCATTTTCTACAACATGCTTATTGGTTACAATACATGGAATAAATTGATTGGTCTCCTTATTTTCAAGAAAATTAAAAAAGAACCCCGTTCCAGTAGAACCACCAGTTTGAGTAACACATTCTATTCGTATAGTTGAATAGCAAAGCTGTTCGCTTGGAGATATTTCCATAAAGTCGTCAAAATTAGTAATCTATAACGAAGTTAGAGAAATTTTCCCTTTCATCCCAATTTTTTTGTGTTATTATTTCTAGGCAGATTAAATCTCCAGTTGGCAGAAAGATAATGGCAATGTAAATATATAATGTATAGCTGAATTTACTGAATATATAAGCCATCAGGCTTCAGGGAACTTAATATAAGTGACTTGGAGTCTGTTGTTTTTTGGGGTAAATCATCCTTTTTTACAATTTTTTGAAAAATTTTTGGCTCTTTCTACATTTCTATGAGCTATTCCTAATCACAGCATCACCCCCTCCATACTTTGCAGATGGGGATACTCCCCTCTGTGCTGTTGCAATGGGTCCCCTATTGTAATGGTTCATCAACAAAATCCAACAATAAATCATCAAAGTATGGAAAAACTTAAGTTCATTGAAACTCTGTCAGTGGCAGAGTTCAAGGCTCAACAAGGAGTTGAGAAAATTGAGGTAAAACAGAATCCTCAGACTGGCAAATGCTTCTTTGTCTATGGCTTTGAGACAGGAGCAGTGAGTGAGAAATTCAACAAAGGTCAGCTTACAGACCCTGTAATCTCAAAGGTTGTATCTCCTGAGGATGGAGAAATGTTCTTCATGCTTCATCAGAGAGGAGAGGGAGGTGCTACTGTAGTAGCAATTCTATAAACTCTTTAGCTTTCAGCAATAAAGGTCGGATAGTCTGTAATGGACTGTCTGACCTTTTTCTATTCAAGTAACTAATCAAATCAATAAACTATGCAGTTAAGAAAATCATCCAAGAAGCAAGCAAAGATTAAGCTTGCTCTTCAAGGCTGTGCAGGCTCTGGAAAGACCTACTCAGCTTTGCTCTTAGCCTATGGGCTATGTGGAGATTGGACTAAGATTGCAGTGATAGACAGCGAGAATAACTCTGCTGATCTTTATGCTAACTTAGGACAATACAATGTTCTTCCTCTTGAGGGAAAGTATGACCCTGAGACATACATTGATGCCATCAAGGTATGTGAAAAGGCTGGTATGGAGGTTATCATCATTGACTCCATGAGTCAGTGTTGGGATAATCTTCTTGAATATCATGCCTGTCTCCCCGGCAATTCTTTCACAAACTGGCAAAAGGTTACTCCGAGAATGACATCACTTATTCAGATGATACTTGGAGTAAACTGCCATATAATCTCCACAATGAGATGCAAGCAGGATTATGTCCTGTCAGAGAAGAATGGCAAAATGGTTCCTGAGAAAGTTGGCTTAAAGGCTGTAATGAGAGATGGTATAGATTATGAATACACCATAGTCTTTGACATCAACATGAAGCATCAAGCCGCAGCTTCAAAGGACAGAACCAACCTCTTTGCCAATAAGCCGGAGTTCACCATCACACCAACTACAGGCAAGATAATACTTGACTGGTGTAATGATGGTGTCACATTGGAGATGATAAAGGCTGAAATCTCCAAGGCTGAAACCATTGAGCAACTGACCTCAGTCTATCAGCAGTACCCCGAATGGAATCAGCAGTTATTGGCTGACTTCACCAAGAGAAAGACTGAGCTTCTACAGCCTAAGTCTGAAACCCAGCCTATCAGTTATCAACCCAACTTCACAAGAATAAACCATGCAGACCGCAGTATCAACTTTGCAGCTACAGCCTGTCAGTAGGTTCAATACCTTTCCAAGCAGACTGAATGACGGCTTAAGACCTCCTATTGAGGTTGAGGCTGTGGAGGTAGTTGAGGATATTGTCACTCCTCAATTCTCCAAGAGGCTTCCTTTCATAGAAGCCAACACAAAAGAGGTTACAATAAAACATCTGAAAGATGAATGTGTTGTGCCAGTGTTCTCAAAGGACAATGAAATCACCATATCTCACCCAGCTTTCATAGAGGCAGTGTGGAGTGCGGCTTCAAAAGTCTTTCCAAGAGAGAGTATAGAGAAGCCATCTATCAGAGTAAGCCATGTTATTAAGGGCAGAACTCCCGAAGCAATCCACAAGAATGTAAAGGAGCTGCTTGATGAGGACAAGACCATCTACTATGAGAGAATGATGTTCTGCTTTGAAATACCCTCTATCTGTGAGGATATAAGAGGCAACAGGCTTAACCTTACAATAGGTGGAGTAAGAGCCTATAACCACGAAAACCTCTACAGTAAGAAAGGGATGGAGAAGTTCAAAATCTTCATAGGCTTCAAGAATATGGTATGCTGTAATCTGTGTGTCAGCACAGATGGCTATCAGTCTGAGCTAAGATGTATGGATGTCAGAAGCCTTTTCAACTCTGCTGTAGCTCTTTTTCAGGGCTATAACATGGCTAAACATCTTTATGAGATGGGAGGCTTACAGGAAAGCTATATGACGGAACATCAGTTTGCCCAGTTCTTAGGCAAGTCAAGGCTTTATGGCTTTCTGCCTAAGTCTGAGCAGAAGAAACTCCCTCAGATGCTCATGACTGATACTCAGATAGGCATGATAGCCAGAGCCTACTACAATGATGAAAGCTTTTCTGTGCCACAAGGCAGTAAGGAAATCAATCTGTGGAATGTCTATAATCTACTCACAGGAGCCAACAAGTCTTCCTATATTGACAACTTCCTTGACAGAAGTCTCAATGCCACACAGCTTGCAGAGGGTCTGAACAAAGCTCTATATGGAGATAATGAATACTCATGGTTCATCAATTAAGCCATGAATTTGCTGTCTTTTGTCCCTCCACTGATATTGGTGGTCTCGCTCTCCATACCCATAATAGGGGATTGGATAAGGAATAGGAAGAAGTAAACTACAGGATAGAACATCTCATGTTAATAGATGTTCTGTCCTTTTATCTCTAATGCAAATGGATATTTACAACACAAAAGAATATAAAGCAGCTCAAGTATTGGAGAATGCCTTGAATGATTATAGTTGGTCTCCACAGAAGTTCGCAGAATGTATTGGAACTTTTCATAAGACACTGCAACAGACCTTTATGAGAACCATTGTAGCTGTCATAAAGAATATTGGATCTGATAATTATAGTGTGGACTCAAGAAACAAGGCATCCAATGAGCTATGCAGACAAATTGTCAACTCAGGGATTCTTGATGAAACCATACTGCCAATGATATAGTCTTATGGAGCCAAGATACATCATTCTCATGGACTTCTCCACAGAAGAGCTGATTAAGATTAAGTTGAGTGACCAAAAATTAAAAGAATCGGAAGAATATGATGATTTTGAAGAATTCCTGAGTACACTTGAAAATAAATATGGATTCAGACTGAAAGACTGTCTTTATATGACTTGTCATAATCTCTCTGAAAGGAACTATAATATACACTGACACCTCTCTCCATTATGATGGGAAATTCAGATAGTATGCACTCTTGAAGATAAATCATCACTGATGGTTTATTGTTGGATGCTCCAATGCCACTAACTTTGCAGTGGTATTGGGGCATTTTTACCTTAAAGCCTACATCTTACGGATGCAATAATATGCCTATTACTCTTAAATTCAGAGGTCAAGCAGCTAATTATTCACCAAAAAGCATTAACTTTGCAATAGTGAAATCAAGAATCTGATTAGCCAATGAATTAAAGAACTAACAATGATGACATATTAAAGAAGTGTTTGCTTCTTACTGGATGAGTTCTGAAAAATCGCCAACCTAGAAGAACTGCCCATCACAAGTAAGGAGGAATACTTGCACCATAGGTGTAGGTTTCCTTTTTGTGTGGGCATAGGTGTTTGGCGATACCTTCAGAACTACAAACTGGATTTAGCCTGCACCTCTTTTTATGCAAGACTCAAAAAACTTCTATAATATGGATATGACAACAATTCTTTGGACTACTTTCATCTCTCTTGTTGGGTTACAGTTATGTGTCCCTGATGGAGATGTTGAAAAAATGGCTGACCAAAATCCAATGTTTTGGTGCAGCAATCCTTTACTGCGTATTTTGTATGGATTTTTGCAACTCCTTGGTGTAATCTTTGTACTTGGATTTGCTCTGTACTTGACTTTCTCAGAGCATTGGTGGTATATATTAGCTTATCTTGGAGGTGTAATACTATCTAAAATCTCCGCCTACATTTTACAAATACCCATAGCCTTGATATTTTCCAAACAAATTGAAAAGGATATGTATGGCGGTTTGAAATTTAAAAGACTGACAGGCTCATTGCTGATTATATTAGGGATGGGATTGTTGGCAATAAATCTTTAGTTCAATATTTAATCCAATGGAAAATTCATTCTCATTCAAATACATCAAGCTTGGAATTGGGCTTGTTCTGCTTCTTATCAGCTCAGTAATCCCAGGTATTGGACAGTATACTTTCTTGGGATTAGGTGGTATTGCACTAACTACAGCCTTTGCAAGCCTTGGTAATTATGACTATAGAGGAGTACAAAGCAAGCTACTCTATAGAATAGCACGGTATATATTGGCTACATTATTGCTTATTACAGGAGGTATTCAAATTGATTTTGCTATCAACTTTCCGGATTTTGTGCATTACTCAGTATATGCGACTGTAGTAGACTGCTCCTTAATTGCATATCTGCTGTTTTTTAAGCCTTCTAATACATCAACAGGCAAGAAAATATGGAAAGCTATAGGCTACACACTTGTTCTTATAGGAGTTAATGCTCTTCAAAATACAAAAGAGTTTGTAATGCATCTAACCTATTCATCTGAAGAAGTTAATTGGGGGATGTTTGGGTTTATTTGCGGAATACTGATTGCAGGTATAATATGTATTAGAATTGGAAGTAAAACAACAGAGAAACATGCTTCCGATGACATTTCTATAGCTGAAAATACAAACCGATTAAACACCAGTTCAAAAGGTTTAATGAAGGACAAAACCGGAAACATGGTAAATGTCAATGGCTCTAAACATAAGAAATATAGGAGTAAACAATTAATACTAAATATAATACTGTCTATGGCTCTTGTAATCTATATGTGTAGTTCTTTGTCTTTTATGGATGAAGGAGATGGTTTGACAGCATGTGGAGTGATATTCTACATCCCCTGTTGTTGTATCATAGCGACATATTACTTATGGCTTATATGGAGCAAGGGAAAGGTTACAGGAGCCAAAATGCTTTTACTGCCTTTATTGCAGAAAGTCAATCTATTCAAGACATATAAGGACGATTTGAAAGGTAAAATAGAGTTGGCAAAAACAGTATTACCATTTCTTTTATCAGTGTTTATATGCCCGATGCTAACCTCTATACTCTACTATAATGTGTGTTATAATAAACATAGCCAACAAGAATGGCTAATGGTCATATTGTTGTTACCTCCGGTGATATTAGTAATCAGTTTAGCTAAAAGTTTGGTGCAAAGTTGGGTAAGCCAAAATGACTATAGTGAAGTTGAGGAATAAGGTTTATGCTTAAAGAAACTCTCATTGGCATTGCAGCAATGGCAATTTGCTGGATATTATTTGTCCTATATATCCGTTTCACTCAGCTATGTGATGAAGACAGCAAAAAAGGAGAGATTGCACGATTCATAGGCAAAATAGGGAGTGGCACACTTTTGACTTATATTGCAATATGTTCAATTGTGGGTTTGATAGTTGGCTTGATAGCCATATTAACTTAATTCATAATTCAATCAAGAAATGAAAGTTCCAATAGAATATAGTTTGAACAAATTAGGCTTGCCTCTGATAGCCACATCAAGCAAACCTAATCTTTGCTTTCTCATTGACACAGGAGCCACACATAACATTGTATTTTCCTATGTATATGAGGAGTTTCCACAATATTTCTCAGCTCTTCAGGACACTTTGCATCTAATGGGCATAGAGGGAACACAACAAAAAGTAAATCAAGTAGAAGCCTCTATATCCTTTGATAATAAAGAGTCCAGAGTTACATTCTCTGTGGTGGATGCCAATGCAGCCATATTGCAAATACAGAAAGAGAGTGGTATTCAGATTCATGGTATTCTTGGCATACCTTTTCTTACTCAAAACAAATGGATTCTTGACTTCAAAAACCTAACAGTGCAATGCTAACTTTCATCTTATTATAGAAATAATGAGAGTTGGCATTGCAAAACCTGTAGCCACTTTGAATTTATAATATAAGGAGAAGTGACTACAAATTACATAAATTTATGACACCCAATCCAAATTCACCGATATTTATCAAACACGAAGTGCCTGACTATGCTTGTGATAATTCCAAGAAACTCTCTAAGTATTTCTTTATGCTGAGAGATGAAATATTGAAACACAGATGGAATGGTATCTCAGAAACTGATATATCCCTTATCTATAATACTTATGATGGATGTACAGAGGTAGAGATTGTATTTCGAGATAAAAACAATCATGCTCATCATTTCACTATGCAGCTTGTACCTGACAATGGTTTTGGTGACACAGATGAAGATAGCTTTAGGCTCATGTACCTCTTTGAAGGCAAATTTGATGAGAACACATTAAGTATAAGGTCTTTTGCATCCTACCTCGCTATACATCTTGAATATGAGGGATTTGAACCCACATTGATTAAATGTGATAAAGGTCTTAGTATTCCATGCTCAGTAGAATATGCCTATGATGGAATATGTCAGATTATAGACGTTACACTTTCCAATATCAAGCCATTGGTGTGGTTTTATACTAAAGAGCCTAATATCAAGTCCTTTGATGGAATGTACTATTATTTGGCTGGAGTTAAATCAAGACTTCAGTTGGAGTGCTGTAATGGCAGATGGATGAAAGTCAACCCGGAGTGCTTCAAACTTGAAATATATAAGGAAGAGAAAGAAGCAGCTCTTCAGGTAACATACATTGTTGATGATGTTTGGGAACTATCACTTTCTGTCAATGTTGCACAAAGTGATGGTTGCTTTGACCTCTCCTGCACATTCAACTGCTACCTTAATGAAAATCTATCAGATAAAATAAAAAGGCAATTAGATGTATTGTTTGCAGACTTCTTATCTACTCTCAAGTCAGCCAAAGGTAATACATATATAGGCTGTGGAGATAGAAAAGACTACTTTATATGCATTCAATATTTTTACATTGAAGATACTTTTGACTTGTTCTGCAAGATGCTTGATGAGCTGGTTCCTGCATTACAGAGCTTCAACTTTCAACTGCCCTTACAACCCATCAACCTCACAGGAGAAATAGAAGCTATAAAAGAACAAATGGAAGCAGCACTCAATACAACCCTCGAAGTTATATCTGAGGAGGAACGAATCAACAAGAAGCTACAGTGTGGTTACTTTCTATAATTATTTGTGGAGATATGAAAATAGCTTACCTGCTTACCTTATGTCAGGTAGGTAAGCAGGGTAAGCTGTGGCATGTATAGAACTTATTGCCTGTTAGATAGGCTTTATCAGGTAACCATATAAACCATTCCTTTTCACCCTTTCAACTTTCATATCTCTCAAAACATGACCAAGCATTTGTATTGAAAGTGTTTTATAACCTGTTTTCTGACATAAATGTTGCAAAATTTGAGTTGTGGTCATAAATATAGTGTCTGTTTCACCATCCTTTCCTTTAGAAAAGTGGTTAATGAAAGCTTCTTCCTCTACAGAAATATCCCTGAATTCAGCGTTCATTTTTTCTAGATTCTCTGTCTCGGCTTTATCAAACCAATACTGAAATCCTGAGAGATATAAACTTTTAAGCTGGGCAAAAAGTTGGTCTATAGGAATGTTGTGGTACGGATTAATTTTAATGGCATCAAAACACAAAAACCTTCTGTTCCCAGTCATATCCTTAAGAAAATTTTTCTTGTTGACTGTCCCGGCAAAGGTAGCTCTTTTCCTATAATACTGACTAATCGTCGTGTAAGCCCTTCTCATATTGGTGCCTTTCTGAGTCATGAGCTGCTTTACACTATCCATGCTCTTATCAGACAGGTTTTCAAGCTCATCCATGAGAATCAACACACATTCAGATAGTTTGACATTCGTCTCTTTGTCCTTTGTGTGGACATACCCCTCATGTATAAATTCTTGAAATTCAGTAGGCAAAATGGAGTGGAACCATGTTGTTTTGCCTATGCCTTGTGCGCCCGAGAGCACTATTGCAGTCTGATTGCTGACATTCTCATCCAATAACGAGGCAACCATACCCACTAACCACTTTTTTAGGCAGACCTCAAAATGTTTCGGTTGGGTAACTGTCACAGTTTTGGCTAATTGAGCAACATAATCATTGCCATCCCACTCGGGCAATTTGTGAAAGTACTCAATATACGGGTCAAATTTCAATACATAATCTGATTTCAAAATCATCAACAAAGTTTCTTTTGAACACTTGATGTTATGGGTTTTAATTCTTTTCAGTATGGTATTGAATTCGTAATCCTCCAAATAGTGGTATGGTTCATTCATACCCTTGTTTCTGACTAACAACCTTTGTGTTACTGAATTGAACTTGAACTCGTACTGTTCTGTAAGGTAGTTTTGAATCTGCTCAATGACGGAGTTAAATGCTCCTTCTTGAACTGAAATGGGCGGTGTATTCGTACTGTTCATATTACACCTCCTCTCTCTTGAATGAGAGCAACCAACATGGGGTGAGTCATATATAATCTGCCGCCAATGTTGATAAGGTTTATGAGACCTCTCTCCCTCCAGTTGAAAATAGTTCTTTTGGTTACCTTGAAAATCCTTGCCAAGTCAACAAGGTCGTAAAGGGTAAACTCCTTTTCTTTTACAACTTCATCAGTTGAATTTTTTAATTTCATTTGAAAAACAAGATATATAAGCCCCACTGGATGGCTTGTTAAACAATATTCTATGGTAATTATTGCTTAATAATTCTTGTTTTTGCGTTTGTCTCTTGTCGTTTGTTGTTTGTTTCGGTTTTGCGTTTCTTGATTTGACTTCAATTAATTACCCAATAGGTTGCGCCAGTGATCAACCTATGGCAAAGGTACAACGATTATCTCGAATATTCCTAATTTGAGACAAAGAAATTTGCGTGATTTCCGCATTTTTCATATTTTTGCAGTGCATAAGGTCTTGATACTGAGATTGCAGAGTCCGTTGGACTTTTCATTGGACATGAGTTTTTAAGCTGACATAACTTGCTGAATACAAGGGATATATTTCTCTTGGTTCATGAGCCTCCAGCTCCACTCCTAATTCATAAAATTATTTTTATAAGGTTATGGTAAGGGCAAAGGTGTCTGAGAAGAAGCCTTTGCCCTGCATTGTTTTTTGCCGTTTCCTGTCCCCTCGCGCGCTTTGTGGGTGCTCCATTAGGGCTATTTGCTCTTGTCTATGCTGCCCTGCGGGGTTGTTTTTGCAGCTTTTCTGCAAGGCGAAATATAGTTCCCAGCCTTGCTAAAAGCAAGTTTGGGTGAGGCAAAAGCGAGGATAAGGACAAGCGAAAAATAAGGTTGGACAAGGTAGCCATTTTGACTTGGTGCGGCAAGAGGTATGGTTTTGCAGTGCGAAAGGTATGCTTTTGCGGTGCAAAACGTATGGTTTCGCGTGGTAAAAGGTATGGTTTTGGAAAACATCAAATAGGGTATCGCCATGCGATACCTTATTTGATATGTAATATAATGACTGCCAATGCTTTGCGTTTTAAACCCTTTTAGGGCTTTCTTTGTCGGCATTGGGCGTGCGTTGAAGCTGCTTCCTTATTGCTGCAGGGTTGCTCTTGATGTCTCTATAGCTACCTTCAGCTTCTAGTTCTTCATCTTCCTTATTGCTGCTGGTCGCTCTTGATAAGGTTGAGCAAGCGTTCCACGGCCTCCTCCTCGGGTATTCCGCGCTCCACGCACTCCTTTCCCCGGTACAAGGCGATGCGTCCCGGCCCTGCGCCCACGTAGCCATAGTCGGCATCGGCCATCTCTCCGGGGCCGTTGACGATACATCCCATCACGCCTATTTTCAGTCCTTTCATGCCGCTTGTGGCCTCCTTGATGCGCGCAATGGTCGTGCGCAGGTCGTAGAGCGTTCTGCCGCATCCCGGACACGATATGTATTCCGTCTTCACCATGCGCAGTCTTCCGGCCTGGAGGATGGCAAATGCGGTGTCGGTGATGTCCTGCTGGGCTATGTCGCCATCGTTCATCAGCCAGATACCATCGGTAAGGCCGTCCACCATCAGCGCGCCCATGTCTGCTGCCGCCTCCAGTTGGAAGTCGGCTCGCTGCTCCTGCCCGTGCTTGTAGGCTTGGGCAAACACAATGGGGTTGGTCAGGCCGTGTGCCATGAGGTCGTGGGCCAGCGCGCGCTGCTCTCCCAGACGGTTGGGGTGCTGGCTTGGCACCACCACAACCACGTTTGGATTGGCGCGCAGGCAGGCTGTGTACTCCTCCGATGACGTTCCGTAGGGCAGCACGAGGAATATGGGAGCCGTGTCGGGCACTGACGCGATGTAGGGCATGGCGTTGTGCGGGAAAATGGGGAACATTCTGTCGGCCGCATCCATGTGTTTGCGCAGCTCGGAGGCAAACGTGTTGAAGTCTACGATGTATCGTTGACCCTCCTCCGGGTGCTCCGGCATCTGCTGTCCCACGTAGATGTAGTCGGGTTTCAGCCGCTCTTGCCCTGCCTTTGTGCCCTCTGCGGGTTGCGAGAGCTGCGAGGTGATGACTATCGGGGCATGATTGCCGCCCACATTGTCCACCGCCTGCGTGTGGCGGCGCGTGGGATGCAGGTAGTCGAACTGCTTTGCCTCCGTGGCAGGTATGAGCAGGTGTCCCTGCTTGCGTCTCACGTAGCGCGTAAGGTGCTTGGCCACGGGTATTTCGGCCTCTGGCTCTTCGCTCAACGACACCCTTATGGTGTCGCCAATGCCGTCGGCGAGCAGCGCGCCAATGCCTACTGCGCTCTTGATGCGCCCGTCTTCGCCCTCGCCGGCTTCGGTAACGCCCAAGTGGAGCGGATAGTTCATGCCCTCTTTGTCCATCGCCGCCACGAGCAGGCGCACCGATTGCACCATGATCACGGTGTTGGAGGCCTTGACGGAGATGACTACATCGCTGAAATCTTGTTTCTTGAACACCCGGAGGAACTCCATGCAGCTCTCAACGATACCCTCCGGCGTGTCGCCGTAGCGCGACATGATGCGATCGGAGAGACTTCCGTGATTGACACCGATGCGCACGGCCGTGTGATGCTCCTTGCAGATGTTGATGAAGGTGGTCAGTCGCTCCTCTATCTTGCGCAATTCCTCGGCATACTCTTCTTCAGTGTATTCCAAATGCTTGAATGTGCGTGCCGGATCAACGTAGTTGCCGGGATTGATGCGCACTTTCTCGGCGTTCACGGCGGCCACATCGGCCACATTGGCGTTGAAATGCACGTCGGCGCACAGCGGTTGCGCATAGCCGTTCTTGCGCAGTTGCTCCCTGATGTTGCTCATGTTTTCGGCCTCGCGCCGTCCTTGCGTGGTCAGTCTCACCAGTTCTCCGCCCGCATCGATGATGCGTTGGCACTGCGCCACGCTTCCCTCGGTGTCGTCGGTGGAGGTGGTGGTCATCGATTGCACGCGCACGGGGTTGTCGCCGCCGATGTTCAGCTTGCCCACATGGGTCACGCCGGAAGCCCTCCGCTTATAGTTGAACAAGTCTATCATGCTGTCTTTGTTGTCAAAACCTCTGCCTCGTGGTGTCTTTGCCGCCTTTCCGTGCGTGCCGGGATGGCGGTTTGGCCGCTGTGGCAGGGGTTTTGGGTTAACACTTGAATCGGTATTCCGTTATGTTGGCCAAGTCCTCGTTGGCTTTCTCAATCTTCTTTCCCAAGCCAGACTTCCAGTTCTCCACCTTGCGGGCGATGTCCTCATCGGCCAGTGCCATCATCTCGGCAGCCAGGATGGCCGCGTTCTGTGCCGCGTTCACACCCACCGTGGCCACGGGAATGCCCGGCGGCATCTGAATGATGGAGAGCATGGCATCGAGACCATCGAGCATGCCCTTGATGGGCACTCCGATGACGGGCAGCGGGGTAGATGCGGCTATCACGCCGGGCAGCGCGGCGGCCATGCCGGCGGCGGCTATAATCACCCGTATGCCACGTCCTTTGGCCTCACGGGCGAAATTTTCCACGGCGGCGGGGGTGCGGTGGGCCGACAAGGCGTTCACCTCGAACGGAATCTCCTGCTCCTCAAGCCACTTGCAAGCCTTTTCCATCACTGGAAGGTCGCTTGTAGACCCCATGATTATACTCACTAATGGTTGCATATTCTTTGTTGTTTCTTGTTCGTTTTGTGCTGCAAAGTTACGCAATTCATCTGACCTACGGCAGGGAAAAAGGACATAAAATGAGGCGGAATGGCCTTGGCGGTTGGCGTGTGTTGTCCTTTCGCTTTCCGAGGGGTGTGCTTTCGTCTTGCAAAAGGTATGGTTTGGGTGTGCGAAAGGTATGGTTTTGCAAAGTCAGAGTGGACGTTTTGCAAAGTGGTTGATAGTCTGATGGTTGCGAGTTGATAATATTTGGGAATTCAGCTGACGTTTTTCCGATGTGGCGGAGTGGCGGCATCGGAAAAACATGGTGCCGCTCCCCTACCCTTTTTGGTGCATCGGCTCACGCCTTCACCATCACGGCGATGGTTTTCAGGCGCACGTAAGGGAAGCTCACATAGATGAAACCGCCGTGGCGGTTGGTCTTTCCCCATGAGTTTTTCATGATGAAATAGCGTCTTCCCTCGCCATCGCGCGCCAGCCCAACGATGGCCATGCAGTGGTCATCGGTGGTGAGATGCCGCTCAAAGGCTTTCTGCCGCTCTTCCTGCGTTGCTTCCTCGCGCTCGTCGGGCAACGTGGCGTAGCCCGCTTTCCAGTGGAATCCCGGCTCACTGATGTCGCCTTCCCAGCAAACGGGGTGTCCTTGGCGCAGGCTTTGCTCCACGCGCGCCATCAGCGAGTCGATGGGCAGGTTGGTGAAAGCACTGTGGTGGCGGTTGTCGGGCAGCTCCAGCACGCAGCTTTGGAAGAACGGATGGTGGGTGAAACTGGTCAGTGCGGTGTACTCTTGCTCACGGCACACGCTGTGGGCAAACTCCAATGGCGTGTAAGCAGCACCAAACATGAACACCGATTGGGGCACCGGGCCAAGCCCGTTGTCAAGTATTCGGCCTATGTCGTGCTGCATTTGCCCCAGCGTCATAGCCCCGTCCACGGCTTTTTGCAGCTTGCGCGTCAGCACGCCCATGTCGGTTTGCCCGCTCTGGTGGTAGGCATCGTGGTGCGTCAGTCCGTATGTTTGTATGAGATCGATGAGCATTGGCATCGTGCCGCGTGTGGAAAGGTCGTCGTCGGAGCTTTCATGAAACGGGAATCCCTGCAGGAACAGGTTTGTGCATTGCTCCTCAAGGTAGCGGCGGGTCACGTAGTCTACGCTCAGATTCACGCTGTCGCCCTGCGTGAGGTGCTCCGTCTCGATGGTGGCAAGCATGGCGTAGGCCCAGCACAAGGAGCTGTTGCCTTGGTCTTTCACCGGTGTGGTGGGCAAAAGCACCTCTTGATGAAACTGGCGTGGAGGTGGCAGGGGCTTTTTCCTTTTCCCGCAGCCGCAGAGCAGCACGCACAGCATGAGCGCGCAGCCCGTTATGCCTTGGGCTATGGTGTTCCTGTCGGTCAGCATTCTCATTGTTTCCAGTTTCTTTTCTTCTTTTTGGGGAGTGTTTGTGTCCGCGAATGGTTGCTGTCAAGCGTGCGCGGCGCGGTTGGCAAGGCTTTTCTTTCGTGTGGCCGCTTGCTTTTTGCGCTGCGCCGGGGGGCGATGATGCAAAGTTACACCAAAAGAATGGTACGGCCAAAGGAATGGATTCCTTTTAGTAGGTGGATGTTTTGCCGCGCTTTTCCGCTCGTTCCCGCTTCCCCTACCCCGTTTCTTGTCTTCCTGCGGAGCAGAAAAGGGACTGAATGTCGTGAAAAATGGTGGTTGAAAACGATACTTTTGATAACCTTATTATAAGGTATGGAACGCGCGGGCGCAGTTCTTGTCTTGTCGTTGTGTGTTGCTGGCTTTGCGGGGGCTATGCTGCCGCGTTGCCATGCTTGGCTTATAGTAAGTCGATATATAAATAATTGAAAATCAATAGTTTCTGTTTGAGGAAACAAAACGTGCTTCGTGGTTTAATTTTTAATTTATTTTTCTCTGATTTTTAATTTAAAAATTCGGAGTTTTTAAATTAAAAATATCCGCAAAACCATACCTTTTGCATCGCGAAAGCATAGCGGTCAGGAAGCGGAGTGGCAAGTATGGATGTGGCAAAGCAAAGAAAAAGACAGGCGGCGGTGCCGGGAAAAGTCCGTAAAAATGCAGCAACAGCCCTGCCGCGAAGGCATGGTGGTGCGGCCGAAGAGCGTTTCTCCCCCACCGATGGCGCGTTGGGCGCGAAACCAAAAGGCGCGCAAAAGCGGTTGTGGGGCTTCATTTGTCAAGCACATACATAGGATAAGTGAAAAAAAAGTTGTAATTTTGCCTACGAAAAAATCCTATAACATAATGAAGAAAGCTACACTACCCCTTGCGTTGCTTGCGCTTGCGTTGCCATTGCAGGCTCAGGTGCGCGTGGATTATGAGAAATTGTCGGCCGCAAACGGAGTTTTCACCTCCCGTTTTGTGCTCCACAATCAGAGCGGGAGCAGCATGGACGGCGATTGGAACATCTATTTCTCGCAGTTGCCCATCTATCCGCAGCGTGTGAGCAGCAATCAGGTGACGATAGAGCCTGTATTGGCCAACTATTTCCGCCTTTCGCCCACCGATGGATGGACACCGCTGGCCAGCGGCGACTCTATTGTATTCAATGCAACGTTTGCCGGCGACATGAGCCGTGAGAGTTATGCGCCCGAGGGGATGTTTATTGTGGGCAAAGACGGTAAGCCCCGTGCGGTGGATTTCCATGCCAAGCCTTTCGCAACCAGCGAGTTGACGCGCGGTGTGGAGAAGAATTACAACCAGAACAGCCGTTTGCAGGCTTCGGCCAAGCTCTCCCCCACCGATGTTTTCCCCTCCGTGAAGCACGCAACCTTGGCCAAGGGCATCTGCGACTTGAGCCGTGGCATCGCCATCACGGCCGATGGGCAGCTTCAGAGCGAAGCGCGGCTGCTGTCGGAAGCCCTCGGCCAGCGGCTGGGCATCAAGGAGAAGAAAGGCGGAGTGGACATCAGGCTTCGTGTGGACAACGCTTTGCCATCGGACAATGAGGAATATTACGAGCTGACGGTGCGTTCCAAGCGCATCACCATCACGGGTAAGTCGGCCCATGCCGTGTGGAACGGCACGCGAACGCTGCTGGCCTTGCTGCGAAACCCGCTAAATGGCGGTGGCAAGATGCACCAAATGGACATCAAGGACTACCCCGACTTTGCCTATCGTGGACAGATGATAGACATAGCCCGCAACTTCATGCCCTACGAAGACCTGCTCAAGCTGGTCGATAGGTTGGCCGACTACAAGCTGAGTGTGCTTCATCTGCACTTCTGCGATGATGAAGGGTGGCGGTTGGAGATACCCGGGCTGCCCGAACTCACCGAGGTGGGCGCGCGAAGGGGCTACACCACCGATGAGAGAGAGTGCCTCCATCCCGGCTACGATGGCGGTTTCGATCCCGAGGGACGCACCACGGGCAACGGATACCTTACCCGCAGCCAGTTCATATCGCTGCTGCGCTACGCCAAAGAGCGTCATGTGAGCGTGGTACCAGAGATAGAGTGCCCCGGCCATGCCCGTGCCGCCATCCGTTCGATGGAGGCTCGCTATCAGAAATATAAGGATACAGACATGGCTAAGGCTTTGCAGTATCGTCTGGCCGATCCTAACGACACCTCAAAGTACAGCTCTGCGCAGGGATACCACGACAATGTGATGGATCCGGGTGTGGAATCGTCGTTCACTTTCATGTGCAAGGTCATCGATGAGGTAGTTCTCATGTATCAAGAGGCCGGCGCGCCGCTGCCGTTCCTGCACCTTGGAGGCGACGAGGTGGCCGATCAGGTGTGGACAGGCTCACCTTCCGCGCTTCGTCTTGAAGAGACCAAGGGGCTGAAGGGCAAGGAAGCCATCAGCTCGTGGTTCTATGACCGCATCATCCGCTACATGGCGGAACGCCAAATCAAGTTTGGCGGATGGCAGGAGATAGTTACCCGCCACCGTCCGCTTGACAATGACTTCATGAAACAGCAGGCCGGAGGCCTCAATCTGTGGGCTGCGGTGCCCGAATGGAGCACCGGCGAGATATTCCATGAGATGGCCAACGCCGGATGGCCCACTATCATGAGCGATGTGACCAATTGCTACCTTGACTTGGCTTACAGCCGCCATCCCGAAGAGCGCGGTTTGCAGTGGGGAGGAACAGTGGACGAGGCTGTGACGTTTGCGCTGATGCCCTTCGATGTCTACCGTTCCATGCACGACAGCATCAACGGCAACCCCGCACCGTGGTCGGTCAGCCACACAGGACTGCTGCAGCTGAAGCCGGAGGCAAAGAAAAACGTCATCGGCGTGCAAGGTCAGCTGTGGTCGGAGTGTATCCGTGGCTCGCAATGGGTGGACTATCAGATATTCCCGAAGATAATTGGCTTGATGGAGCGTGCTTGGAACGCCGTCCCCACGTGGCAATCGCTGCAAGGCGAAGCCGCCGAGGCGGAGTATTATGAGCAGCTTTCCACCTATTATAAGAAGATTGCGGAGGTGGAGATGCCCACATGGGGCGCGGAGAACGTGAACTTCCGCTTGCCCAATCCCGGCTTGAAGCTGGTGGGAGGCAAGGTTTGCGCCAACAGCCCCGTAGGCGGAACAATCCGTTACACCACCGATGGCAGCACGCCTACGGCCACTTCGCCCGTCTATACCGCACCCGTTGAGGTGAAGGGCGGATGCGTGAAGGCGCGTTTGTTCAAGGACGGCAAGGAGAGCGTCACTTCGGCACTGATCGTTGGAGACGCTACGGCATCCAAATAGCTGTGGGGCGGGGGAGAGGCGATGCCCTTTCGCCCGCCGCTCCCAACGTGGTTTGCCCGCAGGGGCTGAGTTGTTGCATGGCGTAACAGGTTCTGTTGCATGACACAACAGGAGTTGTTGCGCGAGGAGCGACTGGCTTTTGCAACTGGCGGGCAAGCTCTTGCAAACAGGCTTTTATTCCCTTGCACAACAGCTTTTAAGCTCTTGTGAGTCAGTGGATTACGTTTGTTGGAGAAAAATAAATTAAAAACACGAGATTTTTAATTTATTTTTCTCCAATTTTTAATTTAAAATTTCCAGATTTTTAAATTAAAAATATTTGCGATACCATACGTTTCATCATGCGATGACTGACGTATGGCTTTTTAGTTCTTGATATAAGAGGATGTAAAGGCAAGGTTTTTACAGTTCGACAGGTTTGCTCGCGTTGTTCAAGGGGGGCATAACGGAATGCGGAGTTAGGGCTTTTATCATCGAATAGCTTGGTTTGTATAGTCTGATATTGGGCATAACGGAATGCAGGGGAAGAGTTTTTGTTATAGAGTATCTTGGCCAACGGTGTCTGAAAACAAGGATATGTGGATGCAAGAGCAAAAGGGAAGCCCCCGTGGCGATGCGCTTTGGCATTGCCACGGGGGCTTCAAGGTGTGTCAAGACCGGATGGTCTGTGCATTATTTTCTCACGATAATCTTCTCTGTCTTCGATGTTCCATCGGCATAACGGGTGGTTCGGAGGCAGAATCCCTGCTCGGGCTTGGTGATGGTGCGGCCCGAAAGGTCGGTGAAAGTGACGCTCTCTACGGGCTTCAGCTGCGCTTCCTGTCCGTCAATGCAAGACGGGTCAGAGTCGTAGGTGGTCACTCCGGAGGCAATGCGTGTGTTGCCGTCAATGTAGACGGCCTCTACGCCAAAGAATTTGAAGTCCTTATAGAAGTATACACGTCTGGTATTCTCGTCCACGTGCTCAAAATCGTAGGCCTTGAAGCTGAAAGGCACGTCGATCATCGGTTCCGTAAGATAGTCGTATTCTTCGGGTGTGAACGTATAAAGTTCGTTGTCGAAGTACATGTTATAGTAGAGCTTGATGGGGTTGAGGTAGTTGCCGTCCACGTCGTAGTAGCTCACCTTGAACTCTATACCGCCGTCATAGCCTCCATAGGGCGAAGGTCCGTAAGGCATGAAGTTGGTGAAAATTGGGGGCAGAGGTTGTCCGGGGTGGTCCTCCCACTTCGATATTTGCGGGTGCTGGTAGATGTCGTAGGCCGTGGAAGTGTTCATTTCGTTGCATCCTTTGTTGATGACGACGTTGCCGCGGAAGAAGAGCGTGCCCTCATTGGCATCGTATTCGAACTCAATAAGGTCGTTGCTGATGGACGGCTCGTAGTATGTTCCCGCCCAAGGGTCTTCCACCGGGGTCACCTCTGCACTCATTGCGTAGACGTAAGTGCGCGTTATGGTGTCTATTCCGAGCAGCGAGCAGGCCGGGAAAGTGGCCACACCGTCTTTCAGTTCGCCTTTAATCCAGTATCCGCCCATATTGGTGGAGAGGTTGCCAATGTAGACATCGTTGCCCTCAATGGCGGTTTTGACGGGATATTGGCGTGCCGTTGTTCCGCTAAGGTAGAGCATCATGCCGTCTTGGATGGACTCCGGGTTGGCGGGTTTCAAGGTATTGTTGCTCACAATGTGGCTTACGCTGGTCAGTTCGCCGTAGCTTATCCACTCGCCGCCTTCCATTCCGACACCCAGAAGCTCGTTGCCCACCTTCTTGATGGAGTCGCCTCGCCACACGTACTTCATGGTTTGGTGGTCCGTGCACTTCTCGTATGACTTGCCGTCTTCGGTGAGTTGCATTCTGAAAGCGTAGCCATAGTCAATTCCCGACATACCTTCCTCGGAGTAAATGGCTTGTGGAAACTCGAACACGATGGTGTCGTTCTCGGCCAATTTGCCCTTTATCCATGAGTTGGTGTAGAAAGAATTGACGGGATTCTCCATGTAAACGCTGCCATCATCGGTCACTACCATGCGGCTCCAGTCGCCATCGCTCTGGTGATCCATGGCGTTATAGAAGAACGATTCGTAGCCTGTTGTGGAGCGATAGAGGTTGTACGTAGTTCCGGTGGGCGGCGTATGGATGATGGGATCATCGGTTTGCGCGGAAAGACTTGCTGGTATGGCGGCCAACAAGGAAAGGGAATAGAGTAGGGTAGATAGTTTTTTCTTCATAAATGTTAATGGTTTTAAGTTATTATTTCGGTTGAATGCTGCAAAGATACGTCTTTTGTGCGATACCTACAACCCCTCTAACGTGCTTTATGGGGTCTTTTTGCCGCTTTTTGTTTCTAAAACACAACAAATAGTAATCGCTTGGACGGAATGAAGAACCAATAATGGTGGATTGCGAAAGGTTTTGCTTACGTTGGAAATGATTTGTGTTTGGCAGGGCGAAACGTTACCTGATGCCATATAAAACTAAAATAATATGAAAGGATTGTTTTCCCTTAGGTGAGGCGAAACATAGCCTTTTGGCGTGCAGAACTGAAATAATATGAGCGGATAGATTTCCCCCCGCGATGCGAAACGTTACCTTTTGGCGTATAAAACGTATGGTTTTGCCGCGCGAAAGCATACCTTTCGCAGGGCAAAACCATACATATTGCGAATCGTTTCTTTTTCAGGGATTTACGGATACTTCCCCGTTAACCTTCTGTTGTGGCTATTATGCCAGCCGCAGGAGGCCGTTTCTCACTTCCGGCGCGGCTTTCTTGCCATCGCCCACACACCCAACGCGATGAGCGGGAGGCTGAGAATCTGCCCCATATCGATGGGGAGGGCGGCCTCGAAAGCCTCCTGCACTTCCTTCGTGTACTCGATGAAGAAGCGGAACGTGAAGACCAGCGTCAGGCAAAGGCCGAAGTAAAGCCCCGTGCCCACCTTTTCGGTGTGCCGCTTGTAGACGAGGAGGATGACGAAAAAGAAGCAAAGGTAGGCCAAGGCCTCATAGAGCTGCCCCGGATGGCGCGGTGCCTTGTCAACGTTGGCGAAGATAAAAGCCCACGGAACATCGGTCACCTTGCCTATTATCTCGGAGTTCATGAGGTTGCCAAGGCGTATGAAGGTGGCCGTGATGCAGGAGCAGATGCCCATAAAGTCGAGCACCACCCACGCGGGCATCTTGTATCGGCGGATGTAGAGCCACAGTCCGACGAGCATTCCCGCCACGCCGCCATGGCTGGCAAGCCCCGCATAGCCCGTAAACTTCCAGTCGCCGCCATCGTCGGTGAAGTGGATGGGCAGCAGCATCTCCACTACGTGCTGCCAGGAGGAGAGGAAATAGCCCGGCTCGTAGCAGAGGCAGTGGCCCAGTCGTGCCCCGATGATAACGCCAAAGAATACGTAAAGGAACAGTGGATCGAACTGCTCAATGCTGTATTTGTGGCGTTTGTAGAGCCATTTCATGAGAAAATAGCCCAGCGTGAGGCCTGTGAGCCAGCACAGCGCGTACCATCTGATGGACAGCGCGCCTACGTGCAGGGCCACCTCGGAGGGATTCCAATAGACGAAAAGCGGTGTCATGGTGGGGTGGGAGGTTAGACGTTGAAGCGGAAGTGCATGATGTCGCCGTCCTGAACGACGTACTCCTTGCCCTCAATACCGAGCTTTCCGGCCTCGCGGACGGCAGCTTCCGAGCCGTATTGGATGTAGTCCTCGTATTTGATAACTTCGGCGCGGATGAATCCTTTCTCAAAGTCGGTGTGGATAACTCCGGCACATTGCGGTGCCTTCCAGCCCTTATGGTAGGTCCAGGCCTTCACTTCCATCTCTCCGGCCGTGATGAATGTCTGGAGATTGAGCAGGTTATAGGCTTTCTTGATCAGTCGGTTGACACCGCTTTGCTCCAGTCCCAGCTCGTCGAGGAACATCTTCTTGTCCTCGTAAGAGTCGAGTTGGGCGATGTCCTCTTCGGTCTTGGCTGCTATGATCATGGCCTCTGCGCCCTCGGAGAGGGCAATCTCCTCCACCTTGCGGCTGTGCTCGTTGCCCGTTTTGGCACTTTCCTCATCAACGTTGCACACGTAAAGCACCGGCTTGGTGGTGAGAAGGAACAGGTCGTGAGCCGCTTGCTGCTCCTCTTTGGTGTCGAAGCTCACTGCGCGGGCGTTCTTTCCCTGCTCCAGTACCTCCTTGTATGCCTCCAGCACGGTCACCATTGTCTTGGCATCCTTGTTTCCTGCGGCGGCCATCTTTTGTTGCTTGGCCAGCTGCGCCTCGATGGTCTCAAGGTCTTTCAGCTGCAACTCGGTGTCGATAATGCCTTTGTCGGCCACGGGATCTACGGGTGCGCCACCCTCGCGCACCACATTGGGATCATCGAAGCAGCGGATAACGTGTATGATAGCATCGCATTCGCGTATGTTGCCAAGGAATTTGTTGCCCAGTCCTTCGCCCTTTGACGCGCCTTTCACCAGTCCGGCGATGTCCACAATGTCGCAGGTTGCGGGCACAATGCGCCCCGGATGCACAATCTCGGCGAGCTTGTTGAGTCGCTCGTCGGGCACTGTTATCACGCCAAGGTTAGGCTCTATCGTACAAAAAGGATAGTTGGCTGCCTGCGCTTTCGCACTCGACAGGCAGTTGAAGAGTGTCGATTTTCCCACATTAGGAAGTCCGACAATACCACATTTTAATGCCATGAGTATCTGATTCTGTTGTTTTCTAAGTGCAAAAGTACGGAAATAAAACGACAATACGTTCGTTTCGGCTCGTTATTAGCAACTGTTAATACATTTGGAATGGCCAAGATAGCGCGTTGCAAGCGCGCCTTTCCGCCATCCGTTTCGCTGATATGGGCGGGCAGCTTTGGTGTTTTCGTTTGGCGGCTGTGGCGGGTGGAGTGGCGGAGAGCTGTTTGCCGGATGGGCGTTTGGACACGGAACGGATGCCGTGCCCTGCGCTTTCAAAGTATGAAAAGTTATTAATTGGGAGTGTGTTTTGGCTTTTTTGCGCCGCGTTTGGTGATGGAATCCATTTTAAATACCTATCTTTGCCACCATTAAACTAACCAACTTACTTACAAATATGGGAAAGGAAAGAATCATTTCAGCAGCTATTTTAGCGTTAGGCATCGTTATTGCGGGTGCATTCCTTAAAGGAGGAATCGACAATATCGTTGATCGCGACCGCAAAGTGACCGTGAAAGGACTGGCCGAACGGGAGGTGAAGGCCGACAAGGTGACCTGGCCCATTGTGTCGAAGGAGCTTGGCGACAACCTGCCGGAGCTGTACGACCGCATTGCATCCAAGCAACGCACCATCAAAGCGTTCTTGATTCAGAACGGAATAAGCGAGAAAGAAATCAGCATCAACGCGCCTAAGGTGCTTGATTTGAACGCCGAGCAGTACTCGGAGCAGAACCGCCGCTTCCGCTACAACGTCACATTGGTGATCACGGTGACCTCGAAGAGCGTCGACAAGGTGCGCGGCATCATTGCCAAGCAGGGCGAATTGCTGCGGCAGGGCGTGGCTATTGTGGCCGATGAGTATCAGAACCCCGTGGTCTATGAGTACGAGTCGTTCCAGAAGATGAAACCCAAGATGATGACAGAGGCCATTGAGAATGCGCGGGTTACGGCCGATCAGTTTGCCAAGAACAGCCATTCCACCATCAGCAAGATTCTTACCGCCGGGCAAGGGCAGTTCTCCATTGAGGACCGCGATGCCAATACGCCCTACATTAAGCGCGTGCGGGTGGTCACAACGGTCACTTACGCGCTCAAAGACTAAGTTCTTCAGAGGCTTCTTTCCGGGTGTTTTGCCGGTTGGCCGCTGCAACATCATGTAGCCATATAGGCGCGGGCGTTGCGCCATGTGTGCCGTAGTGTATCGAAAACTCTCATCCATTGCCGTGCAAGGGGTGAGAGTTTTTAATTGGTTGAATATCAATTTCTTGTGTGGATTAATTCGTTTGGCAAAGTCAAACGTAATCTTTCTCATGGGCGCGCTTTATATCCCGTTTTCCAAAACGTCACCTTTTGCAAGGCGAAACCATACCTTTTGCGCGGCAAAAGGTAACGTTTTGCATCGCAAAAGCATACCTCTTGCGCGGCGGCGGATGCCATACGGTTGTGAGAAAGGAGAAAAGTGGGTGTGTGGCGGAAGCCACTGTGGGGGGGGCGTGATGGGCGTTTATGCTTGTTGGAAGCGCGGAAAATGGGGTAGGAGAGGGGAGAGTTTATGCTTTGCTCAAAGCTTTGTGGCCTGCAAAAAACAACAATATTGGAGTCAGAAACTGAACTCCTCGCGCCTTGTTCCCCCTGCGGTGAGTGCCTTGATTTGCGGCACAAGGCGCGCGAAATGCTCGGTGGCGGCATGCTTTTCGAGCGATGCTTGGTTGTGCCATGTCTCGCAAATCATGCCTTCGAGTGGATTGACGCAGCTGAAAAACACATCGTAGCCCGCGTTTCCCTCCTCTTGGCGCGACTTTTCCACCAGTTCTTGGGCCAGAGCCTCAAATGTTTTCTTGTCTGAAAGGTGGGCGAGGGTGAAGAAGCAATTCAGTCTTATCATGTCGTTGCGTTGCTATGGGGTGGCAACGGGTGCTTCCGCGCGTGGTGGCGGCATCGGTGGCGCATCCCCGTAATGTAGTTATTTCCTGGTGTCGGACAGCAGTTTGCGGCTCATATAGCGCACGGGGAAGTAGACGGCAAGCCATCCCACGGCTACCACAGTGAGCAAAATGGCGGCTATATCCCACGGATGTACGCTCACGGGGTAGGCATCCACGATGTAGTTGCCACTGGAATTGCCCAGCTTCACCAGCCCATATTGCTGCTGAAGCAGGCACAGAAGCAGGCCGATGGCTATGCCGATGATGGCTCCGGCCACGGCTATCATGCGGCCTTCGAGCAGGAATATGCGGGTGATGGTGCGGTCGCTTGCCCCAAGGGAGCGCAGTGTGGCCACGTCGTTCTTCTTGTCTATGATGAGCATAGACAATGATCCGACGATGTTGAAGCACGCCACGAGCAGTATAAACGTAAGGAACACGTAGGCGAAGAGCTTCTCTATCTGCATCACCTTGAAGTTGTCGGCCTGCTGTTCGTAGCGGTCTTTCACCGAATATCGGCTTCCCAAGATGGCCTTGATTTCGTTTTTGGCTTTGTCAATGTCCACTCCGGGCTTCATCCGAAGCTCCAATGAGGTGATTTCGCCTTGTCTGTCGAATATCCTGCGTGCCAGTGCGATGCTCGTCAGCACGTATTTGCGGTCGTAACGGTTCTGCCGCACTTGGAAGACAACGCCCGGTGAGAGCACGGAATCGGTGGTGAAAGCCTCCGTGGGGTTGCTTATGTCGTACTGTCCCACGCGCTGCGGCGCGTAGAGGTAGAGGTAGTCGGGCCAGTCTGTGCCCGTTCCGAGTTCCTTGGCAAGCCAAATGCCGGGCACGGCGTAGTCAAGATTGGCCTGACTGAGCTTGAACTCGCCGTCGCCGTAGAGGATATTGCGAATGTTGGTGAGCGAATCGAAGTTTGCTTCCACTCCTTTTACCGTCACCATGGCCTGTCTGTCGCGATAGATGGCTAAGGCCTGGTCTTCCACGCACTCTGTTGCCACGGCCACAAAGGGCAGCTTCTTGACCTTGTCCAGTGCGGGATCGTCTGCCGGGACGGCTTTTCCGCTCACCGGCTGCACCTTCAGTTGCGGGTCGAACTCGGTAAACAGCGATGCGATAAGGTCGGAAAAGCCATTGAAACTGCTCATCACCACCACCATGGCCATCGTTGCCACGGCCACGCCGAGCACGGCTATGACGCTGATAAGGTTGATGGCGTGCGTGCTCTTCTTGGAGAACAGGTAGCGTTTGGCGATAAATAGTGAGACGTTCATTGGGAGGTTGCCGCTCGTTGCTGTGGAAAATGGGTTCGGTATGCTTCCCCTGCGCCTGCCGTTGGCTTGGGGCTTGCGGGGCGTTAGCTCTTCAGCAGCTCGTCGATATGGTCGATATAGTCGAGCGAGTCGTCAAGGAAGAAGCGCAGTTCGGGAATGATGCGCAGCTGATTGCGCACGCGCCGCCCCAGCTCAAAGCGTATTCCCTTCTCGTTGCTGGCGATGTTGTCGAGCAGTTCCTCGGCTTTCTCCGAGGGGAAGATGCTCAGATAGGCCGTGCAGATGCTCAGATCGGGGCTTACTTTCACGCGTGTCACGCTCACAAGCACGCCGTGCAGCATGCGCGTTTGTCCTTGGAAGATGCTTGCCAGCTCCTTTTGCAGAAGCCGTGCTATGCGGTTTTGTCTTGTCTCTTGCATGGGAATATCTTTTGTTGATGGAAATATTGTGACTGCAAAGGTAATCAATCTTGCTGAAATAAAGAAAACTCGCGGCCTTTAATCACCGCTTCCTTATCAGCGTGAGACCATCGCGCAGAGGCAGGATGAGTTTTTCCACACGCGGGTCCTGGGCTATGTGGTCGTTGAAGCGGCGTATGCCCACCGTCTGCTGGTCTTTGTCGTAGGCCGGGTCGATGATGTGGCCGTCCCAGAGCGTGTTGTCGGCCAGGATGAATCCGCCCTCTCTGACGAGGGGAAACAAGGTTTCGAAGGTGGGAAGGTAGGTTCTCTTGTCGCCATCGATAAACACCATGTCGAACACAATGCCCATCTTGGGTGCCTCCTCTGCGGCGTCGCCGATGCGGAAGTCGATGTGGCCGGCCACGGGCGAGCGTTCTATCCAGCCGCGTGTGAACTTTTCCAGCTCATCGTTTATCTCGAAGGTGTGCACCGTGCCTCCGTTGCCCACGGCGGCCAGTCCCTCGGCCATGCAGATGGCACTGTAGCCCGTGAAAGTGCCCACCTCAAGGATGTGGTATGGGCGTATCATCTCCACCAGCATCTTCAGCAGCCGCCCCTCAATGTGGCCGCTCACCATGCGTCCGTGGAGCGTGCGCAGGTTGGTCTCGCGCCAGAGGCGGTACAGATAGTCGCCCTCGGGGTCGGAATGCTGTGCCACGTATTGTTCCAAATCGTGTGTCATGCTATTCGTCTTTTGAAGTTTCGCTCATGTGGAGCAGGGCTTCCGTGGCGAGTCGGTAAACGTCTGTGCCAAAGCCCTGTATCGTTCCGGCACACGCCGCCCCAATCATGGAGTGGCGGCGAAACTCCTCCCGCGCGGCAACGTTGCTCAGATGCACCTCCACCACGGGCGTTTTGATGGCGCGTATGCAGTCGAGCAGTGCGATGCTCGTGTGCGTATAGGCGGCGGCATTGAGCACAATGCCATCGTAGCTGAACCCTACGGCCTGCAATTTGCTCACCAGTTCGCCCTCAATGTTGCTCTGATAGTAGTCGATGTCGGCCTGTGGGTAGCGTTGGCGCAGCTTGGCGAGACAGCTTTCCATGCTCTCCTGCCCGTATATGGACGGCTCGCGCGTGCCCAGAAGATTGAGGTTGGGGCCGTTGATGATGATGATTTTCATGCTTCGCTTGATGTTCTTATGTGCGTAATGGTGTGTAAAAGTACTGCATTTTCGTGAGACGGGCAAGCATTTGCGCCTATAAAAGTTCTGATACGTTACCTTTCGCCCTGCAAAAGGTAACCTTTTGGGCGGCGAAACGTATGGTTTTGCCTTGCAAAAGGTATGGTTTTGCAAGCGGGATGCGGAGATACTGATATGGGAATGCGCAACAGTCTGATTTCAAGAGGTTTGTCTTAATAACAAGGAAATGGCGGTGTTGGGATGAGATGGAGTGGTGGGCAGGTTGCGGTATGACGTGCGTGATGGGCAGATGGTTAATGGAAAAAGCCGAAATGGATAACGATGTAGGCTGCGGTATGACGTGCGTGATAGACGGGGATTATCCGTAAGGCGCGTAAGCGAGGGAGATTCCGCGCTGTGGCATAAAGTGTGTGGCAGGTGGTGGAGCAGGTTTGATGGGAAGTTTTGTCATGATAAGTGTTGTTTTGTAGGATGTGTGGCGGATGGGGGAGGAGGTATGGGGATGAAAAAAGACGGTGGAAAACCACTCTTGGGCTTTCCACCGTCTTGATGTTTATGGTCTGCGGGAGACCGTTTTATGATGTTTCAGAGATTTATTTCTCGGGAAGCATCACCACTTGGATGTGGTTCTTCGTGTCAATAAGTTTCTTGAGGAACTCCGACACCTTCTCCGCTGTGATGCCGCTTACGGCTGCGCGGTATCCGGTGTGCAGGTCAACGCCCGACTCCACGTACTCATCGATGACGTTCATCCAGTAGCTATTGCTCTTCTCCTCTTCGTCAATGTTCTTGAGCATGTTGGTCTTGATCTTGCTCACCTTGTCGGCATCCACCTGCTTCGTGCAGTCGTTCATGCCCTCGGCCAGCAACTTGATGACCAAGTCTGACTTGTTGGGATCCATCGGAACCTGTGCCACAATCTGTGCCACGCCTCTGTTGCCCTTGCGGCCTACGTTTCCATAAGCGCCGGCAGAGTAAGCGGCAGATGCATCCTCACGGATAGACTTCAGATAGACCATCGAGAGCACCTGACCGGCAGCATCGGCGGTGACCTTGTTGTCGATGCTGTACTCAATGGGCATATGATAGAAGTCGCAAGCCATGGCCTTCGGGGTCTCCGACTTGCGGAGGAATTCGTTCTTGATGGTGCCTTTGGCCACCAGCTCGCTGTCTACCCACTTCTTGGCCTTGCCCTTCGGCAGGCAGCCGATATACTTCTCGATGAGCGGGCGGATAGTGGCTTCGTCGAAATTACCGATGAAGTAGTAGGTGAACTGTCCGGCACTGGCGAAGCGCTCCTTCTGTATTTGCAGGATGCGGTCGTAGGAGATCTTGGCCAAATCGCTGTACTCCAGCGGCGTGTAGCGCGGGTTGTGCGAGTAGATGGCGCAGGTGAGCGAGTCGCTGAATGCGGATTCGGGCGACAAGCCCTTGTTCTTCAGGCGCAACTCCATCTGTGCCATGAGCGACTTGTAGGACTCCTCGTCCTTGGCAACGGAGGTGAAGTTGAGGTAGATGAGCTGCATCAGCGTCTCAATGTCCTTGGGCACGGAGTATCCGCTCATGTACTGGTAGTAGTCGTTGAGCGAAATGCCCACGCTTGCCTGCTTTCCGAGGAGGGCTTTCTGCAGTTCGTTGCTGGAGAAGTTGCCCAGTCCGCTCACGGCGATGGCACTGTTGAAGAACTTAAGGTTCGTGTAGTCGGCCTGTCCGTAGAGACCCTTGCCGCCACGGCCTGTGGCCTGGAATTGAATCTCGTTGTCCTTGAAGTCTGTCTTCTTCAGAATGACGCGTGCGCCGTTGCTGAGTTTCAGCTCCTTATAGCCGAATTGCTTGTTCTCCTTCTCACTTACGATCTTGCCGGCCTTGGGCAATTTGGTCTCGTCCACGAGGGGCTCGTTCTTCACATTGTCCACGTAGGCCTCGATGTTCTCGGTGCGCACGTTGTCAACGGTCTGCTTCATCTGAGCCTCGGTGGGATATGTCTTGCCGTCTTTCTCCTGCTCGTAGAGCGTAACCACCAAGTTGGTGTCGGTGTTGGAGATGAGCTGCTTGGCATACTCGTTGATCATGTCGACGCTGATCATCGGGCTTGACACCACCTGGGACAGGATTTGGTACTCAGTCTCTACGCCGGGGATAGGCTCATTGGACAAGAAGTGGTCGCGATACTCATCGCCAAACTGGTCGTTCTTCACCTTGTTGCGGTTCTCGTAGGCCGATTCGAGCTGCGAGAGGTACTCCGCCTTCGTGCGGTCGTACTCCGTTGCGGTGAAACCGTGCTGGCGTACGCGCTGTGCCTCGCGGTAGAGCGCGGCGAGAGTTTGTAGTTCTTGGCCTTCCTTGGCCGTACCATTGAGATTGAATGCGTCTTTCGTCTTGGAATAGATGTACTGTCCGTCATAGCCGTAGGCTCCGAGGAACGGGCAGTCGGCCTTTTGCGTCATCTCGGAGAGACGCTGGTTGAGCATCATAGCAATGACAGTCTTGGCGTATTGGTCAATCATATATCCCACAGAGACCTTGTCTGAGTCGGGAGTGGCCTCATGCTTCATGGCGATGGAGACGCTGCTCATCTGCAACTCCTTGTCTTTGTCGAACACATAGATGGCCTGATCGTTGTCGGGAACGGGCACATCGACCACCTGCGCTGCGTTGGCGGGCACGGTAGCGTCCTTCCAGAGCTTCTTAATCAGGTTTTCCGTGTAGTCTACGTCAACGTTACCCACAACGATGATGGCCTGATTGTCTGTGCGATACCACTTATGGTAGTAGTCGCGCAGCTCTTTGTACTTGAAGTTGTCGACAACCGACATCAGACCGATGGGCAAACGCTCACCATACTTGGTGCCCGGATAGAGCTTGGGGAGCGTGCGCTCGAAGATTCGCATGGAGGCCGACGTGCGCATCTGCCACTCTTGGTGAATCACACCGCGCTCCTGGTCGATTTCTTTGTCTTCCAAAGTCAGTCCGTTGCTCCAGTCCTTGAGGATGAGGAGGCAGGAGTCGAGTGCCGACTGACGCTTGGTGGGCACATTGCAGATGCGGTATACCGTCTGGTCGATGCCCGTATAGGCGTTCAGATCGCTTCCGAACTCCACGCCGATGGAGCGGGTGTAGTCAAGAAGCGTGCTGTCGGGGAAGTGTTCGGAGCCGTTGAAGGCCATGTGCTCCAAGAAGTGAGCCAGACCGCGCTGCGGTTCTTCCTCCTGAATGGAGCCTACTCTCTGGGCAATGTAGAAGTTGGCCACGTTCTCGGGCCAGTTGTTGTGGCGGATGTAATACGTCAGTCCGTTGTCCAGCTTACCAATCCGCACGTTCGGATCGATGGGGATGTTAGGCATCTGCTGTGCAGAGGCCATGCCGGCGACGAATGCAAAAGCTGCCACAAGGAAGTGTTTCAGTTTCATACTCGCTTTATTTGTTAATAATATTAGAATTTTCTCAAAGCGCAAAGTTACGTATTTTGTTTGATGGCGCAAAGGATGCATTTCTTTTTTTGTAAAAAATAACGGTAATGTTGTCTAAACGGCTAATTCAAAGTGCGTTTTCTTGCCTTTTCAGTATCTGTTTCGGCGTTGCAGAATCTTGCTTATCCGCGTTCCGATGAGCCACAGAATGCCCACGATGGCATAGCTTAGCGCGGTTTGCAAGGCCGTTGGGTGGAGGTTTTCCACTGTGGAGTGCGGCAGAGCCACCACCCATTGCAGCCCGTTGTTCATCAGTTGCGCCACCATGGCGGTAGCCTTGGCCACCCATGCCTGCGCCAAGGGCAGGGGAGAGGTGAGGGCAAGCACCACGGCCATGTAGAGAATGACCGTGGTGCAGGGCACGGCAATGAGGTTGGTGAGGAGGAAATAGCAGGAGAACTGTCCGAACACGTGGGCCACGAGGGGTGCCGTGCCCAGCTGCGCGGCCACCGTGATGGCCACGAAGTCCCATGCCCACGCCAAAATGCGGCTTCGTTTGCGCCATTCTCTCGGCAGAAGCCGCAGCAGCATGGGCAGAAAGAGCTGTATGGAGAGCACGGCGAGCACCGATAGCTGAAAGGCCGTGTCATGGATGAGCAGTGGCCGCGCCACAAGCATGATGATGATGGTGGCCATGAGCGCGTTTACCGGCTGTGGGTCGCGGTGCGGAAGCGCGGCAATGGCATAGATGGAAATCATTGTGGCCGAACGTGTTACCGATGGCGAAAGCCCCGTGAGGAAGGCAAACGCCCACACTGCCCCCAAAGCGAGGAGCGATGGCAGCCACCTCTTGCGCCTTCGGCCTGCCCCCAGCAGTGAGAACACACCGTAGAGGATGCCGAGATGCAGTCCGGAGAGTGCCAGCACGTGTGCCGCGCCCGAGCGCGAGTAGTCGTCTTTGAGTGTTTTGGAAATCAGCGACTTGTCGCCCGTGGTCATGGCCGCCACCACGGCTGCCCCGTCGCCCTCCATTCCCAGCCGGCGGTAGTGGTGCAGGACGCGCTGGCGCAACTTGCGCGCCTTGACAACGGTTTTCCCCCACAGTCCGAGTTCGTGTGTGGCCACGCGGGCTTTCTGCCAGTCGGAGGGCAGGATGAAGGTCTCGGCCTTGTAGCCATGCAGTAGCAGCCACCGTGCGTAGTCGAAATCGGAGTCGGCAAAGTTTGACGGCTCTTCCAGATATGATGCGGCGCGGATGCCATCGCCCGTATGAAGCCGCAAGTGGCGGTTGTCTGTCGTGTCGCACAGCAGCGAAGCCTTGGCCATGATGGGCTTTCCGCCCGTGAGGATGGCGATGTCGAAGCGCATCACCTTTCCCCTTCTCTCTGGTTCGCTCATCAGTATGCCCTCATATTTTGTCTTTTCCTTGGGCAAACTTATGCGGAGGTTTTTCTCTGCCTGTGCCGAGAGAGCCGCTCCCAAGGCCAGCGCGCCCCAAAGAATGAGCACCGTGGCCGTTTTTTCGCGCTTGATGACCAGCGGCAGCAGCGCGATGGCCGTCAGCAGCATGGCCAGCCATGCCCATTGCGGCACGCCCGGCCACCCGCCCAAGGCTGTTCCGGCGGCAAGCATTGCGGCCGGAAGAAGCAGCGGGGCATGGTTGAGGAGATGGCGCATGAGAGGTGGTGGGGTGAAAGGTATGGTTTTGGCGTGCGAAAGGTATGGTTTCGGGCGGCGAAAGGTATGGTTTTGGAGGGCAAAAGGTATGCTTTTGCTAAGCGGGTGATAAGATATTGGCGTTCAGTGGATTATGTATCGCCATCTGGTGGCGCGTCTTCGCCGTGCTCCCTGGCCCATTTGATGTTGCGCGGGTGGTGCAGAAGAATCTCTTGCCGTATCGTTGTGGTGTCGATGTGTGTGTAAATCTCTGTGGTAGTGATTTTCTCGTGTCCCAGCATGGCCTGTATGGCGCGCAGGTCTGCGCCTCCTTCCAGCAGGGCGGTGGCGAAACTGTGGCGCAAGGTGTGCGGCGATATGGTCTTCTTGATGCCCGCGCGGAGCGCGTATTGCTTCACCATGATGAGCACCATCGTGCGTGTGAGGTGGTGTCCGCGCCGGTTCAGGAACACGTAGTCTTGCTCGCCGGGCTTGATGGTCATGGTCTCGCGGTCGGCAAACCAGCTGCGCAGCTCGTCGATGGCGCGCGGCGAGATGGGCACGAGCCGCTCTTTGCTGCCCTTGCCCATGATGCGGATGTACTGTTCGTCGAGAAAAAGGTCTTGGAATTTCAGGTTTGTCAGTTCCGACACGCGCAGTCCGCAGGAGAAGAGCACCTCAATGATGGCCTTGTTGCGCTGTCCCTCCCACTTCTGCAAGTCGATGGCGTCTTCCAGCATGTCCACCTCGGCTGTGGAGAGCACCTCCGGCAGGTGATTGGGAATCTTCGGCGAGTCCAGCAACTCGGTGGGGTCGTCCTGCAAGTATCCGTCAAGCACCAGCCAGCGGTAGAACTGCCGCACGCCGCTGAGAATGCGTGCGAGCGACCGCGCGCCTATTCCGAGGTCGGCAATGGATGCCGCGAAGTGGTCGAGATGCTCAAGGCGCACGTCGAGCACGTCGATGTTGTCTTGCGCTATGTAGCATCTCAGCTTGTCGAGGTCGCGCATGTAGGCATCGATGGTGTTGGGCGAGAAGCCCTTTTCCAGCTTCAGGTAGCGGCGGTAGCGCGCGGTCATGCCGCCGTCCCTTTCCTTTTGGGTCACCTTGTCATCACTTTTCGGGTGCTTCCGTCGCTCATCCGGATGATGGTAAGTCCCTTTTGGCTTGCTGCAACGCGCTGTCCGGCAGCGTTGTATCTTGCTGTTTCAGTGATGTTTGTGGCTTTCTTGGCAGGCTGTGTCAGCCCTGTTGCGCCGCCGTCATCGGCTTTCGGGGTGAGCTTGGTCTTTGCCGCGTTGGCAATTTGTCCGTCTGCGTCAATAAGCAGAGCCACCAGCTCCACGTTGTTTATCTCTCGCACGGACTTGGGAAGGGTGATGGTGTAGTCGTGGGTGAGCGGTGTGAGGGCGGGAATGTTGTCCGGGAGGCTGCCCTCGATGCCGTTGAAGGGGCCGAAGAAGCCGCGCGCCACGTCCTGATAGTACATATCCTTGGCCGGAATCGTGCTGGGCATGTTCTCATAGCCGCCCATGTCGGTGCCGCTGTCGGCGTATCCGTTGTACTGGTTGTAGCTGGGTATGGTGTCGTGAACGTTGTTCTCTATCAGCACATAGGAGAGTTTGTAGCCTGCATCGTTGGCCGCCGTGGCAAAATAGGTGGTCGTGGTGATGCTCACGGTGCTTGAGTCGGCCTCAAGCTGTGCCTCCACGCCCACTCCCACGCTCACTTTGGCGTTGCGCAGGGCGGCGTTGGCATAGACAGAGCCGTTCTTTGGGTCGCACTTGAAGCTGGGGTTGCGGTTGAAAATGCACTTGGGGAATCCGCCGGGGTTGAGTGATGCGTATTCGTCATCGTAGGCTTTGTCGCGCATGGGGTCGGCGTAGCCGTGGTGAACGGCTATGCCTATGAAGCTGTCGCCATGCTTTTCCTTGAGCGTCTCCATCATCACGATGCCCCGGATGCACCATTGGCACGATGTGTATGTACCCTCCTCGCACACAACACGTTGCTTGAAGTTGCGCACATCATCGGGCAACGCGTCGTCGGAGGCGCGGTTTTGCGCGGCGGCGGTGTGGGGCAGCGTGCTGCCGAGGAACATAACGAGGCCGAGAATGGCGGCCGGGAGAAGTCGCTGGTGGAGAGTTTTTGTCATGGGAGTATGGGTTTTGATGAAAGGGGGTGTGATTTTTGATGAAAAGGGGTGTGATTTTTGATGAAGGGGACGTGAGGTTAGGGGGTGCGTTAGTTTATTTCTTGTCAGGCACTTTCTTGGGGGTTGAGTGGCAGGGCGTGAGGAGTGGGGTGGCGGGGGCTTTCGTGCTGCCCGGCTATTTGGCCACCACCGCTTCCACTCGGCTGAGTATGCGCTCGGGATTGATGCGCGTCATGCAGGCAAAGTCGCCCCGATGGCAGGGCTTGTTGCCATAGACGCTGCACGGGCGGCATGCCAAGTCGTCCTCTTGGATGGCGTTTTGCGGTGGCTGACCCCATCCCATGAAGCCCGCGAAGGGATGCGTGGCACCCCATACGCTCACTACGGGCGTGCCCACCGCGCTTGCCAAGTGCATATTGGCACTGTCCATGCTCACCATGGCATCGAGATGGCTCATCAGAACCAGCTCCTCGTCCATGGAATGGAGCAACGTGCCCACGCATTGGGTCTTCGGATACGGCTCAGCCCATTCCGTGAGGATGGCTTTCTCTTTGCCTCCGCCGCCGAAAAGGAAGAAACGCCACGACGGATGGCGCGTGTTGAGCAGCTGGAGCAGCCTCTGCATCTGCTCCTTGGGGTAGACTTTGCCACTGTGGGCGGCAAAGGGCGCGATGCCCACCCACACCTCCTTGGCTCCCTTGTTGCCTACAACGGGCGTGAGGGGGGCGAGGTTGCCACCCTCTTTGGGGAAAATGGAGGTGAAAGATGGCTCAATGGGATAGCCCAGACGGGCGAAAACATCGGCATAATTGTCGAAAGACGTGGGTTGCGGGACGAGCTGCTTGCCCTCCTTGGCACACAGAAGCCGCTTGCCACGCCGATGTTTGTCGATGTGGGCGGTCTTGAATCCTTCCAAGGAGAAGCGGTGGCGCAGGTACTTTGTGCGGAGCACATCGTGCAGGTCGGCAACGGCCGTGGGGTGTTTGGCCACCAAACGGCGGTAGAGGGTGTTGAGTCCGCGCACGCCCTTGTACTCTTTGCCCACGTCGGCCGACATAAACTCCACGTTGGGGGCGATATTGCGAAACAAGGGGGCAGCCACGGGCTTGCTCACCACCGATATGCGCAGCTTGGGATACTGCGCAGCCAGCGAGGCGACTATGGGAACGGTCATTGCCACGTCGCCTAACGCCGAGAAGCGGATGATGAGTATGTGCTCTGCCTTCACGCCTTGTTCTGATATAGCACGGGGTTGGTGGTCGGGTCGTTGTACATTTTCATCTGTCGGTAGACCTTCATGTACTTTCTGCCCGACTGTATGTCGTCCAGCAGCTGGTCGATGGCCTTCGAGAGGTCCACCTGCTGCTCCAGGAGCACCGCGAGCTTGTTGCGGCATTTCTCCACGTGGTCGGCCGTAGCGTCGGTGCGCTCTGCCTGCTCGCGCATATGGTAAATCTTCAGCGCAAGAATGCTGAGCCTGTCAATGGCCCACGCGGGGCTTTCGGTGTTGAGCGTGGCATCGGGGAGCACCTTCACGTCGCAGTAGAGCTGACGGAAGTAGGAGTCGATCTGCTCCACGAGGTCTGTGCGGTCTTGGTTGCTGCGGTCGATGCGCCGCTTCAGGCTCATGCCGTCTACGGGATCGATGTGCGGATCGCGTATCAGATCCTCAAAATGCCACTGTACCGTGTCAATCCAACACTTCAGGTAGAGGCGGTTCTCAATGGAATCGCGCTCGTAGGGGTTGTGAATAGGCGTGTCCACGTTGTCGGTGACGTGATAATCGCGGATGGCCTGGTTGAAAATCTCGTTGCAATGCGCTGTAAAAGACATTTCAATTGTTTTTAGTTTATTCTGCAAAAGTAAGGTAAAATCCCGTAAGTACAAAATTTATTGCCGACTTTTTGCTTTCCGTGGCTGCCGCGCGGGGCTTTCATTGCGGCGTGGAGGGCAGCTTGGAGTGTGCCGGATGGCGTGTGATGTGGTTGCCTGTGGGTTCGGGGCGAGGCTTTGTTGTTGGCGGCAGATGGCTTTGCCATTTCCAGTGGGCGGCTTTATGGTTGCCGCAGGATGACGTGTGGCGCAGGGCAACCCTATATGGGGGCGCGCGCAGGGGCACGCTGTCTGATACGGCGCGTAACGTGTTGGAAAAGAAAAGGTTATGTAATGGTGATATTTTTAAATTAAAAACTTGGAATTTTTAATTTATTTTTCTCCAATTTTTAATTTAAAAATGTTCGCAAAAGGTTACCTTTTGCATTCCCATACCTCAGCCGCCGTGTTGTGCTGGCCGAGGTATGGGAAAATGGGTGGTTAGTCATCGATGCGCACAAAGCGGTAGCTGGTTTTCATTCCCGCGTTGCTTTGCAGCATGAGCGTGTTGTTGTTGAGGTACGTCACTTGCAGCGTGCCATCATCGGTGACGAGGAAGTTGAAGTCGCGGCTCATGGTATGGAGCAGCCCGTTGGCATAGGTGAATTTGTATTCGCCCACTTCTTTCCAGCCGTATCGGCCGTATTCCTCGCACTCCATCTCCAGATAGCCGCTTCCGATGTGGTCTATCTCTATTCGCTTGTCTCCTATTGTGGGATTATAGATGTCGTACACTGTGTTCACACGATCGGCCGTATAGTCGTGGAGCGCGTATTTTCCCTCCATTCGCAGGATGGTCTCATCGGGATTCTCCGGATTGTCGTCGTCATTGCATGACACGAAGAGCAGCGGAAGCAGCATGCTCAAGAAAATTAAAGTTCTTCTCATAGTTTTGATAGTTGTTT
>CAZXFP010000017.1:0-39725 GCA_964640675.1 uncultured Prevotella sp. | reverse complement strand
AGTGTACTGGATGCCATGATTGAGACTGGCGGCATGAGCCAACAGGAGTATCAAGCGAAAGTGGAAGAGTTCGTTTGCAGCCTTTGACACTATCGCAAACAAAATCAAGTCCCCACTTGCAAAGTCGGGTGGGGCTTGATTATCAATCCAATATTTTGTTTGATAATCAAAGAAACTTTCTTTATTCTAATGGCAATGTACTAACTTTGCATCAGAATGAGAATGCCGTGCTACACCACGCTACAAGGTGCTACTGCTTGGCTACATGTTTTCACTTGCTTCATTGATACATAAATCATTGAAATACAAGGTGGATACATGCAGATACAACTTTCAAAGCCATATTTAGCATATCGAATAAAAAGAAAACAACACATCAAGTACAGGTCATGCACGGATGTCATAAAAATAAGTTATCACTAAACGCAAGAACAGAAATATGAAACAGAATAGACTGACATAGTGGTCGCTGCCAACATATTTGGCTTGCCGACCAAGGTGCTTCAGACACATATCTCCCCATAATGTTGAGGATGGTTGTGCGAAAGATGCTCCTTTTAAATCTTAAAATAATTAAATATTGTAAACAAAGTCACTCATTATTAGTGATTTGAAAGCACGTTCTTAGCGACATGTCTGCGCCAAGTAATGCAGATATTATGCGAAGACGAGAATAAGCAAAACTTGAATATTAACAAGTTACGCAAGGCTTTAGAGAAAGTGTTAGTCTCTCTCTCCGCAAATTGTGTAATAAAAGGCAGCTAATCAAAGGATTAGTTGCCTTTTTGCATTCTTATGAAGAACTGCAAGGATGTGGAAATGACTCAACCAGCAATTGCGTTCAGTGAGTCAATGATTTTCTCACGTTCTCCGCTTCCTTTTGTTGATAGGCGCAAGAGGGGAAGTCCATAATTTGAAAGAATGTGGTCTTTCATTAAGTCGCGATGATGTTGTTCTGTCTCATCGTGGTGATAAGAATATCCGTCTGTCTCAATGGCAAGGACGGGCTGTTTGCTTACCCTGTTGATGATGAGAAAATCAAGATGGGTGCTGTAATTTGCTGCGTATTTCAATTCTTCGGCAGACATTAGCGAGGTGTCTTTTACCACTTGACGCAACGGGATGTGGCATAGTACTTTCATGCAATTGTAGGCGGGGACTGATTTCAACACCTCGTTTATCAAGGCATACGTTAGATTTTCAGAAGCATATTCTGATATTTGAGGATGATTTTTAAGAAACGCTATACGTTGCTCAGTGTATTGCTCATAGAGGTAGTCGAAGATGGAGGCCAACTTGCTTTCCGTCACCGTGCAGTTGTTGTAGGCGATATAGTCAAGCAAATCCATAATATTGCCATGTTGCTCTTGTTCGTTGCTTGTCATGACAAGGCGGAATTTCGTTTTTGCTCTTGATACGGCAACATTCAGCATTTTGGCATCATCAGCAAAGGGCGTAATCTGATTATCCACTACGCTCATAATGATTGTGTCTTCCTCGCGCCCTTGATATTTGTGGATGGTGCCGGCTTTAACTGTCTCTAATTGACGGTTGAAGGCTTCTACTTGGTTGTTGTAGGGGGTGACAATGCCAATACTACCGCAGTTGTTTAATCTTGGCAGCACCTCTTCTTTTACCACATCTATTTCGCGTTGGTTGTATCTGTTTGTGGCATGATTGCCTTTTAAGGTGCGAATGGCCGACAAAACATCTTCCTCTTTATTGTCCTCTGTCATAATAAGCAGATTACCGCCATAAAACTTTTGGTTACAGAAATTGATGATGCGCGGATGACAGCGGTAATGTTCGCGCAGTATAGTCTCTGTTACATTGGGGATGACATTCAGTACCGACTCCAAGAAACAGTATTTGGCGCAATCGTAGCCTTCGGCAATGTTGTACGGTTTGACTATTGTTTGCAGTTTTATTTTATCCTCTTTTGTTTCAACATTAGGCAATTGTTTTGTATCGCCTACAATGATGGCATTTTTGGCGCAAGTAAGGGCCAAAGTGCCTGTGTCGGACGAAACTTGCGAAGCTTCATCCATGATGAGATAGTCATATGGCTGCTCTCCCATCATGCATGTTCTTGCTGAAAAAGTTGTACTGAGCACAACGGGGTATTGTTTCAGAAAGCGTTTTCCTTGACGGCGCATATCTTTTACGTCAACAAAAAGCGTCCTTCCATCTTTGTATTTGTTGTACAAGGTAGCCTTAAACAGTGTCCATGAATTGTCCGTAAGCGTCTTCGTTAGAGCTTTGGCATCGTAAGTGTGTAACTGTTGCTCTTTATCCGATATTTCAGCTTCCAATTCTCTATGGCGGTTGGCATAGTATAGTGATTGGAGTTCCGTAATTAATGGTTGTAGGTTGGTCGCATCAAAGCTATGTCGTATGTGCCATTTGTATTTGCACATCAGTTTCAGCCACCACAGTTTGATGCGCTGGAAGGCACTTTGTTGTTTCATGTTCGCACCATCGGCTATGGATTGGAGTTTCAGCCAAAGCCAAATTACTTGGGAAGAGGTTGCTCTGCGATATTCTTCCTTATTCTGCAAAATCCCTTGGTCTATGCAGAAATGTTTCCATTCCAACTCCACTGCTTGCAGTTCTTGTCGCAGTTCTGCAAGCCTGTTTTGCAGCGCATACACTTTGTCAAGTTTCGTAAGTACGTCATGCAACGTACGCTTTGCCTTTATGCCATCTTGAAGCGGTAGATGCCACGTCTTTAACTCCGTAGGCAACTTTGGTTGGTTGGCTATGAAATGCGCTTTGTTTTCTTTGCTTCCCAAAGGAGCAACGATAAATGATGCGCCATACTTCTCCAATTTTTCCTGCACATTGGCTGTGGCGGAGTTGTTGTTTGACACCACCATAACGGTTTTGCCTTGTCTGACGATATTCGCAATGATATTCAAGATGGTCTGCGTCTTACCAGTACCCGGTGGACCTTGTATCACACTTATCTGATGTTCAAAGGCTTTGGCAACGGCTATCTTTTGGCTGGCATTGCACCCGAAAGGATATATCAAGTCGGAGTGTTTCAATATCTTTGGCTTGTTTTCAGCAGGGTTAAGATAGCAGGCGGCAGCCAAGTCATCGGCGATGAAATCCACTTTGTCGTATATCTTCGACAGTGTTCCCTCAGGATTCTTTTCGTCTTTGCCCAATGGGTTGATGGTTGCCACATTCTTCATGTAGGCAAACACATTCTTGCTTGCAGCATCTTGTAGGCAGGATTGCGTAACGACAATTCTGCCATTGGCATCATCTTGTACAAAACCATTGTTGTAGATGACTCTCCAGCAAGCATGTCCGTTGTTGTCAAATCTCCAAATCTCTCTGATGCCGTTCTTCAAGATGCCGTCCACCAACACCTTGCACTGCGTTGGGTTTTTCCATTCAGGATTGCTGAGCCAAGTCACTTTGTTGAAGCCATAGTTATAAGTGCGTCCGTTATTCTTGAAACGTACGCTATAGCCATTGTTCCCATTCCTTTGTATGAGGTCAATTTGCAAGGTCTTTGCTTCTCCATTGAGAAGTATGAAATGTCTCGCCAAGTCCATACTGTTTATATTATAGGTGTCAATGAATTTGAAATCGTCCTTTATATTCCATGCGCCGTAGGGCCATCCATCTTTTATCAAAGGATGGATTTCCTTTCTTGTTCTTGAAGGGCATTGGTAGCTTTTGTATGCAAAAGTAACTCAAAACTTGGATTAAGCAAAATATTGTGCTTAGAATTATCTAATATAAATAGATGTGAGTTAGTTGGATTTATCAGTATTTGCAATACCTATTGTTTTGCGTTGTAAAAGCATAGGTTTTACGACGCAAAACGTATGCTTTTACCGTGCAAAACCTATGCTTTTGCAACGCAAAATTGATTGTATCGTTTCTTGATGGAATTATTCTTACAAAACAAAACATGGAAAACGAAACAGCCGCTCGGTAGAACTACCGAACGGCTGCTGAAATATAAAAATAGAGAAAAGCTACTTTGCGATGTGCTTTTTGCCTTTTGTGATGTATATGCCTTTGTAGTTGTTGCTTACGCGATGCCCCGAGAGGTTGTAGCGTGGTGCTTTTTGGTCGGCATTTGGATCGGTAGTACTTACTTCAACGATACCATCGGCAATGGTAATTTCGGCTTCGTTAGAGAACTTAGCCTCGCCTTTGTCGTACACTGCTGTTACGTGGTAGCGGTGTGCGCCGCTCATTGTGTCGGTAAACTTGGTGTCCTTTACAGGTGCGTCGTTCACCTTAACGCCATCGCGGTAGATATTGTAGCCCATCAGCGTAAGGTCTTGAGCGGCTGTAGAGTCGGGCAAGAAGTTTATGTCGTCTATGAGTGTAGCGTAACCATCGGTACTTGATGCTACGATAGCAAAGTACTTGGTTCCTTCAGGCAGGTTATACTCTTCTTCTGTCCATGTTTCAGGCACTACGTGCTTCTCTTCAATCGTTACGAAGTCGTAACGATTAAAGCCTGTGGTAGAGTACATTACGCTGTAGGTTTCCTTGTTGGTACCCTTGAAAGCCTTAGACCAGAACGATATACTCTGTGCTTTGCCCGGCAATTCGGGCGATACCAACCAGTTTTCGGTGGTGGCATAAGGTGCTCCGAACGAGATTAACACCTTGTCGCCACTGTGGCCTTTCCATGTAGAGCTGCTGGCAGGAGTGGTCTTGGCATAGTTGAATACGGTCCAAGCCTGACGGTCGCCCATTCCGGGGAAGGTGGTTTCGTTAAATCCGTAAACGGTGTGGGCGTCTACGTCGTAGAGCAGCCAGTCGCCAATATTCGTGTTTGTGAAGTCCGGATACGTCTCAAAGCTTTCCACTATGCGTTGGTCGTCGGTACGTGGAGCATCGGGAATGTTCCATGTGAGGGTATTCCGTGTGCCTGCAACAGCCTTCAAATCCTTTGCTGTTGGGTAAGAAGGGAACTTCACCGCCACCGTAACGGTGTCGGTGGTGTTGTTGGTCAAATCTTCATCGCCCTCTGCTTCGACCTTTGCATAGAGCTGTGCCGTATCGGCGAAAGTGCGCTGTGGGGTGAAGGTTACGGTGTTCTGAACCGTTTTGCCTGCTGCCACGGCTGCGCCTTTTGTGCTTGCGAGCTGTTCTTTTCCGTTGTAAACAGTTACGGTATAGTTGTCGGCAGCCATTGTTCCGTGGTTGGTAACATCAACGGTTACGGCGGCAGCGTTGTCTATGCGTAAACGTCCTGGAGTCTCTTTCATCTTTATTTCCAAGTCGTTTGTCTTGCGGTCGAAGATGCTAATGTTATCCAAGTAGAGGTTGCTCGTCTCGGTTGAGCCTTTGCAATCGAAGGCAATCTGAATGAATTTTCCGCCTACGAACTTCTTCAAAGGCAGCTCTATCTTTATCCATTCGCGGAGTCCCACTTCCTGCAAGTCGATGGTTGCGATGGTATCAGCCACACCGTAGTCTTTCGATACCCATACTTTAAACACGTCTTCAGAGTTCTGGTGGGTCTTGTAATAGAAAGAAAGCACAGGGTCTTTTGCCTTTCCAAGGTCAATCAAGCCACTCTCCAATACCGACCATTCGCCGACAAACTTCGGTGTAAAGCCGATGAAGCCACAGTCGCCGTCCTGAGAATAGTTGGAGTCATCGTAGAATGGAGTCCAGCGATCGAGCTTGCTGTAGTCGATAATCCAAAAGTTAGAGAGCTTGCCGTTGGCAAACGATTCCTTCACAGGCAGGGTATAAGGCTTTCCTGTTACAATTATGTTAGAGTAGGTGCGCTTGCTTTCACCTGCTTCGTTTACGGCAGCAATGTTGTAGACCAGTGCTTCCTGAATGTCGTTAACAGGTGGTGTGTCTTCGTAGCTGCTGGTTTTGATGCCCTTTGCCACCTCTACGGTTTTGGCACGCTTCAGCGTATAGGTGATGGCATCGGGATTCACGTATTCTTCGTTGGCACCTTTAGTTACTGTGTCCCACTTTAATAGAGCCTTTCCTTCGTTGTAGATGAGGCTTAATTTGCCCACTGCCGCGGGCACATCTATGCCTATAAAGGCTGAAACCTCTACGGCTTCGCCCTCGCCTTCATCGCTGACTGGAACAATACGATAGGTGCTGGTGCCGTTCGGAATATTGGTGTCGGTGAAGCTTAAGGCAGCACCTGGTGCAGGATTGTCGAAGGTTTTCACCAGTTCTTCGCCACGATATACATCTATCTTTGTGAGCTTTGTAAGTGCTTTGTCGCCCATATCCTTTGTTGGTGCGGTAAAGGTTATCACCGCCGAGTGGCCTCCGTTGGTAGCAGGTACTACTTTAACGTCAGTTACGGCAGCAGGTGCGCTTTCGCCCAACTTCTCTTTCAGCTCTATGTTGTAGATGCTTAAACCTCCCGCTTCGAGTTGCATCTCGGTGTTGAAGTGCCACCCAATATAGTATTCGCCATCGGCATCGATGCTGAACACCACCTTTACCGTTGCTTTCGCAATAAAGTCTGCGGGTGCAACAATCTTGGCAGCGATGGTCTTTTTCATCGCAGCAGCAGTTCTGTCAGTACCCAATTTCACTTCGTAAGTTTCTTTTGCGTTGTTTGTTTCGCCGCTAATCGTGTATGCAAGCTCGTACGCCTTGCCTGCTTTCAGCTTAAGAGTAGGGCTTACCAGCCAGTCATCGGCGTCCAGCGTGCGCACGCAATAAGCGGTGCCAACGTCCTTGTCATACTTAAAGGCTTGCTCGTCATCGTTTGCGTCGAGCACTGTAAAGCGTTCAAAATCCTGTTCACTGTCGAAGTTTTCCGACCAAGGCAGCTTCACACTCTGTGCTTGTAGCACCAACGGCAGCATCACTAAGGCTGCTAAAGTACTTCTTCTCATTTTCTGTAGATTTTTAATATTAATAGATTAAAGTGTCGTGGCAAAGGTATATTGTTTTTTTCAATAAATTGCAAGGATACAGAAAAAAATATCAATATAGGCTGATCTTTTCCCGATAAACCTTGTTCCTTTATTTTGTCTTCTATAGGTAAAGCTTGAAACTATATTATAAAGGTCGGGATTTAATCTTTCAGATGTGAGGCTTATTGCTAATGTTTTATTAATAAATGGTATTGGAACTGGTAAAAGGATTTGCTGGTTTTTGTAGAGATGGAAAGAAGTAAAATGAATTCTGTGGGAACATATCCCCAATGTTACCCTTGTTGGGACTGTACTGGAAACTGGCTTGGCATCTATAAGCGCGGGGGATGGCGGGCGTGCAAAAGGGGGGATGAGAAACAAAGAAAGGAAAGGGTGAGCAGTGTCAACCCTTTCCTTTTTTGCAGTTGTGTCGTATGTCTTTTGGGTTATTTGTCGGTTTCGTGCTTTTCGACTTTGAACTCCAATTGGGCGTTTTCTTCCGTCTTATCTATCAAGATGGTGTCGCCCTCTTGCAGTTCCCCACCAAGAATCCGCTCGCTCAGTCCGTCCTCAATGTAATTCTGGATGGCACGCTTCAGCGGACGTGCGCCAAACTGTACGTCGTAGCCTTTTGTGGCGACAAATTCCTTGGCCTTGTCGCTTATTTGGAGCGTGTAGCCAAGTTCGTTGACGCGCTTGTGCAGTCCGCCCAGTTCAATGTCGATAATGCGTTTGATGGCATTGAGGTCGAGTTGGTCGAACGTGATAATCTCGTCCAAGCGGTTCAGGAACTCGGGGGAGAACTGTCGGCTGAGGCTCTTTTGGATGATGGAGCGTGCGTATTCCTTGTCCTTGTCATCGTGTGCGTAGTTTCCCGCGTTTCCGGCTGTGAATCCGATACCGCGTCCGAACTCTTTGAGCTGGCGTGTGCCCGCGTTGGAGGTCATGATGATTACGGTGTTGCGGAAGTCTATCAGTCTGCCGTTACCATCGGTGAGCCTTCCCTCGTCGAGTACTTGCAGCAGGAGGTTGAACACATTGCCATGGGCTTTCTCTATTTCATCGAGCAGCACGATGGAGTAGGGGTGGCGGCGCACGCGCTCGGTGAGCTGTCCGCCTTCCTCATAGCCCACATAACCCGGAGGCGCACCAACGAGTCGGGAGGTGTTGAAACTCTCTGTGAACTCGCTCATATCGATGCGGATGAGTGCATCGGACGAGCCAAACATATATTCGGCAAGCTTCTTGGCGAGGTAGGTTTTGCCCACGCCCGTTGGACCAAGGAACATGAACGCGCCGATGGGGTGGTTCTGCTCTTTCAGTCCCACGCGGTTGCGCTGTATGGCTCGCACCATCTTGTCGATGGCGTTGTCCTGTGCGATGACCTCGTGCTTCAGTTCCGTGCCCATATTGCGCAGACGGATGCCCTCGGCCTGCTGCATTCTTTGCACGGGAACGCCTGTCATCATTGACACAACGTCTGCCACATTGTCCTCTGTGACAGTCTTGCGCTCGCCCATCTCGCCTTCGGTCCAGCGTTGTTGAGCCTCGTTCAACTTGCGTTCTATTTCCAGTTGCTGGTCGCGGAAACCCGCAGCCAGCTCGTAGTTCTGGTTCTTTACGGCATCCTGCTTCTTGGTCTTTATCTCTTCGGATTGTTTTTGGAGGTCGACAATCTCTTTTGGCACTTCGGCGTGCTGCAAATGGATGTGTGAGCCCACCTCATCGAGCACGTCGATGGCCTTGTCGGGGAAGAAACGGTCGGTGACGTAGCGGTCGGTGAGCTTGACAATCTGGGCGAGTACCTCATCGGGATAGCTCACTTGGTGGTGGTGCTCGTATCTGTCTTTGATGTTATGGAGAATCCGCAGGGTTTCCTCGGTAGTTGTGGCTTCCACCATTACTTTTTGGAAGCGTCGCTCCAATGCTCCGTCTTTCTCGATGGAGTTGCGGTATTCATCAAGCGTTGTCGCGCCAATGCACTGAATGGTTCCCCGGGCAAGTGCGGGCTTGAGTATGTTTGCGGCATCCATGGTGCCGGCTGCCGAGCCTGCGCCAATGATGGTGTGAATCTCATCAATGAATATGATAATGTCGGGATTGCGCTCTATTTCCTTGATGATGGCGCGGATTCGCTCCTCAAACTGTCCACGGTATTTTGTTCCCGCGACAATGCCAGTCATGTCAAGGGCTATCAGGCGCTTGTTGAACAGCATCGGTGATGTTTGCCGCTTCACAATCATTTGTGCCAGTCCCTCTACAATGGCACTTTTGCCCACGCCCGGCTCGCCGATGAGTATGGGGTTGTTCTTCTTTCTGCGTCCCAAAATCTCGCTTACGCGCATGATTTCGCGCTCGCGTCCCACAACGGGGTCGAGTTTTCCCTCGGCGGCGGCAGCTGTGAGGTCGGTGCCGAAGTTGTCCAATGCCGGTGTTCCGCTTTTCCCGTCTTTGGTGCGGGTTTGCTGGCTTTGGCTGCTGGAACTTTGACTGCTGGTGGAGTCGGCAAACATCGGCGCATCGTCTTCGTCATCGGTCAGGTCGAGGCTGTCTTTTACGTTGCCGGCCTTTTGGCTGAGTGTCTCCGCTGCGGTGTTGTAGTCGATATTGTTGCCTTGCAGCACGAGTTTTGCGCCATTGTCGGTCTGGTCGTGCAGCATGGCCAGCAGGAGATGTTGCACGTCAACGACCGGGCGGCGTTGCATACGCGCCTCCAATACGGCAAGGCGCAGAATGTTGTTGGCTTGCTCGTTCAGTGTCATGTCGGTATTGCTTCCAGCTGGCTTTTGGTTGTTGTTCTGTATGCGTTGCTCAAGTTGTCCCTTGATGGCTGCGGTGTTGAGGTGAAGCATCTCAATCAGTTCTCTTGACTTGGGGTTTGCTTTCCGAAGAATGCCAAGCAAGAGATGCTCCGGCCCCACTTCTGAGCAGGATAACCGTTCAGCTTCCTCCTTGCTGAATGAAAGAACTTCTGAGACTTGCGGTGAAAACTGATTTATCATCTTAACATCTTCCTTTCTTATTGAATACAATTGTTCTGCTATTGTTCGCTTGATGAGACACAAGCAAAAGCCGTGCCAATGTTGTTGTCTTTGCTTTGGCTCGGCTTCTCAGCGGGTGTATTCGAAGGCTTGGGCTTGTTTACTTTGATGCTGCAACGACTTTTTCGTTTCAGCCACCGTGCCTTTCGTTGCTCGTAGTCGGCACGGTGGCGTTCAAGAAAGTTATCTGCCATTGAAAAGACTGTGAATAACAGATATGCGGATGGGGGTATGGGGATTGTCTGCGCCGCCAACGAGTCGTGTGCTGGTGAGAGACATATCGTGCGAGCACTTCGTTACTTGGCCAGTGCTGCCGGAAATGGTGCTTCCCCCCGATGTTCCAAGGGTAACGGGGATGAGTACGGCCTTGTTCCAGTTCTCATCGGCAACTCCGGCGCGGCGTTTCTGCGCCATATAATTAATGATGCCGGCGATGTTGTTGAAGGTATAGCCGTTCTCGGTCTTGCTATATGATGCTGTGAAGCTCGTCTTGTAGTCGGGGATTCGGTTCTCGGCAAAGAATGTCTCCATTTCGTCGAGCGGCAGCAGAAGCACAGTCGATGGTGCGTTGAGCAGATAGTCGGACGAGATGGTACTGTTGATGCGCGGGAATACTACCTTGGCGGTGTTCAGCGTGTCGTTTTCGTGACCTCTCAGAATCTCGTCTACGGGCAGCGTCACCTCGGTGAACAGTCCAGACGGACTTTTCAGGTAGGTGCAATTTGTCTGTGCGGCAAGTTGCGACAAGAGGTTGTTGTCGTTGCTGAACGTGGTAGTTTGCAATACCTCCTCCGTGCTGGCCAGCGAGGTGGATTGCGCTGCCTCCTTGCCATTCTCCTGCATTCGGAAGAAGATGTTCAGCTGCGCATTGGTGACGTAAGCCATAGAGCCAATGCCGTTGGTCACCTTGAACATGAAGCCTGGGTTCACCTCGTGCAAGAAGCGGTAGGGATTGCGGAATGCCTCCGGCGACTCATAGAACTTCCGCAGCAGGTATGTGCCGAAATTGTTGTAGCGTTTGCCAGCTTTGTCCGTGTAGGGCGCGTCCAGACGTATGGAGATGGCCGTGTTGGTAGACGAGCTGTTGCGCGTTTGGTCTGCCAGAGTGTAGGTGCGCTCTTGCTTGATGCCATCTTGGCGGATGTATCCGTGTCGCGAAGGGTCGAAGTTGGAATAGATGATGCTTCCCTCCTCAAGCGGGTGGTCCAGCTCGTAGGCCGTGAGCTTCATTTGTGCCAGAGAGTCACCATAGAAGTTGTTGTAAACAAGCAGTATCTCGCAAGAGTCGGCAATAATCTCTCCCGCTTCGTCACGGCTGAGAATGCTGTCGATGTTGGCTATCTGATAATTGCTCAGCGTGTGGAGCTGCACCATGAAGTCCCCCGTGATGTAATTGCCCGTTTCGGGATCTTTCACGCGTCCGAGATAACCCGTGATGTTGCGGGCGATGACCGAGTCGGCCATGATGGTGCGCGTTGTTACTTCAAAAGTGTCGGCTTTGACGGTCAGCCGGTCGATGTCGTCTATCAGCGATGTGCCAATACTGTCGGTCGTGTCGTCGCATGAAGTGAGCATCAGTGCGCCCAAAGCGACGAATGCGGCCCAAGTCTTGATTCTTGTCATTTGTTTACAAATCAAAATCTCTTTAAAATAGTGAGAGGCCGTGCCCGATAGGGGGTATGGGCATGGTCTCTTCTGGGAATTTTCTGGTGAATAAAAGTGTAAGATGGAGTCCGTACTCTCTTGTTTCATTAGCCGAGCAGCTCGTTATAGAAAGCGGTGTACTTGCTCTTGATTTCCGCCTCGGCAGGATGTTTCAGCACGGGCTTGCCTTGTCCTTGCGCGTAGCTCATGAGGTCGGCGTTCACGTTGTCGCCTGCCTCCACCACGCCATCGCTGTAGTCGATGGCCATCTTGCCCAGCTCCATGAAGTCGAAAGGCTCTCCGTACTTGTCGATGAGCGTGTTCTTGGCCGCCTTGAACTCCAGGCACTGCTTGAAGTTGGTGCCCAGGTTGTCCTTTGGCTGCTCGTTGAAGAGCGAGGTAATCACCTTGGTGTTGGTGAATTGTGGCTCCTCGTGGTAGGCCGTCTTGACATAGAGTGGGATTACCGCGCTCATCCAGCCCTGGCAGTGGATGATGTCGGGCGCCCAGCGCAGCTTCTTCACGGTCTCCAGCACGCCGCGGGCAAAGAATATGGCGCGTTCGCCATTGTCGGGGTAGTCGTTGCCCAGCTCGTCCTTTGTCATTGAGGAGCGCTTTTGGTAGTAGTCCTCATTGTCGATGAAGTAGACTTGGATGCGCGTTTGCGGAATGGAGGCCACTTTGATGATGAGCGGGTGGTCGGTATCATCGATAATCAGGTTCATGCCCGAAAGGCGTATAACCTCATGCAGCTGGCCTCGCCGCTCGTTGATGCTTCCCCATTTCGGCATGAACGTTCTAATTTCGAATCCAGCATCCTGCATCTTCGCCGGCATCATTCCTCCCATGACCGACATTTCCGATTCCGGCACGTAGGGGTTGATTTCCTGATTGATAAACAATACTTTTTTTCCCATTCTCAACATTATTAATTTAGTGGGCTTTTCTTGACAAAAGTCGCCGAAAGGCCACTGATCCGATTGCAAAGTTACGAATTTTTTCCCGAATAACTCGCCGCATTTCAGATATTTTGTCTAAACGGAATACCATTTTATTATATTTTTCAGATTACTTTTTGCCTATTTCGCAAAAATGTTGTTACTTTGCAGCCGAAATATTTTGCATGTAATGAAAGTATTTGAAAGAAATGTGGATTTGCAAAACGAGCTTTTCGAAATCCGCAAGCAAGGAAAGTCGGTCGGACTTGTCCCCACGATGGGCGCGCTTCATGAGGGTCATGCCTCGCTGGTGAGGCAAAGCGTGAAGGAAAACGATGTGACGGTGGTCTCTGTTTTCTTGAATCCCACTCAGTTTAACGACCCGAACGACCTGAAGCGTTACCCGCGTTCGCTGCAAGCCGACTGTGCTCTTTGTGAGGCATGTGGCGCGGATTACGTCTATGCCCCCACTGTTGAAGATATTTATCCCACTCCCGATACCCGGCATTTTGAGTTCCCTCCCCAAACAACTGTGATGGAGGGAGCGCATCGCCCTGGCCATTTCAGTGGCGTGTGCCAAGTTGTCAGTCGCTTGTTTTATATCGTTCGCCCCGTTCGAGCCTATTTTGGCGAGAAAGATTGGCAGCAGATAGCCGTCATCAAGCGGCTGGTGAGCTATATCGGTATGCCCGTGGCCATAGTTCCATGCCCCGTTGTCCGTGAGGCCGACGGGCTGGCAATGAGCAGCCGCAACACACTGCTTGCGCCCGAGGAGCGCGCCATAGCCCCCCAGATATACCGTGTGCTCAAAGAGAGCGTGGGCAAGATGGGGGAGCGTTCGGTGCAGGAAGTTCATGACGAAGTGGTTGGCGAGCTGAACGCTGTTGATGGCTTGAGCGTGGAGTATTTTGCCATTGTGGATGGCGACACGCTGCTTGAGGTCAGCGACTGGAAGGAGAGCGACTATGTGGTGGGCTGCATTACGGTCAATTGCGGGCGTACTCCCATCCGGTTGATAGATCATGTGAAATATAAAGGCAACGCATAGTGACGATGTATATAGAGGTTCTGAAGAGCAAACTGCACCGGGTCAAGGTTACGCAGGCCAATTTGAACTATATAGGAAGTATCACCATCGATGAGGACTTGATGGATGCCGCCAACCTCATTGCGGGGGAGAAGGTTCAAATCATGGACAATGACAACGGCGAACGTTTTGAGACCTACGTCATCAAGGGCGAGCGCGGCAGCGGATGCATCTGCCTTAACGGCGCGGCGGCGCGCAAAGTGATGGTGGGCGACACGATAATCATAGTCAGCTATGCGATGATGGATTTTGAGGAAGCCAAGCGGTTTAAGCCCGCTGTGGTGTTCCCGGAAAACAACCGTCTCGCTTAGGCTGTGCGAAAGGTTACCTTTCGGGACGCGAAAGGTAACCTTTTAGCCTCCAAAACCATACGTTTTACGGAATAAAAGATAAGGTATTGTCTTTGCACTGAAAAGATAAAACAGCAAATAACAGATGAAGAGAAACATAATAGCGTCCCTGATGCTGCTCCTGTCCGCAGGGGCGTATGCGCAGAGTGGCACCAATTCGCCTTACAGTCAGTATGCTTTGGGCGAGCTGTCCGAGCAGTCGGGCAGTTTCAGTCGTGGTATGAATGGCTTGGCCTACGGCCTTCGCCTGTCTAATCAACTGAACGCCATGAACCCGGCATCTTATTCGGCTCTCGACTCCCTCTCGTTTATCTTCGATGCGGGTGTGGGGCTGCAGCTGACCAACTTTGAGGAGGGTGGCCATAAGCGCAACGCCAACAATGCAGACATAGACTATGTGGTGGGAGGATTCCGCCTGTGCAAGCGCGTGGGGTTGAGTTTCGGTCTTCTCCCTTACACGAACGTGGGGTATGACTATTCCAACTCGGCGCATATCAATAGCAGCACCTCTCCCGATTCGCCCACGGCCACTTACCTTAATGCTTATAGTGGCAGCCGTGGCATTCACCAAGTGTATGTGGGTGTGGGTGCCGAGGTGGTCGACAAATTCTCCGTGGGACTCAATGCCTCTTATATTTGGGGCGGCTACACGCGCAATGTCACCAACAGCTACAGCGATACATACGTCAACACGCTGCGCCGCGTGTATAAGGCGGACGTGCGGAGCTACAAACTCGACTTGGGATTGCAGTACACGCTTCCGCTGAACAAGCGCGATGAGCTGACGCTGGGCCTTGTCTATGGCCTTGGTCATAGCTTGAATTCTGATCCGGAGATGCTGGTCATCAGCAACAACTCGCAGACAGCGGTTGCCGACACGGCCTCTTTCCAGCTCAAGGACGCGCTTGATTTGCCCCATTCGCTGGGCGCGGGTGTGCTCTACAACCATAACGGACAGTTGATGGTGGGTGCGGACTATCTGTTGCAGAAATGGGGCAAGCTGGACTATCCGCAGTTCTCGGAGGCAACCAACAGTTATGAGCTTCAAAACGGTTTGCTGAAAGACAGGCACAAACTGACGCTCGGAGTGGATTACTGTCGTGGTGAGCGTTATCGCGGCTTGCTCAACCGCTTGCATTATCGTGCCGGCGTGGGCTATGCCACACCATATTTTAAGGTGAACGGCCAGGACGGGCCGAAGGAGATTTCTGCCTCGGTGGGTCTGGGCATCCCCATTGTCAATGCCTACAACAATCGCTCCATGCTCAACATCTCCGCGCAGTGGGTGCGCCGTGCCGCATCGGGGCTGCTTACGGAGAACACTTTCCGCATCAATATCGGCTTCACGTTCAATGAGCGTTGGTTTGCCAAGTTCAAGGTGGAATAATGTCGGGGACTGTAAGGAGAAAGACTTGTCGTTTGCATGATGGGATATAGCCGGCATACGGTCATAAAGGGCGTTCGGGGCATGAGGAGCTTGTTGCTTCCCATGTCTCTTGCTGTGTGTATGGGATTTATCGGCGTGGGCTGCCAGGAGACCAAGGAGCATACCGCGCCCGCCATTCACGAGCGCGACTCCGTGCCCATCATGACCACTTATGGCGTGAATACGCTCATTTCCGACTCCGGAATTATCAAATATCGCATCATTGCCGAGCGATGGGAAATCAATGAGAACCGCAATCCCTCACGCTGGACTTTTGAGAAGGGCATTCTGCTTACTCAGTTCGATGAGAAGAAGCGCATTTTGGGCTACATATCCTGCGACACGGCAGTCTATTTTGACAAGGAACGGCGGTGGATGTTGCGTGGCCGCGTGCGCATAAGAACTGCGCAGGGGATGGAATACAGCAGCGAGCAGCTCAATTGGGACGAGCGCAACCATAAGCTAAGCTCAAATGTTTTCTCTCATGTGAAAACTCCGGACAGGGAGCTTCAGGGAGATTATTTCCGCAGCGATGAGACAATGACCAGCTTTGAAATAGGCGATGCCAAAGGATGGGGGCTGTTCCGCAAGGACGAGATGTCGCCATCGGATGCGGGAGGCGTGCCGCCGGCAGCCTTATATAATAAAGGAGAAGCCTCGGCAAGTGGCGATACGCTGGCGGGTGGTGCGCCCGGACGGCGTGATAATCACTAAAACAAATGAAGATATAGCGTTGGACAGTTTTACCTATAATATAATAGCCATCCTCATTTCGATGGCACTCTCGGCTTTCTTTTCGGGCATGGAGATTGCTTTTGTGTCCAGTAATCGGCTGTTGATGAAAGTCGATAAGGAGCGCAGCGGACTTGTGCAGCATTTCTTGAAAGTGTTTTATGGCAACCCCAATGGTTTTGTTTCCACCATGCTCGTGGGCAACAATATCGTTTTGGTGGTTTATGGAATCCTTTTTGCCCGTATCTTTGACGGATTGTGGCGTGCCGTTGGCGTTACCAATGATGCCACGCTCGTCATTCTTGACACAGTGTTCTCAACGTTGGTGATTCTCTTCACGGGCGAGTTCCTGCCCAAGACATTCTTTAAGAGCAATCCCAACCGCCTGATGTCCATCCTGTCTCCTTTGGCCTACCTCTTCTATATCATATTGTGGCCTATCAGTCGCATATCTACGTTCCTCTCGCGCATCCTGTTGCGTGTTGTGGGGGTGAAGATGGATGATGGGGTCAATGATGGTACGTTCACCAAAGTGGATTTGGACTACCTGGTGCAGTCGTCCATTGACAATGCACCAAGCGGTGACGATGTGGAGGACGAGGTTAAAATCTTCCAGAATGCCCTTGATTTTCCCGACTTGAAGGTGCGCGACTGCATGGTGCCGCGCACGGAGATAAACGCGGTGTCGTATGATTGCTCATTGGAGGAGTTGAGGCAGATGTTTGTTGAGAGTGGTAATTCCAAGATATTGGTCTATCAAGACGATGTGGATCATATCATAGGCTATATCCATTCGCTTGAAATGTTCCGCACGCCGGACAGATGGCGTGAGTGTATCCGCCAGTTGCCCTTTGTGCCGGAAACGATGGCTGCGCAAAAGCTGATGCAAATATTCCTTCAGCAGAAGAAATCGATAGGCGTGGTGATTGATGAGTTTGGCGGAACATCGGGTATTGTCTCGTTGGAGGATATTGTGGAGGAAATATTTGGTGATATTGAGGATGAGCACGACAGCACAAACTATGTGGCCAACAAGACCAATGACGGAGATTATGTCCTGTCGGGGCGTTTGGAGGTGGACAAAGTGAACGAGTTGTTCGGTCTTGGGCTTCCCGAAAGCAGTGAGTACAAGACTGTCAGCGGCCTTATTCTCAGCGTTTACCAAAACTTCCCCAAGATAAATGAGGTGATTACTGTGGGCAAATATCAGTTCAAGATAGTCAAGACTACGATGACGAAGATAGAGCTGGTGCGCTTGCATGTGCTTGACGCTTGACGCGTGTGGCGTGTTTTGTTCCTTAAAAGGAGTGTGTTCAATCCCCCAAAGGAGCAATGATAATCCCTAAAGGGAGCATTCGCAATCCACTTAAGGAGACGTTCGTGATCCCCCAAGGGAGCGTTTGCGAGGGAAAGACGAGGCCACTTGCGTGTAACATAAAAGGAAGAAAGGCGAAGAAAAAGGTAATTTGTTGGTGATTTGTTCTGTTGATTGCCAACTTTTTACTAATTTTGTACGCATTTTCCAATTGTTGAATACGTTGGAAAGCCTGCTGTACCGTGTCTTGTGAAGACACTTTGAGGAGGTATGGTGGGGGAAATGATAGACGAATAAATAAAATAATAATAATAAAGACAAAGAAATGGCAGCTTTAGGAAAAATCAGAAGCAAAGGTGTCACGCTGATAATCATTATCGGCTTAGGTCTCTTTGCGTTCATTGCCGAGGAGGCTTTCCGCTCCTGCAACGGTATCAAGGGTCAGAACAGTCAGCAGATAGGTGAGGTTCTTGGCCAGAAGATTGACGTGCAGGAGTTTCAGAAACTTCTTGAGGAATATCAGGACGCGTTGAAGTTTACGATGCGTTCGGATAATCTTAGTGAGGAACAGCTTAGTCAGCTCAAGGATCAAGTTTGGCAACAGCTTGTCAGCGAGCGCGTGTTGAAGGCCGATTGCGACAAACTCGGCTTGAAGGTAACGGAGAAGGAGCTTCAGAACGTGCTCAATGAGGGCACGAACCCCATGCTTTCGCAGACTCCGTTCCTCAATCAGCAGACCGGACGTTTCGATGTGTCCATTCTCCGTCAGTTCATTGATGCCTATCATAAGGCAGAGGGAAGCAACAACGCTCAGCAGCTGGAGCAGATGCGTCCGGCTTACAACTATTGGCTTTTCGTGGAGAAGAACCTCCGCACGCAGCTTCTTGCCCAGAAGTATCAGAGCTTGCTTGCCAACTGTATGCTCTCCAACAAGGTAGAGGCGAAGATGGCATTCAAGGAGGAAAACGAAGAGGCACAGGTGCAGTTGGCTTCCATTGCTTACAGCACCATTAAGGATACGGACGTGAAGATTACGGACGAGGACTTGAAGGCCAAGTATGAGGAACTGAAGCCCGCATTCCGTCAGACGCAGGAGACGCGCGACATCAAGGTTGTTGATGTGCAGGTGAAAGCCAGTGCTGCCGATCGTGCTGCTCTTCAAAAGGAGATGCAGGGATACCAGAAGCAGCTGGCCGAGGCTGCCGACCCCGCTCAGGTGGTCAGCAAGAGCGGCAGCGTGATTCCTTACGTTGGTCTTCCTGTGAGCCGTCGTGCTTTCCAGCAGTATCCCGACATTGCCAACAAGATTGACTCTATGGGCGTAGGCACTACGGCTGTGGTGGAGAACAAGCAGGACAACACGCTCAACATTATCCGCGTGCTTTCCCGCGCCGAGCTTCCCGACTCAGTGGAGTACCGTCAGATTCAGGTTGCGGGCAACAGCCTCAGCGAGGCACGTGCTTCTGCCGACAGTATTCAGAAGGCCTTGGAGGCTGGTGGCGACTTTGCTGCCATTGCCCGCCGTTATGGTCAGGACAGCACCAAGACTTGGTTCACTGGCGCAATGTATGAGACCGCCAACACGATGAGCAAGGACAACCGCGACTACATCAACGCGCTGCTCAACGGCGCAGTGGGTGCTACGCAGAATATTGAGCTGACGCAGGGCAATGTCATCATTCAGGTGCTTGATCGCAAGGCCGTGAAGAGCAAGGCCGTGGCGGCTGTCATCAAGAAAGAGATCAAGTTCTCCGACCATACCTATTCTGCTGCATTCAACCGTTTCAGCGAGTTTGTTACGAAGAGCCAGAATGGCTTGGCCGACTTGCAGAAGCAGGCAACGAAGTATGGCTATACGGTTCAGGACATCAACGACTTCTCCACGGCCAACCACACGGTGGGCAATGTAGGCGGTACTGGTATCCGTGATGCCATCAAGTGGATCTTTGACGCCAAGGAGGGACAGGTTTCCCAGCTCTTTGAGGCCGGACGACAGAATGATCACGTGCTTGTGCTTTGCATGACGAAGATTCATCCGCAGGGCTATCGTCCTTGGGATGACGCACAAGTGAAGGAGATTCTGAAGCGTGAGGTGCTCCGCGACAAGAAGGCTGAGATGCTCATGGCCAAGCTGAAGGGTGTGAATAGCATTGCCGCCGCACAGGCCAAGGGTGCGAAGGTGAGCGAGGTCAATCAGATTACTTTCGCTTCTCCCGCATTCATTCAGGCTACGGGCGCAGTGGAGCCGTCCCTCTCGGGTGCAGTTGCTGCCACCGCACAAGGTAAGTTCAGTGCTACTCCCGTTAAGGGCAATGCCGGAGTTTACCTCTTCCAGGTGGTCAAGAAGCAGACGCGTCCCGGCAAGTACAATGAGGAGTTGATGATTCAGATGTGCCGCCAGAAGAGCATGCAGCATCTTAACAGCTTCATGCAGGATCTTGTTGTCAAGGCCAACGTTGTTGACAACCGTTACTTGTTCTTCTAAGCAACATTGAGGGTTAGAAGATACAGTAGCTAAGGAAATATTGAAAGTCTCCCGATGGTATATCCATCGGGAGATTTTTTTTGTTTGCTCTTTGGGGAAGCAGATGATCAATGGCGTTATGGAAGGGTAAAGATGTGGGGGACTGAGATGATGGCTATGCCCTCTCCGACAATTGTGGCTGAGTTATGAAAGAATAAAGAAGTGGGGCAGTGGCGAAGCGAGGATGAGGAGGCAATTTTTGTGAGAATAAAAGTCGGATATGAGGGACTGCTATTCCATAGTTGGTTTGGTGAGAGGGGAAGTCTTATGAGAATAAAAGCATTGTTTTCGAACATGATTTGGCACGCGTTTTGTTGTCAAAACACTGTTACAGGATTGACAAACAACTTATTAAAGGATAAAAGAATAAGACAATGAAGAAAGTATTTGTGATGGTTGCCGCAGTTGCAGCCCTTACGCTGGCATCTTGCGACAGCAAAAATGTTGCCCCGCAGGCAGGTGCAGACAGCACAGTGGTTGATTCTGCCACGGTAGATTCCGAAGTGGCAGCAGTTGTGGCCTCGGGTGATGTTGAGCAGCTCACCAGCCAGCTTGCCCAGCAGCTCGATGCCAAGGATGCCGGCGCGGTGGTTTCATTGCTGAGCGCAGCACGCGAGAAGGCTGCAGAACTGGCTAAGAACGACCCGGAGCAGGCCAAGCAGTATGTCAGCCAGCTGCAGGAGTGGGTTAAGGCCAATGCCGCTGCCATCAAGGGAGTGGTTGCGAGCGCGGGCGACGAGACAGTGAGCAACGCCGTGAGCAATGCCATTGGTGCTGTTACCACGATCAATCCCTCTGATGTGGTGAATTCCATAGCCGCCGCTACGGAAGCCGATGCCAAGAACGCCGGCGCGCAACTGCTGGAGAAGGCTAAGGAGGATGCTGCCAACGCCGTGAAGGACAGCAAGGTGGGTGAGGCGGCTGAGAAAGCCGCCGATGCTGCCGAAAAGGTGAAGTCGGCCAAGGAAGCCGTAGAGAATGCGCCGGCGGCAGCAAAGAAAGCAGCTGAGGATGCAGCCAACAAGGGCAGGGAGAAGGTGAACAAGAAAGTGAATGAGACAGCCAATAAGGTGAATGAGGCTACCAGCAAGGCAGTGAACGATGCTGCGGGTAAGGCTCTGAAAGGTCTTGGCTTGTAATCGTTCTTAAATCACTCGTAATTCTCTTGCAGCCAATTGGTTGCAGGTAGGTTACATATTGCCCCCTCAAACCATACCTTTTACGAACAGAAAGGATAGGTTTGAGGGGGCAAAACGTATGCTTTTGTATTCAAGGCCATTTCTCCTCACGCTGGGCGGCTGCCGTGTTGATGTGTGTTGGTGCGGCTTGTGCCTTTTTGTGGCGAGGAGAGTTGCTCGTGTTTTCTCTCGTTGGCAGTGGCCTAATACATTTTGATGGGGACGACGATTCTGTTTTCCGGTTCCAGTGACCACTGCACTTGATAGGTGGAGCCTTTCAAACGGTCAAGCATGACGAAGTTGTAGTTGTTGTTTGTTGGGTATAGTTCGAAGCGACCATCTATCTCTTCTCCATCCCAAACAAACGATCGTTCGCTTAAGACGCATTCGAATTGTTTGTTGTATTCGGTTGACCACTGCACCTGCCACACTTTTCCTGTTCTTGTGTCTAATTTTAGGAAAGTCCAGATGTTGTTGGTGGGGTAGAGTTTGTATCTTGCAGCCTCACAACAGTTTCTCTCTGTTGGTGTGGTGTTGTTGGCTTTCTGTGCAGACAGTGTGCCGACAGCCATCAAGATAGTGAGAATGAACAATAGTCTTTTCATTGTTTTTGAATGTTAGGATAATGTTTGATGATGTGTTCCTTTAAATTGTAAACGCGTAAACGGACGTTTGCAGGGTGGATGGGCTTTATAATTCCAGTCCTTCGAGGGACGAAGTGCTCTCCTCCTCCGTCAGTATGTCCTCGCCACGCATATACTTGTATAAGAGTTGCACGGCTTTATAATCGCTCTCTTCGCTGTTGTATGCTTTCACGATTTGAGTTATGTCTTTATCGAAAAGGAATACCGTTTCTCCAAACATGGTTTGTCCGGCGTTGTTGTCGGCTCGGTAGCTGTGGGTTGCCTTGAAGCCTATAAACTGCGGCTTCTTCTCCATTGCTGTTTTCAGTTCAGCTGCGTATTGCTTTACTTTGTTTTCGGCTTTGGTTTTCTTCGCTGCCAGTTCATCGTATTCCATTTTTGCCTCTCTGTATTCATTTCTTCCGTAGGATGAGGCGTATATATTGTCATAAATAGACATGGTGGATTGTGCGGATTTCATTTCCCTTTTGTACTTCTCAATGCTTTCCCCTAATTTGTAAATTTTCAGCGTCTTGTCGTAGAAAGCAGGGTCATCGAAAGGCGTAAAGGCGCTGTCGAGCTGCGTTGACACGGGGTCGTAGGTGTCTGCTTGATAGAGCGACATCTTCATGGCTTTCTTGATTAGGTGGTTGGCCTTGGTTTCGGGAGATAAGCTGCACGAGGCAAGCATGGTTAGGGCTACTGCTCCCAGTAAAAGTTTTTGTTTCATGATGTTGGGTTTTAAGTTAAACAAAAAAGAGCGCAGACATTTGCCATACGCTTCACGGTTCACCACAAACCATCATCATATATGGGGATGTCTGCGCCCGTATGGGTGCAGTCCCAATAATGATGATTTGCTCTTTACTTGTGGTGGTGATTGTGAAGCTATTGAGCGATATGTCTTGGAAAGAGAAGACTCAATCCAATTGCAAAGATAGCAAAAAAAGCTCATGCCGTGGCATTTGAGTGCGAATAATATGGAGAAAATGGCGAGAAAAGGCGTGGAAAGGGTGTTTCCCGGCGTGTTGTCCATGTCGGGGTTGGGGGAGCGGTGCGGCTTGAAAGTGTAAAAACAATGCGCCTGCATATAGCAAAACGGGCTATATACAGGCGCGTTGTGTGTGGCGGTGTTGCCTTGGTGCAGGGGTGGACGGGCGTTTTGCGCAGTCCTATTTTGCCCCGTCTCTCTTAGAAAGGCAGGTCGTCGGTGGAGTCGCCACCGTCTTGTGCCGGTGGGAACGGTGCTTGGGCGGCGTTGCCCATGCTTGCGGCTGCCTGCGGCGGGGCGGCATCGAAAGGTGCAGAGGCTGCGGCGCCGGCTTGATCGACTTGGCGCACGTCGTAAGCGCGAATATTATTGAACCAGCGACCGTTGTACTCATGAGCGTCGAGGTCGAAAAATACCGTCAATTCATCGCCGGCTTTGATGTTGAAGCGTTGCAGGCGATCCTCGCCGAACACATCGAACACCATCTTGCGGGGGTATTGGTCGTGCGTCTCGATGACGAAGGATTGTGATTTCCAAGGGCCGCGCGCCGAGACACCACTGCGCTCGGGCAGTGCAACGATGATTCTTCCAGTTAATTCCATATTTATTTTTTGTTAGATTTATTACCACTCAGAATGTTTGCTCATTCGTGATGGGAAAGCAAAATTACGAAAATTAGGCTGAATTCAGAAACTTTTAGGTGTAATTTTTGTCAGTGAGCACTTATTTTCGTATTTTTGTGCTTGATTTGGGGTGTAGTGTTGCTTGTCGTGAGCGGCCATAATAACACCCTATGATAAACGGATAAATAACAAAAGCAATATAACCAATGAGATTCAACCTTTCCAGTACGGCGCTCAACAGCCGCCTGCTTACCCTTTCGAAGGTCATTAACAGCAAGAACTCGTTGCCAATACTTGGTTGCTTCCTCTTCCAAATCAAGGAAGGGCAGCTTGCCATCACCGCTTCTGACAGCGAGAACGTCATGAGAACCACCGTGGCACTGAGCGACTGTGACGGTGAGGGCGAGTTTGCGGTCAACAGCCAGACCATTATGGATGCCGTGAAGGAGTTGCCGGAGCAGCCCCTGAGCATCAATGTCAATATGGAGGAGCACGTCATCTACCTTACTTATCAGAACGGATCATACAACTTCCCCGTGCAAGGCGCAGAGGAGTATCCGCGTGAGCAAGGGCTTGGCGAGGATGCCACGACCATCACGGTCGACTCTGGCGTGCTCTCAGCCAACATCACCCGTTCGCTTTTTGCCACGGCTCAAGACGAACTGCGTCCCGTCATGAACGGTGTCTATTTCGATTTGAAGTCGGACTGTCTGTCGGTTGTGGCCACCGATGGCCATAAGCTGGTGCGCAACAACATCCTCACCATTCACAGCGATGCCCCCGCATCGTTTATCCTGCCCAAAAAACCTGCCACGCTGCTGAAGAATGTGCTTTCGCAAGATGGCGGCGATGTGGTAGTGAGCTTCGACAGCAAGCATGCCAGCATAGCTTTTGCCGATGGCAATCTGACTTGCCGCCTCATTGAGGGCAGGTATCCGAACTATGACAGCGTGATTCCGATGAATAATCCTAATGTGGTCACCATCGACCGCAAGAGCCTCATTGGTGCGCTGCGCCGAGTGCTCCCCTTTGCCAGCGATGCCTCGCAGCTTGTGCGCTTCCATTTTGAGAATGACAACTTGGAGTTGCGTGCGGAAGACATCGATTTTGCTACCAATGCCGTGGAGAACGTCACTTGCTCTTATGTGGGATCGCCGCTTTCCATTGGCTTCAAAGGCTCGAGCATGCTTGAGGTAATCAACAATCTGGAGGGCGAGGACATCGTTGTGCAGCTTGCCGACCCCTCGCGCCCGGGCGTTATCGTGCCGGCCGATCAGCCGGAGGGGCAGAATGTGCTCATGCTCATCATGCCGATGTTGCTCAACGAGTAAACTAAGAATATGACAAACGCGGGTTAAGCATTGGAAGTTGTCGTGCTAACGGATTCGGGAAGCATGGCAACTTCCAATGCTTAATTCAAACAATGTATTATAGAAGAAACATGAAACTCAATCTGAAACGTCCGCTCATCGTGTTCGATTTGGAGGCAACGGGGCTGGACTTGGTGAAAGACCGTATCATTCAGATTTCATATATCAAGGTGACACCTGACGGAGAGGAGAGCCGTGAGAGCATTTTTGTGAATCCGGAACGGAACATTCCGCAGGAGGTGCAGGAGCTGACGCACATCACGCAGGCCGATGTGGAGAACGCGCAGCCATTTCGTGAGATTGCGCCCCGCTTGGCAGCGACCTTCAAGGGGTGCGATTTTTGTGGCTTCAACTCCAATAAGTTCGATGTGCCCATGCTCTCGGAGGAGTTCTCGCGTGCGCAAGTGCCTTTCGATTTCTCAGAATGCTTGCTCATAGACGCGCAAAACATCTATCATAAGATGGAGCGCCGCAACCTTGCCGCAGCTTATAAGTTCTACACCGGTCACAAGATGGAGGATGATTTTCAGGCTCATCGGGCCGATCAAGACGCGGAGGCCACCTACCGCGTGCTGAAAGGGGAGATCGATATGTATGCGCCGGGGAAGCAGGACGAGCCGGAACGCGTGTTGCATAACGACATGGCGGAGCTGGCGGAGTTCTCGAAGATGAATGACAACGTGGACTTTGCCGGACGAATCGTTTGGAAAGAGTTTAAGTTGCCTAATGGCAAGTCGTATCGGCGCGAAGTGTTCAACTTCGGACAGCACCGTGGCGAGGCGGTGGCAGATGTCGTCCGCAATGATCCGGGCTTCATCTCGTGGATGCTCAGCCGCGATTTCACCTATGATACGAAAAACGTTGTCAATCGCATTCGTCTGCGTGAGGCGTATGCGCAGCAGGGATAAGGATATAGCAGAGTATGTCGTTGCAAGGTAAGCATATCGTATTGGGCATCACGGGCAGCATCGCTGCCTACAAGTCATGCCTCATCATCAGAGAACTCGTCAAGCGTGGGGCGGAGGTTCAAGTGGTTATAACGCCATCGGGCAAGGAGTTCATCACTCCCATTACGCTTTCGGCCTTGAGCCGCCATGCAGTGGTGAGCGAGTTCTTTTCCCAGCGCGATGGCACATGGCATTCCCATGTCGACCTTGGATTATGGGCTGACGCCATGCTTGTGGCGCCTTGCACGGCCAGTACGTTGGGAAAAATGGCTCATGGGGTGGCCGACAATATGCTGATAACCACTTATCTGTCGATGAAAGCCCCCGTATTCATTGCTCCAGCAATGGATTTGGATATGTATAAGCATCCCAGCACGCAGGCCAATATAGCCACGCTTCAAGCCTACGGCAATCATTTCATAGAGCCGGCGAGTGGCTTCCTTGCCTCTGGATTGGAGGGAAAAGGACGCATGGAAGAGCCAGAGCGTATTGTAAAGGTGCTGGAAGGCTATTTTGAGAGCGAAAGCGCAGGCGCGCAGGCTTCAAGTACGCTTCCTTTGGATGGAAAGAATGTGCTCATTACCGCAGGGCCAACCTATGAACGTATTGATCCTGTGCGTTTTGTAGGAAACTTCTCCAGTGGTAAAATGGGCTTTGCCATAGCCGAGGAGTGCTTGCGAAGGGGGGCAAATGTGACGCTTGTGGCCGGCCCAACGGCTTTGAGGTGCTCTGAGGGCATTGCTCGCGTTGATGTGGAGAGTGCTGCGGAGATGTATGAGGCCAGTGTTTCGGCATTCCCCGCTTCCGATGCGGCCATCCTTAGTGCTGCGGTGGCAGACTTTACGCCCGCTGTTATGGCTGGGGAGAAAATCAAGCGTGAGGGCGAAGAGTTGCTGTTGCGTCTTAGTCCCACGAAAGACATAGCCCGCGAGCTTGGTGGCATGAAGCGCAAAGGGCAACGCCTTGTTTGTTTTGCGTTGGAAACCAACGATGAGGAGGCCAATGCGCAGCGCAAACTGGTCTCAAAGAATGCCGACTTTATAGTCTTAAACTCCACGCGTGTGCCCGGCACGACATTCAATGCGGACGATAATCAAGTGAGTATTATCAGCCGACAGGAAGTAAAGCACTATCCCAAGAAGCCCAAAGCTGCCGTGGCCAAGGATATTGTGGACGAGTTGCAGAAGTTGATGGTGGAGGAATAACCGTATTGGGCAAATGAAGTGAGCCATTACTGATAGATTTCGCGTATGAAAGAGCAAAAGGGAAATAGGGCAATATCGTTTCTTCGGGTCGCTCTGCTTGGCTTGTTGGCAAGCTGGGGCGGATGTAAGATGCAGGCGCAGGAACTGCAGGCCAAGGTGACAGTGAACCGTAATCAGGTGCAAGGTACTGATGCATCGGTGTTTGAGAACTTGCAACAGACGTTGGAGCAGTTTATTAATGAGCGGCAGTGGACGAATTTGCAGTTCCAAAAGAACGAGCGCATTGTGTGCAACTTCAATATCACAGTGAAGAAGTACGACCAGTCCAGCAATCTCTTCACTTGTTCCGCGCTCATTCAGGCCAACCGGCCGGTGTATGGCTCTGCTTACACCACCACGCTTTTCAATATTCAGGACAATGATTTCAACTTTGAGTTTGCGCAATTCGATCAAATAGAGTTCAATGACGAAACAGTTGACAATCAGCTTACGGCTCTCATTGCCTATTATGCCTATCTTATTATAGGAATGGATTTGGACTCGTTCTCCCCGATGGGCGGTGAGGATGTGCTGCAACGATGCTTTAATTTGGCCAACAGTGCGCAAAACCTCAATTTTACGGGATGGAAAGCGTTCGACAGCGACCGCAATCGTTTTGCGATAATCAACGATTACATTGATGGTGCGATGCGTCCGTTCCGCCAATTGCAGTATGATTACTATCGAAGCGGGCTTGATGAGATGGTCAACAATGTGGAACGTGGGCGCACGAACATTACTACGGCGTTGGAAACGCAACTCAAAAAGGCTCACGAGGACAAGCCGTTGAGCCAGCTTCCGCAGATATGGACCGATTATAAGAAAGACGAGTTGGCCAATATCTATAAAGGAAAGGGCACGCCAAAGGAAAAAGAGTCTGTCTACGACATACTTTTTTCTATCAACGCGTCGCAGAATGCCACATGGGACAAAATCAAACAATGAGGATTGCTGAATGTTTGCCTCATGGCTTCGTAATTATAAAATGGTAAAATAACGATGCTGAAACATCTTTATATTAAGAATTTCACCCTTATAGATTGTCTTGACATCGACTTCTATTCCGGTTTCTCGGTCATTACTGGTGAGACGGGAGCGGGCAAGTCGATTATTCTTGGTGCCATAGGGCTGTTGTTGGGCAACCGTGCCGACAGCCGTATGGTGAAATGCCCCGATGGTGACAATGGCGGAAAGGCTACGAAGTGTACCATTGAGGCGCATTTTGACTTGCAACGCTATCATTTTGAGGAGTTCTTTGCCGAAAACGATCTTGATTATGACCCCTCCGACACCATAATACGCAGAGAGTTGCTCTCAACGGGCAAGTCGCGGGCGTTCATCAACGATGAACCGGTTTCGCAACAGTTATTACGCCGTTTGGGTGAGCAGCTTATCGACATCCATTCGCAGCATCAGAATTTGCTTTTGCAGAAAGACGATTTCCAGTTGAGCGTTATTGATATTATAGCCGATGACGAGGCGTTGCGCAAGGCGTATGATGTGGCTTACAGCCAATACAAGGAGGCTGTGCGCCACTTGCGCGACAAGGAAGAGCAGATTCGGCGCGATGAGCAAAACCGCGACTTTTTGGAATTCCAGTATAATGAGCTGACACAGGCGCAACTTGTGGATGGCGAGCAAGAGGAACTGGAACAGGAAAGCAGGATGCTGGCTCATGCGGGCGACATCAAGACGGCGGTCTACGAGGCCGATGAGTTGCTTTCGGCCGATGAACAAGGTGTGATGACGCGTTTGCGCCGTGCATCGCAGCAGTTGCAGTCCATTGCCGGCGTTTATCCCAAGGTGAACGAGTTGGCTGAGCGAATGGATGCAGCCTATGTGGAGTTGGAAGACATTGCGCGCGAGGTGTCGGCCGATGTGAGCGGAATAGACTTCGACCCTGCGCGCCAAGATGCCGTCAATGCACGCCTCGACTTGATTTATTCCTTGGAGCAAAAGTATCATTTGCCAACAGTTTCAGAATTGCTGGAGCTGCAGAAAGAACTTGGCGGACAACTGGCTGCAGTGGAGAATGCAAGCGAGGAACTTGCGGAACTCCAACAGCAGGTCACAGCCTTGGCAAAGGAATGTGCAGACAAAGCGGCTTTGCTTACCCAGGCGCGCACTCAGGCGGCACGGCAGGTGGAGCAGGAGATGCAGCGGAGGCTTGTGCCGTTGGGCATTCCTCACGTGCGCTTTTCAGTGGAGCTTACTGCGAAAGAGCTGGCCGCCGATGGGGCAGACAATGTGCAATTCTTGTTCTCCGCCAATCGCAGCACCCCCATGCAGCCGGTGGCTCAAGTGGCCTCGGGTGGAGAGGTGGCGCGCGTGATGCTTTCGCTCAAGGCCATGATTAGCGGCGCAATCAAGTTGCCCACCATTATATTTGATGAAATCGACACGGGTGTTTCCGGCAAAATAGCAGAGAAGATGGCACTCATCATGGCCGAGATGGGCGCGGGAGGCAGACAAGTTGTCTCCATTACCCATTTGCCGCAGATAGCCGCGCGGGGCACGCACCACTACAAAGTGGAGAAGACGGAAACGCCGAATGGCACGATAAGCCACATGCGGGAGCTTGCTTCTGAAGAGCGCGTGCAGGAACTGGCCATGATGCTTTCGGGCGAGAACGTCACGGAGGCGGCGTTGGAGAATGCAAGGACACTTTTGGAAGGCTAATCTCTTATACTTGTGCTCGTAGAAAAGTAAAGGCGTGGGGCGAAATGAAAATCCGTGGAGACCTTTTCTTAGCCCGGCCTACTCACATATAGACATATTCCAATCAAAGACTCATGAAGAAGATTATCATAGCAAGCATGGTTGCCATGCTTTTTGGCTACGGCCATGCCGTTGCGCAGCCCGCAGCGGTGAAGAAAGCCGTAGCAAGCGTTTTTTCGTTGAAAACTTTCACGTCGGCAGGTGAGGTGCAGTCCACTGCCCCAGCCACGTTTGTTGCGCAGGATGGCATTGCCGTGGCTGCTTGGAAAGCGTTCGACAAGGCCGAATCCGTTACCGCAACCGATGCCAAAGGCAACACTTTGGCGTTTGATGCGTTGCTGGGGGCAGACGAAATCTATAATGTGGCAAAACTGCGTGTGAAATCCGCCAAGGTGCAACCGTTGCCATTGGGCAGCGCGTCCGAAGGCGATGATGTGTGGGTTGTGCCCTCTGCTGAATTGGGCACGCCGTTGAAAGCCAAGGTGAAGAGCGTAGACAAAGTGGGCGGCAAGTATAATTACTACGTGCTCTACGTGGGTTCGGCTTCCGATAAGCTCAATGGCGCGGCCGTGGTCAGTGCCAAAGGGCAGCTGATTGGCATCTACAATCAGTCGGGCACGCTCCAGAGTGCCACCGATGCGGCCTATGCGCGCGACTTTGTGCTTACCGGAATGTCGCAAAACGACCCCACAATGCGCCGTGCGCGGCTTCGTATCGGCTTGCCCGATGAGGAAAAGGAGGCCATTGTGGGCTTGTTGCTCTCCTCTTCGCAAAAGCCGACCGACCATGAGGCCACTATTCGTGAGTTTATAGACAAGTTTCCGCACCTTACGGACGGATATTACGCGCTGACAATGCTCGCGCTCACCAAGGGCGACAACGCCCAGGCCGACAGTCAGCTGCGTCTGGCAGTGGAGAAAGCAACGAAGAAAGGGGAGGCCCACTTCAACTATGCCAACGTTATCTACCTTGTTCTCACGGGACAGCAGGCCGTGGAAGGCGATGTGCCCTCTTCGTGGACGCTCGACAAGGCACTCAGCGAGGCACGCGAAGCCAACCGTGTGGATGCGCAGTTCCTTTATCAGCACCTTGCGGCCAAGATTACCTATGCGCAGGGCAGCTATCAGGATGCCTTCACGCAGTTTGAGGCGCTGGCGAAGCAGGAACCCATGCTGCCGGAGACCTATTTGGAGATGGCGCAGTGCAAAGAGCAGCTCGGAGCTTCCGATCGGGAAGTGCTGGACTTGCTGGAACAGAGCGTTGCCGTGTGCGACACACCCTATGTGGCCTCTTCCGCGCCTTACTTCTACGCCCGTGGTCTGCAATATGCCAAGGTGGGGGAGTACCGCAAAGCCATGGTGGATCTCGTGCGCTATGAGTACTTCAACCAAGGTCAGCTCGACGCGTCGTTCTATTATCAGCGCGAGCAGATAGAGCTGCAGGGAAAACTCTATCAGCAGGCACTTGGCGACATCCTTACGGCCTGTCGGATGGCACCGGAGACGGTGGCCTATCATGCCGAGGCGGGAAGTCTGTATCTGCGTGTGAACCGCCCGCAGGATGCAGCCGAGGCCGCGCGCCACTGCATAGAGGTAGATCCGGAGAGTGCCGATGGCTATTTGATTCTTGGCGTGGCACAGACACAGCTGAATCAAAAGGAGGAGGGCATACGCAACATAGAGAAGGCCAAGTCGCTGGGCAACGAGCAGGCTGACAATTTCCTGAAGAAGTTTAAGCGATAAGTATAAGGGTGGGCGCGCCAAGGATGCTTCTTTGGCGCGCCTATTCTTTTCGTTAGGTGCAAAGACGCGTTAATGTTTTTGTTGTTTTTGCCCAAACGGCGTTTCCTTTATCAGTCGTCTTTGTGCATGAAAGGGCGTTTGGGATGCTCGCGATAGGTGTTTGTAGAGGCGTTTTTGGCACAAAGATTTTCCCAAAAGAAGTTTTCTCATGCGCGCATGATGCGCAACTGCTTTTTGAAAGCATACCTTTTAGGGAGTGAAAGGTGACGTTTTGGGATGCAAAACGTTACGTTTGATGTGTTCAAATGTATGCTTTTGCTATGTGCTTGACACTCATTGTGTTGCGTGTTCTTCTGAAGTTGTCTGCGTGGATGAAAGTAGGTTCTTGGATGAATTGAGTTAAACAAAAAAGGCATTCTTCCGCAAAGAGCGCGCGGAGGAATGCCGTGATGGGATTACAAAGGAGAAGGTGGGGTTAGTTGGCGGCGCACGGGGCGTTGTGCCGCTCCTTGCGTTCGCAGTAGCGTTCGCATTGTGCGCAGATGTCGTAGCCCAGCATTGCGCCCAGAATGAAGTCTTCCTCGGGGGTGAGCTGGCAGAGTGGGCGCGTCACCATCATTCGGATGGCGTTCATACACTCGCGTTTGCCAAAGAAGAGGTTTACCCGGCCGTTGCCAACGGGCTGAATAATGTATTCAATGCGTTGGCTTTCAAGGCGGTTGATGGCATAGTTGCGGTACTTTTCGTTGAACGTGTACAGCACCATTTGTCTGACCCCTTTCTTGTACTCATAGATATGGTTCATGAGTACTTTCATATCGCCGACAGGCATTACCTCATTCTGCTCCATTCAGTCTGCTCCTTTGCGTGTGATAAAGTTTTTTAAAGCTCCTTCTTGATTTCGTCCAGCCAAGCATCGATGCGGCTCTCGGTCTTTCCGTCTTCGTTGACATCGTCCAGCGCAAGGCCTACGAACTTGCCGTCTACCACAGCCTCGGAGTCATCATAGCTGTATCCGGCTGCATCCACTTCGCCAATCAGCTTGGCACCGGCTTTCTGTGCCGCATCGTAGAGCTCCTTCATGCCGCCGCAGAAAGTGTCGCTGTACGACTCGCAGTCGCCGCAGCCAAACACAGCTACGGTTTTGCCAGCCAGACCGGCATCTTTGAGCACCTTCACTCCATCGTACCAGTCGTCTTGAAGCTCACCTGCGCCCCAAGTGCTTGTGCCAAGGATGAGGTTCTCGTTGGCATTCACCACATCGGCCGTAAGGTTGGCCACGTCAATGGCTTCCACGCCCAGCTTTTCAGCGATGGTTTGTGCGATGCTCTCACAAGTTCCGGTGGAGGAACCATATACTACAGTTGTTGCTTTCATGTTCTTAATCTTGTTACGTTGTTGCTAATTGTATTGCTTGGTTGCAAAGTTACTTACTTCCGGGAAGCGTGGCAATACCTAAAAATGATGGTTTTGCTGCTGGAAGTTGCTTTGTGGTGTGTCAAATGCCAGTTCTGATAGCCTTTTGGTGGCCATTTTGCAGGTTTCGGTTGCCATAATCGTTACTCCTTCCACTCCGTGTGCTACGAGATTCTGTCCCGTGAGCAGCAGGTTGGGTATGGGTGTTTGTGGCGAAAGGGTGGTGAGGAGGGGCTGGCGGTAGTCCTTGCGAATGCCAAAAGCCGAACCTTGGGGCGACAGATTGTAGTCGCGGTAGGTGAGCGGGGTACTGGTGATGTAGCCTTCCACGCATTCGCGCAGATGCGGGATGGCCGTCTCGGCCAGCGATATGCACGCTTCGGCACGCTGTCTCTTCATTAGCAGGTAGGCATCGCCGCGCTGCCCGGTGTGCGTGTCCTGCCATGGGCTGACCTCTTCCCATAGCATTGGCGTAATCAAGTCTACTTGCCGGGCGTAGCATCCGCCATCTTCGGGCACGCGGCAGCTGATGAGCAAGCCGCCAACCTCGGTGGATGGATGCCGATAGAAATCCCATACGTTGGCCTCACGGTAGACGTATTGATTGTAGTTGAAGTAGGGTAGGCTGTTGTTTTTTATCCTTAGCGACACCGTAAACATACCCACGGTGTTGTGAAGGCTGCTGATACGCCGCCGATAGACGCGCCGCATCTTCTTGCTTTCTTCCATCCAAGAGCACGTTATGGCCGGGTGGGCATCGCTAATGAACAGTTTTGCCTCAAAGGTGTCGCCGTTTGCGCAGTGCGCCGCCGTAATCAAGCCGTCCTTTTCCGTCAGTTTGCTCACCTCGTGGTTGCACTTTATCTCGCCGCCACAGGCTTTAATTTGGTCTGAAAGTCGCTTGACGAGAGTGCTTCCGCTCCCTTGAAGCCTCCAAGCACTTTGTATATAGCTGGCGTTTCCGTGAGCAAACGTGAAGAGAGGAAGCGTCTCTTTGCGCAGTTCCATCTTTTGAGAGGCAGCCGAAAGCACATTGATCAGCAGCTCATCGTGGATGATTTGGTGCAGAAAATCCCATGCGCCGGTTTCTTGAAGTGGCGCGTGTGCCCCTGGTTGCAGCCCCCGAAGTGTGTCAACATATTGCTGCAGGCCTTTCCGTTCGTTTGGAAACTCGGTGGCCAATGTGTCCACAAAGGCTTCGTATCCTTGCGCAAAGGAGAAGTTGCGCTGACCTATCCGGATGCGGTCGAAGCCGTTTGGGTCTAAGCGTTTCCAATTGAGGTCGAGCAGTCCCAGCTGTTTGAAAGGCTCATGCAGTGGTTGCCCTTCATCGAGACCTCCGATGTAGTGTAGTCCGGTGTCGTATTCAAGCCCATGACGCTTGTAGCTTTGCATACAGCCCCCAATCTGTGACTGCCTTTCCAAGACGAGAACGCGCTGCCCAGCCTTTGCCAGCAACGTGGCACAGGCCAGTCCTCCCAGACCGCTTCCTATGATAATGGCATCGTAGGGCATTGTGAGCGTAGGGCGTTTTTTGCGTATTCTCTTGTTCGTTTGGGAACGATGGGTTGCTATGACAAGCCGGGCCGGGATGGGAAATCTCCAGTCCGGTCCGGCTGTGGGGGAAATGTTGTGTGGAGTTATTCTGCGGGTTGGTGCTCCTCAATGTAGTTATAGAGATGCTCAAACGTCTGCAGCTTGGACAAATCAGCGATGGGAATCGTCACTTTGAAGAGCTGTTGCGTCATGGCCACAAGGTCAACGAGGTTCAAACTGTCCAGTTCCAGAGTGTCCTTGATGTTGGCTTCGGGCGTGATGAGGCTTTCTTCCACCTCAAACTCCTCCGCCATGGCGGCGTTGGCTTTTAGGATAATTTCGTCGCGTTTCATTCTTTGATGTCCAAATTTTATGTATTGATGTTTTATAAGTTCTTGACAATGATCGTGGAATTTGTTCCTCCAAACCCGAAAGAGTTGGAAAGGAACATGTCGAAGTGCGTTTGGCGCGTCTCTGGCACGATGTTGATGCGCCCTGTGTGCTCATCGGGGTTCTCGAAATTGAGGCTTCCGGCAATGAAATCGTTCTTCATCATGATGAGAGAGTAGACTATTTCGCTTGCCCCGGCCATCCACATCTCGTGTCCCGTTTGCCCTTTCGTTGATGTGACGGGCACTTGGTGGTTGCCAAACACGCGGGCTATGGCCTCGGCCTCTCTCCCGTCGCCGGCCTGCGTTGAGGTGGCGTGGGCGTTGACGTAGCCAATATCGCGCGGGCTTACTTCTCCGTTCCGTAGGCAAAGCTCCAATGAGCGGACAGGGCCTTCGATGCTGGGGGTGGAAATGTGCGCTCCGTTGCCAGAGAAGCCCCAACTCACAATCTCGGCAATGATGGGCGCGCCGCGTTTGATGGCGTGCTCATAGCTTTCCAAGATGATTGTGGCTGCTCCTCCGCCCGGTACAAGCCCATCGCGATCGCGGTCGAAGGGGCGGCTGGCGCGTTTAGGGTCGTCGTTGCGCTTGGAGAATGCGTTGATGCCATCGAAGGACACTGTGCCCAAAGCGTTGTTTTCCTGTGCTCCACCGCAAATAACGCAGTCTTGCAGGCCGTTGCGGATGAGCAATGCGCCCAGTCCGATGGCCTGAGAGCCTGATGCGCAGGCTGCCGAGGCGGTGAGATTGATGCCTTTAAGGTGGAAGATGCAGGCCAGATTCATCGTCACCGTGGAGTTCATGGACTGGAATATAGCCCCGCTTCCGCAAGCTGTTGAGGCTTTGAACTCGCGGAATTTGTCGATGGCCTTGACCGTAGCCTCTGCCACAGAGTCGTTGCCGTATACCAGTCCCACCTCGTGTGCATCGATATAGTCTTGATCCAGACGGGCGTTTTCCAATGCAGCGCGCGTGGCCATGTAGGCATATTCCGCCTCTTCGGGCATGAGGTTGCGTGCCTTCTTGTCGAGATAGGGCTTCAGTACGGGCTTGGGCACCTCCGTGCAAAGTCCGGAAAGGAAACCACTTTCCACGCGCTTGGGGTCGAACACGATGCCGCACTTGCCCTGATAGAGGGATTGGCGCACCTCATCGATGGTTGTGCCAAGGCACGACCATATACCCATTCCCGTGATGACTACTCTGTTTTTCATTCTAACTTTTTCTGTCTTGTGTGATGACGCTTGCCCCGTGCGCGTTCAAAACGAGTTGTGTTGTCCCCTCCTCTTGCGGTAGGTGCTTGGCGGAACGCCAAAAAGCTCCTTGCAGAACTTGCCGAAGTAGGACGTGTTCTGAAAGCCTATCCTTGCCCCTATCTCCTTGACGCTCAAGTCGGAAGTCTTGAGATAGAAGCGAATGTCTTCCTTGACGTATTCCCTGATCCACTCTCCCGCGCTCTTGCAGGAATCACGCTGGCAGAGGATGGTGAGGTATTTGGGGGTGATGCACAGCTTCTCGGCATAGTAGCTGACGGGGCGATACTTCTTTGGCTCTTCCCTCAGCAGGTTGAGGAATTGCTTGAAGTAGGTCGTTTGGTTGGGCATGGGGATGGCCTCTTCGGCGAGATAGTCTTCCAGTATGCCCGTTATTCTGATGGCAAAGCTGGTGAGCAGCCCGTGATAGGTCTCCTCCCGGTATCTGATATGGCGCGTGTCGGTGGCGATATGCCGGGCTGAGTCGAGCAGCGTGTTGAAGAATTCCTGATCCTCGCTGGCAATACGGAACGTGTAAATGTGGCGGATGTAGACCACTTCGTTCCATACGTCGGCATGGCTGTAGAGGAGCGACTGCAAGGCCGATGCGGTGATGGACAGCGTGCGGCACTCAAAATCAGTGCTAAGCTTGATGTTGCTGAGCACCATGTTGGCCGGAAGCAGAAGCACCTCGTGTTCGCCAATGGCTGTCTGGCGGTCGTCTATGTCGGCTTGGAGGCGACCTCGCAATCCGAAGATGAACGTGAAAGCGTTCGTTTGGAAAGGTTCGGGCGTCTCATCAACCTTGATGTTGTCCCAAAGCTGTATGCCGGACAACTTGAAGATTAGCTTTGAGTCTAATGCGTTTCTGCGCACCACTGTCTCGATGCTATTATCATTAATGAATTAGGCTGCAAATATACGTAATATTTTCCAAATATGAACATATTTTCACCCATAAAGTGATTTGGCCGCATCTTGTTTGTGGCTTGCGGCGGTGAGATTGTGGCGAGTAAGGGCTTGCGCTGGTTGTGACAGTGGAGTAAAGGATGGTGTGGGGAGCGGGTGGAAGAGGGGATGGGCACACTTATTGTGCTCGTTGTGCTATGTGCTGGTTGTTAGATGGTTACGTTGCTCTTTGCGAAACCATACATATTGCATGATAAAAGGTAAGGTTTTAGGCCGCAAAAGGTATCCTTTCGCGGCCTAAAACCTTACCTTTTATGTTTTCCTTGGGAAGCTATGGTTCTACGGCCATTGTGGCATGGCTTTGTCGTGGGGGCAAAAATCCCTGGCTGTGCTTTTGCGCATAAAGGCGCGAGGCATAGCCTGTATGGTTTTCTAACCGTTCCTTAAACCAGCTTCCCGGCTGTTCTCTTTGGATTAGAGCAGATACTGCGAAGAGATGCTCTTGTTCTCGACCACGCGGCGGATGGTCTCGGCAAACAAGTCGGCCACAGAGAGCTGCTTCACCTTGGAGCAACGGTCGGTGTAGGGGATGGAGTCGGTGAATACCATCTCCTCAAGAGCCGAGTTCTGAACACGCTCCGAGGCCGGGCCGCTCATGACGCAGTGGCTGGCAAACGCGCGCACGCTTCTTGCTCCGGCCTCTTTCATGATGTCGGCAGCCTTGGTGATGGTGCCAGCGGTGTCTACCATGTCGTCAACGATGATGACGTTCTTGTCCTTTACGTCGCCAATGATTTGCATGCTGTCCACCACATTGGCGCGGGCGCGTGTCTTATTGCAGAGCACGAGGGGGCATCCGAAGTACTTGGCGTAGCTGTTGGCGCGCTTCGAACCGCCTACATCGGGGCTGGCGAAGACCAAGTTCTCCAATTGGAGCGACTGGATGTAGGGCAGGAATACGCCCGAGGCGTAGAGGTGATCTACGGGTACATCGAAGAATCCTTGGATTTGGTCAGCGTGAAGGTCCATGGTGATCAGACGGTCGATGCCCGCCACGCTCAGCAAGTCGGCGATGAGCTTGGCTCCGATGCTCACGCGCGGCTTGTCCTTGCGGTCCTGGCGTGCCCAGCCGAAGTAGGGGATGACGGCGTTGATTTGGCGTGCCGAGGCGCGCTTTGCAGCGTCGATCATGAGGAGCAGCTCCATGAGGTTGTCGGAGTTGGGGAATGTGCTCTGCACGAGGAACACATCCTTGCCGCGGATGCTCTGCTCGTAGCTCACTACGAACTCTCCGTCAGAGAATTGGGTTCTTACCAGGTTACCAAGGGGTACACCTAAGCTCGCGCAGATTTTCTCTGCCAAATAGCGGGTCTTTGTTCCGGAAAAGACCAAAAAAGAGTTATTATCACTCATTATGTTGGATTGATTGTGTGATGATGACTTAATTCCGCTGCAAAAGTATGAAATAAATGTGACACTTGCAATCTTTTTTTACTACTTTTGCAACATGAAAGTGAATAAAGAGACTTTTTCAGAGCTTCGCCAGCCTGTTTATGTGCTGGAGGAGGAGTTGCTGCTGCGCAATCTTTCTGTAATCCGCGAGGTGGCAGAGGCAGCTGGCGTGGAGATAATCCTTGCGTTCAAGGCTTATGCCTTGTGGAAAACCTTTCCGATTTTCCGCAAATATATCCGTTCCACCACGGCCTCGTCACTCAATGAGGCGCGGCTTGGGTATGAGGAGTTTGGCGCGCCGGTTCATACGTTTACACCCGCGCTGAGCGATGCCGATGCGGCGGAGATTGCCAAGTTGTCGTCGCATCTTTCTTTCAATTCGCTTTCGCAGTATGAGCGGTATCATGAGCTGTTGCGTAGGGAGAATCCGGCTTTGAGCATGGGGCTGCGTGTCAATCCGCGTTATTCGGAGGTGGGCACGGCACTCTATAATCCTTGCGCGCCGGGCACGCGCTTTGGTGTGAGTGATGACAAGTTGCCGGAGCTGCTTCCCGATGATATCGAGGGATTCCATTGCCATTGCCATTGTGAGAGTGGCGCCGACGTGTTTGAACGGACGCTTGTGCATATAGAGCGGCGTTTCTCCAAGTGGTTCCCACAGCTGAAATGGATTAACTTTGGTGGCGGTCATCTGATGACGCGTGCCGATTATGATATAGAGAGATTGGTAGGGCTGTTGCGTGGCTTCCGTAGCCGCTATCCGTGGCTGCGTGTGGTGCTGGAGCCGGGAAGTGCTTTCGGGTGGCAAACGGGTCCGCTGGTGAGTCAGGTGGTTGATGTGGTGGAGGACAGTGGCATCCGCACGGCCATCCTGAATGTGAGCTTCACTTGCCACATGCCCGATTGCCTGGAGATGCCTTATCATCCGGCGGTGCGCGGCGCGGAGGTGGTCGGCGCTGATACGTGTGGTGAGCACGTCTATCGGCTTGGGGGCTGTTCTTGTTTGAGCGGTGACTTCATGGCGTCATGGCGGTTTGACCATGAGCTGCAGGTGGGGGAGAATGTTATATTTGAGGATATGCTCCATTATACAACGGTTAAGACATCGATGTTCAACGGTATCAGTCATCCGTCTATAGCTTTGCTGCATTCCGATGGGGAACTGGAGTTTCTCCGCAGGTATTCGTACGATGATTATCGGTCTCGAATGGATTGATTATATATTATAAGGAGAAAACTGTTTGTTTGCTTAACGAATGTTAAATGCTTAACTTTTTCTTTCCCGCTTTCTTGCAGTTTCGGAAATATTGAGTACCTTTGCACTCGCATTTAGGGAAATGCACCACAGCAATAGTGGAATAGGCGGCAATAGCTCAGTTGGTAGAGCGCG
>CAZXFP010000016.1:0-44351 GCA_964640675.1 uncultured Prevotella sp. | reverse complement strand
TTAGGCTTCCTCCTCTTTCTCCTTGGCTCTTCTGCGCTCGTCGATGAGCTGGAAGTCTTTCTTCTGAAGCACGAAGTCGGTGCCGAGGTATTTCTCCTTCACCACCTTGTTGGCCGCCAGCTCCTCGGGCGTTCCCTTGAAGAGGATGCGCCCCTCGAAGAGCAGGTAGGCGCGGTCGGTGATGTTGAGCGTCTCATGCACGTTGTGGTCGGTGATGAGTATGCCGATGTTGCGGAACTTCAGCCGCCACACAATGTGCTGTATGTCCTCCACGGCGATGGGGTCTACTCCGGCAAACGGCTCGTCGAGCATGATAAACTTGGGGTCGATGGCCAGACAGCGGGCTATCTCCGTGCGCCGCCGCTCACCTCCGGAGAGGCGGTCGCCCTTGTTCTTGCGCACTTTGCCGAGGCGGAACTCGCTGATGAGGCTCTCCATCTTGTCCAGCCGTTCCTTGGGCGTGAGCTTGGTCATCTCCAGCACCGACATGATGTTGTCTTCCACGCTCATTTTCTTGAACACGCTGGCCTCCTGGGGCAGGTATCCAATGCCGGCGCGGGCGTGCTTGTAGACGGGGTAGCGCGTTATCTCCTCATCGTCTATGCTCACGCGCCCCTCGTTGGGCACCACCAGTCCGGTGGTCATGTAGAAAGAGGTGGTCTTGCCGGCTCCGTTGGGTCCCAGCAGTCCCACTATCTCGCCTTGGCGCACGCTGAAGTTGACGTTGTTCACCACCGTCCGCTTGCCGTAGCGTTTCACCAGCCCTTCCGTGCGCAGCGTGGCGCGGTGCTCTTGCTGTTCTTGCGCCGGGATGATGAGGCTTTCTCCGCCCATGGGCTGCGCGGTCGCCATGTCATGTTCGTTGTCGGTCATATCGATGTTGTTTGTTTGGATTGCAAAAGTAGCAAAAAAGATGCTAATAACACTTGCCCTTGGCAAAAACTCTCCGCGATGTTGCAGTTTTTAAGGGGATTTTGGTTACTTTTGCACCATTGTTTCAAGATTTATTCATGGCATGATAATACACAAGTGGCTCACCACCTTTGGCAAATACCTCATTCTCATGGGGCGTGCCTTTTCGCGTCCGGAGCGCATGAGGATGTTTCTCAAGCAGTATGTCAAGGAAATGGCGCAGCTGGGTGTCGACTCCATCGGCATTGTGCTGCTCATCTCTTTCTTCATCGGGGCGGTGATTTGCATTCAGATGAAAGTCAACATCCAAAGTCCTTGGATGCCGCACTGGGTGACGGGGTACACCACGCGTGAGATAATGCTCCTGGAGTTCTCCTCGTCCATCATGTGTCTGATACTGGCGGGCAAGGTGGGGTCGAACATTGCCAGCGAGCTGGGCACGATGCGCGTGACGCAGCAGATAGACGCGCTGGAGATAATGGGCGTGAACTCGGCCAGCTATCTCATCCTTCCCAAGATTCTCGGCTTGGTGACGATCATGCCCTTCCTTGTGATTTTCTCCTCGGCCATGGGCATTGTGGGTGCTTACGCCACGGCCTATGTGGGGCAGATTATCACGCCGGAGGACTTGACGGCGGGTCTTCAGCACGACTTTGTGCCGTGGTTCTTGTGGACGAGCATCATCAAGAGCGTGTTCTATGCCTTCATCATCACCAGCGTGAGTTCCTATTTCGGCTACACCGTGGGCGGCGGCAGCGTTGAGGTGGGCAAGGCCAGCACGTTGGCCGTGGTCAACAGCTCGGTGCTCATCCTCTTCTGCGATGTGTTCCTCACCCAATTGCTCAGTTAATAAAGAAGCGTTCTATGATAGAAGTCAGACACATTGATAAGTCTTTTGGCGACAAGGCGGTGCTCACCGATGTCAACGCGGTGTTTGAGAATGGCAAGACCAACCTCATCATCGGCCAGTCGGGCGCGGGCAAGACCGTGCTCATGAAGACGCTGGTGGGGCTGCTCGACCCCACGCGCGGAGAAGTGCTCTATGACGGGCGCGACTTTGTGCGTATGTCGAAGAAGGAAAGGGTGCTGATGCGGCGTGAGATGGGAATGATTTTTCAGGGCGCGGCACTTTTCGACTCGCTCTCCGTGCTCGAGAACGTGCGCTTCCCGCTCGATATGTTCTCTTCGATGTCGCCCTCGGAGCGCGACCGCAGGGCGCAGGAGTGCCTCGACCGCGTGAATTTGAGCGGCACGGGCGGCAAGTATCCGGGCGAAATATCGGGCGGTATGCAGAAGCGCGTGGCCATAGCGCGTGCCATTGTGATGAATCCGAAGTATCTTTTCTGCGATGAGCCTAACTCCGGGCTTGATCCGAAGACGTCGCTCGTCATCGATGAGCTGCTTTCGGGCATCACGAAGGAGTATGGGATTACGACGATCATCAACACGCACGACATGAATTCGGTCATGGGCATAGGCGAGAACATCGTCTTCATAGCCGATGGAAGAAAAGAATGGCAGGGCGACAAGGACTCTGTTATTTCCTCGCGCAACAAGAAACTTAATGATTTGGTCTTCGCTTCCGACCTGTTCAAGCGAGTGAGGGAAGTGGAGATGGAGGAGAAATAGCTTGTATCTCGTTTGGCGAGCCGCTCATCGCGCTACTGTTATGGCGTAATGCGAATGGCCGCTGCGTGTAGAAGCGCAGGAAATGGATTCCAAATAGGCACTCCCAAGCGACAAGGAGACCATTGCGACAAGGTAAGAACGTGCGTTCTGCTTGTCCCAATGGTCTCCTTGTGGTTTATCATGCGGGTCGGTCGCGCTGTGATTAGGCCTTTCTGTTATTTCACTACAAACTTTCGGCCGTGCTGAATGTACACACCTTTTTGCAGATGGCGCGCATCCATGCGGCGTCCCTGTAGGTCATAGACGGCATCATTGGCTATATGGCCGACCGTGGTGGACACGCTTTCCACGCCATTCACGATGGCCTGGTGGGCATTTTCGCGCGTATTGGCATAGATGCGATGGCCTTCGGCATCGTAATAGTTCTCCAGTAGGGAGAAGTCGAAGCCTTCCGCCGCCCCAATCTTTTGCCCCAAATAGTCAAAAGGTGTGCCGTGCACATTGACACAACCGATACCCTCGATGAGCTGATGCCCCGAGGAGAGCACCAACAGGCGGTGGGCTTGTCCGTCAGCAAGGATGGTGTCGCCCGCTTCTATCACTGTTTTCTCGGTGCCGAGATAGCTCTCTCCTGCCTGCACGTTGTAGTCGTAGAGGATGTATTCCCCCTCATCGTTGGTGGGATAATCATCGATTGCCCCAGCGAAGGTAGCCCGATAGCTCTCGGCATCCGCCAGCACGCGACCGTCTTCATGGCGCATTGCAAAGAGATACTTATAGCGCGTGTCTGCATCAGTACCCGCATTGCGCGAGGTAGTGCATTCATATACCTTTTGATAAGTCCTGCCGTTGTGCTCCACTTCCCCTATTGTGGCGTATGTACGGGTGCTATAATGGGACAAGTATGGCGTTTGGCCGCCCACATTCATTATTCTGTAGTCGCCATACACCCATTGGCGCTCACTATGGGGCACACGCAAGAAGTCGTTGCGTGTGAAAAGCAGTTGACCATCGACCTTGCAGGAGTCGAGTGCGCTATACGCACTATAGTCCCACATTCTGTCGGCGGGATAAAAGCCATAGTTGCTGCCTACGCCTTCCACCCAATATTCTTTATATGGAGCTTCTCTTCCGTCCTTTGAATAGATAGATATGCGCCGAAACGCCTTGCCTTCTACTTGAATGGTGTCCACCGCGTAGGTTCCGACAGCACCGCCCGAATACACCACGGCAGATTCACCCAGGGCGAGTGAGAAGTCGTAATAAAGGCCTTTGTTGTCTGGCATATCCATTCCAGGATAACTGTTATCCCGCTGTCCGTACACCTTTCCGCCTTTCTCTCGTATCAGGTCTGCCACCTTCGATGCATTGTCCTCATAGAGTTTGATGTAAGTGATGCTATTCAAGACGGAGTCTCCTGCTATCCACGTGCGATGATTACTGTCGGCACCACGTGGTGAGTAGCAGCTTCTGTAAAACCATTCCTTCCCTTCTTGAAGCGTTGTTTGTGCCAAGGTCGAAATAGTACAGGCGTTCATGGTGCCCAGTACCAGCATTGCTGTAAATAGATACGTTTTCATATTCTTGTTATTTGGTAAAAAATATTTAGTTTTCGAAGTGACCTATGTAAGAGCAGTAGTCCAAAACCACATGAAGTGTGTAGTTGTTTTGGCTAATAGGTTGTATTCTTAGATTAGTCTCATACATTCTGTTAGTTGCGAATCCAGTTGTATAAGCCACTATAATTCCATTTGCATCTTCAATATAGGTTGCAATACTTCCGTTATAATGTGTGACGTGAACTGCAACTGTTTGATTGGGATAAGCTGCCGAAACAGCAGGGCGTGTTGTCCTTGGTGAACCTTTTTGCGAAATGGGCATGTCAAAAATCATGGTGATAGGTTCGCCCATAGGAGATGAAATCGGGTCTCCGTAGTTGGGCAACAAGCCGCTCAAAAGGACAAGAATGACTGTTGAAAGTCTCTTCATTTTGCTGATAGGAATTGATTCTATGGCAAAATTAGGGTAAATATTGTTTGTTTTCATTTTTTTGAGGTCTAAATTTTATTGTTCGTTGGATATTTTGTAATGTATTGATGAATAGGCTTTTATAGAGTTATTATGAGTTTTTGCGATCAAAAATAGGTCTAATTGATGCAGAAAATAGAGTGAATAAAGGTCTAAAAAAGCGAGATGTATCTCCTTTTTCGTCTTTATTGGAAGATAAAAATCTCGCTTTAATCGATGTAGCATAACGTGGGATTAAAATGCCTCTATGTATTTTCTGAGCGAGATTTTTCCCTGTTGGATACCCAATTTTTCCTTAAATAGGAATAAGTTTTGCTTGATAGACTTTTCGCTAATGCCATAAATACGTGCAAGTTCTTTGGCAGGCAACTTGAGACGTATCAGCATGAGTAGCCTTATGTCCTTGGTGGACAGGGTTGGGAAGCTGTCTTTGATATGTGAGACAAACTTGTCATCGATGCTTTCAAGAAATAGTTCTATTTCATCCCAGTCGCTTTCTTCAAGGTTAATACACTTGTTTTCCTCTTTGTTTTGTGCATAATGGCGCTGTGAGAAAACATTTTTTTTGATGAAAAACTGCCGCATTTGGGCTATTTGTGCATCCTTGTGTTCGAGCTGTTCTTGATGTAATTTTTCCGACATTTCCTTCTCTTTGGCATGTAATTCGTTTATATGTCGCATTTTCTCCTGTTCTTGGGTCAGTAGCATCTTTGTCTTTTCTTCTTCGTATTTCAGTTTCAAGGCCGTTTTGCTCTTGTAGTTGTGGTAGGCCATGATGATGAATGCGATGACGAAGAAGGTTAAAATGCACACAAAGAGCAGTTTCTTTCTCTCTTTATATATAGACGCTTGGGCCTCTGCTTGTGTCATTGTGTTTTTCTCCTGCATCAGCCTTTCAAAGTAATCTAATTTATCTTTCAGCTGTTCATTGTGCATTGTTTCAAGGTATTTGTAGGCAGAGTCAGCGTAGGCAGTTGCTGCCGTGATGTCATGAAGTTGCAATGCAGCCTGGTGCTGACATGAATACGAAGTGTAACGCTGTGCGTTGTCTTCCAGCTGGAGTGTATCCAGCAAGTTGAGGCAATTCTTCGGTTTTCCCGTACCAAGGTAGGCTTGTGCAAGCATAAGTTGCTTGGAGATGAAGCGGATTTGCGACAACTGGCACGCCAAATGGGCGTAGCGGACAGCACTTGTGTCGTGTATATCGGCAGCAAGCAAGCTCATGTTCTGGTACACATCTGATAGGACGAGGGAGTCGCCGAGCTGTAAGGCAATCTTTTCCGCCGCTTTGCAGGTGTGTAGCGCATCCCAACTATTGCCACAAAGTCTATCGCTTTCACTTTTCATGAGGATATGGTAAATCGTGTTTTGCGGCGTGGCTTTGCTGTATTTTCTATACAGTTTCAGTGCTTGGTCGGCATACTTTAGTCCGGATTGTGCGTCCGACTTTTATATTTGCATTGCCGAAATGCCACCTATCTGCCGCAAAGATACAAAATAGTCAGGAATCTTTCGTTACTGCTCTGCAAAAAAGCGGCCGATGAAGTAATGAAGGTGTGTACAGAGTGTCTCAGTGTACTATCTGTCAGGTGAAAATAGGCATATTGAGTTCACGCTACTTGGCTCACTATCGAAGAATAGACAGTGTGTTTTGTAACCTCATTACGCCTTGTGAATTGTAAATTTTTATTATGCTTGCACAGCTTGCTGTTTTTTATCGCATCTAATTTTATGTGGTGCTGTAAAGTGTTGATAATCAGAGTGGCTTTATATTGGGCTTTTTTGGCCTGCAATATAGGACCTTTTGCCATGCAATCAAGCCTATATTGCAGGCCAAAAGAGCCTATTTTGCCATCCAATATCGCCCATATTGCATGGCAAAGAAACTGGTGTAAAGAATATTGATGGCTATTATGGCTTCAAAAATAAGAAGCCGCTGCTGGCGAACTTTGTTACTTCAGTGTAGCAACAAAGTTCGCCAGCAGCGGCTTTATGGTAGTGGTGGGCCTGCGCTTTGGCAGGCCTGGGCTTGCCTTCGGGGCAAGCTGTATTGCACTTTAGCGCATGAGCCACAGGCTGTCGCGCTTGATCATTGGCACGACTATCTGCTCTTGGGTGCTGTCGCCATAGGCCAGGGTGAGCATTACATTGGCCGTTTGCGTCTTGGGCGAGTAGTGGCATCCGCTTATGCTCACGCTCTTGATGCCCTTGTGGCGTTCCAGCTCGTTGTCGGTGTGCTGGCGCAGCAGCTCAATCATCTGCCGGCGGTAGCTTTCGGGCACGGTGTCGGCTTTCTGTTTGCCATTGTAGAAGTTGGCGTGCCGCCCCGCTATCAAGCTGTCGTAGTAGAGTTTGGCCGTTCGTGCGGCCAGTTCGCCTTGGTTGGCCTCTTTTGGCTTGTCGGCACACGCGCCCAGCAAGGTGCTTAGGGCTACCGATGTGGCGGCAAGCCAAAAGGAATGTCGGTGCTTCATGCCTCGCGCGGGGTTACTTCTGACGGATGAAGATGTTGATGGGCGTTCCGTGGAGCGGCCATCTCTCGCGCATCTTGTTCTCCAGGAAGCGGCGGTAAGGCTCTTTGATGTACTGCGGCAGGTTGGCGTAGAACACGAAAGAGGGTATCTGCGTGTTGGGCAATTGCGAGCAATACTTGATTTTGATGTACTTACCCTTGATTGAGGGCGGCGGCGTGGCCTCAATGAGGGGCAGCATTGTCTCGTTGAGCTTCGTGGTTCCGATGTGAATTTTGCGGCTGTCGTACACTTGCTTGGCCATTTCCAGCACCTTGAAGATGCGCTGCTTGGTGATGGCGGAGGCGAAGATGATGGGGAAGTCGGAGAACGGAGCCATGCGCGAGCGTATGGCGTTGGTGAAAGTGTCGATGTGCTTCTGCGTCTTGTCCTCCACCAAGTCCCATTTGTTCACCACCACCACGAGCGATTTGTGGTTTTTCTGTATGAGCTGGAAGATGTTCATGTCCTGTCCCTCAATGCCGCGTGTGGCATCGAGCATGAGTATGCACACGTCTGAGTTCTCAATGGCGCGGATGGAGCGCATCACGCTGTAGAACTCCAAGTCCTCAACCACCTTGTTCTTGCGGCGTATTCCGGCGGTGTCCACAAGATAGAACTCCAGCCCGAACTTGTTGTAGCGCGTGTATATGCTGTCGCGGGTTGTTCCGGCGATTTCGGTCACGATGTTTCTGTCCTCTCCAATGAAAGCATTGATGATGCTCGACTTGCCGGCGTTCGGTCTTCCCACTACGGCAAAGCGGGGCAGTTCGTCGTCCACTGCCTCATCGGGAACGTCTTGAAGTTTCTCCAGAATGATGTCCAGCAGGTCTCCCGTGCCGCCTCCGGTGATTGCGCTTATGCAGATGGGGTCGCCAAGGCCGAGCTTGTAGAACTCTGCGGCTTCATAGGCGCGGCCGCTGTTGTCCACCTTGTTGGCTATGAGGAGCGACGGCACGCGTGAGCGGCGCAGAATCTGAGCCACATCCTCATCCCAGTCGGTGATTCCGGTCTCGTTGTCCACTACAAACAGCACAAGGTCGGCCTCGTCTGTGGCCACGCGCACTTGCTTGCGGATGGCGTCCTCGAAGATGTCGTCAGACTTAACGACCCATCCTCCTGTGTCGACAACGGAAAATTCGCGGCCGTTCCATTGGCATTTGCCGTACTGACGGTCACGCGTTGTGCCTGCCGTGTCGCTCACAATGGCGTGGCGGCTGTTCGTTAGGCGGTTGAAGAGCGTTGATTTGCCCACGTTCGGGCGACCAACGATTGCTACTAAATTTGCCATGATGTTTTTGTTTGATTGCTGAAGTTTAACATTCTTCGGCCCTCGCGTTGAGGCGAGAGTATGCCCTGCATACAGTTAGGGCCGTATTGTCTTGCCAGTTGCTGTGCTGGTCTCTGTGGCCACAGAGACCAGCACAGCCCTGTCGGGGCTGCAAAAGCGCTGTTTATTGCGGGTCGTAGCCAAACTGTCGCAGCTCGCGTTTGGAGTTGCGCCAGTCCTTATCCACTTTGACGAAGGTCTCCAAGAACACTTTCTTGCCGAAAAACTTCTCCAGAGACTTGCGAGCCTCGGCGGAAACTTTCTTCAAGGCCTGACCTTGGTGGCCGATGATGATGCCCTTTTGGCTGTCGCGCTCCACGTAGATGACGGCATTGATGCGGATGATCGGGCCTTCTTCCTTGAAGCGTTCCACGGCCACCTCTACGGAGTAGGGTACTTCCTTGTCGTAGTAGCGCAGTATTTTCTCACGGATTATCTCCGATACGAAGAACTTGGCGGGCTTGTCGGTCAGCTGATCCTTGTCGAAATAGGCCGGACTTTCGGGCAGCAGCTCCATGATGCGCTTCATGAGCACCTCGGTTCCGAACTTGTTCTTGGCCGAAATGGGCAGTATCTCAGCGTTGGGGAGCAGCTTGTGCCATTCCTCCACAAGGTCGCCGAGGCGTTTCTGGTCGCTCTCGTCAATCTTGTTGATGAGAAGAATCACTGGAATCTCCATCTTTCCGACCTTTTCGAGGAAGTCCATGTTCTTCGTTGGGTTCTCCCTCACATCGGTGACGTAGAGCAGGATGTCGGCATCGGCGAGCGCGCTCTCCGAGAAAGCCAGCATCATCTCTTGCATCTTGTAGTTGGGTTTCAGCACGCCCGGTGTGTCGGAGAACACCACTTGGGCCTCGTCGGTGTTGACAATGCCCATGATGCGGTGACGTGTTGTCTGTGCTTTGAACGTGGCTATGCTGATTTGCTCGCCTACGAGCTGGTTCATGAGCGTGCTTTTGCCCACGTTGGGATTGCCCACGATGTTGACGAAACCTGCCTTGTGCTGCATAATTATCTGTGTGAGTGGATTTGAATTGAGTGCAAAAGCCCCGGAGCGTCAGTCCTTTGGCGACCCGCCCGCGCTTGATGCCGGTGCGATGGCCGTCCGATAGCCTGAGGTTCCGGGACTCTTTATAGGTTGACCTTTGCGGTCGTTTATTGCTTACCTGTTACCGCGTCGCCGTCGTAGGCCCACTTGCAGTGGGAAGCTCCGTGTACGAAGCCTGCTCCGAAGGCCGTGAATATCACGTTGTCGCCTTTCTTGAGCAGCTTCTCATTGTCCCAAATGGCCAATGGGATGGTTGCCGCCGACGTGTTGCCGTAGTGGTCTATGTTGATAAGCACTTTCTCAATGGGTATCTCTGCCCGCTTGGCCACTGCCTCAATGATGCGGCGGTTGGCCTCGTGGGGTATCACCCAGTTGAGCGTCTCGGGCGTAAGGCCGAACTGGCTCATAATATTTCCCACATCGTTGCTCATCTCGGTGACGGCATAGCGGAACACCGTGCGCCCCTCCTGGTAGATGTAGTGGAGCTTGTGCGACACCGTGAACTGCGACGGCGGGCAAACCGAGCCGCCGGCTTTCATGTGCAGGAACGGAAGTCCCTTGCCGTCGGTGCGCAGATATGCGCCTTGCATGCCTACGCCCTCCTCGGTTGTTCCCTCAACGAGCACCGCGCCCGCGCCATCGCCGAAGATTACGCACGTGGCACGGTCGGTATAGTCCACCATTGACGACATTTTGTCCGCGCCAATCACGATGACGCGCTTGTAGCGTCCGCTCTGAATCATCGACGAAGCCATGTCAAGGGCATAGAGGAAGCCGCAGCACGCCGCCGAAAGGTCGAAGGCGAACGCGTTCTTCAGTCCCAGCCGCCCCAAAACGATGGATGCCGTGGAGGGAAACTTGTAGTCGGGTGTGGTGGTGGTGACGATAAGCGCGTCGATAGTATCGGGATCTACGCCCGTTTTCTCCAGCAACTGGCGGCCGGCTTTGCGAGCCATGTAGCTCGTACCCAGCCCCTCCTCGGTGAGAATGCGCCGTTCTTTGATGCCAACGCGCGTCTGGATCCACTCATCGGTGGTGTCGACCATGCGCGACAGCTCCTCATTGGTGAGCACGTAGTCGGGCACATAGCCGCCAACACCGGTGATTATAGCGTTTATCTTCTCCATTATAATAAGGAATGGACGTTACTCGGCAACCGCTTTCTCCACGGCCAGCTTGCCACGGTAGTAACCGCAGGTGGAGCATACCGTGTGATAGACGTAGTATGCGCCACAGTTCGGGCATACGGCCAGCGTCGGGGCTACTGCCTTGTCGTGGGTTCTGCGCTTGAGTGTGCGAGTCTTCGATTGTCTTCTTTTAGGATGTGCCATAATTCTAAATCTTTTTTTGTTTTTTAATCTTGATTCTTCAATTGTGCGAGTGCAGCCCAGCGCGGGTCAATGGCTGCTTCGTCTCCCTCACCGCTTCGGGCGGCCGAGTGCTCTTCGAGCAATCGTGTCATGGCAGGGTTGCATTTTCCAGGTGCATGCACGTGTCTGACGGGGATGGCGAGCACCACAAACTCGTAGATGAGCCATGCGACATCGAGTATTCCTTCGTCCTCGGCCACCGTCACAATGTCTTCATCCTCTGTGTTCTCCTCGCCGAACTTAGCCTCTACGCGCTCCTCGGCCTCGATGGGCTGCTCCATGTCGTCCAGACACCGGTCGCAGCTGACGATGACGGAGCCGCTGATGTGGAAGTCGAGCGTGAAATGGCTTTGCCCCACGCGCTGCACGCGGAGGCTTACCTGCACGTCTCCTTTCCTCACATCGGGCGCGTCAATGGCCTCGAAGTAAGTGTTGTCCAAGCCGAAGGACAGCTCTGTGCTGCCCTCTTTCAGGCTTTTTAGGTCAATCTTGAGGGTATCTAAGTCCATAATCGGGGTGCAAAGTTACGAAAACTTTTCTTATTATCAACAAATTACTGCGAAAAAATGGATTTTCCGCTTGTCTCTGACGGGCGTTGCGGCCTCGGCGCACCTTGCTGGCGGCGCGTTTCTCCGCGCTGTTTCGCGCCGCTTGGACGGTCACTTGCGCAGCTCTATGCGGAATGTGGTGCCCTTGCCCACCTCGGAGCTGCGCACGTAGATGCGGCCGTGGTGGTATTCCTCCACAATGCGTTTGGCCAGGCTCAGCCCCAGTCCCCATCCGCGTTTCTTGGTGGTGAATCCGGGGCGGAACACGTTGCCTATGTCTTTCTTGCGGATGCCTTTTCCTGTGTCGGTCACGTCGATGATGGCGCGCGTTGGGGTCTCCTCCACGTGCAGGATGATGCTTCCCGATTCGCCGCCCATGGCGTCGACGGCGTTCTTGCACAGGTTCTCTATCACCCATTCGAAGAGCGATGCGTTCAGCCTCACCACAATGTCGTCTTGCGGGAATTCCTTGCTCATGCGCACTTTCTTCGATGTGCGCCTGTCCATGTAGTCTATCACGTGGTCGAGCACGTCGCTCAGGCTTGTCGGCACAGGCTCGGGCAGGGAGCCGATTTTCGAAAAGCGGTCGGCTATGATCTGCAGCCGCTGCACGTCCTTGCCCATCTCGGGTATGAGCGGGTCGTCGGGGTAGCTCTCCTTCAGAATCTCCTGCCATGCCATGAGCGACGAAATGGGCGTGCCGAGCTGATGGGCAGTCTCCTTCGACAGTCCCACCCACACCTTGTTTTGCTCCGCCCGCTTCGAGGTGAGCAGCGCGAAGATGGCCACCACCACGAAAATCATCACCACGCCCAGCTGCGCGAACGGATACCATGCCAGCCGTTTCAGCATGAGGGAGTCGTCGTAGCATACGTTCATGTAGTCGTCGCTTGCCGTTTCGCTCAGCGATATTCTGATGCACCGCCCCGATGCTTGCAGCCGCTCCGACATTTTGGAGAGGAAACGCAGGCTGTCGGCGTAGTTGTCGGCCTTGATGGGCACGTTGCGGAAGTCGGTCACCACGCCGCTCTTGTCTGTCACGACCACCGGGATGGTGTTGTTGTCGTTCAGCACCCGCAGCACCAGCGACAAGTCGGTGTTCTCATCGGCCTGCGAGAGCGACTTCATGGCCTGCGCCCATATCTCCATCCTGCCCCGTTCCTCCTTGGAGAGGTCGAGCGTGAGATAGTGCGACACCACGAGCGAGGCGATGGCTATGATTACCGCCGCCGCCATGAGGAGTATTTTCACCTGCCTGATGCGGTCTGTCCATTGCATAACATGAATAGAACGTAGCCGGCGGTCGTTTTATTGCTTCTCCGCCGCACGGCGCGTCTTCTTTTCTGCTCTCGCCCGGCCGTGCCCGCGGGTGCGCCGTGTAAGGCTCTCGTGGTGGCGGGGAGGAGGCGCGGCGGAGGGCTTTTTGCACCTCGGAGAGCAAAAAGTTGCTCTGAAATTTGGTGGATTGGGAAAATAGCCTTACCTTTGCACCGCTTTTCAGAGCAAGGGCGTTTAGCTCAGTTGGTTTAGAGCATCTGCCTTACAAGCAGAGGGTCGGCGGTTCGAATCCGTCAACGCCCACAGGGGTGTTCCCCGTGGTCTCCTTCGTGGGGCTGCGGGGATTTTTTTGTGCCCCGTTTTCTCGCTTTCGTTTCTCCTTGGTTTTGTTCTTTCTAATCGGTTGGCAGTCAAGTGCTTTGCCAAACGTATGCTTTCGCGTGCCAAAACCATACCTTTTGCCTTGCGAAACCTTACCTTTCACCTCCCAAAACGTATGCTTTGGCGGGGCAGAAGGTGCCGGCGGCTTTGCGGCAAGGGCTGTTTTGCGCCCGCAGAGAGCTTCCTTGGGCATCCCGGTGTGGCCACCTCGTGTCGCGTTTGTACCGTTTCTTTCGGCTCTTGATGAGCCTTTCAGCAATATTTTAGGAAATTTAGCCTCCCTTTTAATAGAAGAACAGAATTAAATTCGTAATTTTGCAACCGTAAATTTACACGAAAAAGATGTTGGACACATTGACAGCCATATCGCCGATTGACGGACGATATAGAGGCAAGGCAGAGCCTTTGGCCGATTATTTCTCGGAGTTTGCGCTGATACGCTATCGCGTTCGCGTCGAAATAGAATATTTTATTGCTTTGGTGGAGCTGCCGTTGCCGCAGCTCCAAGGGTTCGACCGCGCCCTCTTCGACAGTTTGCGCGGCATCTACCGCGACTTCACGGAGCAGGACGCCGTCCGCGTGAAGGACATTGAGAAGGTGACGAACCACGATGTCAAGGCCGTGGAGTACTTTATCAAGGAAAAGCTCGACGCTATGGGCGGCCTTGATGCCTACAAGGAGTTCATCCACTTCGGCCTTACGTCGCAGGACATCAACAACACCAGCGTGCCCATGTCGGTGAAGGAGGCCTTGGAGCAGGTCTACTATCCGCAGATGGAGGAGCTGATTGCTCAGTTGCAGGCCTATGCCGATGAGTGGAAGGACGTTCCCATGCTGGCCAAGACCCACGGACAGCCCGCATCGCCCACCCGCTTGGGCAAGGAGATTCAGGTGTTCGTCTACCGCCTCACCGAGCAGCTGCAGGCGTTGAAGGCTTGCAAGCTGACAGCGAAGTTTGGCGGAGCCACCGGCAACTTCAACGCCCATCATGTGGCCTATCCCGGCTACGACTGGCGGGAGTTTGCCAACCGTTTCGTGGCCGAGAAGCTCGGCTTGGAGCGGGAGCAATGGACCACGCAGATAAGCAACTACGACCATCTGGGCGGCGTGTTCGATGCCATCCGCCGCATCAATACCATCATGATCGACTTGGATCGTGACGTGTGGATGTACATTTCCATGGAGTATTTCCATCAGAAGATCAAGCAGGGTGAGGTAGGCTCAAGTGCCATGCCGCACAAGGTGAACCCCATCGACTTCGAGAACAGCGAGGGCAACCTTGGAATGTCCAATGCCGTCTTGCAGTTCCTCGCCGGCAAGTTGCCCATAAGCAGGCTGCAGCGCGACCTTACCGACTCCACCGTGCTGCGCAACGTAGGTGTGCCTTTGGCTCACAGCATCATTGCCATCCAAAGCACGCTCAAAGGCTTGCGCAAGCTCATCCTCAACAGCGACAAGATCAACGCCGACCTCGACAATATGTGGCCGGTGGTGGCCGAGGCCATACAGACTATCTTGCGCCGTGAGGCATACCCGAATCCCTACGAGGCACTGAAGCAGCTCACCCGGGGCAACGAGAAAGTGACGGGGCAGACCATTCGCGACTTCATTGCCACGCTCAACGTGAGCGATGCCGTGCGTGAGGAGCTGCTGGCCATCACTCCCCACAGCTACACGGGCATCTGATGTCTGCCGGGCGGTCACGCCCCGGCAGGTCGTTGTCCGGCAAGAGGGACACAGGAATATAAAAATAGCATGATAATTTGGCCGTGAGGCTATTCTCAAATTTAAAGTACAACGAATTATGGCAGAAGATTTAGAAAACAAGCAAGAACTGTCATCCGAGCAAAATGCGCCTACCCGTGAGGGCTACTCGCAGGATGGACATCAGGGTGGCGGACAAAGAGAGTATCGCTCGCCGAGACCTCAGCGCCCGCGCATTCACTCGCAGCGCGCCTATAGCAGTGACCGAAACAATCAAGGAGGCGAGCAAGGCTTCCGTCCCGAGGGCTTCGGGGCAGGTCTTCAGAATGCTTCCGGCAGTCCGCGTCAAGGCGGCTACCGTCCGCGCTACAACAATCAGGGTGGCTATCAGCCCCGTCAGCAGGGCGGTTATCAGCCGCGCCAGCAAGGAGGCTACCAGTCTCGCCAGCAACAGGGCGGCTATCAGAATCAGCAGGGTGGCTATCAGTCGCGTGGTTATCAGCCGCGCCAGCAGCAGGGCGGCTATCAGAGCCAGCAGGGTGGCTACCAGGGTCACGGCTATCAGCCCCGCCAGCAGCAGGGAGGCTACCAGTCGCGTGGCTACCAGCCCCGTCAGCAAGGCGGCTACCAAGCTCAGCAGGGCGGATATCAGCCCCGTGGCTATCAGCAGGGCTACCAGCAGGGTGGCTATCAGTCCCGTGGCGGCTACCAGCAGCAAGGCTATCAGCAGGGCGGATACCAGCCCCGTGGCGGCTACAATCAGAATAACCGCAAGCAGCATACGCCGGGCTACAACCCCAACGCAAAGTATTCGCTCAAGAAGCGCATAGAATATAAGGAAGAACACATCGACCCGAATGAGCCGATACGTCTGAACAAGTATCTCGCCAATGCCGGTGTCTGCTCGCGAAGGGAGGCAGATGAGTACATCCAGGCAGGTGCGGTGACCGTCAATGGCACCGTGGTTACCGAGCTGGGAACGAAGGTTCTGCGCTCCGATGAGGTGAAATTCCGCGATCAGGACGTGACGATGGAGAAGAAAGTCTACGTGCTTCTCAACAAGCCGAAGGACTATGTGACCACGAGCGACGACCCGCAGCAGCGCAAGACGGTGATGGACTTGGTGAAAGACGCCTGCTCTGAGCGCATCTACCCGGTGGGACGCCTCGACCGCAACACCACGGGCGTGCTGCTTCTGACCAATGATGGCGACTTGGCAAGCAAGCTCACGCATCCCAAGTTCCTCAAGAAGAAGGTCTACCATGTCTATCTCGACAAGCCCGTAACGGCTCACGACTTGCAGCAAATCGCCGAGGGCGTGGAGCTGGAGGACGGTGAGGTGCACGCAGATGCCATCTCTTATGCCAGTGCCACTGACGAGAAGCAGGTAGGCATCGAGATTCACAGCGGCAAGAACCGCATTGTGCGCCGCATCTTCGAGAGCCTTGGCTATCGTGTCGTGAAGCTCGACCGCGTTCAGTTCGCCGGTCTTACGAAGAAGAACCTGCGCCGTGGCGACTGGCGTTTCCTCTCCCAGAAGGAGGTGGAGATGCTCCGCATGGGCGCATTCGAGTAAAACACATTCTTGGAGTGTGCTCCCCGCTCTCCTTATGACAAGATGAGGCAGGGCGGGGCACGCTCTTTGGACATCATTACTTAATATACAGCAGAATCACTAACGATGAAAAGAACAAAAGTGGTCGATGCCTTGCAGTGCACCGACTATGGAAAAGATATTAACGTGAAAGGTTGGGTGCGCTCACACCGCAGCAGCAAGGCCGTGGACTTTATCGCGCTCAACGATGGTTCTACCATTAAGAACATTCAAGTTGTCGTCAATCCGGAATCGTTTGATGAGGAGACGCTGAAGAACATCACCACAGGCGCGTGCATCAGCGTTGTGGGCACGCTTGTGGAGAGCCAGGGAAAGGGTCAGACCTGTGAGGTGCAGTGCAAGGAACTCGAAATCTACGGCCTCTGCGGGAGCGACTATCCCATGCAGAAGAAAGGCCAGAGCTTCGAGTATATGCGCAAGTATGGCCATCTGCGTCTGCGCACCAACACCTTCGGGGCGGTGTTCCGCATCCGCCACAACATGGCCATGGCCATCCACCAGTTCTTCCATGAGCACGGATTCTATTATTTCCACACGCCGTTGGTGACGGCCAGCGACTGCGAGGGCGCGGGCAATATGTTCCAAGTGACAACGCTCGACCTTAACCGCGTGGCCAAGACGGGCGAGGTGGACTACTCGAAGGACTTCTTCGGAACGCGCACCAGCCTCACGGTGAGTGGTCAGCTGGAGGGCGAGCTGGGTGCTACGGCGCTCGGAGCCATCTATACCTTCGGCCCAACGTTCCGTGCCGAGAACAGCAACACGCCGCGCCACTTGGCCGAGTTCTGGATGATAGAGCCTGAGGTGGCCTTCCTCGACCAAGAGGGACTGATGGACTTGGAGGAAGAGTTCATCAAGTACTGCGTGAACTGGGCTTTGGACAAGTGCCGCGACGACTTGGAGTTCCTCAATCAGATGATAGATAAGAAGCTCATCGAGACGCTCGAGTCGGTTGTCAAGGAGAGTTTCGTGCGCCTTACCTACACCGAGGGCATCAACATCTTGCAGGAGGCTGTCAAGAACGGCCGCAAGTTCGAGTTCCCCGTCACGGGATGGGGCATGGATTTGTCCAGCGAGCATGAGCGTTACCTCGTGGAGGAGCACTTCAAGCGTCCTGTAATCATGACCGACTATCCCAAGGAAATCAAGGCTTTCTACATGAAGAAGAACGCCGATGGCAAGACTATGCAGGGCACGGACGTGCTTTTCCCGCGCATAGGCGAGATTATTGGCGGCTCGGTGCGTGAGGAGAGCTACGAGAAACTTGTGGATGAGATGGAGGCTCGCGGCATGGAAGCGGAAACTTACGCATGGTATCTCGACACGCGCCGTTATGGCTCGTGCCCCCATGCAGGCTTCGGCCTGGGCTTTGAGCGGCTCATTCTCTTCGTCACTGGTATGCAGAACATCCGCGATGTGATTCCTTTCCCGCGCACACCGAAGAGCGCGGAGTTCTAAGACGGAATCCGTTAGCAAGCAGAATAAGTAACCGTTCATGGCAGATGAGGCTTTTGCCCCGTCTGCTATGGGCGGTTTTTCTTTTCCCGCAGCGCATGGCTTGCGGCAGGGAGTCGAGAGAAAAGCCGGCGTGCGCGCCGCTTAAACGTGTGCGCCCATCGTTGTTTTAAGGGTGAAAAATGAGATAAGGAAGGCATTGCTCCTTATGGCGGAAGCCGCTTGTGCCGCAACTGAAAAGCAAAAGGGCAATGCAGTGTAAGTAGTTGTTTGTCAGCGTGTTGCTAAAAAGTGTTTCTGCGTGTTGCAAAACCATACGTTTTGGAGTGCGAAACCTATGGTTTGAGCGTGCGAAAGCATACGTTTTGCAAGGCCAAAGGTTAGGTTTCGGATGGCGTACCCTGACCTTTGGCCTTTTTGTTCCGTTGTTTTATTCTTGCGTGGAGTGTTTGGTCGCCTCCTCACTCCTGCATTCCGCGGCTTTGCGGGCGTCCGTTGCGGCCTCGCTTTCGGTCTCTTCCGCTGGGCGTATGCGCATTGTTCCAGCGCGGCGAATGAGGTCTTTCACCACCTCACCGCCGGCAATGAGTCCGGCCGTGGCGGGAACCCATGCATTTGATGCGGGGGGAATGGGCTTGTCGGCGCGCTGCCGTGCCTCCTGCAAGGCGGTCTCTATGGCCGTGGGGGGCATTTCCTCCGGCTCACCGATGCTCTCCAAAGGCTCTTCCGGGCTGTAAACCACTTTCACGTGTTTGATGTCGGTCTTGCGCAGCTTCTTTCTGATGACCTTGGCAAGCGGGTCGTTGATGGTCTTGAAGATGTCTGTCACCTCAAATAGGGTAGCGTCCAGCTTGTAGGCCGCGCCCATGCACGACAGCAGGGGCACCCCTTGGTCGTGGCAACGGCGTATGAGGTCGAGCTTGGCCTTCACCGTGTCGATGCAGTCCACCACATAGTCGTAGCTCGCGAAGTCGAATTGGCCTGCGTTTTCCGGCAGATAGAACGTTGGATGCTTGCGCACCACGCAGTCGGGATTGATGTCCTGTATGCGCTTTTCGGCCACATCGACCTTGCGCAGTCCCACCGTTGAGTGGGTGGCGAGGAGCTGTCGGTTGATGTTGGAGGGGCTTACGAAGTCATCGTCTATCACATCGATGGCGCCCACGCCGCTTCGGGCGAGCACTTCCACCACGTAGCCGCCCACTCCGCCCACTCCGAATACGGCCACGCGGCTGCCTTGGAGCGTGTCTATGGCGGGCTTGCCCAGCAGGAGTTGTGTTCTGGAAAATTGGTTCTGCATGAGTTGAGTTGTCTTTTGTGCTGCAAAGTTACGATGAATCGGCCGAAAAACCGATGCACGGTGCTTTCAATGCGGCTTTTTATTTGAACAAATGTGCTTTTCCTTTGTCAATAGAGGAACTAATTTAGGCCGTTTCGGTGAAAATTCGTTCCTTTGCAAGCGTGAAAGAGATGATGACCATACTGACCATAACGGGTTCTGACGGCACGGGACTTTCGGGTGTGCAGGCCGATATGAAGCTCATTGCCGCCTTGGGGGGCTATGCCGTGTCGGCCGTAACGTGCATTACGGTGCAGAATACGCTCGGCATACAGGAGTTTTTCGACATTCCTGCCCCTGTCGTCCGTAGTCAGATAGAGGCCGTGGTCAATGATGTTGCGCCCCAGGTGGTCAAGGTGGGCATGATACGCTCGGTGGAAGTGCTCGATGTTGTGGTTGATGCCATCTCGCGTTATCGTCCGCGCTATGTGGTCTATGCGCCCGTTCCGGTCTCGGCCAAGGGCGAACGGCTCATGGACGATGATGTGCTGGCGCGCGTCAAGGCACGTCTGCTTCCGCTTTGCACGCTCGTTGCGCCGCCGCAGCACGCCTTTCACGGCGAGCGCAATGCTTACAGCAGTGCCGTGGCCGTGTATTTGAGCCAAGGCGATGGCATTGCCGAGGCACAGCGCAAGGCCGAGCAGTTTGCCAAAGAGCTGCTGGCGCGCACGGCAGGGCCGCAAAGCCGCGGCATGGAGCGTTATCAGGCGTTCCTCAGCGCGGTGGATGCGCACGTGCTGACCAACAATGACGTGGCGTTCTATGCCGATTGCCTCAACGTTACGCCACGTTATCTCTCGCAGGTGTGCCGCAAGATGGGGGGCAAAACGCCCAAGCAAATCATCGACGACGCACTTCTCCGCCGCATTCAATCCGACTTGACACTCACTAACCGAACAGTTCAGGAGATAGCCTACGACTGTGGGTTCACCTCGCAAGCGCATTTCTCGAAGTTTTTCAAGAAGCAAACGGGGCAAACGCCCAGCGAATACCGCAGGGAACAAGCCTTGAAGTAAGTCTGTCGCTCCTGTTTGGCCGCCCTGCGAGGCGGCTTGGGGTGGCGATGGGCGCAGGGGTGAGCTGTGTCCGTACCTTTCCGCTCGGATGGAAGGTGGGCGAAAGGCGGGTGGGGGCTGAATAGAGGCAGACGATTAGCCAAGCCAAGGCGGACGGAAGCCAGCCTGAGGCAGGGCAAGCAAGAGACAGAGAGTGGGCAATAGCCCGATAACAGACCAATAAGAAACGAACAAACGCATATTATTATGGAAGAGAACAGACAAGAACTGAACCGCAATCTCGCCCAAATGCTCAAGGGCGGAGTAATCATGGACGTGACCACGCCCGACCAGGCGCGCATTGCCGAGCAGGCAGGTGCCTGCGCCGTGATGGCCTTGGAGCGCATTCCAGCCGACATCCGCGCCGCCGGCGGGGTGAGCCGCATGAGCGATCCGAAGATGATAAGGGGCATTCAAGAGGCCGTTTCCATACCTGTGATGGCCAAATGCCGCATCGGCCACATTGCCGAGGCGCAGATTTTGCAGGCCATAGAGATAGATTACATCGATGAGAGCGAAGTGCTCAGCCCCGCCGACAACATCTACCACATCGACAAGACGCAGTTTCGCGTGCCATTCGTGTGCGGAGCGCGTAACTTGGGTGAGGCTTTGCGCCGCATTGCCGAAGGCGCGACGATGATTCGCACGAAAGGCGAGCCGGGAACGGGCGATGTGGTGCAGGCCGTGAGCCACATGCGGCAGATGCAGGCCGAGATTCGCCGCCTCGTGAGCATGGGCGAGGACGAGCTTTTCGAAGCCGCCAAGCAGCTGCAGTCGCCCTATGAGCTGGTGAGATACGTGCATGACCATGGCAAACTGCCCGTTGTCAACTTCGCTGCAGGTGGTGTTGCCACGCCGGCCGATGCCGCGCTGATGATGCAACTGGGTGCGGAGGGCGTGTTTGTAGGCTCGGGCATCTTCAAGAGCGGCAATCCCGAGAAGCGCGCCGCAGCCATTGTGCAGGCGGTGACCAACTACAACGATGCCCGGAAGCTGGCCGAGCTGAGCGAGGACTTAGGCGAGGCAATGGTGGGCATCAACGAGGAGGAGATAAAAATACTCATGGCGGAGCGCGGAAAATGAGAATTGCAGTACTGGCTTTGCAAGGAGCGTTTGCCGAACATGAGCGTATGGTGCGTGCGTTGGACGCGGAATGCTTTGAGATACGTCAGCTTGCCGACTGGGCACGCCCCAAGGACGGTCTGATAATACCCGGCGGAGAGTCTACCACAATGCTTCGGCTGCTGGCCGACCTGCGCTTGCTTGCCCCCGTTCGCCAAGCCATTGCCGGGGGATTGCCCGTCTTTGGCACGTGCGCGGGACTGATATTGCTGGCCAAGGAAGTGGATGGCGAGGCTTCGGAACGCCTTTCCACGATGGACATCTGCGTGCGCCGCAATGCCTACGGCCGACAGTTGGGCAGCTTCCGTGCCAATATTGATATGGACGAGGTGGGTAGTGGCGTTCCGGCCACGTTCATCCGCGCCCCCTACATCGAAGCGGTGAGCGGGCGCGCCCGCGCTTTGGCCACCGTGGACGGGCATATTGTGGCAGCGCGGCAAGACAATCAGCTGGCTACGGCCTTCCATCCGGAACTGAATGGCGACTTGCGCGTGCATCAGTATTTCCTCCGCATGGTGGCGAAATCGCAGGAGTTGGCCACCAGAGTTTAGCCGTTGCGGGCGAAAAGGATTCGATAGGATGATGAAAGGTATGGTTTTGCGTTGCAATACCATACCTTTTGCGTTGTAAAACCATACCTTTTACCGTGCAAAACCATACCTTTTGCATGGTAGTAAAATATTTTTGCGAAACCGATTGATTATCAATTGGTTGCTAAAACTATGAAAAGAAAGGCGCGTTGGGCGTATGGGGCGAAAACGAATCTTGCCCTTTCAGCCACCGGCCAAGGATTTTCCTTGGGGCAAGATGTGCTGAAAGGGCAAGGGTATGGTAAGAAAGAGCAGGCTGGCAAAGGCTCGAAGGCCTTGCGGGCGGTGAGCTTTAAGCCCCCTTATTCCTGTTCGCCGCGCTTGGTGAGCGTCACCGATGTGGGGCCGGGGATGACGAGGCGGCGCTTGTAGAGGTCGCCCACGGCGCGCTTGAACACTTTTTTGCTCACGTGGAACGTGCGCTTGATGTCCTCCGTGTCGCTCTTGTCGCCCAGCGGACAGCGTCCGCCGTTGTCGCGGAGGTATTGCAGCAGCGTCTCGGCGAAGTCCTCTTTCTGCCGTTTGCCCGTGGGTTGCAGCGTGCAGTCTATCTTGCCGTCCTCACGGATGTTGCCAATGTAGCCCCGCAGGCGGTCGCCCGTGTGCACGTACTGGAAGATTTGGCTCTCATAGATGAGGCCGGGGTAGCGGTTGTCGATGATGACCTTGAAGCCCAAGTCGGTTTTTTGCCATACGAGCAGCGACACCTCGTCGCCCGGATGGTAGGGGCGGAACGTGCTTTCCGCCTGTTCCGTGCCGCCTCTTGTCGCGCGGAGCAGGTCGGTGGCGTAGTCGCCGAGGTAGTGCTCCACCTTGGCCGAGGCCATGAGGCGGTAGCTCTCCTCATCGTGATGTATGTGCACGATGTACTTGTCGCCCACCTCCATGCGCCTTTTCTGCTCGCGGAAGGGGCAGAAGAGGTCTTTCGTCACGCCCCAGTTGAGGAACGCGCCGTACTGGTTTACCCATGAGCAGGCCAGATAGGCGAAGTCGCCCACCACGGCCAGCGGTTTCTCGGTGGTGGCGATGGGTCTTTCCTCCTGATCCAAGTAGACAAAGGCGCGCACGGTGTCGCCCACCTGTGTGCCCTCGGGCACGTATTTGTCGGGCATAAGTATTTCTCCGTCGCGTCCGCCATCGAGGTAGAGGCCGAAAGCCTCTCCTTTGCCCTCGCGGCGGGCAATCTCCACTACTTTCAAATCATTGTAGTCGCCAAGTTTTATCATTGTCATTGTCGTGTGCGAATAAAGGGGGTTGATGATGTTGGTTGATGTCTTGGGGTGTTGTGGGGGCGTGTGTGCCCGTGTCGGTGGGTCAGATGGTCTGCTCGCCGTCTGGATTGACAATCAGTCCGTCGCGCAAATGAATGGTGCGGTCGGTGATGGCGGCCAGCGTCTCATCGTGGGTGACGATGACGAACGTCTGCCCAAACTTGTCGCGCAGGTCGAAGAAGAGCTGGTGCAGCTCCTCCTTGTTCTTGCTGTCGAGGCTTCCCGACGGCTCATCGGCCAGAATCACGGCAGGATTATTGACCAGTGCGCGTGCCACGGCCACTCTTTGCTTCTCGCCGCCGGAGAGTTCGCTGGGCTTATGGTGCGCGCGGTCGGTCAGTCCCATGAATTCGAGCAGTTCGCGGGCGCGCTCCTTGGCCTCGGAGGTGCTCTTGCCGGCGATGAAGGCGGGTATCATGATGTTCTCAATGGCCGTAAACTCGGGCAGGAGCTGATGGAACTGGAACACGAATCCCACGTGGGCATTGCGGAACTCGCTGAGTTTGGCTGTGCTCAGCGTGCCGGTGTCGGTGCCGTCCACGACCACTGAGCCGGCATCGGGCTTGTCCAGCGTGCCGATAATTTGGAGCAGGGTGGTTTTTCCCGCCCCCGATGGCCCCACAATGCTCACCACTTCGCCCTTGGCAATGTGTAGGTCGATGCCCTTGAGCACTTGCAGCGAGCCGAAACTCTTGCTGATTCCTTTGATGTCTATCATGATTTCCTTTGGGTTTTTCTGATTTGTTTCTTCGCGATGAGCGTTGCCTTGCGCCAGTGGGTGTGCATCCAGTCGCTCAGCATCTCGTAGGCCGACTGGTCTTCGATGTGCTGCGGCTCGGCAAAGGTCATTGTGTCGATCTTGTCCGTGCCGTATTGGTCGGGGAAGATAATCATGAGGTTCTTTCCCGAGAAGTATTTGGTCAGCTCTTCGGGCAGCCTGTCCATGGCGTTCTTGTAGGAAACGGTGCCCTTGCGTGCCGTCACGACCACGAAAATGTGGTCTTCCTTGATTTGGGAAGCCAGCATGGGCAGCTCGTTCCAGTGCTCCATTTCCACATATTCGGCACGCACGCCCTCATGGTGGTTGCGCTCATACTGCGTAATCAGTGCGAGTGTGTCCTTGCGCCCGTGGTAGCTGATGCGGCAATCCAAGTTCTCGGCCATCCGCGACAGCCTCTCCAGCCAGCGGTAGAAGCCCGGCTCAAACTGCGCACGTGAGGGAACGGTCACCACAATGCGCCGCAGGGTGCTCAAAGGCTGCATGAGCCGCGCCATGATTATTTGTCGCGTGAGTCCGTTGAAGAGGCTTTGGTGGAACTTTCCCCAAAATTTCGTCGACTCACTGAAGTGCATGTGCATGCCGATGACTATCTCCGTGGCCCTGTATTCTTTGAAAGCGTGCTCAATACCGTTGGCAATGTTGGCCGCCACACGCAATTGCGTCTGCATGAGCACATCGGCCGATGCGGCATAGGTGGTCACCTGTTCCAAGAGTTTGTTGCCCTGCTTCCGCATACGGTCTATGTTGTCATCATCGTAGACCACGCTCAGTGCCACAAGCCCGTGGTTTCGCTTGGGATTGCGCATGAGAATGGCCAGGTTTACCAGTCTGTTGGCATACTCGGGATACTTCACGGGGATGAGTACGGTCTCCTCCTGCTGTCCGCTGTCTTCCTGCGCCTGTTCCTTTTCGGAGAGAACAATGTGCTTGGAAGCCTGTTCGGTGACCAGGCTGGAGATGATGCACGTGATGAGAATCATGATAACGATGCCATTGAGCACGTCGTTGCCAAAGAGATATTGCCCCGGCGCGGTCTGAATGCTCACTCCCACCATCACCATGGCTATTGCTCCGGCGGCGTGGGCCGATGTAAGGCCGAACATTAGGTGGCGCGATGGCCAGTCCATGCGCAGCAGCCAGCCCGCAATATAGGCGGCTATGGCCTTGCCGGCTGTGCCGAAGAAGACGATACAGCCCACAACGAGCAGGATTGCGCCTCCCTCGAAGAGCGTTCGCAGGTTGATGAGCATGCCAACGCCGATAAGGAAGTAGGGGATAAAGAGGGCGTTGCCCGTGAACTCAAGGCGATTCATCAGCGGCGACACCTTGGGTACGAAGCGATTGAGGATGAGTCCGGCAACGAAAGCTCCGAAAATGCCCTCCAAACCGATGGCCGCCGAGAGCACGGCAGAGATGAAAAGGATGGAGAGAACAAAGATAAACTGCATCACCGCGTCACTGTAGCGGCGCAGAAACCAGCGGGTAAGGCGGGGAATAAGGAAGATGACGCCCGCGCAGAAAGCCGCAAACTTGACCACGAAGAGCAGCCAGAACCCCATGCCCGCGCCCCCTTGGAAGCGGTTGACAATCATGGCCAGAATGACAAGCGACACAAACAGCGACACCATTGTTGCGCCCACGCTCATCGTCGTTGCGCTGTGATGCCCCAGTCCGTACCGTCCCACGATGGGATAGGCCACAAGTGTGTTGGAAGACATGATACATCCCAGCAGCAGGGAGGCCATTGTGGAGTAGTGGAGCAGCCAGATGCTCGTAAGAAAGGTGAGCACAAAGGGCACGGCAAACGTCAGAAAGCCGAGCAGCATCACCCGTCCGCGACTGCGCCGAAGCCCCTCCAAGTCCATCTCCAAGCCCGCAAGGAACATGATATAGAATAGTCCTACGAAGCCAAAAAGGTTGAATGAGTCGTCGCGCGCCAAGATGTTGAGACCGTAGGGGCCTATCAGCACGCCGGCAAGCACCAGCCCAATGATGTGCGGGATGCGCAGCCGACCCATGATAATCGGCGCAAAGAGGATGATCAGCAGCACCGTAAGGAAGATGAGAGGTGGTTGCGTGATGGGGAAATACTGAGCCGTGATTAGCATGAGAATCGAAAATTTTGTGCAAAGGTAATAAAAAACGCACGATAAATAGGCACTATATCCTTGCTTTTTCGTAATTTTGCGCCATATTGTTTAAGGTAAAGAGAAAGGAAAAGAAATGAGAATAGCCATAGTTGGTGCAAGTGGCGCGGTGGGGCAGGAGCTTCTCCGCATACTGGAAGAGCGCGATTTCCCGGTGGACGACCTGTTGTTGTTTGGCTCAAGCCGCAGTGCGGGGCGCAAATATGCCTTCAAAGGGCGGGAGTACACCGTGCGCCTGTTGCAGGACAACGGTGATTTCCGTGGCGTGGACATTGCCTTCGTCAGCGCGGGGGGCAGCACTTCGGCGCAATATGCCGACACCATCACGCGCCACGGGGCAATCATGATAGACAACAGCAGCCAGTTCCGCATGGAGGAGGACGTTCCCCTCGTGGTGCCGGAGGTCAATGCCGAGGACGCACTGTGCCATCCGCGCGGCATTATTGCCAATCCCAACTGCACCACCATCATGATGGTGACCGTGCTTGCCCCCATCCACAAGCTGTCGCCCATCCGCAGCATACGCGTGTCGAGCTATCAGAGCGCGTCGGGTGCGGGAGCGGATGCCATGCGCGAGCTGGAGACGCAGTACAAGGAGATTATTGAGGAGGGAAAGGCGCGCACCATCAGCCACTTCCCGCATCAGTTGGCCTACAATGTCATTCCCCAAATAGACAAGATGACCCCCAACGACTATACGAAGGAGGAGATGAAAATGTTCAATGAGACACGTAAGATCATGCACTCCGATGTTCGCACGAGTGCCACTTGCGTGCGCGTAAGCTCCCTTCGCAGCCATTCCGAGAGCGTTTGGTTCGACACCGAGCGGCCGTTGACGGTCGGGGAGATACGCGAGGCGTTGTCCGCGGCACCCGGCGTGTCGCTCGTCGACGACCCCCAGCACTATGTTTACCCCATGCCGCTCGACAGTGCGGGCAAGGACGATGTGTTTGTGGGGCGCGTGCGCAAGGACTTGGCCTCCGACAACGGCTGCACACTCTGGCTCACAGGCGACCAAATACGCAAGGGCGCGGCACTCAACGCCGTGCAGATAGCCGAGTATCTGCTGCGCTCTTAGGTGCGGCCGTCAGGCATAAGACGACCCGGCAAGCAGCCTGCCCCATGATGTGGGGGCGCGGTGCTTGCCGGGTCGCTTTGTGTTATGTCGTTGCAGCCTTCTTATTTGTGCGCCTTGTAGTACTTGATGGCTGCGGCCACGTTGCGCTTGACGGCCTTGCTGGAGAGCGTTGCCCCCGTAACGCCGTCCACGGCCGATGCTTTCGCGGCCGTGCTTGTCTTCATGCCCTCGTATTGGGGCAGTATCTCGGTGCGCACTTTGTTGAAGTACTTCGGGCTTTCTTGGTTGCGCAGTGCCTCCACCTTCACCACCTTGTTGCCCTTGATGTACACGTTCAGCGGCGTAGCCCCGCGGTATCCGCGCACGTTCTTGGCCAGTGTGGTCGTGTTCACCACGTAAGTGCCATCGCTCAGTCGGCGCATCACCTTGTCAGATTGTCCTGCCGCGAGGGCAATGCTTGTGCCCATGACGCAGGCAAGAGCCAGTGTGGCCAGTTTGTTTGCTTTTCTCATTTTGTGTCCTTTCCTTTATTAATATAGCGTTTCTTGTCTTTTGCCTTGCCGGAATGCCTGTTTCTTGTTTTGACATTCTGTAAATAAGCGATGCAAAGGTAAGCATAAAGCCCCGTTCGCCGCATCGCGCGATGGTTAATTTAGATACTATTAACTTTGTTGTCTGCCCCTTGCGGGATCCGTAAGTGGGCGCAAGGCTTGGGGCGAACAGCTCCCCGCGTTGCGCCGCCGTTTCTCCCGCTGCACCATAGGTTACGTTTTGTCTTGCGAAACCATACCTTTTGCACGGTCAAAGGATACGTTTCGCAGCGCGAAAGGTAACCTTTTGTTTTTGCCCTTGTGCCCGCAGCTTTCCCAGACGTGTGGTGTGGTGGTGCTTTTCATGGCTCGATTCGCTCTTTTTGCCCTGCGGATGGTCAAAAAGGACGCGTTTTTCTCGGGGTAATATTTGGCGAAGTGGTCGGAATTGGTTAACTTTGCATCTCATAATATAATTACTAACGAAAAAAGAAACAAAAACTATGGACAACGAAAAGAAGCCGCAGCAGCCGCAATTGCAGATAGACCTCAGCCCGGAGGTGTCGAAGGGAACTTACTCCAACTTCGCCATCATCTCTCATTCCAAGAGTGAGTTTGTGACAGACTTTGCCACGCTCCTCCCCGGAGTGCCCAAGGCAATGGTCGCCTCCCGCATCATCATGGCTCCGGAGCACGCCAAGCGTCTCCTTGCTGCGCTGAATGAGAATATCACCCGCTACGAGCAGGAGTTTGGCAAGATTGAGATGCCCCAGCAGGGACGCACCATCGCTCCTTTCGGCGCGCCTAAGGGACAGGCCTAAATGGGAATGTAAGTATTAAAAAATACTAAATACTGCCACATTTCGCTAATTTTTGCGGAGTGTGGCTTTTTTAGTTTCTAATGGGTTAGGTAGTTTGCGGGAATCTTCGTACCTTTGCAGCCCGAAATGGATATGGCTCAAAGTGGCTTTTTGGGTCGGAGCTGTATCTTCCAAGATATTGATAATAAACAAAATAAATATAATAATAAAAAAGAACAACAATGCCTACTATTTCGCAATTAGTAAGAAAAGGCAGACAGGTGATTGTAGACAAGAGCAAGTCGCCGGCGTTGGACAACTGTCCGCAGCGTCGTGGTGTTTGCGTGCGTGTCTACACGACAACCCCTAAAAAGCCTAACTCGGCCATGCGCAAGGTTGCGCGTGTGCGTTTGACCAACCAGAAGGAAGTGAACTCCTATATCCCGGGAGAGGGCCACAACTTGCAGGAGCACAGCATCGTGCTCGTTCGCGGTGGTCGTGTGAAGGACCTTCCTGGTGTGCGCTATCACATCGTTCGTGGAACGCTCGATACGGCTGGTGTGGCCAATCGTACTCAGCGCCGTTCCAAGTATGGTGCTAAGCGTCCGAAGCAGGGCAAGAAGTAAGCCTTGCTGATTCCCATGGCGGGGTTGGGTGGTGTCTTTATAATATAAGGAGAGACGCAAGCCAACCCCGTAAGCAGGGAATCTCCAGTACACCCCACCCCCTTTGGCCTGAACTAACAGACGGAGATGTCTGGTGTCAAGGCTGAAAGCTAAAAATCGAAAGATACATCGTTTTGCTGGAGAATGGAAATCAACAGGTTGAGTAAATGCCCAAGTGTGGGTGTTGAAGAACGCAAAGACGACAGCCTCCGCAGAATAGAATTCGAATAATAAAAATGAGAAAAGCAAAACCAAAGAAGCATGTGATCCTTCCGGATCCGAAGTTCAATGACCAGAAGGTCACCAAGTTCGTCAATCACTTGATGTATGACGGCAAAAAGAACACGTCGTATGAGATTTTCTACACGGCTCTCAACATCGTGGAGGAGAAGATGAAGAGCGAGGAGAAGACCCCGCTTGAGGTTTGGAAGCAAGCCCTTGACAACATCACTCCGCAGGTGGAGGTGAAGAGCCGTCGTATTGGCGGTGCTACGTTCCAGGTTCCTACTGAGATTCGTCCGGAGCGTAAGGAGAGTGTCTCGATGAAGAACATGATTGCCTTTGCCCGCAAACGTGGTGGCAAGAGCATGGCCGAGAAGTTGGCCGCCGAGATCATGGACGCCTTCAACAGTCAGGGTGGTGCCTTCAAGCGTAAGGAGGATATGCACCGTATGGCCGAGGCTAACCGTGCTTTCGCTCACTTCAGATTCTAAGTTTCATACATAACAAGGACAGGTAAAAACAATGGCAAATCGCAATTTACATTTGACCCGCAACATCGGTATCATGGCGCATATCGACGCCGGTAAGACAACCACGTCTGAGCGTATCTTGTTCTACACTGGCAAGACGCACAAGATTGGTGAGGTACACGATGGCGCGGCCACGATGGACTGGATGGCACAGGAGCAGGAGCGTGGTATCACCATCACTTCTGCCGCTACTACGTGCAACTGGGAGTATGATGGCAAGAAGTACAAGATTAACTTGATTGATACTCCGGGTCACGTTGACTTCACCGCTGAGGTGGAGCGTTCGCTGCGTGTGCTTGACGGCGCTATTGCTACCTATTCCGCAGCCGATGGCGTACAGCCGCAGTCAGAGACTGTGTGGCGTCAGGCAGACAAGTACAATGTGCCGCGTATCGGTTATGTGAACAAGATGGACCGCTCGGGTGCTAACTTCTTCGAGACGGTTCAGCAGATGAAGGACATTCTTGGTGCTAACCCCGTCGCCATTCAGATTCCTGTGGGCGCAGAGGAGAACTTCAAGGGTGTTGTCGACCTCATCAAGATGAAGGCTCTCCTGTGGAACGACGAGTCTATGGGTGCTGCCTATGATGTGGTAGAGATTCCTGCCGACCTCGTTGATGAGGCCAATGAGTGGCGTGAGAAGCTCTTGGATGCTGCGTCTAGCTATGATGACGAGCTGATGGAGCTTTACCTCGATGGTCAGGATATTCCTGAGGAGATGATTATCTCTGCTATCCGCAAGGGTACTGTGGCTATGGAGTGCTGCCCGATGCTGCTTGGCTCTTCTTATAAGAACAAGGGTGTGCAGCCGCTGCTCGACTATACTTGTGCATTCCTTCCCTCTCCGCTGGATACGCCCAACATCAAGGGTGAGAATCCCGATACTGAGGAGGAAGAGGAGCGCAAGCCGGATGAGAACGAGCCGACATCGGCTTTGGCGTTCAAGATCGCCACTGATCCGTTCATGGGTCGTTTGGTGTTCTTCCGCGTCTATTCGGGTAAGGTTGAGGCAGGCTCTTATGTCTACAACCCCCGTTCGGGCAAGAAGGAGCGCATCAGCCGCTTGTTCCAGATGAACTCCAACAAGGAGATTCCTATGCAGGCTATTGAGGCTGGTGACATTGGCGCAGGTGTTGGTTTCAAGGATATCCGCACGGGTGACACCCTCTGCGATGAGGAGCATCCCATCGTGCTGGAGTCTATGACCTTCCCCGATACGGTGCTTTCTATCGCCGTTGAGCCGAAGAGCCAGGCCGACATCACCAAGCTCGACAATGGTCTTGCCAAGCTGGCCGAGGAGGATCCCACGTTCACCGTTCGCACCGATGAGCAGAGCGGACAGACGATTATCTCTGGTATGGGTGAGCTTCACCTTGATATCATCATCGACCGTCTGAAGCGTGAGTTCAAGGTGGAGTGTAACCAAGGTAAGCCGCAGGTTAACTACAAGGAGGCCATCATTGGCACTGCTCAGAGTCGTGAGACTTACAAGAAGCAGTCTGGTGGTCGTGGTAAGTTCGCTTGCATCGATGTAACCATCGGTCCGAAGGACGAGGACTTCACGGAGGGCGACTTGCAGTTTGTCAACATCGTCAAGGGTGGTAACGTGCCTAAGGAGTTCATTCCTTCTGTTGAGAAGGGATTCCGCGATTGCCTTACCAACGGTGTGCTCGGTGGCTTCCCGATGACGGGCTTGAAGGTAACGCTCAGCGATGGTAGCTTCCACCCTGTGGACTCTGACCAGTTGTCGTTCGAGCTTGTTGCTCATCAGGCATTCAAGAAGCTCTGCCCGCAGGCTACTCCCGTGCTCATGGAGCCGATCATGCGCGTAGAGGTTGTTACGCCGGAGGAGAACATGGGTGACGTGATTGGCGACTTGAACAAGCGTCGTGGTCTTGTGCAGGGTATGGACGAGGCTCGTAGCGGTGCCCGCATCGTGAAGGCTATGGTTCCGCTGGCAGAGATGTTCGGCTATGTGACCGCTCTGCGTACCATCACTTCGGGTCGTGCAACTTCTTCTATGGAGTACGATCACCACTCACCGGTGTCTTCAAGCTTGGCCAAGGAGATCTTGACTGAGCTGAACGGACATCCCGAGCTGGTTAAGTAAAGACTGATAGCCATGCTCAGACGGACTCCAAGCCGTCTGAGCATGGTACAAACACATACAAGGCAGTGGACGCAAGCATAGCGAATGACTCTTATGAAGGCGTATCTCTGTCTTGACCGAAAACAAGTTTATTTATATTTAATTTAAAGCAAATTAAACGACATGAGTCAGAAAATTCGCATCAAGCTGAAGTCTTATGATCATCAGCTGGTAGACAAGTCGGCCGAGAAGATTGTCAAGGCTGTCAAGGCTACGGGTGCTATCGTGAGTGGTCCTATTCCATTGCCCACCCACAAGCGCATCTACACGGTCAACCGTTCAACTTTCGTTAACAAGAAGTCGCGTGAGCAGTTCCAGCTCTCCAACTACAAGCGTCTTATCGACATCTACAGCTCTACGGCTAAGACGGTCGACGCGCTTATGAAGCTTGAGCTTCCCTCGGGTGTTGAGGTTGAGATTAAGGTTTGATGCCAACGTTTTTATCTTATTCAAGAATTACTAACAAGTTATTGAAATGCCAGGATTATTAGGAAAGAAAATCGGAATGACATCCGTTTTCAGTGCCGACGGCAAGAATGTGCCGTGCACTGTTATCGAAGCTGGTCCTTGTGTTGTAACCCAGGTGAAAACCGTTGAGAAGGATGGTTACAAGGCTGTTCAATTAGGTTTCGGCGAGGCAAAGGAGAAGAATACCTCCAAGCCCATGCAGGGACACTACAAGAAGGCCGGCACAACGCCCAAGAAGCACTTGGCCGAGTTCAAGTTTGACGAGGATTACAATCTCGGTGATACCATTACGGTGGAGCTTTTCAACGATGCGACTTTCGTCGATGTTGTTGGAACTTCCAAGGGTAAAGGTTTCCAGGGTGTGATGAAGCGCCACGGTTTTGGTGGTGTTGGTCAGTCAACTCACGGTCAGGACGACCGTGCCCGCAAGCCGGGTTCTATCGGTGCCTGCTCTTACCCTGCCAAGGTGTTCAAGGGAATGCGCATGGGCGGCCAGATGGGAGGCGACCGGGTGACCACCCAGAACCTCAAAGTGTTAAAGGTAATTCCAGAGCACAACTTGCTCCTTGTTAAGGGCAGCGTGGCTGGATGCATTGGTTCAACCGTAATCATCAACAAGTAATGGATATTAACGTATTGGATATCAAAGGTCAGGAGACCGGCCGCAAGGTGACTCTCAGCGAGAGCATCTTCGGAATTGAACCCAACGACCACGTTATCTACCTTGATGTGAAGCAGTACATGGCTGATCAGCGTCAGGGAACGCATAAGAGTAAGGAGAGAAGCGAGGTTTCCGGTTCCACCCGTAAGCTGGGTCGTCAGAAAGGTGGCGGCGGAGCACGTCGTGGTGACATCAACTCTCCGGTTCTCGTAGGTGGAGGTCGCGTTTTCGGCCCGAAGCCTCGTGATTATCGTTTCAAGCTTAACAAAAAAGTAAAGATTCTTGCTCGCAAGTCTGCGCTTTCTTATAAGGCTAAGGACGATGCCATCGTTGTGGTTGAGGACTTCAATATGGATGCTCCCAAGACGAAAGATTTCGTAAATATTGCTAAAAATCTTAAAGTTGAGGGAAAGAAAGTCCTGCTTCTTTTGCCAGAAGCTAATAAAAATGTATTTTTGTCCGTTCGAAACCTCCAAAGAACTCACGTGATGATTGCAGAGAACGTTAATACGTACAAAATTTTGGATGCAGACGTGCTCGTTATCACTGAGAATTCACTGAAGGCTATTGAGGGTATCTTGAACAAGTAAGTTATACATAAGGAGACAACAGAATATGGGATATATCATTAAGCCAATCGTCACTGAAAAGATGACGAAGATGACGGACAAGTCTTCTTTGGATAAGACTGGTAAGAAGAAGGGCGAGAAGTATACCATTCCGGCACAGCCGAAGTATGGCTTCATCGTCAAGCCCGATGCCGACAAGCTTGCCATCAAGAAGGAGGTAGAGGCTCTGTACAATGTCAAGGTGTTGGACGTCAACACGATGCGTTATGCAGGAAAGCGTATGTCGCGCTACACGAAGCGTGGCCTTGTGAAAGGTCAGCGCAACGCCTTCAAGAAGGCTATCGTCACTCTTCAGAATGGCGATGCTATCGATTTTTACAGCAACATAAAATAAAAAATGGCAGTACGTAAGTTAAACCCGGTTACGCCGGGTCAAAGACACAAGATTATTGGCACGTTCGAGGATATTACTGCATCCGTGCCAGAGAAGTCTCTCGTTTACGGTAAGCGTTCTACCGGTGGTCGAAACAACACCGGTAAGATGACCATGCGCTACTTGGGCGGTGGCCACAAGAGGAAGTATCGTTTAATCGACTTCAAGCGAGAGAAGGATGGTGTTCCAGCTGTGGTGAAGACAATCGAGTACGATCCTAACCGTTCGGCTCGTATTGCTTTGCTCTTCTATGCTGATGGTGAAAAACGTTACATTATTGCTCCTAACGGACTGCAGGTGGGCTCTACGCTGCTGTCGGGTACTGAGGCAGCACCCGAGGTTGGCAATACGCTCCCGCTCTCGCACATCCCTGTCGGTACGGTGATTCACAACATCGAACTCCGTCCGGGTGAGGGTGCGCGCTTGGTTCGCTCGGCTGGTAACTTCGCTCAGCTTACTTCTCGTGATGGCGCATATTGCGTTATCAAGCTTCCCTCTGGCGAGACTCGTCAGATTCTTTCGGCTTGCAAGGCCACTATTGGCAGTGTAGGTAACTCTGATCACGCTCTTGAGCGTTCGGGTAAGGCCGGTCGTTCGCGTTGGTTGGGTCGTCGCCCGCACAACCGTGGTGTTGTTATGAACCCTGTCGATCACCCGATGGGTGGTGGTGAGGGCCGTCAGTCTGGTGGTCACCCGCGTTCACGTAAGGGCTTGTATGCAAAGGGTCTGAAGACTCGCGCACCGAAGAAGCTCTCGAACAAGTACATCATTGAGAGAGCTAACAAGAAGTAAACTTATTAAGCGTTAAATTATGAGTCGTTCAATCAAAAAGGGTCCATACATCAACGTATCGCTCGAGAAGAAGATTCTTGCCATGAACGAGAGCGGCAAGAAGAGCGTCGTCAAGACTTGGGCCAGAGCATCGATGATTTCCCCGGATTTCGTGGGACACACCGTTGCAGTTCATAACGGAAACAAATTTATCCCTGTTTACATTACAGAGAACATGGTGGGTCACAAACTCGGTGAGTTCAGCCCCACGCGTCGCTTCGGTGGCCACTCTGGCAACAACAAGAAGTAAGCAGGCCATTTCATCCATTTAGAATAAATAATAATGGGAGCAAGAAAACATATTAAGGCTGAGGCCATCAAAGAGGCCAAGAAAAGCCAGTATTTTGCTACGCTCAAAGGTTGCCCCTCTTCTCCGCGTAAGATGCGCTATGTCGTTGACATGGTGCGTGGCATGGAGGTAAACCGTGCGTTGGGCGTACTTCGGTTCTCGAAGAAGGCTGCCGCAGAGAATGTAGAGAAGTTGCTGCGTTCGGCGATTGCTAACTGGGAGGCCAAGAATGACCGCAAGGCAGAGGATGGTGAGTTGTTCATCTCCAAGATTTTCGTCGATGAGGGTGTGACGATGAAGCGTATGCGTCCCGCACCGCAAGGACGTGGCTACAGAATTCGCAAGCGTTCCAATCATGTGACGATTTTCGTCGATTCGAAAGAAGCTGGCACTAACGATGACAATAAATAAGGAGAAGAATGGGACAGAAAGTTAATCCAATAAGCAACCGTTTGGGTATTATCCGCGGTTGGGACTCGAACTGGTTCGGAGGCAAGGATTTTGGCGATAATTTGGTTGAGGATCAGAAGATTCGCCAATATCTCAACAAGCGTCTGGAGAAAGCAAGCGTCTCTCGTATTGTCATTGAGCGTACGTTGAAGCTCGTCACCATTACTGTTTGCACGGCTCGTCCGGGCTTTGTTATCGGTAAGGGTGGAGCTGATGTCGATAAGCTTCGCGAGGAATTGAAGAACCTTTTCAAGAAGGAGATTCAAATTAATATTTTTGAGGTGAAGAAGCCTGATTTGGATGCAACGATTGTTGGTAACAACATTGCTCGCCAGCTGGAGGGTAAGATTGCTTATCGTCGTGCAGCCAAGATGGCCATTGCCAATGCAATGCGTTCGGGCGCAGAGGGTATCAAGGTTCAGATTTCTGGCCGTTTGAATGGTGCCGAGATGCGTCGTAAGGAAATGTTCAAGGAGGGTCGTACCCCGTTGCACACGTTCCGTGCCGACATCGACTATTGCAAGTGTGAGGCTCTCACCAAGGTAGGTCTGCTGGGTGTGAAGGTTTGGATTTGCCGTGGCGAAGTCTACAACAAGGTGGATTTGTCGCCTAACTTCGCACAGGAGAAAGAGTCGCGCCGTCCTAACAACGATCGCCGTGACCGTCGTGGCGGACGCAGAAGAAACAATAACCGTTAAAAGCAGAAGCTATCATGTTACAGCCAAAAAGAGTAAAATATAGAAGACCACAAGATGGTCGCGGCAATAAGGGCAATGCCCATAGAGGCACGCAGCTTGCGTTCGGCTCTTTCGGCATCAAGACCCTTGAGGCCAAGTGGCTTGACAGCCGTCAGATTGAGGCTGCCCGTGTGGCCGTTAACCGTTATATGAACCGTCAGGGTCAGGTCTGGATTCGTATTTTCCCCGACAAACCCATCACCCGTAAGCCTGCTGATGTGCGTATGGGTAAGGGTAAGGGTGATCCCGCAGGATGGGTTGCGCCTGTTACCCCGGGTCGTGTTCTCTTCGAAGTAGAGGGTGTGAGCTTTGATGTGGCCAAGGAGGCTTTGCGTCTTGCCGCTCAGAAGTTGCCCGTGAAGACGAAGTTTATTGTCAGACGTGATTACGATAAAAACGCTTAAGGTATGAAGATGAATGAAATTAAGGCTCTCGCCGACAAGGATTTGCGCGAGAAGGTGGAGAATGCTGAGGCTGCTCTTTCGCAGATGAAACTCAACCACAACATTACTCCTCTTGAGAATCCATCTCAGATCAAGGCGGCTCGTCGTGACATTGCACGTATGAAGACTGAACTCCGTATGAGAGAACTGAATAAATAACAATGGTCCAGATGGAAACAAGAAATTTAAGAAAGGTAAGACAGGGTGTCGTAATCAGCAACAAGATGGATAAAACCATTGTTATTGCCTCCAAGTTCAAGGAGAAGCACCCTATTTATGGTAAATTCGTGCAGCACACGAAGAAATACCATGCCCACGATGAGAAGAACGAGGCCAATGTGGGCGACACTGTAATGATTATGGAGACCCGTCCTTTGTCGAAGACGAAGCGATGGAGATTGGTTCAAATCGTAGAAAAAGCTAAGTAAAATATGATACAGGCAGAATCAAGACTTACTGTATGCGACAACAGCGGCGCGCGTGAGGCTAAGTGCATTCGCGTGCTGGGTGGTACGCGTCGTCGTTACGCTAGCGTAGGCGACATCATCGTTGTGGCTGTACAGAACGTCATCCCATCGAGTGAGTTGAAGAAGGGTGCAGTATCCAAGGCTTTGATTGTTCGCACAAAGAAGGAAATCCGTCGTGCCGATGGTTCCTATATCCGTTTTGATGACAACGCTTGCGTGTTGTTGAACAATGCAGGTGAGCTTCGCGGTAGCCGTATCTTCGGCCCTGTAGCCCGTGAGCTTCGTGCTGTGAATATGAAAGTCGTTTCTCTCGCACCAGAGGTTCTCTAATTTTATAAAGCAGAAAGAAATGGCAAAAACCCATATCAGAAAGGACGATAAGGTTATCGTTCTCGCAGGTGCCGATAAGGGCAAGACGGGTAAAGTCCTCAAGGTTCTTCGCGATGAGGATCGCGTGGTTGTTGAGGGCGTGCACGTAGTGTCTAAGAGCACTAAGCCTTCGGCTCAGAACCCTCAAGGCGGAATCGTCAAGCAGGAGGCTTCAATTCATATTTCCAATGTTAGTCTGATTGATCCGAAGAGCGGAAAGGCTACTCGCATTCGTGTTGAGCGTGAGGGCAAGAACGTGAAGCGTATCTCTAAAAAGTCTGGGGAGGAAATCAAGTAATGGATACAGCACAGTTAAAGAAACAGTATAAGGAGCAGATCGCTCCTGCCCTGCAGAAGCAGTTCAACTATTCTTCGACAATGCAGATTCCTGTCTTGAAGAAGATTGTTATCAATCAGGGACTTGGTGACGCAACGCAGGACAAGAAGATTATTGACGTGGCCATCAATGAGATTACGGCTATCACAGGTCAGAAGGCCGTGGCTACATTCTCTAAGAAGGACATTGCCAACTTCAAGCTCCGTAAGAAGATGCCTATTGGTGTGATGGTGACATTGCGCCGTGAGCGTATGTATGAGTTCCTGGAGAAGCTGGTTCGCATCTCCTTGCCTCGTATTCGCGACTTCAAGGGTATTGAGAGCAAGTTCGATGGTCGTGGTAACTATACCCTCGGTATCTCTGAGCAGATTATCTTCCCGGAGATCAACATCGATCAGATTGACCGCATTCAGGGTATGAACATCACTTTCGTCACTTCGGCCAAGACGGACGAGGAAGGTTATGCATTGCTCAAGGCTTTCGGCCTTCCATTCAAGAACGCTAAAAACGATTAAGAGATATGGCAAAAGAATCTATGAAAGCCCGTGAGGTGAAGCGTGCCAAGCTTGTGGCTCGTTATGCCGAGAAGCGTGCTGAATTGAAGAAGATTATCGCTACCTCGAAAGACCCTGCTGAGGCTTATGAGGCTGCCCGCAAGTTGCAGGCCATTCCCAAGAATGCCAACCCCATTCGTCTTCACAACCGTTGCAAGATCACTGGACGTCCGAAGGGCTATATGCGTCAGTTTGGTTTGTCGCGTATCCAGTTCCGTGAGATGGCATCGCAGGGATTGATTCCTGGAGTGAGAAAAGCCAGTTGGTAAAGCAGAAGATTAATGATTGTCAGGAGACGGTGATGCTCCGTCGCCTGATGGTCGTTTTTCAATAGCATACTTTTTTAATATTGTCGGGGGAGTCCCGATTAATTAAACATTTTATTTTATGACAGATCCAATAGCAGATTATCTGACAAGACTCAGAAACGCCATCATGGCTCATCACCGTGTGGTGGAGGTTCCTGCGTCGAACATGAAGAAGGCCATTACGAAGATTCTCTTCGAGAAGGGCTACATCCTGAACTATAAGTTCATGGAGGATGGTCCTCAAGGTACCATCAAGGTGGCATTGAAGTATGATCCGGTGACCAAGCAGAGTGCCATCAAGAATTTGAAGCGTGTCTCTACTCCGGGTCTTCGCCAGTACACTGGCTACAAAGATATGCCGAGAGTTATTAACGGATTGGGAATTGCAATTATTTCCACTTCCAAGGGTGTAATGACCAACAAAGAGGCCGTCGCTGAGAAAATTGGCGGAGAGGTTCTTTGCTATATCTATTGATTTGGAGGATTTAACATGTCTAGAATAGGTAAACTGCCAATTCATATTCCTGCTGGCGTAACTGTTACGCTTAAGGACGACGTTGTGAGCGTGAAAGGCCCCAAGGGTGAGCTTTCACAGTGGGTAAACCCTTCTATCAAGGTAATCATTGAGGACAGCGAGGTGAAGTTCGACATCAACGAGAACAGCGATGTTGATATCAAGCAGAAGCAGTCTTATCATGGCCTTTATCGTTCTTTGGTCAACAATATGATTGTTGGCGTGAGCGAGGGTTATCAGAAGACGCTTGAACTCGTTGGCGTTGGTTATCGTGTGAGCAACAAGGGCAACATCATTGAGTTCTCTCTTGGTTATACGCATCCCATCTTCCTGGAGCTTCCGGCTGAGGTGAAGGTGGAGACGAAGAGTGAGCGCAACCAGAACCCCATCATCACGCTCGAGACTTGCGACAAGCAGCTTCTTGGTCTCATTTGTGCTAAAATCCGTTCTTTCCGTATGCCGGAGCCTTATAAGGGCAAGGGTATCCTGTTCAAGGGAGAGGTTATTCGCAGAAAGTCTGGTAAGACGGCTGCAGCCAAGTAACTTTAATAATTCGCTAAGATTATGAGTACAAAGAAAGAACTTAGAAGACAAAAGATTAAGTTTCGCATTCGCAAGAGTGTGAAAGGTACTGCAGAGCGTCCCCGTTTGAGCGTTTTCCGCAGTAATAAGCAGATTTACGCCCAAGTCATCAATGATATCACTGGCACGACTCTTGCTTCGGCATCGTCGCTTGGCTTTGAGAAGATGAACAAGAGCGAGCAGGCCAAGAAAGTTGGTGAGCTGGTTGCCAGCAAAGCCAAGGAGGCAGGCATTGAGAAGGTCGTCTTCGACCGTAACGGTTACCTTTACCATGGCCGTGTTCAGGCTCTTGCCGACGCAGCCCGTGAGGGAGGTCTTAAATTCTAAACGATTATGGCAATGAATAGAGTAAGAGTTAATAGTGACGTAGAATTGAAAGACCGTCTGGTTGCCATCAACCGCGTAACCAAGGTTACGAAGGGTGGACGTACTTTCACGTTTGCTGCTATCGTTGTTGTCGGTGACGGCAAGGGCGTTATTGGTTGGGGTCTCGGCAAGGCTGGTGAGGTTACTGCTGCCATCCAGAAGGGTACGGACTCTGCAAAGAAGAATCTTGTTAAGGTTCCGGTGCTGAAGGGCACTGTTCCTCACGAGGTTGAGACTCGCTATGGTGGTGCTCAAGTGCTTATCAAGCCTGCTGCTGCCGGTACCGGACTGAAGGCTGGTGGTGCTATGCGTGCCGTTTTGGAGAGCGCAGGTATTACTGACGTGATTGCTAAGTCTAAGGGGTCTTCCAACCCTCACAACTTGGTGAAAGCTACTATTGCCGCACTTTCGCAGATGCGTGATGCCTATACGGTAGCTGGTGAGCGTGGAGTAGCCATGGACAAGGTGTTTAACGGTTAATCAACAGGAGGTTCAATATTATGGCAACAATTAAGGTTAAGCAGATTAAGAGCCGTATCAACGCTCCGATAGATCAAAAGCGTACGCTCCTTGCATTGGGGCTTCGCAAGATTTCTCAGATTGTTGAGGTTGAGGACACACCGAGCGTGCGTGGCATGATTCGTAAGGTTCACCACCTTGTAACGGTAGTTGAATAAATCATCTTTAAAAGCATTCATTGATTATGAAATTAAATAATTTGAAACCAGCTGCAGGCTCTACTCGTAGCCGTCGTCGTATTGGCCGTGGTCCGGGTTCGGGCCTTGGTGGTACGTCTACGCGTGGTCATAAGGGTGCAAAGTCTCGTTCTGGTTACAAGCACAAGGTTGGCTTTGAGGGTGGCCAGATGCCGCTCCAGCGCCGTGTGCCGAAGGCTGGGTTTAAGAACATCAACCACAAAGAGTATTTGGCCATCAACCTCGCTACGCTTCAAGAGCTTGCTGAGAAGAAGAATCTTACGAAGATTGGTCCTGCCGACCTTCGTGAGGCTGGATTCTCCAAGGCTAAGGGTCTTGTGAAGATTCTTGGTACGGGCGAGCTGAAAGCTAAGCTTGAAGTGGAGGCTCATGCCTTCTCGAAGACTGCCGAGGAAGCTATCAAGGCAGCAGGTGGTAACACTACAATTATTTAGGATTAATGAAAAAGTTTATAGAGACACTGAAGAACTGTTGGAAGATTGAGGATTTGCGCCAGCGTCTCCTCATCACTCTTCTGTTTACGGCTATATACCGTTTCGGGTCATTTATAGTTCTGCCGGGTATCGATCCTAACGAGCTTGGCAGACTGCAGTCGCAAACCGCAGGCGGCTTGATGTCGCTTTTGGACATGTTCTCCGGTGGTGCATTCTCCAATGCGTCTATCTTCGCATTGGGAATCATGCCATACATTTCGGCCTCTATCGTCATGCAGCTTCTCGCCGTCGCCGTACCTTATTTCCAAAAGATGCAGCGCGAGGGCGAGAGCGGCAGGAAGAAAATCAACTGGTACACTCGTATCTTGACCATTGCCATTCTGTTTTTTCAAGCTCCGTCTTATCTGATCAACTTGAAGATGCAGGCTTCGGCGGCTCTTGCCACGGGCATCAGTTGGACCTTTTTCATGATTCCTGCCGCATTCATCCTTGCCGCAGGTTCCATGTTTATTCTGTGGTTGGGTGAGCGCATCACCGATAAGGGTATTGGTAATGGTATCTCGCTCATTATTATGATTGGTATCATCGCCCGACTGCCGCAGGCTTTCATTCAGGAAGTCAGCAGTCGTTTCACCGCCATTACTGGTGGTGGATTGGTAATGTTCATCGTAGAGCTGATAATCCTTTACGCCGTAGTGTGTGCGTCGATTCTCCTTACGCAAGGTACTCGCAAGATACCTGTTCAATATGCTAAGCGCGTTGTGGGTAACAAGCAGTATGGTGGCGCTCGCCAGTACATACCGCTGAAGCTGTTCGCAGCAAATGTGATGCCTATCATCTTTGCTCAGGCATTGATGTTCATTCCGCTTGCCATCGTTCAGTATTCCACAGACAATGCCAGTCCGGTTCTTCAGCAGCTTATGAACACCAAGAGTTTGCTGTATAATACGGTTTATGTGATTCTTGTAATTGCATTCACCTATTTCTACACAGCAATCACCTTGAATCCTGTTCAGATGGCTGAGGATATGAAGCGTAACAACGGTTTTATTCCTGGTGTGAAGCCAGGTAAGGACACGGCCAACTATATTGATACGGTTATGTCTCGTATCACGTTGCCGGGTTCGTTGTTCATCGCGTTCATTGCCGTTATGCCAGCTTTGGCCGGATTGTTGAACGTGCAAGATTCTTTCGGTCAGTTTTTCGGAGGTACATCTCTTTTGATTCTCACTGGTGTGGTGATTGATACGCTGCAGCAGATTGAGTCGCATTTGATGATGCGCCACTACGATGGTCTTCTCAACTCGGGTCACACTCGTGGGAACGGCGGTGTATCCGCCTACTGATTCACATCAGTATGAGTAGATGAAGATATTTCTGAAGACTGAAGATGAGATAAACCAAATGCGTGCGGCCAGCCAGCTAGCGTCAACAACGCTGGCTGTGGTTGGCCGCCACGTAGTACCTGGAAACACTCCGTACCAGTTGCGGAGAATAGCTGAAAATGTTGCTCACCAACGCCGATGCTTGGAGGCGGAAAAGTTTTGCAAGCAGAAGCTTGAGTTGGTTTTCTTTATAAATGGGGAGCTTGTTGATTCCCAATCGGAAGGGGTTGTGGAATTGCAGGAGGGTGACATCCTTTCAGTTGAATGCAGGGCGCGTCTTGGGGGCTTTCATTCTCTTTGTGCTTATACTTTTGGTGTGGGACGTGTGAGTGAGGAAGCAACCAGTGTGATGCAAACTGCCATCCAGTCGCTCGGCTTGGCAATCAAGCGGGTTGTGGCAGGACACCATCTTTACGAAGTTGGTTGTGCTATACAGATACGGTGCAAACTCGGCAATGTAGATGTTTGTGATGCTTATGGTCATGGTATTGGCCGCTCATTGGAGGAACTTCCCAAGTTGACTCTTTTATCAAGTGTTGCAGATCATTTGCTCCTTAAGTCGGGAATGTGTTTGTCAATAGTTCCAACAGTTAGGTGCTCTGCGAACAGTGCGTTGGCTCAGGCCGACTCCTCGAAGACTGGCGACCTTTGTGTCAAATATGGACACACGGTTGTTGTACGTCAAGACAGGGCAGAAATATTAACATCGTTTCGTGAAATCAATTCAATATAAAGAAAGGCTACATTAAAAGAAATTATGGCAAAGCAAGATGTTATAGAGCAGGACGGAACCATCATGGAGGCACTCTCCAATGCAATGTTCCGGGTTGAACTTGAGAATGGTGTCGATATTACGGCACATATCTCTGGCAAAATGAGAATGCACTACATCAAGATTCTTCCCGGCGACAAGGTGAAGGTCGAGATGAGTCCCTATGACTTAACAAAAGGCAGAATCGTTTTCAGATATAAATAATCATAAACGCTGTATGAAGACTAGAGCATCATTAAAGAAGCGTACCCCTGATTGCAAGATTGTTCGTCGCAAGGGTCGCCTTTTCGTTATCAACAAGAAGAACCCTAAGTACAAGTTGCGTCAGGGTTAAAGTTAAAATAGCGTAAAAAAGTGTGCTGGGTCAAAAAAAAACAGTAACTTTGCGTGCTTTTTAGCTAGTTTAGACATTTAACAAATTTAAGTTTTTCAATGGCAATTAGAATTGTTGGAGTAGATTTGCCCCAGAATAAGCGTGGCGAAATCGCATTGACTTATATCTATGGTATAGGTCGAAGTAGTTCAGCAAAGATTTTGGACAAGGCCGGCGTGAGCCGAGACCTGAAGGTCAGCGAATGG
>CAZXFP010000015.1:0-48968 GCA_964640675.1 uncultured Prevotella sp. | reverse complement strand
TTCCATCCTGCACCTTGAAATATGGCGAACGGCATATTACTTGACATTTACAACCAGCAAAAACACCATCCCCTATATTCGTTACGCTGGAAGGTATAGTAACCTGTTGAAGGGATGAACAACCATAGAAAGCCTTTTGTCCTATACGCGTCACACCATCAGGAATCATAATCTGTTGAAGGGATGAACAAAAATAGAAAGCACTTTCTCCTATGCTCGTCACGCCATCGGGAATAGTAATCCGCAGAAGGGAGGAACAAAGATTGAAAGCACTTTCTCCTATACTCGTCACGCCATCGGGAATAGTAATCCGCTGAAGGGATGAACAAAAATAGAAAGCACTTTCTCCAATGTTCGTCACACTGTCGGGGATCATGATCTGCTGAAGGGATTTACAGTCCCAGAAAGCATAGTCACAAATCACTTTAGTTCCCATTCTTATCTCATACCTCTCAAGGTTACGAGGCACTTCGATCAACCGCTTCCTGTCCTTGCTGTATTTTGCCCCATACTCATCCGCCCATACATTTGCCTTATCCTCAACGGAGACCTCGGTGCTTAGCACTACGGGAGGCTCCTGTGGCCTGTCCACGGAAAGCAAACGGAACGACACTTTCGACAAATCTCCTTGCGCCAAGGCGAGGGTGAAGAGGCTGACAAGGGTGTTGATTTCGTTGTCGGCGGACGGGTAAAGTTCTTTCAAGAGCCGGCATGAGTGGATTTCGCGATAATCTGCCTCGGAGAAAAGCAGGCGGTCGGCAGCACCATACTTATCAAGCAATGACGGGCAGGCAGCGATGGCACGAAGCGAAAGGAGCATGGAAGCGAGCGAAAAGTCGTCGATATGCTCATTGAAGACTTCCACCTCGCGCAACGGGTGGCGGAAGTCGGGGCTGCCAAGCTCACGGGCTTCCTCCCCCGCCATGGCCGGCACATACATGCCATCGTAGTCTATCAGCACGAGAGAGCCGTCATTGCGCACCATGATGTTGTCTGGCTTGATGTCGCCGTGGGCAAAAGGCTGCGGCAAAAGCCACATGGCGAGTTTACTGAACTGATAAGCGAGCATGCGCAGGGCGTAAGTGTCGTCAAGGTGCCGACGCAGGTATTGGTCGAGGTTCACGCCCTCCACCCAGTCCATCAGCAACACGGGGAACTCGGTATCATCGGTATTGCTGCTATCCACGAACAATTCATTGTCCAAATACTTGAACTTTGCAAGAAACGTTGATGACACATATTCCAATTCGTCTGCAATCATCCTGTAGCTCTCCGCGCGGCGAGGCTGGTCCTTGAGGAAACACTTCACGGCATAGAGCTTGCCACTCTGAACATCCTTCATCTTGAACACCACGGCAAAGTTGCCGCTTGTCATCACCGGCTTGCCGTCCGCATCCAAGACGGGGCGCAAGCTTGTCAACGTGCCGAAGTTGTCCTCCGCACTGAGTATCGACTCAACGTATTGTGATATTAATGGATAGGTCATCTGTATTTAGTTTTGACAGCAAATGATTACACTTGCAAAAATAAACAAAGAAAATCAGACTGCCAAAGATAATGACCAGGAAAACCAAAGAATTGTTGCCCCCGCCATGAATTCAAGGATGCCGCAACACGCTGTGCCTCAGTACAAAAGAAAACGTTACCTTTTGCAAGGCAAAAGGTAACGTTTCGGAGGGCAAAACCTTACGTTTTGCCAAGTAAGAGGGCACCTCTTACCATGGAGAGAGCGGTCAAAGCAGCAGCCTACCGCTGGTATTGCCTGCAAGACTGCGAATAACGGATGACCTTGCTTTGCGGCGAAAGCACCACCGTATAGCTCACGCCATTCATTTTGCGCTGATAAAGATAAGATTTGTCCGTCACTTGCCAGCAACTGTCACGACGGCTGAGGGTGTCTATCCGTTGATAGAACTCGGCAGGGGCAAGCGTGTCCATCACAAGCACCGCCGAAAAATTGCCACTGCCCACCGTCTCCTCCACAGCGGCTATGCTCACGGAGTCGGGAAAGGAGGGTGTCTCCTTCACAATCTTATACTTTGGGAAATCAATCCCCGTAACCATCTTCAGATTGATGGGCACAATCGTGTCGTTCTCCAAAGGGGCAAAAGCACTCTGGGGAACGCTGTCCATCTCGGAGGGGTCTATCCGATGCGCCATACGGCAAGAGACCAACAGCAGCAAGGCTGCCGCATACCATAAACTCTTCATTGACTTATGCTCTTTTCCAAAACTTTAATTCGCCGCTTTGCCTTGGTGTAGTCGGGACAAAGTTCCAACGCTTTCTGATAATTCTTGATGGCAGCCGCCAACATCTTCTCTTTCTCACACTCCTGCCCCAGCACGTAATACTCTGCGGCAAACCTCCGCAAAGCCTTCGTCTGCTTGTCAAGCTCTTCTTGCAGCCGCTCATTCTCCGCCTTTATGGCGTTGAAATGATTCAGTTTCAACCGAAAAAGCCGCTTGCAGGCCGGCTTCTCCACATCATAACGGCTATGGATGGCCAAGAAAAACTGCTTGATAAACTCTCCGTAGTCGCCTCTGTCCCAAGCTCGCGCCGCATCAAAGTATTCCTTATCAGCCTTCGACTGCTTGAGAACCGTCCCTATCAGATTTCTGTCATTGTAATGGCGGGCAAAGCCCAGCACCTCATCCTTTACAAAAATGTCGCTCCGCTTGACCGGCTCACGCAGTCTGACCCCCTCAAGCGAAGTGCAGCGCGAAAGAGCCACATAGGTTTGGCCTCCGGCAAACGCCCCGCCACCCAAGTCGATGTCGACATTCTGAAAAGTAAGCCCCTGGCTTTTGTGTATGGTTATCGCCCACGCCAGCTTGACGGGAAACTGCACGTAAGTGCCTATTTGCTCCTCCTCGATCTTTTTTTCCTCTTCATTGAATCTGTAGCGCACATTTTCCCACAGCTCGCGCACCACTTGCAGCTCTGGTTCTTGCTCCGTGCGAACGTATATCTTGCCTCCGTCCTCATCGATGCCGGTGACAACGCCAAGCGTGCCATTCACCCACAGGCGGTCTGCATCGTTCTTGACAAACATTACCTGCGCACCCACCTTCAGCCGAAGCTCCAATGGCGTGGGCAATGTGCCTTCGGGAAACTCTCCGCTGATTTCTCCCGTGAGCACCACCGGGTCTCCCGGAAGCCTCGCAAGTTCCTGCTCGTTGGTCCAATCAACGTTGTCGCGCTTCGTTGAAAGCGTGATGGACAACTTTTCGCCATCGCTCCTGCCCGTCAGCCCTCCCTTTTCCACACGCCGATTAAGTGCCGCAAGATCAGCGGGGGTGACATGATTCATACGGATATGGTCGAGAATGGAAATAAACAAGGAGTCTTTCTGACGATATACTTTCTTCAACTCTATGCTCACCAAGGGAAAAGAGCGAAACACCGTGGCATTGAAGAAATAAGAACCACTGTAGAAGGGGTCGAGCAAGCGGCGATCCTCCTCCTTGACCACAGGCTCAAGCTGATAGACATCGCCCACAAAGAGCATCTGCTTGCCACCAAAAGGCTCACGCATATTGCCACAATAAATGCGCAGCACCTTGTCAATGAAGTCGATAATGTCGGCACGCACCATCGACACCTCATCGATAATAATCAGCTCCACCTCGCGCAGCAGCTTGATTTTCTCACCATTATAGCGCAGCGTCTTTCGGATGTGGCGGGGAGAATAGCGGGAGTCGGTGGGCAACAACGGATGGAATGGCAATTTGAAGAAAGAATGCAGCGTTACGCCACCTGCATTGATGGCCGCAATGCCCGTTGGGGCGAGAACCACATAGCGTTTCTTCGTTGTGGCGGCTATATAGCGCAGGAATGTCGATTTGCCCGTCCCTGCTTTTCCAGTAAGGAAAATGGAGTTACGGGTAAACTGGACAACTTGGAGTGCTTGCTGCAACTCCAAGTTGTCCAAATCAATATTTTCGACAACATTGTCAGCCATAGCCACACAGCATCTGTATTATATCTGCTCCGCGTGCGGACGCTGCGCCGGGGCTATATGCTGCTGACTTCCTTGCTGAGACTTGGCCGGAGCAGAGGTAGAGGGATGGTGCTGGGAGGCATCCGGAGCTTGCTGACGCTGTATCTCCTGCCCATGCTCATTGAGAATCTTGTTCATATCCTGCTGCAGCTGCTCCATATCCTCGTCCGACATTTCCTCCGACTCCATCTCCTCTTGGCGACGGTTACGGTAATAGATGTCGAGCGTGTCGCTCTTCGCCGTTGAAACGACCGATCTGGCACACTGATACATCGATGGCTCTATCTCGTTCGGGTCGGGAGCCGGCCACTTCCCCTTATATTTCTCATGATACTTGGAGTCGAGACTGAGCGCGTAGATGAACTCACCACAGATGGGCAACGCCGTCTTAGAGCCTTGCCCCAGTGCGCCTGTGCGGAAATGGATGCTGCGATACTCGCCACCAACCCAGCAACCAACCACAAGTTTGGGGCTAACGGCCATAAACCATGCATCGGCGTGTCTGTTGGATGTACCCGTCTTGCCTCCCCAGTCGGTATCACCGTTAGGCAAGATGTAGTGGTTCAAGCTCATGCTCGTACCTCCTCCTTCCATTCGGCCAGCTTTAAGAATCTCCTGCATGAAGAAAGCAGAACGATAAGGCACGGCCTGCTGCAAATCGTCTGGGGCTTTATAGACCTCATTGCCATCCTTATCCACAATCTTGGTCACCAAAACGGGAGAATGACGCTTTCCGTCATTGGCAATAGTGCAATAGGCATTGGTCAATTCAAGCAGATTGACATCGCTTGAGCCCAAAGCCAACGAAGGCTCGTTGTCAAGCGGACTTTCTATGCCCATGTCCTGCGCAGTGCGAATAATGTTGGGAATGCCCATCTCCTGCCCCAAACGCACGGCAATGGAGTTGATACTTTGCGCAAACGCACGTCTCAACGTGATACTGTCGCCCGAGAAACGTCCATTGGCATTTGTCGGTGTCCAAGTATTGTATTGTCCTGTACGCTTGTCAAGAACCTGCATGGAGATGTATTCATCACGACGCTTGTCGCACGGCGTAAGACCTTGGTTCATTGCCTCCGTATAGACAAACAGTTTGAACGTTGAACCTGGCTGACGCTCCGTTGTTACCTTGTCAAACTTCCAAGACGTGAAGTCTATATCGCCAACCCATGCGCGCACTGCGCCCGTCTGCGGCTCCATTGCCACAAGTCCCGTGTGCATGAAGCTGACCATATAACGTATAGAGTCGAGCGTAGACATCTCTTTCTCAATCGTTCCCTTGGCATAATCGAACAGCGTTACGCGATGGGGCTTGTTCAAATAATACATCACACTGTCGGGATTGTTCGGGAATCGCTTCTGCAAAGCGCGGTAAACGGGAAGCCGCTGCGCTATTCCCTCTATGAATCCCGGTATTTCCTCACCTTTCTCATCGCACCAAGGGTTCATGCCATTCCAACCTTTGGCATCACGATGGATGTACCAATGGCGATCGAAATTGCGCTGAATCTGCTCCATCTGCTTGCTTACAGCCTTCTCGGCGTATTCCTGCATCTTCAAGTCAATGGTTGTATAGATTTTCAGACCGGCACTATACAAGTCGTATTGGTTTTCTTTCAACCACGAGCTGAGATACTTCGACACCGCCTCACGGAAGTAAAGAGCCTTTCCGCCATAGTTCTCCTCCACATGAAGCTCTGCCCCCAACGGACGCTTGGAGTATCGCTCATAGTCGGCTTGGGACAGATCGCCATGCCTAACCATATTATACATCACAACATTGCGACGCTCTTTGGAGTTCTTGGGATGAGATATCGGGTTATAGTAAGTTGTTGCTTTCAGCATTCCCACAAGCGTGGCACACTGATCGGTGGTTAGTTCGCTCGGCTTGCAGTCGTAATAAGTCTTCGAAGCCGTCATGATTCCAAAGGAGTTGTTGCCAAAATCCACTGTATTGGCATACATCGTAAGAATCTGTTGCTTATCGTAGATCAACTCCAGCTTCGTTGCAATAATCCATTCCTTGCTCTTCATGACCAGAATACGCAAACCGGGAATCTTCCCAAGCAGTCCCGATGAGTACTGCGTACGGATGCTGAACATGTTCTTTGCCAGCTGCTGCGTAATGGTGGAAGCTCCACGCGCATCGCTACGGGTGAGCGCATCCTTCACTGCTCCTCCCAATCCAAGGAAGTCAATGCCATGATGGCTATAGAAACGCTCGTCCTCGGTATCTACAAGCGCAGTCCAGAACACTGGAGACACTTGATTATACTGCACGGGAGTGCGATTTTGCTTAAAGTATTTGCCTATAAGCATTGAGTCGGCACTGTAGATTTCCGATGCGGCAAAGGTGGGCGGAGTCTTTATTTCCATGAATCCCGGCGACTTTCCAAACAACCAAAGGAAGTTGACATCGACCATACCCAAGTAAATAAAGAAAGCAACGATGGACGAAACTATCCCCAACGCCGTCTTGGTATACCAAGGCCGTCCTTTATAAAGACGGACATACCACGGAAAGAATCCCCTAATGCCTTTCCAAATATTCCGAATAAACTTCATACTGTGCGATTCTATTTGCCTTTAACAAATGCCTACGCTTACAAAAGTAGGCATTCCATTACCAATCAAAGACAACTGTCGATATAATTTAAGATTTCTTCAACATTATCCGGCGCAAACCACCGCATCTCCTTATCGCGTTTATACCACGTAAGCTGCTTGCGCGCATAACAACGGGTGTTGCTCTGAATGCGAAAAACCGTCTGTTCCAAAGTAACAAGTCCGTCAAGATAGTCAAACATTTCCTTGTAGCCCACCGTATTCAAAGCATTCCGGGAACGGAATGGATACATATCGAGAGCCTCTTTAATAAGACCATGCTCCACCATTTGCCATACGCGCTGATTGATACGGTCATAAAGCTCACTCCTTTCGATATTAAGCCCCACCTTTATCACATCAAACGGACGCTGCTTGGGCACTTGTGAAAGGAACGAAGAATAAGGCTTGCCCGTCTGTATGCATATCTCAAGCGCGTGTACCACACGCCGAGGATTCTGCCTATCCACCTTTTCCCAATGCAGGGGGTCGAGTTGGCGCAACTCTTCCACAAGCGCGGGAAGCCCTTCCCTATCCAGTCGCTGCTTCAACGTGTTCCGAACATCCTCACGAACAGAGGGCAAATCATCTATTCCCTTGCAAACGGCATCAATGTAAAGCATGGAACCTCCTGAAAGCAAGGCCATACGATGTCCTTCTTCCTCCAATTCTTGAAGCAAGCGCAGCACCTCTTGCTCATACATACTGGCCGAATAGTCATCACAAACAGAACGGCTACCCACAAAGAAATGCCTCACCTCCATCTGCTGTTCAGACGTTGGTGCGGCAGTTCCAATGGGTATCTCCTTATAAATCTGACGGGAGTCGGCATTGATTACGGGAATACCGTAATGCTTGGCCACACGCAATGTGAGTTCCGTCTTGCCTACTCCCGTCGGACCAGTAATGACTATCAGTGTCAGAGCCAAGGCTTTATCTGATAATTCCGCGCTTCGACTTCTCTATAAAGTCAAGGATATACTGTATCTCCTTGGTCACTTGAAGCTCACTGCGAACACGCTGCAAGTTCTCCGCACGCGTACCATTTCCATAAATAATACGGTAAGCATTGTGAATCAGCTCTATCAAATCATTGGAGAAGCCACGACGGCGAAGGCCAACGATATTGATACCCGCATAGCGGGTCGGCTCTTTGCCTGCAATAATATAAGGTGGAATGTCCATGGAGAAGCGGCAGCCTCCCTGTATCATCACATAACCACCAACACGGCAGAACTGATGGCTCAACACCACTGCGGAAATAATCGCGTTGTCGTCCACCTCCACTTCGCCGGCAAACTTCGTTGAGTTACCAACGATGATGTTTGAGCCAAGCACACAGTCATGAGCAATGTGCATATTCTCCATCAAGAGGTTGTTATTGCCCACAACAGTAGTCCCCTTGGATGCCGTACCACGGGATATAGTCACATTCTCACGCACCGAATTGTTGTCGCCGATTTCGCAAAGGGTCTCCTCACCCTTATACTTCAAATCCTGCGGCTTCGTTGAAATGCTTGCGCCGGGAAAGAACTCGTTGCCATTTCCAATACGCGCACCGCCATGAATGGTGACGCTGTTCTGCAGCACGTTGTTGTCGCCCAGCACCGTGTTGCGGTCGATATAACAGAACGGGCCTATCACGTTATTGTCCCCCAACCGAGCTTCCGGATGGACAAAGGCCATGGGGCTGATTTGATTCATATCGAGTTTACGTTTATCTTCTATTATGCTCCGGCTTGCGGATAAGCAAGCCGGAATTGTTTCTTACTTATTCTTCACTATCTGCGCCGTGAAAGAAGCCTCTGCCACCACACGGTCGCCCACAAACATATATCCCTTCATGGAACTGATGCCATGACGAACAGGACTCAACAGCTCCACACGGAAAAGCACCGTGTCGCCCGGCACCACCTTCTGGCGGAACTTCACATCGTCAAGACGCAGGAAGTAAGTGGACCAACGCTCCGGCTCTTCCAGCTGATTGAGCACGAGCAAGCCTCCGCACTGGCTCATTGCCTCCACAAGGAGCACACCCGGCATGACCGGCTCTTGCGGGAAATGGCCTTGGAAGAAAGGCTCGTTCGATGTGACGTTCTTCACACCGACAATGCTGTTAGCCCCCAAAGCTATCACCTTGTCCACCAGTTGCATGGGATAACGGTGCGGAAGCAACTCCCGAATGCGGTTGTTGTCCATCACCGGCTCATCGTTAGGGTCGTAGATAGGTGCCTGAACATCATGTTTGCGGATTTCCTTGCGCATGAGACGCGCAAACTTGTTGTTGACCGCATGACCGGGACGCGTAGCAATGATGCGTCCCTTGATGGGCTTGCCTATCAAGGCCATATCGCCAATGATGTCGAGCAGCTTATGACGCGTGCACTCGTTGTCCCACATGAGCGGCTTGTGCTGGATATAGCCAATGGCCTCTGCATCCATGCGGGGCACTTGGAGCAAATCGGCCAGCTGGTCGAGCTTCTCCTGTGGCACTTTGCGCTCATAGATGACGATGGCATTGTCGAGGTCGCCACCCTTGATGAGGTTGGCTTGGAGCAACGGCATGATGTCACGCACGAAGACGAACGTCCTCGCCGATGCAATCTCATCGGCAAACTTGCTCATATCGCCAAGCGTGGCAAACTGGCTGCTGACAAACTTGGACTCAAAAGAGCACATGGCCGTGATGGAGAACTGCTCATCGGGAAGAATAGTGATGACAGAGCCATCGCCGCCGTCTATCTCTATCTTCTTCCGAATAATATAATAGTCCTTCGGGGCATTCTGCTCTGCGATGCCTACTTCCTTAATCTTATCAACATACATGATGGAACTGCCATCCAGAATCGGAAATTCCGGACCGTTCACCTGTATCAGACAGTTGTCGATGCCCATGGCATAGAGCGCGGCCATACCGTGCTCAATTGTGCCCACACGCACTCCGTTGCGCTCAATCACCGTTCCACGCTGGGTGTCGGTCACATTGTCAGCTATAGCCTCAATGATGGGGTTGCCCTCCAAGTCTATGCGCTGAATCTTATATCCCGTATTCTCGGGTGCAGGGTTGAAAGTCACAGTGAGGCTCAACCCCGTATGCAGTCCCTTGCCAAAAAGGGAAAAACTGCCTTTTAATGTTGTCTGCTTTGTTGCTTCCATGCTTGTTTAAACATTTCTGTTGATAATTGCCCTGCGGCCTCCTACGCCTTCCCTGCCTCTTTCTCGGCCTTCAAGGCGTTTACCTCTTTCTGAAGGGCTACTAACTGCTGGTAAATCTCCGGCAAACGCTTGACAAGCATCTGCGAACGGAAATAGGGACGCTTCTCCATGGGGGGCGTTCCGATAAGCTGCTGACCGCTCTCCAAGCTGGCGGGAACACCCGACTGGGCACCAAGGAACACCTTGTCGCCGATGGTGATATGGCCGGAGATGCCAACCTGCCCACCGAACATACACCACTGCCCCACTTTCGTGCTGCCGGCTATGCCCACTTGCGCCGACATCACCGTGTTGGCACCAATATCCGTGTTGTGTGCGATCTGCACCAGATTGTCCAGCTTCACGCCCTTACGCACATAAGTGCTGCCCATCGTAGACCTGTCCACGCAAGTATTGGCTCCAATCTCCACGTTGTCCTCAATGGTCACGATGCCCACCTGCGGAATCTTGTCATACTGTCCTGCCTCCGGATTGGGCGCAAAGCCAAAGCCATCGGCACCGATGACCGCTCCCGAATGGATAATGACATTGTTGCCTATGCGGCAACCATGGTAGATGCTCACCTGCGGATAGATAACGCAGTCAGAACCAAGGGTGGCACCATCCATGATGGTGGCATTCGGATAGATTTGGCTTCCATCGCCCACAACGACACCATCGCCCACATAGGCAAACGGGCCTACATAGACGTTCTCGCCCAGCTTTGCCGTTGGCGAGACAAAAGCCTGCTCGCTGACACCCTCGTGTTTAGGCTTCATGCCCTCATAGAGATGAAGCAACTTAGCCACACAGTCGCGGACGTTATCCACATAAATGAGCGTGGCCTTGACGGGCTTTTCGACTTTAATACTATTATCGATGAGTACTACGGAAGACTGCGTATCGTAAAGGAAATGCGTGTATTTGGGACTTGCCAAAAACGAAATAGCACCCGGACGGCCTTCTTCTATCTTGACAAAAGTATGGACAGACGCATTCTCATCGCCCACAATGCGTCCTTGGACGAATGCTGCTATCTGCTTTGCTGTAAATTCCATATATCTGAATTACTTTGTTGATTTTGCAAAGGTAACTAAAAAATGACAAAACGAATAGTGAAACGGGCGATATTTGCATTTTTTTGATAAAGACTACGCAAGAAAGAACTGCGGAAGAACGAGCCAAGCCCGTTGCAAAACGGCTTCCCGAAGAAGCGAGAAGCCTACTTTAAGGTTTCCATACCATACATTTTAGCCCGCCAAACCATACCTTTCACGAGGCAAAAGGTATGGTTTGGCGGGCTAAAACATAACGTATAGGCTAACCGCTATGAATCAATCAGTTACAACCCAACACGCAGCCACTTGCTCACCCTGTGTTTTCGGGGGAATCTACTTGCACATCTCTTCCGCAAACTCTTCTCGCTCTCCTCAAAACGGCGACATCTCACCTACTTCAAGAAACAGAAAAGGAGTGTGCTTTCCCCCTTCAACAGGAAAAAGAGACTACAACTTGGCCAGCTCCTCCGCCATCTGCTCTTGCAGTTCCTTGGCTTTCTGAGCCGCCACCTCTGCAAAATCAAGGCCTCCGGAGGCATAGATGATTCCACGCGAGGAATTGACAAGCAGTCCGCAATCTTTGGTAATGCCGTACTTGCACACCTCCTGCAAGCTGCCGCCCTGCGCGCCTACGCCGGGAACGAGCAGGAAATGAGTGGGAGCCACCTTGCGTATGTCGGCAAACATGGCACCCTGGGTAGCTCCAACCACATACATCATGTTCTCATCGTTGCCCCACTGCTGCGAGGTGCGTATCACTTTCTCAAACAAACGCTCGCCCTCGGCATCGGCCGTGAGCTGGAAGTCGTGGCTACCCTTGTTGCTTGTCAAGGCCAGCAACACAACCCACTTGCCCGCATAGCCCAAGAAGGGAGTCACACTGTCCTCTCCCATATAGGGGGCTACGGTGAGCGAGTCGACATTGTACTCCTCAAAGAATGTGCGCGCATACATCTGGGATGTATTGCCTATGTCGCCACGCTTGGCATCTGCAATAATAAAGTGGTTGGGGTAAGAGGCGTTGAGATAGTCTACCGTCTTCTCGAAAGCCACCATGCCCGCCACGCCCATGCTCTCATAGAAAGCGAGGTTGGGCTTGTAGGCTACGCAATAAGGCGCAGTGGCATCGATGATGGCCTTGTTGAATTTGAACACGGCATCTTCCTCGCCACGCAAGTGCTCGGGCAACTTGCGCGGGTCGGTATCCAATCCTACACACAAGAACGACTTCTTCTCAAATATCTGACTGACTAACTCTTTTCTGTTCATTGTTTTTATAACGTTGGGGAATTAAAAAAAAAGCCGACGAGGGTTCGCCGGCTTCTGAACTGTTTTCTTTCTATGCGGCCTGACCAAAAGCAAGGAAGCACATAACTCTTACAACTCGTTTTCCTTCAGCTTCTCGGCATTCTCTGCCACGGTAAGCGCATCTATCATGGGCTGGATGCCACCATTGAGGAATCCCTGCAAGTCGTGCGTAGTGTAGCCAATACGGTGATCGGTCACGCGTCCCTGCGGAAAATTGTAGGTGCGAATCTTTGCCGAGCGGTCGCCCGTTGAGACAAGGCTCTTGCGGCGGCTGGCAATGTCGTCCACATACTTTTGGTGCTCACGGTCGTGGATGAATGTGTACAAGCGGCTCAACGCACGCTCCTTGTTCTTGGGCTGATCGCGCGTCTCCGTACACTCAATGAGAATCTCCTCCACTTCGCCCGTGTTCGGGTTCTTCCAAGGGTAACGGAGACGAACGCCGGACTCCACTTTGTTGACGTTCTGTCCGCCGGCACCACTGGAACGGAAGGTATCCCACTTGATGTCGCCCTCGTTGATGTTCACCTCAAACTTGTCGGCCTCGGGCAACACTGCCACTGTGGCCGCAGAGGTCTGCATACGACCATTGGACTCCGTAACGGGAACGCGCTGCACGCGGTGTACGCCGCTCTCATACTTCAATATGCCATAGACATTCTGACCGCTCACGGCGAAATCTATCTCCTTGTATCCGCCAACGGCACCCTCTGAGGCATCGGTAACGCTGAGCTGCCATCCCTTGCTGTCGCAATAACGCTTGTACATATTGAACAAGTCGCCCGCAAAAAGGCAAGCCTCGTCGCCACCTGTTCCCGCACGAATCTCCATTTGTACGTTCTTGGCATCCTCGGGGTCTTTCGGAACAAGCAACAGCTTGATTTCCTCCTCCAGTTTGGGACGCAAAGCCTCGTTCTCGGCCAACTCCTCGCGTGCCATCTCTTTCATGTCGGCATCGCTCTCGTTGGCAATAATGTCCTTCGACTCCTCAATTGTATTAATGCACGCCACATAACGCTTGCGCGCGTCCATAATATCGCTGAGGTCTTTATATTCTTTCGTCAGTTTGACGTATCGTCCTTGGTCGCCAATCACTTCGGGGTCAGTAATCAACGTAGACACTTCCTCAAAGCGCGCTTCCAAACCGTCAAGCTTTTCCAATATATTGTTCTTCTCTGCCATACTCTATAACGTAATTTGCATTGAATTGCCGTGCCCTTTCTCACACAACGCTTGCTCGGAAGGGCAAAGTTTAAAGGGGACTACTCGTAGTCAAACGTGCCAAACTCTGAGCTGATGGTCAGCGAGCGTTTTCCTTCCTCAATGCGTCCCACTACCTGTGCATCGATATTGAACGACTTGCTCACCTCTATAACCTTGTCGGCTATCTCCGGACGAACATAGATTTCCATCCGATGACCCATATTGAACACTTGATACATTTCCTTCCAATCCGTACCCGAACAGTCGTGAATGGCCTTAAACAAAGGAGGAACAGGGAAGAGGTTGTCTTTAATCACCTTGCAGTTCTCCCCTACGAAGTGGAGAACCTTGGTTTGAGCACCACCCGTGCAGTGAACCATTCCATGAATCTCTGGTCTCAGCTCGTCAAGGAGACGCTTGATGACCGGTGCATAAGTGCGCGTGGGCGACAAAACCAGCTCGCCCGCATTGACAGGGCTTCCTTCCACCGCATCCGTAAGCTTATACTTGCCGCTATAGACTAACTCATTGGGCACATCATGGTCGTAACTCTCCGGGAACTTCTCTGCCAAATACTTGGAAAAGACATCATGACGCGCAGAGGTGAGGCCATTGCTTCCCATTCCACCATTATAACGGTGCTCGTATGTGGCTTGTCCTGTGGAGCTAAGTCCAACAATAACATCGCCCGGACGGATGTTGGCATTGTCTATCACGTCGCTTCTGCGCATACGGCAAGTGACCGTAGAGTCGACAATGATAGTCCTTACAAGGTCGCCCACATCGGCAGTCTCTCCTCCCGTAGGCCAAATGCCAATTCCCATGTCACGCATTTCAGCCAACAGTTCATCGGTGCTGTTGATGATAGCCGAGATAACCTCGCCCGGCACAAGATGTTTGTTGCGCCCGATAGTAGAAGAAACCAAGATGTTATCGACCGCACCCACACACAGCAAGTCATCGGTATTCATCACAATGGCGTCCTGGGCTATGCCTTTCCATACGCTAAGGTCTCCCGTCTCTTTCCAATACATATAGGCGAGACTTGACTTTGTACCTGCGCCATCGGCATGCATGATGTTACACCATTCGGGATCTCCGCCAAGGACATCCGGGATAATCTTGCAAAAAGCCTGCGGGAAGATACCTTTATCAATATGCTTGATGGCGTTGTGGACATCTTCCTTTGCCGCACTTACGCCCCGCATCATATATCTGTTGTTCATTTCATCAATTAAATCAAATGGATGAATACTCTTATTTTGTTCTAACGTCTATTATTCCTTGCCATTCCAAAAGTCCCAAGAGGCAAACGCTTGCAGCAATAGCATCTCCAAGCCATTCTTTGTGGTTGCCATACGGGCTGCCCCTTTCTTCAAGAAAAGCGTCTCTTCGGGATTATAAATAAGATCATAAAGCAACGTTTGACTGCTCATAGCCTCATAGGGCAAGTCCGGACAAGCCTCAGCGTTCGGGAATTGACCGGCAGGAGTACAGTTGACAATAACGCTATACTCACGTATCAGCTCCGGAGACACCTCCTGATAAGTAAGACAACCCGCCTTTTTGGTTCGTGAAACGAAACGCGTCTCCAGCCCCATCTGTGTCAATCCATAGGACACAGCCTTTGCCGAGCCACCCGTGCCAAGCACCAATGCCTTCTTATGACTGCTCTCCAACAGAGGCTCAACGCTCTTTGTGAATCCAATAACATCGCTATTGAATCCTTTCAGCACCGCCTTGCCCCCTTGATGGGTCACCCGAATGACATTGACAGCCCCTATAGCTTCAGCCTCGGGACTAATTGCATCAAGCATGGGAAGTACTTTCTCCTTATAAGGAATGGTGACATTGAGTCCGCGCAGTTCCGGCGTGGTGTCTATTATCTCCGCCAAACTGTCAATGGAGGGTATCTCATAGTTGATATAAGTTGCATCAATACCCTCATTCTCAAACTTCTCGTTGAAATAATCGCGGGAGAAAGAGTGCCCCAGCGGATAGCCTATCAGTCCATACTTGTCCATCGTTGCTGTTTCTATTTATTTGGTTGCAAAATAAAGGGTGCATATCCCAAAGGTCATACGCCGGAACGTTGCCTCGGCAAAACCCACACTCCGAAGAATATCCACCATGACCTCACCTTGCGGGAACGCCTCTATCGTATGCGTGAGATAGCTGTAAGCACTTGCGTCCTTGGAGATAAGGCGACCATAGATGGGCAACACAGTATGCGCATACACATAAAACAATTGCCGCATTGGGAAACGGACTGGGGTTGTCAGCTCTATCACACAGAGATGACCGCCTTTGCGCAGCACGCGACACATTTCCCGAAGTCCCTGCTCCAAGTTCTGGAAGTTACGGATGCCAAAGGCTGCCGTCACCGCATCAAAAGTGTTATCGGCAAAAGAAAGACCGAGACAGTCCTCACGCTGAAAACGGATTACGCCATCAAGCCCCATTCCTGCGACTTTCTCGCGCCCCACCTGCATCATTCCCTCGGAGATGTCGACACCTACGAGCTGACGCGGGTTAAGCATACGAGCAGCCTGAATGGCGAAATCGCCCGTTCCCGTGGCTATATCAAGAACACTCTGAGGCGAATGCGGACGCAAAAGGCCTATGGCCTTACGCCGCCAATACTTATCTATGTCCCACGACAAGCGATGATTGAGCGTATCATAGGTAGAGGCGATGTTGTCGAACATCTCCTCCACCTGCTTTCCTTTCTCACCCTCGCCGTAAGGGTTTATCTTCTCTTGCTCGTACATAAAGGTTTTTCCGCGTCCTCTATCCACGCTGGGCGAGATAGCCGCTCACATTGCGCTCTATACGCTCCGCGATATTGCCCTCATCGGCAGCCCCATTGAACTTCTCTCCCGTGATATGCTCGTAAAGTTCGATATATCTTTCGCTTACGCTCGCTGCATACTCATCGGTTATCTCCGGCATCTCCTGCCCCGGCTCGTTCATGAACCCGCGCTCTATGAGCCACTGACGCACGAACTCCTTGGAGAGCTGACGCTGTGGCTCACCTTTCTCAAACTTCTCTTCGTAGCCATCGGCATAGAAATAACGGCTTGAGTCGGGCGTGTGAATCTCATCAATGAGATAAATCTTGCCGTCACGCTTGCCAAACTCATACTTCGTGTCCACAAGGATAAGGCCGTGCTTGGCCGCAATCTCCTGACCACGGGCAAAAAGCCGACGCGTATAATCCTCGATAATTCGGTAATCCTCCTCACTGACAATGCCCTGACGGATAATCTCCTCGCGGGAGATGTTCATGTCGTGTCCCTCATCTGCCTTGGTTGTAGGAGTGACGATAGGCTCGGGGAAACGCTCGTTCTCGCGCATTCCCTCCGGCAGTTTGACACCACACAACTCGCGCACGCCGCTCTTGTACTCACGCCAAGCCGACCCCGTAAGGATGCCGCGGATAATCATCTCCACACGGAAGCCCTCGCACTTCAAGCCCACCGTCACCATGGGATCGGGCGTGGCGAGCTTCCAGTTGGGACAAATGTCGCTGGTCTGATCAAGCATCTTTGCGGCAATTTGGTTCAGCACCTGCCCCTTGAAAGGAATGCCCTTGGGCAGCACCACGTCAAAAGCCGAGATGCGATCGGTGGCAACCATCACCATCAAGTCGTCGTTGATGTCGTACACGTCGCGTACTTTGCCGTGGTACACGCTCTTCTGTCCATCAAAATGGAAATCAGTCGTTGTCAATGCTTTCATTGGTTGTATCGTTTTTAATACGTTTTTCGTTCTTTTCCCTTTCCCCCAAGGCTTTGTCGTAAGCCTCATACGCGTTGACGATGCGGGTTACCAGCTTGTGGCGCACGATGTCTTTCTTCGTCAGCTCCACCACACCGATGCCCTCAATGCCCCGCAAGATGGAAAGAGCCTCGCGCAATCCGCTCTTCTGCCCACGCGGAAGGTCTATCTGGGTCATATCGCCCGTGATAATCATCTTCGTATTCCACCCCATGCGGGTAAGGAACATACGGATCTGCTGCACCGTAGTGTTCTGCGCCTCGTCCAGGATGACCACCGCATCGCTCAGCGTGCGGCCACGCATAAATGCCAAAGGAGCTATCTGAATCTGATGCTTGTCCATCATGTCTTGCAAGCGTGCCTGCGGCAGCATATCCTCCAAGGCATCATACAGCGGCTGCAAGTAAGGGTCTATCTTGTCTTTCATGTCTCCCGGCAGGAAGCCCAGCTTCTCCCCCGCCTCCACAGCGGGTCGGGACAGGATTATCTTTTTGGCCGTTTTCTCTTTGAGTGCCTTTACGGCAAGGGCTATGCTCAAATAGGTCTTGCCCGTGCCCGCAGGCCCAACGGCAAACACCATGTCGTTGTGCTCATAAGCATCAATGAGCATCTGCTGGTTCTCCGACCGCGGCTTGATGGGACGTCCCGACATACTGTAGACCAACACTCCTTTAACGGCATCGGCCTTGGTCATGCGCCCCTTTACAATATCAAGTATATCCTCCTCCGTGAGCGTGTTATACTTCAGCACGTGTTTCCTCAGCGCAAAGACGTTCTCCTCAAAATGAGCCATCTCCTCCTCATCGCCAAGCACGCGGATAACATTGCCACGCGCCACAATGCGCAGCTTAGGATAGAGCGACTTTATCATCTGAAGATGGCTGTTGCCAACGCCATAGAAAGTCACGGGGTCAATATCCTCTAATACGATATGCTTCTCTATCAATGTTGTCTTTCCTTCTAAATCGGTGCAAAGATACTACAAATCCATGAATCCCACAAATAAAAGAATAAACCATTCTGTGATATTTTATTTTTTCGCGGAATCCCAAATTCTTTCTTACGCAAAGGCATTCATTCCCTCTTTTTTTTGTAACTTTGCCCTCCAAATGAAAGCAAAGATAACAAAACGGAACTATTTAAAAGGCTTTTTTGCCGTCACCGCCCTGCTGGCACTCGTCAGAGTCGTCTTTCCGAGCGTGGCGGGCACGCACTATTCCGACCAAATACCGGTACAGGCCGACACCCAAAGCACTGTCAAGGCGGCCGACACCATCCCCCAAACCATACCTTCTGCTGAGTCTTCGGAGCACATTGCGGCCACAAGCACAACCGAAGCCTTCGCGCCCACCTCTTTCTACAACCCCGACGGCAGCGAGAAGCGCACCCGCGTGAGGGGCGTGGCAAGCTATCGGGAGAGCTTCCCCGACCTGCAAGACGTGCAGTTGGAGGCGGCAAAGCGTTATGGCGTGTCGCCTGTGGCCAACCGGGAGGATGCCGAGCACCGCAAGAGCGAGCTGGTCTACATAGGCAGCAATCCTTACTACGATGTTCGCAAGCTGAGCCGCAGCATTCCTTACCTCGTTCCGCGCGCGGCGGTTTTGCTGCAAGACATTGCCTGCAACTTCTTCGACAGTCTGCAGGTGAAGAATGTTCCCATCAACAAGCTCATCATCTCGAGTGTGCTCCGCACCAAGGAAGACGTTGAGGCACTGCGCCGCTACAACCACAACGCTACGGAAAACAGCTGCCATCTGTATGGCACTACATTCGACATAGCCTACAATCACTACACACCCGTTACCCGGGCGGTGCGCAACGACACGCTGAAATGGGTGCTGAGCGAGGTGCTTGACGACCTGCGCAAGCAAGGACGCTGCTATGTGAAGCACGAAAACAAGCAAGGTTGCTTCCACATCACCGTGAAATAGCCCCGCTATCTGGCTGCGACAAAGCCTATGGGGCACACGGCCCCTGCGCTCCCTCAGCTTCCAAGCATTGGGCACGAAATCCGAAAGGTAAGGTTTTACCTTGCCAAACCTTACCTTTTGCCTCCCAAAACCATACGTATTGCCACGCAAAACGTATGGTTTCATCTTCCAAAGAACCAAAAACTGCAATCATTTGGTTTTCAATGATTTGACAAAACGCAAATCATGCAACACAAGAACACCTTTTCCGCTGTCCCTTTCTAACTTTCCTCACAGCTATTTGGCCTTCCCGCGCCCGCACCTTTGCAGCTTTCGGTCATAAACATACCCACTATCGCCACCACAACAAAAGCTACGGGCATTCACACACCCCACCTTTTACCAGTTGTTGAAAAGCTCAAAGCCAAACTTCAGCTCTATCCCATCGAAGTGGTGGGGGGCAAATCCCGTAAAGATGCCCATGGAAAAGAGATGATTGGTGAAGCTATAGCCCAGCTCGACATAAGGGACATAGCTGCTTACGGCCAGCGCGCTGAAATACAATCGCTCCTTCTCCACAATGCTGCCTAAAAGGGGAACATAAGAAAGCAACAGCATCGGACTTTCGTAAGCCGCATTGGCACGAACATAATATTTGGAGGCATTGTACCAATTGGAGTTGAGCAACTCGAAATCGCCTGTCCACTCATCATTCCAGCCACCAGGGATATACTCTTCGCGGAAGTTATGATAATCCAGAAAATAAGTAGCCCCCGCCCTATCCAAGAAGAATCCGCTTCCCGCACGCAAAGAAAGCGTTCTGACACGCGAAAGCTGCCGGACATACTGCGCATCGAACTCCAAGCGGGAGTAATGAAAATTGCTGGCAAACCACTCCAACCCCTGATCGTACTGCATGGTTACGACAAGCGGAACACGGTCGGTGAGCGGTCGCCAAGAGAGCTTCACAAACGGGGCGAATGAACGGTAGGTGTCCGGATGCTCGGCCTGCGCAAACCCAAGGTGATTGACTGCGGAACGCCGATGGAAGACGCTGCCCACCTCCACGCCCAAACGCGAGGGCAAAGCATCGTAGCCCGCCGATATTTGGAAGCGCGTATCCTTGAAATAATCCAGCCCAAGACTATCCCAAGCTATCGTGTCGCGCGTGGTTGTGCCCTTGATGGCATCGAGCACGCGCGAGTCGGTGATGCGATTTCCATTGGAAAACTGCAAGCCTACAAAGCCTTTACGCCGCTTATTGAACTTCCATTCCAACGGAAGGTTGAAGAACATCTGGTTTTGCTTGAACGAATAGCCCAGCCGGAGCAGGGTCGACAGCTCTTGATTGTCGCTAAAACTGTAGCTTCCCTGCATTTTGAACTTATAGTAAAGTCCCTTGCGGCCACTATATCCCATATACAGGGGATTGAAAAGCGGACTAAAACGCACATATCCTTGGTTCTCATCACCCAGTTTTGCCGTGATGCGATTGAATATATTGTCGCCCACCATGTCCCAAAACACACGTTTAGCCCAGCTGCGCTGCGTTTTTTCCGCATCCCGCGCTGCTTCCAGCGTGTCGGCTTGTTCCGTCTCATAGGTGGCGGCAAGCCTTTGCTCGGCACTATCCAACGGCAACGGGCGTATGGAGTCCATCAATGCGGGCGAATTGCTGCCCCGCACACTGTCGGGCAACAAGGCCGGAAGCCGGAACAGCGCAGAGAACGTGGCGCGCAACCGATTGCCGAGAAACCGAAAACGGGCTTGCACGGTGCATTCCTTGGGAAACAAGGAAGCCTCTCCCTCACGTCCCATCTCGCCGGTAACAACAAACGACACCATGTCATATTCTCCTTCCAAGCGGAACTGGCCTATACGCCCCGTTGCCGGGTTGATGCGTGCCCAGCCACGGCGAAGCAACTGCGTGTTCTTCTGTCGGCTTCGGAAACTCAGTCGCAGCACGCTGTCATTCTCTTGGAAGACCGTATAACGATAGTAACGGGTGTTCTCGTGCCAAAACGGAGACACAACCCTGTCGGCAAAGAGTTGGGGCTGATAAAAGGTGGGGACGGTGTAAGTGCGCAATGTGGTCAAAGCACGCTTACGATGGTAGAGCGTTGAGAGGTAAACAATTGGCTCAACGCTGTGCGCCTGGTGCTTTCTGTAAACACGGCGGGTGTAGCTTTCCGTGAGGAAATCGCGCCGATTGTCGCGCATCAGATAAAACATCGTGGGCACAGAAGCAAGCGTGACATTGCGTTTGTCCACCTGTATGCGCACTTTGGAATAGCTGTAAGTGACCATGGAGTCTGGAATCTCGGGGCAAACGCGCGACGGATAAGAAGCCATAAGGCGCATAACGGAGTCTATCTTGACCGGCAACGCCATGACATCCGCACACACCACCAAGGCAAACACGACCGCCCACACACGGCGCATCACCCGCAAGGAGACAATACAATTCCCAAGAAAACTATTCACGTTGGCGCAAATTTACCGCTTTTTACCGACAACGCTCCGTTTTCTTTCAAAAAAAATTAAATGTTTGCCCTCTCTGCCCGTCTTTTTCTTAGTTTTGTATACCTTTGCACAGATATTACGAAATAATCATCATGGCAAAGAAGAGAAAAAGCAAAACGAAGAAGAAATGGAAAACACTTGCCGCCATCGCCGTATTGGCTTGTGGAGCGACATACTACACTTTCTTTACCAACATGAGGAGCGATGGCACAGTCTATGTGGACATTGATGACAATGACAACATCGACTCCGTGCTTGTCAAAGTGAAGCGAGTGTCGGACAACCACCCCTATCAAGTGTTCCGCCAGCTTCTTCTGCTCTCCGATTACCGTGACCATATCCGCACCGGACGCTACCGCATTGGCCATGAGGGCGCATTGCAGACCTACCGCCACATTCACAATGGCGCGCAGGCATCGGTAACGCTCACGCTGAAACCTGTACGCACCAAGCAGCGACTGGCTGAGGAGGTGTGCAAAAAGATGATGTTCACATCTGCCGAACTGTTGGACTCCCTGAACAGCAGAAAGGTTTGCGAGAAGTATGGCCACACCCCCGAGACCATCATAGGGATGTTTATACCCAACACTTACGAACTTTACTGGGACATGAGCGTAGGCAGCTTCCTCAAACGGATGCACTCCGAATGCCAAAACTTTTGGACAACAAAACGCAAGGACAAAGCCAATGCCATCAAACTGACCCAAAATGAGGTAATGACACTGGCCAGCATTGTGGACGAGGAGACCAGCAACGAGGACGAAATGCCCATGATTGCGGGAATGTACATGAACCGTCTCCATGCCGACATGCGCCTCCAAGCCGACCCAACGGTGAAATACGCGACCAAAAACTTCAAGGCCAAGCGCATTTACCAAAAGTGGTTGTCGACCGACAGCCCCTACAACACATACAAATACCGCGGCCTGCCCCCCGGCCCGATACGCATTCCATCGGTCGCAGCCATTGATGCCGTGCTCGATTATGCCCGCCATGACTACATGTATATGTGTGCAAAGCCCGACTTCAGCGGCACGCACAACTTCGCCAAGACCTACGAGGAGCACCAAGAGAACGCACGGGCATACGCAGAGGCACTGGACAAGAGAGGTATAGAATAAAAGGATAACAAACAATAGACTACACAATGGAAATCAGCAACACGAAAAAGGAACAGATATTAGTAAGCATCACCGGCCTTGACCGCCCCGGCCTCACCGCCTCCGTGATGGAAATACTCGCACAGGGCGATGCCCAAATACTCGACATTGGCCAGTCCGACATACACAGCACGCTTTGCCTGGGCATCCTTATCCGCATAGATGATCGCAACTCGGGCAATGTGATGAAGAATTTGCTCTTCAAAGCCACCGAACTGGGAGTGAACATCGACTTCAAACCCGTTGGAGACGAGGAATACGAGCAGTGGGTAGGCCGACAAGGCAAGAACCGATACATCCTCACCATCATTGGCCGCGGACTGTCGGCACGGCAGATTGCCGCCACCACCAAGGTGGTAACGCGTCAAGGACTGAACATTGACTCCATCCTGCGACTCACCGGACGCCAGAGCATACAGCACGCCAGCAAGCACGTGCGCGCCTGCATTGAGTTCTCATTGCGCGGAAATCCCGCCAACCGGGAGGAGATGCAGCTGGAACTGATGAAGCTCTCATCAGACATGGAGATGGATTTCTCTTTCCAAAAAGACAACATGTACCGCCGTATGCGCCGCCTAATCTGCTTCGATATGGACTCCACGCTGATACAGACAGAATGTATCGATGAGCTGGCACGCCGCAACGGAGTATACGAACAAGTGGCCGCCATCACCGCCAGTGCCATGCGCGGCGAGATAGACTTCAAGGAAAGTTTCACCCAGCGTGTGGCCTTGCTCAAGGGTCTTGATGCCAGCGTGATGAAAGACATCGTGGAGCACATGCCGATTACAGAAGGAACAGACCGCCTGATGAAGGTGCTCAAGACCTACGGCTACAAGATTGCCATCCTAAGTGGCGGATTTACCTATTTCGGTGAGGCACTGCAACGCCGCTACGGCATAGACTACGTGTATGCCAACGAGCTGGAAATAGGTGAGGACGGCAAACTTACAGGACGCTACCTGGGAGAGATCGTGGACGGAAAGCGAAAGGCCGAGCTGCTGAAACTCATCGCACAAGTGGAGAAAGTGAACTTGGCGCAGACCATCGCCGTGGGCGACGGAGCCAACGACCTGCCCATGATCAGCGAGGCAGGACTTGGCATCGCCTTCCACGCCAAGCCCCGCGTGGTGGCCAACGCACCGCAAAACATCAACACCATCGGCCTTGATGGCGTTCTCTACTTCCTTGGATTCAAAGACAGCTATCTCGGAGAAGAGGGAATACTGTAAAAGACCGCCCCTCGCCGCTCCATTGCAGACGCAACAGGCGATACTCACAAGAGCAAGGCTATCCCCTCCATAAAGACACGCCCCCCCTTGTCCCCTCAATCATGGACAAGGGGGATTTGCTGTTTATGCTTTTCCATACCACCCATCATCTTTACTTCTTCCAACCCTCCTCCCCCCATCCCCCTGCACTCAGCCAATAAGCACTCATTTGCAAGCTATCACATTCTGCGAGAATAAGCCTTACGCTTCCACACGTTACCTTTTGCCTTGCAAGAGGTAACATTTCACCTTGCAAAAGGTATGGTTTCGGCACACAAAAGGTATGGTTTTGCGAGGCGAAAGGTAACCTCCATGCAGACAGTCGCAAATGTAGTGTATCGCCACCCCACCCAAATTTGAATTTAGACACAGGATTAACATAAAAAATAAAACGATAAAGAACAAGGAAAAGGAAGAATGAATTACACACTTTTTGGGACAGTATCCACTAACAATTCGCAAAAAACATGAAACGCCGCATACTCTTTGTCCCAAAGCCCGCTTATCTTTTACCCGACAAGGAGCATGAAAATCCTCGTACAACAACTTCCCACCACAAAAAAAATCGGCTTCAAAAATCATGTTTTGAAGCCGATTCTCTATAATTTTATGTCAATGGGGACGCCACGAAACAGCGCATTTCAAATCCCATTATTCATAGCTCCGAAGTCCATACAGGACTTCTTGAAACCTTACGGGCTTATGAGTTCGTAACGCGCTCAAGCCACTTCACCATGCCGAACATCACGGCCATGGACACGAAGCAGACGAGGGCGAAGACGAGCCAGCACTGCCAAATCGGCCACTTGTTGTACATCAGCGGGCCAATCCACAGCAGCATATTGCCCACGGCAGTGGCACCAAGCCACAAACCTTGGCAAAGACCCTGCAAGTGCTTCGGGGCAACCTTAGACACGAAGCTCAGTCCGAGCGGAGAGATGAACAGCTCGGCAGCCGTGAGGAAGAAATAAACCACGATAAGCACCCAAGGACCGGCCTTCATGGCATTGCGCGTGGTCGGATCGAGCGCAAGGAAGTTCTCCGAAGAAGGATAGCCATAGACCATGGACACAACCATGAGGATGATGAATGCCAAACCAGCGATGAACATACCAATGGCAATCTTGCGCGGAGTGCTGATAGGCTTGCCCATCTCGGTGAACTTGGCAAAGAACCACATGATGACCGGAGTGAGGAAGATCACGAAGAACGGGTTGACAGACTGCCAAATCTCAGGAGCAATGGAGTCGGTCTTCACGAAGTCGCGTGCGAAGAAGCTCAAGCTCTGTGCGTTCTGGTGGAAAGAGAACCAGAAGAACACAACGATGCCAAGCACTGCGAAGAGCGCGTACATACGCTGCTTGATCTCCTTGGCCATCGTGGCCTTCTCCTCCTCGGTGTATTGCTCAACAACCACTTCCTGCTTCTTGCCCGGCATGGGGAAGAGGTGTTTGGAGGTGATGAAGATGACGAGCGAAACAAGCATCATCAGCACGGAAACGATGAAGCTGTAATGGATACCCGTGTTGAACACATCGAGATACTGCGGGCAGAAGTTAGCCAAATCGGCAGCATTGCCACCAGCCAGCGTGGTCAGCTCGGTGAGGTTCTTAAGACCATTGGCATCGATAGTATTGTTGATGTAGTCGTGGCAGAGCTTGGGCAGATCGGCATTGTAAATAAATCCGTTGTGCTTCAGCCACCAAGAGCGCAGCAAGGGAGCCACGAACGGTGCGATGAGAGAACCAACGTTGATAAACACATAGAAAATCTGGAAACCAGCATCACGCTGTCCCTGTGCCCACTTCAGTTTCTCAGGACCTTCCTTGGCCGCCTTGGCCTCGAAGTCGTCATACATCTGACCGACAATGGCCTGCAAGTTGCCCTTGAAAAGTCCGTTACCAAACGAAATCACAAAAAGAGCAAAGATAGTGAAGACCAACAGATAGGTGTTGTTCTCCGGTGTGGCAAGGATAGGAAAGGAAAGACCCACATAGCCCAAAGCCATAATGAAGATACCGCTCTCGATAGTACGCTGGTAGTTTTGCGTTTTGTCGGCAATGACACCACCCACAAGGCTCATCACATAGATGGCCGCGAGGAAGAACGCATAAATCAAGCCACTCGTTTGATCGCTGAGGCCGAATTTACTACAAAGGAACAGAACAAAGACGGCGTTCATGATGTAGTAGCCAAAACGCTCGCCCATGTTGCTCAAGGCTGCAAGAAGCAGACCTTTGGGATGATTTTTGAACATAAATTAATTTGAAATTTTGTTTCCTCCCTTTCGGTCGGAATGGATTAGTAATTGATATTTTTAATTATTGCTATCTCTTAATGATGTCGAACAAATAGGATGCCTTGACAACTATGTTGCCATGATTGGACTTTCCAAAGTAATCGCGCTTGGAGCTTCCATAGATATTGCCAAGTCCATAATAATAACGCGCCTCCAACTGAAAGTGCCCCATCCGAGGATGGCTCCACTCTGTGCCCAAGCCCGCGGCTATACCATAGTCAAACTTATGCTCCACGGGCATATCCTCTTGCGCTACAATGGTGTTGGCGCGACCCGTTCCATCCGTTGCAAGATTGGGAGCATCATAGTTTTTAGTTGTTTTCTCATTCAGATAAAAACCCACTTGCGGGCCGAGCTTGAAGAAAAAGCTCCAACCAAGCGTCTCGCGCCCCCATGCCAAATGCGCAAACACCGGCACTTGCAGATAGTTTATCGTGCGCTCATACTGCTCCGCACTGCCATTGGCATTGATAACGGGGCGATCCGCACCCGTCAGTATGTCTTGTTTCCATCCAATAGACGCATAATTGATCTCGGCAGAAATGGAACAAATCGTTGAGAAATACTTCTCACTCGTGTAGCGAAACGAGAGTCCGCCGGTGATTCCACCGTGCATTTTCTGCGGCACGCTTGGGTCAAACCCCACATTTGACAGGATATATCCCCCATTAACGCCCATCGAAAACACATTGCGGTGCTCTCCAACCTGCGCCGACAAGGCCATTGGCATGATTAATGCCCACACTGTCGCAAGAATATGATTGAGTTTCATCTATTATTATTGCCTCTATATTTAATAAGTAAGACTTTCCATTGTCTGGTCGGCCTTAAAATGGATGAGCTGGAACTGCGTGTTTTGATGTCCACCGCCCTTTATGGGCTTAAATTTAAGCCGCGTTTGCAGGGGCTTGTATCCCGTATCATCGCCCACGCCATTAAACTTACGCCCGTATTTCTTCAACCCACGCACAAAGAACTCGCCATGATCATATCCCGTTATGGCGATGCGGGGAATATAATTCTTATCCATCGGCGCACCATAGGTAGACATATAAAGTTTCTCCAAAGCCTCCGTTCTGTCCGACACCTTATTATAATAGTAAGTCGATGGTATGTAGACATTATACTTAAAGTACCATGCCAAATCGTAATCTTGATAAATAAACCAATCGTTATAGCCAAACAGCGACACAGCCAATCCGGGACGGCTGGCAGTCAATGAGTCCAACTTATGAAAAACCTGCGTCAATTGCGGGCTTTTCTCTGAATTAAGCACAATGGCATTGGGCTGCTTCGAGGAGAAATGCTTGGCAAAGTCAGACAAGGGCGAGTTTACATTGGTCAATCCATAAGGGATTTTGGCCGCATCAAGCTGATGACGCAACGTAGAAGTGAACTTCCCGACACGCGAAGTGGGGTCGTTGCAGTCTATAAATATGGGGTGATGGCTGTTCTGATAACGTTCCAAGAAGCAGCTAACCGCCATTGCGTTGAGCGTAGAATCGTTCTGATAAATCTGAAAGACATTAGGATTGACACTCACCTCATTACCTCCAATGGAGAAAGGAATGAGCAATTTGATGTCGTGACGGCGACAAAAATCTGCCAAAGGCTTCACCTGCGATGTGTAAAGCGGGCCAAAGATAACGTCAAGATTGGCCACATTGGCATCCAGCAAGGTTGTTCTCACATCAGCATCCTTAGGAACATTCCAAGCACGCACATCGGTATTGATACCCTCACTCCTCAAATTGTTAAAGGCAAGAAGCAGTCCTCGATAGTATTCCACCATACGACGGCCATCGCCATCCTCATCATGAAGCGGCAACATTACTCCTACACGAATGGAATTACTCACAGGAGCTTTCGCGCTTTCTTTGGAATTGTCTCCTACAGTGCTTGTATTCTGCTTCACCGTTGCCTTGTTATCAGACACTTGCTTGCCTTCCGCAGACGGCAAAGTCGCTTTTCCGGCATCAGCCTTGCGCTTATCCCCTTTCAAAGCGAACGGAACCATAATCCACTCGCCTTTTTTAAGCTCATAACCCTCTTTCTTCATTTCCGGGTTTGCATCTATGAGCTGCTGTATGGTTATATTATATTCCTTGGCAATGCCGAAAAGCGTCTCTCCTCGCTTCACTTTGTGCATATCCTGCCACACTTTATCCTGTGCATTCGCACCCGTGCAGAACATCCAACATACGAAGAAGAGTCCTAACAGCCTCAAGCAATGTCTCATATTTCTTCCATTCATCATTTTACCACTTGCAAAGATAATAAAAAAAGGAGAGTTTTGCCATCGGAGTAGAAAGAATTTTGTAAATTTGCACAAATAATTGACAATGGCACAGCAATTCAAACACATATTGACCGCATTCTTGCTCGTTTGGTGCGCACAAGGTTTGTGGGCACAATCGCTTTCCCCCACCGCCACCTACTCTGATGAGAATGGCGACGAGCAGGCTTTAGAACCAGGCGGAAGCTACACGGGATCAGCCCCATTGGTGGTGAACTTCACTGCGGGAGCTACCGAAACAGGCAATTATACAGCCCATTACGAATGGCGGTTCTATGAAAACTCTGATGAGGAGAATCCCTATCTCATCCGTTACGATGAGACAACCGAGTTTACTTTCACCAAAGCCGGCGTTCATCATGTGGCTCTTTACGCCACATTCGTCAACGGAACAGACACCATAGCCTTCACTCCCGATGACTTCCCGCCCTTTGAATTCTCCATCAGCGAGAGCAAATTGGAATTTCCCAATGCCTTCTCGCCCAACGGAGATGGCATCAACGACATCTTCAAAGCCAAAGACACCTATCAGAGCATCGTGGAATTCAAAGCCACCATATTCAACCGCTGGGGACAGAAGATACACTCTTGGGAAAACCCGGCCGAAGGATGGGACGGCACTTTCCATGGTAAGCCCGTAAAAGATGGCGTCTACTATGTCAACGTAGAGGCCAAAGGAGCAGACGGACGCATCTTCCACATACGCAAAGCGGTCAATCTGCTCAGAGGATACACCGAAAGTTCGGGCACAACCATAGAATAACAACACTCCCTTTACAGGCATTTTCCTTAACAAGCGGAAACCTTTCCTTTGCCAAAGGCTCTCTTTTCTTTTTAAAGAACCAACGGCAAGGAATGTTTTTAGAAACAGGAATGGATAAAGAAAAAATAGAGGTGCTCGGCGCACGCGTCCACAATCTGAAGAACATAGACGTTACCATACCGCGCAACTCGCTCACCGTATTCACCGGGCTTTCTGGTTCAGGAAAGTCCTCACTGGCCTTCGACACCATCTATGCAGAAGGCCAACGCCGCTACATAGAAACTTTCTCTGCCTACGCACGCAACTTCCTTGGCAACATGGAGCGTCCCGACGTAGACAAGATAACGGGGCTGTCGCCTGTTATCGCCATCGAGCAGAAGACAACCAACAAGAACCCGCGCTCCACAGTGGGAACAACCACCGAGGTTTACGACTACTTGCGCTTGCTTTTTGCCCGCGCAGCCACAGCCTACTCTTACCAAAGCGGTGAGAAGATGGTGAAATACACCGAGGAGAAAGTCGTGGCAATGATACTCCGCGACTATCTTGACAAGAAGATTTACATTCTCGCACCACTCATTCGCAACCGCAAAGGACACTATCGCGAACTGTTTGAGAGCATGCGCCGCAAAGGCTATCTCTACATACGCGTTGACGGAGAAATCAAAGAGCTTACTCGCGGAATGAAAACAGACCGCTACAAGAACCACAACATTGAGGTGGTGATAGACAAGATGAAGCTCTCCGCACGCCAAGACGAGACGCAAGACAACCTGTTGCGCCGCCTGCAGCAGACCGTAGCCACGGCCATGCGACAAGGCGATGGCTTGGTGATGATCATTGATGCCGACACTAACGAGGCTAAGTTCTTCTCCAAACGCCTCATGGACCCCATCACGGGACTGTCCTACAAAGATCCCGCCCCCAACATTTTCTCTTTCAACTCGCCGGAAGGTGCCTGCCCTCACTGCAAGGGTCTTGGCACAGTCAGCGAAATAGACTTGAAAAAGGTTATCCCCGACGACAGTCTCTCCATCCATGAGGGGGCTATCGCTCCATTGGGAAAGCATAAGAGCCAAATGATATTTTGGCAAATCGAGGCCATACTGAAAAAGTACGGCTGCGAACTAAAGACACCCGTGAAGGACATACCGCAGGAAGCCATGTCGGAAATTCTGTATGGGTCGTTGGAAAACGTGCGCATCGACAAAGAACTTGTACACACCAGCACCGACTACTTCGTTGCCTTCGATGGAGTAGTGAAGTATCTGCGCACGGTGATTGAGAACGATGAGAGCGCGGCGGGAAAGAAATGGGGAGGACAGTTCATTGCCGACATCACCTGCCCCGAATGCCAAGGACACCGGCTCAACCGCGAGGCACTGTCCTACAAGCTGTGGGACAAGAACATTGCCGAGCTTGCCGACATGGATTTGGGCGAGCTTTACCAATGGATGGGCGATGCCGAGCAGCATCTCGACAGCAAGCAGCAGCGCATTGCCAGCGAGATTATCAAGGAGATACGCAAACGCATCCATTTCCTTTTGGAAGTGGGACTCGACTATCTTTCGCTCAACAGGCAGTCGGCCTCTCTCTCCGGCGGCGAAAGCCAGCGCATCCGCCTGGCCACACAGATAGGCTCGCAGCTTGTCAACGTGCTCTACATCCTCGATGAGCCAAGCATCGGACTTCATCAGCGCGACAACGAACGCCTCATCAACTCCCTCAAGGAGCTGCGCGACTTGGGCAACACGGTCATTGTGGTGGAACATGATGAGGATATGATGCGTGCCGCCGACTGGATTGTAGACATTGGCCCTCGCGCCGGACGCAAGGGCGGCGAGGTGGTGTTTCAAGGCACACCGGAGGAGATGCTGCGCACGCACACTCTCACGGCACAATACCTCAACAGCGAGCGCGCCATCAGCGTGCCGCCAACGCGGCGCACGGGCAATGGACACAGCATTTGGCTGAGAGGCTGCACGGGCAACAACCTGAAAGATGTCGATGTGGAGTTTCCACTGGGCAAATTGACTTTAGTAACGGGAGTGTCCGGCTCTGGAAAGTCAACGCTGGTCAACGAGACGCTGCAGCCCATTCTCTCGCAGCACTTCTACCGCTCACTGAAAAAGCCCATGCCCTACCGGGAAATAGAGGGCATGGAGCACATAGACAAAGTGGTGACCGTAGACCAAAGCCCCATCGGCCGCACACCACGCTCCAACCCAGCTACCTACACGGGAGTGTTCTCCGACATTCGCGCGCTCTTCGTCAACCTGCCCGAAGCCAAAATCCGGGGCTACAAGCCTGGACGCTTCTCATTCAACGTCAAGGGCGGACGCTGCGAAGCCTGCGGGGGAAACGGCTACAAGACCATTGAGATGAACTTCCTGCCCGATGTGATGGTGCCCTGCGATGTATGCCACGGCAAACGCTACAACCGCGAGACGATGGAGGTGCGATACAAAGGCAAATCCATTGCCGAAGTGCTCGACATGACCATCAACATGGCCGTGGACTTCTTTGAGAATGTGCCTCAGATTCTGGGCAAAATCAAGACCTTGCAGGACGTTGGGCTGGGCTATCTGAAGCTCGGCCAGTCTTCAACAACGCTTTCCGGCGGCGAGTCGCAACGCGTGAAACTTGCCACGGAACTGTCGAAGAAGGACACGGGGAAGACGCTCTACATCCTTGACGAACCTACAACGGGTCTCCACTTCGAAGACATCCGCATCCTCATGGACGTTCTGCAAAAGCTCGTAGACCGGGGAAACACCGTCATCATCATTGAGCACAACCTCGATGTCATCAAGCTGGCCGACCACATCATCGACATGGGTCCCGAGGGAGGACGGCGCGGCGGGCGCGTGCTCTGCACCGGCACACCGGAAGAGGTGGCCAAGACGCAAGAGGGATTCACGCCACGGTTCTTGAGGAAATACCTGCCGAAATAGCCAAACAGGAACTTTTTCCCATCACTCCCCCATCACCCAACGCGCCGGGGAAGCATACAGCTAACCCCTTGTCTGTCAGCCAACAGGCAAGGGGTTACGTTTTGCCGTGCAATAGCATACCTTTCACCCTCCAAAACCTATGGTTTTACACGCCAAAACCATAGGTATTGAAAAGCCTACCGGCAGCCATGACCACCCTACAAGAAAAGGACGCAAAAACAATTCGCGCCCTTCCCCCTGTTTATTCTCATGCCAAGCACTCATCCAAGAGGCTCTCTATCTCCGCACGATTCATATTCTGGCCGATAAACACCAGTTTCTCCATACGGTCTCCATACTCCTCGTCCCAATCGCGAAGCAAGGATGGATTCTGCTTCTTCAAGGCATCAAGCTCCGCCGGGGGCATGGTGGCATACCATTTCCCTGCATTCCGTATGTTGAACTGCTTTCCGGCCTGCTCAAAGACGTAGCAAGACTCTTGCTCATCATGGAAGTAGCAGATGCCCTTGCAGCGGATAACGGAGGCCGGCCATCGCCTGGCCACAAGCTCATCGAACTTCTCCAAGCTGAGCGGACAACGGCGGCGATAGACAAACGTGCCTATACCATACTCCAAGGCCTCGCCCGACTCTTCATTCTCCAAGTCGTCCTCATCCTCGTCCATGGCTGCCATCCATGCCGAAGAGGTGATAACCTTGTCGAAATCGAAAGCCCCCGTATGGAGCAACTTGTCCAAATCCACATTGCAATAGTCGCAAGCCACTATTTCCGCCTGTGGCTGTATCTGCCGCAAGATGGCCTTGATGCGTCCCAGTTCTTCCGCGCTCACCTCAGAAGCCTTGTTCAGCAAAATCATATTGCAAAACTCCACTTGCTGGATAACGAGGCTCTCCAAGTCGTCCTCGCCCATCTCCTCCTTCAGCAGGGCATTGCCTTCGGCAAACTCATCGCGCAAGCTCACCGCGTCAACAACGGTTACGATATTGTCGAGCTTGGCCACACCGTCCCGCGCCATATTGGGATAGAGCTGCGGATAGACGCTGATGGTTTGCGCTATGGGCGCAGGCTCGCATATTCCGCTGGCCTCAATGACGATGTAGTCGAACTCCTTGCGGCTCACCAAGTCGCTGATTTGCTGCACCAAGTCCATCTTCAGCGTGCAGCAGATGCAGCCATTCTGCAAAGGAACAAGGCTCTCATCGCCCTGCCCCACTATGCCATCGCGCGCAATCAGGCTCGCGTCTATGTTCACCTCGCCTATATCGTTGACTATCACCGCGAACTTGATGCCGCGCTTATTGCCCAAAATACGGTTTACAAGCGTTGTCTTGCCGCTTCCCAAGTAGCCGGTAAGCAGCAGCACTGGGGTTGTTTGCTTTTCCATTCTTCTCCTTATTATATATAATACTTGCTTCCGATATGTTCCGAAGCTGTGTGCAAAGTTACAAAATCTATACCGAACCTCCCACGCCGGGAAAGCCAAAATATGAGGACACAACACCTCTTGCCCGCAGAATGTCCACTCGCGCAGCCGCTCATGCCCCCATCGGGCTGCAGCATCTTGCACCGCACGCGCCAAAGGCGCAAATTGCCTGTTCCGGAACTGAACTTTTTTAAGTGCCACCATATGTTTTTGGACTGTTTGTGGCATATATTTTGTTGGCAAAACACATAGAAATTAAAAATTAAGGACATGGCGTTTATAGATTATTACAAGATTTTAGGTGTCAGTCGCGACATTCCACAAAAAGACGTGCGTGCCGCTTACAGGAAGAGGGCCAAACAGTTTCATCCCGATTCCAACCAAAACGACCCGAAAGCCAAGGCCAAATTCCAAGCACTCAACGAGGCTTATGAGGTGATTGGAGACCCTGCCAAGCGCGAGAAGTATGACAAATACGGCGAGAAGTGGCGGCAGGCCGAAGCCTTTGAGCAAGCAGGAGGAAACGGCGGAGCCGGATACGCAAACTGGGGAAACGCCGGCGGAGGCAATCCGTTTGGTGGATTCGACTTCGGCAACTTCGGTGCTGGCGGCGGATTCAGCAGTTTCTTCCAAGATTTGTTTGGACAAGGCGCGGGACGGTGCAGAAGTGGCCACTGCGCTGGCAACAGACAAGCCAACACGGGACAAGTGGAGAACAACGTGAGCATTGACCTCTACACAGCATTGCTGGGCGGCGAGATTATCCTGCAGCTTCCTGCGGGGCAAAGAATCAAGCTCAAAGTGAAGCCATGCACACAAAATGGCACGAAAGTGCGCCTGAAAGGCAAGGGACAGAACCGAGGCGACGGAACGTTTGGCGACCTAATCATCACTTATAACGTTAAGTTGCCAGAACATCTCTCGCCAAGACAGGAGCAACTTTTGAGAGAAATGCAAACTTCCGCATAGACAGTCCGGCCTTTTGCCATTGCGAGTACATCACCAACGGCAAAAGGCCAGATTGCTTTCTGACCGCTTTCTGCTCCCATCTGCACACCTATCAGCAACTTACTCTTTTCACCAAATCCGGCAAACATGCCCTACTGCATGGCAACGCCACTCCCCCCAACAGACAAGCAAGTCGCATAAGCCCCACAACAAACAGAGCATGACACACCATCACAAAAGTAGCGAAAACAAGCTGTCTACTATCGCTTGCTAAAACTTTAACATTTGTTTAACAACAATAATCCATTAAAAATCAAACACTTATAAGAAAGTTACAAAAAACAAGCAAAAAATCGCCCCAAAAGTTGAACAACGTAGCAAAAAAATATATACCTTTGCAGTCGGTTTTAGAAACCAAATGATTGTTTTACAGATTTAAATAAGCAAAGAAAATGAAGAAATTAGTTTTGATGTTCGTAGCTATCGCAGCTATCTCTTTCGCATCTTGCAACAACAACAAGCCGGCTGAGAACGCTGACAGCACTGCAGTTGACACGGCTCTCGTTGACAGCGCAGCTCAGGACAGCACTGTTGCTGACTCTGCTGAGGTTGCTGAGGCTGACAGCACTGTAGCTGAGTAATCGAAGAGATTCGAACTGAAAAAAGAGAGAAATTACCGCTGGACTCATTGAGTTCAGCGGCTTTTCGTATTATATACCCTTTCCCACCCCACTTTCATCATCCTAACGAGCCATACAAGACCAAGCCTACAACCTTTCTACATAACCCTTGCGACTCTTCCATACATACTTCCCCCACGAAAGCACAACGAACGGACAGAAAACAAAAACTCCGGCCAAGCGGGATTCAAGATATTCCCACTTAGTCGGAGCTAAATGACTTACGATACGAGGCCGCTTGGATTATCCCAAGACCTCTACCGAACGCTTGATAAAGTCATTGAGCGCAGCTCCCTTCAACATACCGTTCTGCAACAGAGCCAAGTCAATGAGCTGATGAACAAGCGTATTGCCCTTGGCATAGCTGGCAACGATCTGATTCTTCTTCTCGCGCTGCTCGTCAATGGCCTTCTCCGTGTTGCTGACATCGTCTTTCTCCTCTTGCGTAATCTCCTCCGCCTTCTTATCGCTTTGGCTCTGACGCAACGCGGCAAGGCGCGCCTGTAAGCCTTTCAGCTCGCTCTCCACGGGCTTCAGCTCCTCGGCCGTGGCCGCAGTCTCATCGGCAAGCACCTTTTGTATCAGCGGATGGTCGGCATTGAGCACCAATGAGTAAGCATCCGGCATTTGAGCGTAGAAGCCCATGCCTTGCTGGAATCGGCTCATGTCCTTCATGCGGCGCATATACTCATTCTGCGTAATCACAGTAGGCTGTGCGCCTTCGCCCAACGCCTGCACCTCTACACCAAACTCGGCTTTCTCCAAATGCGGCATCTGCGACTGGAACGCCTGCGACAAATTGTCACGCTCCTCCTGAGAGAGTTTAAGTTCATGCTTTTCGTCCTTGGTGATAAGGCGATCGACAGTGTCTGAATCGACACGCACAAAGCGGCTCTTCTCCAGTTTCTGCTCCAAGAGCGAAAGCGTGGGCACATCAAGCTGACCATCGCAAAGCAAAACGCTGTAGCCTTTGGCCTTGGCAGCCTCAACATAACTGTACTGCTCATCCTTGCTGATGGCATAAAGATAAATCAAATTGCCATCCTTGTCGGTCTGATTGTCCTTAATGAGCGTCTTATACTCCTCAAAAGTGAAGTACTTACCCTCCGTATCCTTCATCAAGGAGAAATCCTTGGCACGGTCATAGAACGTCTCCGGCTCGGAAAGCATGCCATAATTGATAAACAGCTTCAAGTCATCCCACTTCTCCTCAAAGTCCTTACGGTTCTCCTTGAAGATGGCTTGCAAGCGGTCGGCCACCTTCTTGGTGATGTAAGTGGAAATCTTCTTCACATTGGCATCGCTCTGCAAGTAGCTGCGGCTGACGTTCAGCGGAATGTCGGGTGAGTCAATCACACCATGAAGCAACGTCAAGAACTCGGGCACGATGCCCTCCACCTGATCAGTAACAAACACCTGATTGGAATAAAGCTGAATCTTGTTGCGCTGCAACTCGATGTTTGACTTGACGCGGGGGAAGTAAAGGATACCCGTAAGCGTGAACGGATAGTCCACATTGAGATGAATCCAGAACAAAGGATCATCGTTCATCGGGAACAACGTGCGATAGAAGCTCTTGTAATCCTCATCCTTCAATGCCGACGGAGACTTTGCCCACAACGGCTCCACGCTGTTTATGATGTTATCCTCTTCCGTATCAACCTGCTTTCCATCCTTCCACTCGGTCTTCTTGCCAAAAGCCACGGGCACAGGCATGAACTTGCAATACTTGTTGAGCAGCTGGCTGATAGTGCCTTTCTGCAAGTATTCCTTGCTCTCATCATCAATATAGAGGATAATATCTGAGCCACGGTCGGCCTTCTCGGCCTCATCGAGCGTGAACTCGGGACTTCCGTCGCACGACCACCGCACGGCCTGACTGCCCTCGCGCCAGCTCTTCGTGACAATCTCCACCTTCTTGCTCACCATGAAGGCCGAATAGAAGCCCAATCCAAAGTGGCCTATGATGGCCTCGGCTTTGTCCTTGTACTCATTCAAGAAGTCTGTGACGCCCGAAAACGCAATCTGATTGATATACTTGTCTATCTCCTCCGCCGTCATACCAATACCGCGGTCGGATATAGTGAGCGTTCCTGCCTCCTCATCAAGCGTGATGCGCACAGCCAAGTCGCCCAGCTCACCCTTGAAGTCGCCCGTTGCGGCGAGTGTTTTCATCTTCTGCGTCGCGTCAACGGCGTTACTCACCATCTCGCGAAGGAAAATCTCATGATCGGAATAGAGAAATTGCTTGATGACAGGGAATATATTCTCTGTCGTCACTCCAATATTACCTTTCTTTTGCATATATACTTGTATTTGCTTTTAAACTTATTCTTCAACGTTAAAAGCAAATACTGTGCCAAAACACGCCATATTTCGGCTCTTTTCCCAAGCATTGGCACACCATACCGCCGCCCAAACCTCTCCGAACAAGACACCTCACAAATAAACAAAGAAGCCCACGGCTGCCACAAGAGCCTGCCCCAGCTTCTTCTATTTACCAGCAGAAGAGAGCAAAAGCCCTCCCCCGCTCCTTCATCCTGCCAAAAACGGAACACAAAAGCATCCGCGCCAAAGCCCGCCAAAGCAGACGTGGCACAGCCTTACAGCAGCTCCTGCATTTCCTGATAAAGCCGCTGCACCGGCAACCCCATCACGTTGAAGTAGCTTCCTTGTATGGAAATCACGCCAACATAGCCTATCCACTCTTGGATTCCATAAGCCCCCGCCTTGTCAAACGGCTTGTAATGGCTTATATAATAGTTTATCTCCTCGTCCAACAAGTTCTTAAACGTGACATCCGTATTAACCGCAAAGCACTTTTGCCTATCCGCTGTGGTCAGGCAAACACCCGTTATCACCTGATGCGTGCGCCCGCTCAGCAGGCGCAACATCCTTTTAGCGTCAGCCTCATCAGCGGGCTTGCCCAAAATATCACTATCCACCACCACAATCGTGTCGGCCGTAACAAGCAAATCATCCGCCTTGAGCGACCCCTCATAAGGATACGCCTTCTCCTTGGCTATGTAGCGAGCCACCTCCTGCGGAGCCAATCCGGCAGGATAGCCCTCGGATATGCCCTCTATCACTTTCACCTCAAACGGCAAATCCAGTCCGGCCAGCAACTCACGCCGCCTCGGAGACTGGCTTCCTAATATGATATGTTTCATAAAAACATCCTAAACCGATTACCATCCAAACGCTTTCGCGTTAAGCACCCACTTGCCCTGCGCCTTCAGAACCTGCTCTATGATGTCGCGCGCCACACCATGACCGCCCATGCGGTCGCTCACGTAGGCCGAAATATCCTTGATTTCCTGACAAGCGTCCTTGGGACAGCACGGACAACCGGCACGGCGCATCACCTCATAGTCGGGAATGTCGTCGCCCACATAGATAATTTCCTCATCGCACAACCCGTAGAGCCGCTCAAACTCCTCCCATGTGCGCATCTTCACGGCACAATGCAAATAAATATCCTCCACTCCAAGGTAGCTGTAACGCAGCCTTATGTCCTCATTATGCCCACCCGTCATGATGGCGATACGCAGTCCGAGTTTCTCCGCCAGCTGAATTGCATATCCGTCCTTAATATTAATGGTACGCACCGGCTCACCCTTCGCATCCATTTGTATGGTCGAAGCCGACAGCACACCGTCCACATCAAAGACGATGGCGCGTATTTTGGTCAAATCGTAATTAATCATTTCCGTATTTATTCTTTTGGTACACACTGACTGAAAGTCTCTCATAAAGATCTTTCGTCAAAGGATTCTTGCGCATGAGCTGCGCCTGCTCCCGGATTATATTCTCATCATAGCGCACTGCCGGCCCTGTCTGTGCCCCCGATGGCGGCATCTCATGCACCTTTCGCGCCGTCTCGTCAATAAGAGGAAGCAGCACATCGAACGGAATATGCTGACTTTCGAGCACCTCCGCTGCCACATCATAACAATGATTGACAAAATTGCAAGCCCACACGGCGGCCAAATGGACATACTTGCGCTGCTCGCTTGACAGCGGCCGCACATTCCGCGACACGCTGCCGGCCAATCCGCCGACAACCCTCCGTGCATAATCATCATTGCCTTCCACGAAGCATGGCACATTATGAAAATCAATATCGCGGCTCTTCGTAAGCGTTTGCAACGGATAGAGCACGCCATAATGGAGAGCCATGCCCTGGAAAGCAGACATAGGCACCGAACCTGCCGTGTGCAGGAACACACGCTGCTCCCGATCGTGACACACCTTGGGTATCATCTCGCCCAACACACTGTCGCGCAAAGCGAATATATAGACATCGGCATCGTAGGCCAGCAAGTTGACATCGGTGACGGGCGCGCCACCAACACACTGCGCGAGCGCATTGGCCGAAGCCATCGTGCGGCTATAAACCTGCAATATGTCATGGCCGGCTTTCAGCAAAGCCTTGCCCAACTGCGTTGCCAAATTGCCGGCACCAATCATTACTATCTTCATGTCAGTAGCCCTTAGTTAGCTCAATACATTGTTTACTCCACAAAGTTAGCCATTTCTGCAAGAATACTTTCCTCGCACATCGCTTTTTTAGAAAACATTTACTATTTTTGCAGCGTGAACGACCTTGAGATACATATCATCACGCACAGCCAAGACCTGCCCCCGCTCAACGAGACCGACTTCTTCCACAGCCGGACACTGTTCGCCATCATCGAGCAAACGCCAGGGATGTGGCCTTATATGGCCGTGGCCACCGATGAAAGCGGCCACGTGCACGCCCACTTGCTGGCCACGCTGCGCCGCAGGGGAAGTATGATGCCACCCTACTTGTTCACCCAAGCCCACATCTACGGCGAAGGGGTGTATGCCCACGAAGCCGAAAAAGCCGACTTGTTTCACCAGTTGATTACGGCACTGACGCATTACCTGCACCGCAAACTCTGCCTGTACATCGAAATCAGTGACATCACCAAAAAGATGTTTGGCTACCGCTCGCTCCGTCAAAACGGCTACTTCCCCGTGCAATGGATGCAAATTCACAACTCGCTGCACAGCAAGCATCCACAAGAACGCCTCTCCGACCGCACCGCCCACAACATTCTGCGAGGCGAACGTGCCGGGCTGAGCGTCCGTGAGGCTCAAACCGAGGAAGAGGTCAAGGCTTACTACAAGGTTTTACGCGCTTACTACAGCACCAAGCTCCACCGCTACATCCCGAAAGAGCAACTTTTCATTCAGCTGCTGCACCACGAGCGCGCCAAAATCTACATCACCCTGATGAAAGGCCGCGTTATTGGCGGAGCCACCGTGGTAGAATCGAAAGGCGATGCCTATCTCTGGTACATTGCCGCACAGCACACACGCCACCCCATGGCACGCCCCTTGTCGGGCACGGTGTGGCAAGTGCTCAACGACAGCTACGAGCAAGGTCTGCGCCACGTGGTTTTCCTCAACGTCGGCCTGCCATTCCGCCGCAACCCTTATCGCGAATTCATCCTTGGATTTGGCGGAAAGCCTGTTTCCGGATACCGTTGGTTTCACTTCACCATCGGGTGGTTAAACCGCTTTCTGTCATGGTTTTACAGAGAATAACTCCACAAAAGATTAAGACCAGACAGACCTTTCTACCTCCTCCCACGCATCACTCAAACCACCAAACAGCAACCGTTCTCCGCACGGAGAATCACCCTCTCCAACTCCCATAAAAAAAGTCGCCTTGCAAAAGGTTACATATTGCATGGCAATAGCGCACGTTTTGCGCCGCAATATGTATCCTTTTGCAAGGCGAAAGCATACATCTTCCGATGCCGTCAAGCAGACAGCGTCAGACGGTTATTCCCACTCAATCGTTGCGGGCGGCTTTGAGGAGATGTCGTAACACACGCGGTTAACCCCCTTCACCTTACGTATAATCTCATTAGACACCTCGGCCATGAAGTCATAAGGCAGCCGTGCCCAGTCGGCAGTCATGGCATCGGTAGACGTAACGGCACGCAAGGCCACCGGATGCTCATAGGTACGCTCGTCGCCCATCACTCCCACAGAGCGGATAGTGGACAAAAGCACCGTGCCAGCCTGCCAAACGTGGTCATAGAGCGGCGTGCCATCGGGCATCATGTAGGTGTGCATTCTCTCAATATAGATGTCGTCGGCATCCTGCAAAATGCGCACCTTCTCGCGAGTGATGTCGCCAAGGATGCGAACGGCCAAGCCCGGGCCGGGGAACGGATGACGCTTGATGAGACGCTCGGGCATCTGAAGCTGGTAGCCCACGCGGCGTACCTCGTCCTTGAACAGCCATTGCAGCGGCTCACAGAGCTTCAGTTTCATCTCCTTGGGAAGTCCGCCCACATTGTGATGGCTCTTGATGGTCATGCCGGTGATGCTCAGGCTCTCTATGCGGTCGGGGTAGATGGTGCCCTGGGCAAGCCATTTGGCATCGGTTATCTTCTTGGCCTCAGCGTTGAACACCTCCACAAAGTCGCGACCAATAATCTTTCGCTTCTGCTCGGGGTCAGTTACGCCCTCCAAATCCTTGAAGAACTTCTCGGAAGCATCCACGCCTATCACGTTCAAGCCCAAGCCTTGGTAAGCCTCCATCACTTTCTCGAACTCGTTCTTGCGCAGCATGCCATGGTCGACAAAGATGCAGGTGAGGTTGCTACCAATGGCCTTATGAAGCAAGGTGGCACAAACCGAGGAGTCAACGCCGCCCGAAAGTCCAAGAATAACACGGTCGTTGCCCAGCTGCTCCTTGAGTTCCTTGACGGTGGTCTCCACAAATGAGGCCGCACTCCACTCCTGACGGCTTCCGCAAATGTCCACAACAAAGTTCTTCAACAATTGCTTTCCTTGAAGGCTGTGATATACCTCGGGGTGGAACTGCACCGCCCAAACCGGATTCTCCGTAGACGCATAAGCAGCAAACTGCACATCATCGGTGGAGGCGATGGTCTTGCAGGATGACGGAATGGCCGTAATGGTGTCGCCATGGCTCATCCACACTTGCGAGTTTTCCTCAAATCCCTTGAACAAAGGATTGTCGAAGTCGACAAACTTCAAGTTGGCACGACCATACTCACGTGTACCCGTAGGCTCAACCTTGCCATTATTGGAGTAGGCGATGAACTGCGCGCCATAGCAAATGCCCAGCACGGGCACCTTGCCCACAAACTGACTAAGGTCTACCTTGAACGCCTCTGGGTCATGCACCGAATAAGGCGAGCCGGAAAGAATCACGCCGATAACCGACGGATCGTCAACGGGAAACTTGTTGTAAGGTAAAATCTCGCAGAAGGTGTCCAACTCACGCACGCGCCGCCCGATGAGCTGCGTCGTTTGCGAGCCGAAATCCAAAATGATTATCTTCTGTTGCATAATGAATTGATTATATAATTTCTTGTTATCAGACAACCGATGAAACGGGACGAGCCACGCCCAGCCCCGCAAACTACTCGTCTGCCAATACTTTCAACTTAGCAAATTTCAATAAAAGCTGCTTGCGCCCCGCATTGCGGAACTCAACAGTGGCCTTGGTGTTCTCTCCCGTGCCTTCAATGGCCTTAATGACACCCAGCCCAAAGCGTTGGTGCTCAACCGTAACGCCCTCACGAAGTTCTCCGCCTGCCGATGGCTTTGCCGCATCCGATGTGCTAAAAGAAGCGGGCATTTCTCTGCCACCGCTCGTCATCGCACTCTTAAGCCGGCGGAAATTGCCCCCCTCGGCCGTCAAACGGCGCAAAGCATCAGAAGAAAGCGACTCCACCGCCTGCTCCGGGCGCGGAGAGCGGGTAATCTTGGGTTTAGGCTCAGCCCGAAATTGCGTTGCCACCGGAGAACTGTTTTGCCACCGCGAACCTTGCCAGCGGCTTTCCTCACCACGAGTATGGCCACGCCCATACGGCTTCTCCATCTCAAAGTCCTTGTCCCAGGGCATCCGCTGCCCCACCGATGAGGAAAAAGCATCTTCCTTTTCGGAGAGAAAACGCGGGTCTATATCGTCTATGAAACGGCTCGGATTGTCAAACTGCATCGTCCCGAAGCGGAAACGATTCTTGGCATTGGTAATCACGCAATGGCGTTCGGCACGCGTAATGGCCACATAGAGCAAACGACGCTCCTCCTCCAAGCCGCGCTTTGAGGAGGAAGCCATCGGAGACGGAAAGATATTCTCCTCCAAGCCCACCACAAAAACGGTGGGAAACTCCAGTCCCTTAGAGGCATGGACGGTCATTAACGTAATCTTTGGCTCGCCATCATCCTTGCGATCCATATCCGTAACCAATGCCACCTCTTGCAGATAATCGGCCAAACTCACATGCATTCCGCCATCGGCCTCCATGCCGTCTTCAACAAACGACTGCATTGCCGACAAGAACTCCTCCAAGTTTTCTTGCCGCGCCATGGCTTCCGCATCGCTCTCGCCATACAAATCGGCATAGATGCCACTCTCCTTGATTATCTGCCGCCCCACCTCAAAGGCGTTATTCTGCGAGGCAGATTGCACAAAGCCGTCTATTAAACTCTGAAAGGCGAGCAATTTGGTCAGCGTTCCTTTACTCACATTGAGTGCATACTGCACCGGATTGCAAATCACAGCCCATAGACTGACCTCATGAGCAGAAGCGGAATCGAGGATTTTCTGCATCGTAGAGTTGCCAATGCCACGCGCCGGATAATTAATCACGCGGCGCAAAGCCTCGCCGTCATCGGGATTGATTATCAATCGGAAATAGGCCAATATGTCCTTGATTTCCTTACGCTGATAAAACGACAAGCCGCCATAGATGACATAGGGCATATTGCGCTTGCGCAGCTCGTCCTCGAAACTGCGGCTCTGCGCATTGGTGCGGTATAAGATGGCAAAAGCATCATAATCGCACTTGTCCTTGCGCTTAATGCGCTCTATTTCTTTGGCCACAACGGCCGCCTCCTCCCTGTCGCTGTAACAAGGATGATAGGCTATGCGCTCGCCCTCATCGCCTTTCGAATAAACTTCTTTAGGTATCTGCCAGCGATTATGCTTCATCAGCGAACTGGCCGCACTGACAATAAGCTGCGTGGAGCGGTAATTGCGCTCCAATTTGAAAAGCCGTGTGTCGGGAAACTTCTTCTGAAAGTCGAGGATATTGTCGATGTTGGCCCCTCGGAAGGAATAAATGCTCTGATAGTCATCGCCAACAACGCAAACGCGATTGCCATTCTCGGCCAACAGCCGCACAATGTTCACCTGCACAGAGTTGGTGTCCTGATACTCATCGACAAGAATATAACGGAACAACTCTGCGTACTTGGCTCTGACATCCGCATGATCGCGCAACAATATGAAGGTATTGACCAGCAAATCATCGAAGTCCATAGCGTTGGCTTGATAAAGTCTGGCTTGATAAGTCTCATACACCTTGACCAAAGAAGACAAACGCTGCTCGCGATCACGCGCCAGCGCATCCACATCATTGGCATATTGCGCAGGAAGAATGAGGTGATTCTTGGCCATGGAGATACGACTGCTCACCGTGGCCGGCTTATACAAATTGCTATCAAGGCCCAATTCCTTGATAACAGTTTTCAAAAGACTGCGCGAGTCCGACTCATCATAAATGGTAAAACTTGGCTTATAACCCAACAGCTCGGCCTCCGAACGCAAGATACGGGAGAAAATGGAGTGGAACGTACCCATATACAACCGCCGAGCCGCATCATGGCCAACGAGTTTGCCCACCCGCTCCTTCATCTCTCGGGCGGCTTTGTTGGTGAAAGTAAGGGCAAGGATGTTCCACGGCTGCAGGCCAAGGGTCAGCAAATAGGCTATCTTGTAAGTCAGCACACGTGTTTTGCCCGACCCTGCCCCCGCAATGACCAACGATGGGCCATCGCAATAGGCCACCGCTTCGCGTTGTTCATCGTTGAGTTGGGATAGTATTTCGCTCTGTTGGTCGGTCATTGTTCTCTCATTTGTTTTATCGCCGGCTTCCATATTCACGTGCTCACCGCCCCATATCGAAAGCGGGGATGAATGTCATCTGATGTTCTATCTTCCGCTGACGTTTCCGCATATAAGGACTGGGGAACTGCGAGCTGAAACGGCGTGGGTTTGGCAAAGTGGCGGCTATGAGCGCGCACTCCGCACGCGACAAGTTGTAAGCGTCTATGCCAAAGTTGTGCTCCGCCACAGCCTGCACGCCGTAGATGCCATTGCCCATCTCAATAGAATTAAGGTAGACTTCCATGATGCGTTGCTTTCCCCAAATAGCCTCAATAAGGAAAGTAAAGTAAGCCTCCAGCCCCTTGCGCACCCACGAGCGGCCTTGCCACAGAAACACATTCTTGGCTGTTTGCTGCGAGATGGTGCTTCCGCCACGCAGCCGCTTTCCCTTTTCCAGATGCTCTTTGGCCGCCTGCTCTATGGCCTGATAGTCGAAACCATGATGCTGCAAGAACCTTTGATCCTCGCTGGCAATCACCGCAACGGGCATGGAACGAGGCATACGCTGCAAAGGAATCCAATGATGGCGAAGCCGGATCGGCTCTCCCGCTCCTATTTGCTCAAAGCAACGCGAGAACATCAACGGAGTGAAATAGACGGGGACGAAACGATAGGCCACCACCGCCAATAGCGAAGAGGCGAAAAGCAACGCCACCGTCCAGCGTATAATCTTAAATAGCTTCTTGAACATAAACGTTTGCAAAGGTACGAAGAAAATGACAATACGGCAACGGTTCGTTCGGGGATTTACACCAACAAAAATATTTAATAACCAATCAAACGCATTGGGCGGGCTATATGGCAAGGTTTGCACCAAACAAAAAACGATCCAAACAATGCCCGACAGCTTACTCGTCCGCTGCCAAACATTGTTTGGATCGTTATCCTTATTATTTAAACAAGGCTAAATGCCTAAAAATGGCTACACGCCCAATTAGTTCAACGTGCCAGCCTCAGCGCGCTGAATCATAGCCTCACTGGCATAGAGGAACACCTCTACACGACGGTTGACAGCATCCGTTACGGTATTCTCATGACCGGGAACAGGGTCTGAGCTGCCCAACCCCTCTACCGAGCGAATCTGACGAGACGTAACGCCTTGTCCTTTGAGATAAGTCGACACGCTCTCGGCACGACGCTGCGACAACGGGATGTTGATATTGTCATTGCCCGATGCATCCGTGTGTCCCTTGATGGCCACATCGCAGTCGGTATTGTTCTTCAACACACCGGCAAACTTTGTCAAATCAGTCTTGGCAGCCGATGTGAGGTCAGACTTATTGATGGCAAACAGCAAGCCCGAGTCGAAAGTCAACTTCACGCAAGCCAAGCCATTGGCATCCGTAACCGTCTCCACCTTGGCGTTGTTCACCTGCGAGGCAGCCTCTTGCGCCACCTTGTCCATGTGACGGCCAATCAGCGTGCCGGCACCCGCGCCTACGGCTGCGCCTATAGCCGCACCAATAGCCGTGCCCTTAGTATTCTTTCCTATCAAATTACCAACGATGCCACCCACGACAGCACCTGCGCCCGTACCAACCAAGCTACCTGTGCCCTGCTTTGTCTGGCAACTCATCACAGTCAGGACGCAAAGTCCTGCGGTAAACAATTGTAACTTTTTCATTTTCTTATTCCTTATATTATAATGTTTATTCTGCCGAAGCCCACCCCCTTTCTTAGGCAAAGTTATAACAAATTTCCCAAAGACGGGGGCATTGCGAACTATTTTTTGTAATTTTGCCGCAAATTTAAGAACTTATACCAAAACCCGCAAGAGGAAAACGCCTATTCGCAAATAGGCATTTGCCTATATCTCAGAAGCGGGCGGGCAATAAACAGGATTTAAAAAACAACAAAAAGATATGGCAAAAGAACTAAAACAACTCACCAAACGGAATGAGAACTACTCACAATGGTTCAACGATTTGGTGGTGAAAGCCGACTTAGCCGAGCAGTCTGCCGTGAGAGGCTGCATGACGATTAAGCCCTACGGCTATGCGATTTGGGAAAAGATGCAGCAGCAACTCGACAAGATGTTCAAGGAGACAGGTGTGCAGAACGCCTACTTCCCCCTGCTCATCCCCAAGAGCTTCTTCGCCCGTGAGGCCGAGCACGTGAAAGGCTTTGCCAAAGAGTGCGCCGTGGTGACCCACTATCGCTTGAAGAACAGCGAGGACGGCACCGACATCGAGGTAGACCCTGCGGCCAAGCTGGAGGAAGAGCTGATTGTGCGCCCCACTTCAGAGACCATCATCTGGAACACCTACAAGAACTGGATTCACTCCTACCGCGACCTGCCGCTGATGTGCAACCAATGGTGCAACGTTATGCGCTGGGAGATGCGCACGCGTCCTTTCCTGCGCACCAGCGAGTTCCTCTGGCAAGAGGGACACACGGCTCACACCACGCGCGAGGAGGCCGAAGAGGAAGCACAGAAGATGCTCCACGTCTATGCAGACTTCTGCGAGAAGTGGCTCGCCATACCCGTTGTGCAGGGCGTCAAGAGCGCAACGGAGCGTTTTGCCGGCGCGCTGGACACCTACACCATCGAGGCCATGATGCAAGACGGCAAGGCACTGCAAAGCGGAACATCGCACTTCCTTGGCCAAAACTTCGCCAAGAGCTTCGGCGTGACATTCCTTAATAAGGAAAACAAGCCCGAATACGTATGGGCAACCTCATGGGGCGTGAGCACACGACTGATTGGCGCGCTCATCATGACCCACTCCGATGACAACGGTCTTGTACTTCCGCCAAACATCGCTCCCATTCAGGTGGTCATCATCCCCATCAATCGCGGCAAAGAGCAGCTCGAGGCCATCACCAAGAAGCTGCAACCCATCATCGAGCAGATGCGCGATATGGGCATAACCGTGAAGTTTGACGATGCCGACAACAAGCGTCCCGGCTTCAAGTTTGCCGATTACGAGCTGCGCGGCGTTCCCGTGCGCCTCGTCATGGGTGGCCGTGACTTGGAGAACAACACCATTGAGATTATGCGTCGCGACACCCTGGAGAAAGAGGAGGTCAGTCTGGACGGCATCGCAGAGCGCGTGAAGAACTTGCTTAAGGAGATTCAGCAGAACGTGTTCAAGAAAGCCCTCGACTACCGCAACTCCCGCATCTACGAGTGCGACAACTACGAGGACTTCAAGCAACGCGTCAAGGATGGCGGATTCTTCCTCTGCCACTGGGACGGCACTGCCGAGACCGAGGCAAAAATCAAGGAAGACACGCAGGCTACGATACGCTGCATCCCGTTCATGTTTGAGCAGACACCCGGCATAGACATGGTGAGCGGCAAACCAGCCAAACATCGCGTGATAATAGCCCGTGCATACTAAGTACATTCCCCCTCAGAGGCTCTCTGAGGGGGAATTTTCAAAAAAATGATAAAAAAGTTTCCAAAAAGTTTGGTGGACTTTTGAAAAGTTACTACCTTTGCACCCGCAAAACAGAAATGAGCACCCTTAGCTCAGTTGGTAGAGCAACTGACTCTTAATCAGTGGGTCTAGGGTTCGAGTCCCTAAGGGTGTACATCTTCTAAATGCAAAAACAAAATATCAACACGAGCACCCTTAGCTCAGTTGGTAGAGCAACTGACTCTTAATCAGTGGGTCTAGGG
>CAZXFP010000014.1:0-56153 GCA_964640675.1 uncultured Prevotella sp. | reverse complement strand
GCAAAACCATACCTTTCGCAAGCCGAAACCATACCTTTTGCAAGTTAGGGGAGAAACGATTGGGGGGCAAACGGTGGCTTTCTCCCTCCGTACTTCTGTGGCATGGGCTTTCCCCAAAGCATAAAACGGTGAGTGGAGGCATACTGCCGAGGGGATGCCCCCTCCTCTTGGGGGCTTCTTTAAAAGCGTGGTCATGCACGTTGGTAGCGGTATTGGAACGTGGTGGCAGGGCTTGCGTGTGCCCTTGGCTTGAGAAAGGGGTGGCGAGGGCGAATTTATTGGCAAGGAAGCGAGCGTGGGTTAAAAAGTGTAAACTGCGGGCGGAATTTCCCATTTGCATTTGTTGGTTTTGTGAAAACTGCGTAAATTGCGGGCACAATAGGAGATTTTCCGCTGTTAGCGAAGCACTGCAACGCCTGACTTCCTAAGAACCTGACCACGCATGATGGTGATGTGAAGAGAGTATTTCTTAATCTAAAACAGATATTATTATGGCAAACAAAAACCGTTCTTTCTCCGGGGTGTCACTCCGTGAGCTTCCTTGTGCTTTGAACAACGCAAAGCGGCTTGTGCTTTTGCAGTTATTGCTGGTGGCTTCGGCCGCTCTCCATGCGCAGCCTACGCGCATTCTGCTGTGGCTGGCATCGGGTGAGCAGGTGGCGTATAACCTTTCAGACCGCCCCAAGGTGGTGCGGGATGGCGATGACGTGCATTTGGTCACCAATACCGCAGAGATAGTCTACGCCGCCGAAGAAGTCAGAAAGATAACCTTCGATGACGAGACCTCGGGCATAGGCCGTGCGGCGGACGGGCAAACCTCCGGGCAGGCCATTTTTGCGGAAGGGCAGATGACACTTACGGGATTCCGCCCCGGCGAGCCTGTGCGCGTGTTCGATGCTGCGGGTAGGCTCTCCTCCAGCCACGTTGTTGGCAGCGATGGCAGCCTCACTGTCGGCCTCGGCGCGCTGGGCAAGGGCGTGCATATTGTGAAAACACAGCGTCAAACCTTTAAGTTTGTCAAGAAATGAAGCAGAAACTGTCGTTTGTAGCCTTCGTCCTCGCGTTCCTATTGTCCGCCGTGGCAGCCTCGGCGCAGGGAGTCTACATCTTCAAGGACGGAAAAAAGCAGGTGTTTAAGTCGGAAGAGATAGACAGCCTGGTGTTCTTCGTTTCCGACAACGACCCTTCGCCCGTTGTGGACGAAGAGAATTTTGAGCTGCCGAGCACCAATTTCTCCCAAAAACTTTCCGAACTGGCCGCCGCCGAGCAGATGCGGGGCTTCAGTGTCAGCACCGAGGGCGACAGCAGGCTTGTGCTCACGAAGGGCGAGGGCGACATGACGCAGCAATGGGAGTACAACGCCGATGCGGCAGGTGCATACAAGTATGCAAAATGCCAGCTTCCGGCCGGCAAGGTGGATGCCTTCAAGGCCTTCTTGCGCCGTCAGGGCTACGCGATGGAGGCGCGCGCGTCGCTCAATGATGACGTGCAGGCGTATGTGAACAAGAGTTTGCAAACCGTTCTTTACATTAATAAAGACGGCGACCGCTTCGAATACTTCTTTGGGAGCTACGATGAGCGCGTCAACTCGTGGATGCGCGTCTCGTTCTTGCGCGATGAGGCCACCTCGGTGTGGATGCCGTTCTACGGGCTGGGAGCCACGGTGGAGCTGATGCAGCTCTTTGAGAAGCGGATGAACCACAGGCTGGACGCCGAAAAGTCGAAAGTGGGCAGCGGCGTGTACGTCTACGCAACGGGCGATGACCGCTGGCCGAGCGTCAAATACTGGTTTGACGTGGCCACGAAGAGCCGTTTGGAGGAAGCCTCCCTCTACGTCAACGCCGAAAACATCCCCTCTCCCGAGCAGCTTACGGAGTATCTGCAGGCCTCGGGTCACGTCTATACGAGCATGTACGACTCGGAGGGCGACGTAATCTACTATAACTACGACCTGAAATCGGCCTGTTTCGTGAAGATGGCGGACAAAACGGAGGGCAAAACGGCCTTTGAGCCGCAGATGCACTACGCCTACACCAACCTCGATGCCTCCGTGCCCCCGCTCAAGGTAGACTTCCCGATGCCCATCACGACCTTTGGCACGAAGACGATGGACGAAATAGCTGCCGAATACCGTCAGCAGCCCTACTACAAGAGCGAGGAGACCAACGAACTGGGACTTGTCGTCAACACCACATCGGAGGATTTCCCCGTGATACTGCTCCTTGAAGACGGTGGAAAGTACTATGCCGCAATGGTAGTGACGTTCGACAACCTGAAAGTGCGCTCGCCCTACATCGTGAACCTGCTCCGGCAGAGCGGCTACGAGGACAAACCAGACGTGAGCGCGCTGCCCACCTTTGTCAATACCGAACTCGATGTGATGGCGCAGTTCGACCTTATCGACATTCTGCAGATGGGCTGGTTTACGGTTTCCTTCCAGCCGAATGAGTTCAAGTAGGCATGGCGCAGGGCCTCTGTGCGCAGGTGGCGGGGCGGAAAAAGCTCCGCGTCTGGCGGCGGCATGAGGCTTGCTTTGCAAAAGGTATGGTTTTGGCCTGCGAAACGTGACGTTTTGGCGTGCGAAACCATACCTTTTGCACGCCAAAACCATACCTCTTGCAGGACGGCGGGTGTGATATGAAACAGCAAGGGGCTGGCTCGCGGTGTGCGAGGCCAGCCCCTTTGTCGTTTCTTTCGTGTGTGCATGCGCCGCTTTTGCGGTGCTTTCGCGTGGCCGTGGCCTTATGGCGGCCTTGCCGTCAGGCGCGTTTCGCGCCCTATTTTCTCACAACTTTCGTTACCGTGCCATCGGCGTTGCGCCCAATATATACGCCCGGGCGCAGCGGCTGGCGCGCCACAGAGCCGTCTATGCGGTGCCACGTGGTGGCTTTTGTGCCTGGGCGCGCGTTGCGGTTGACGTTTGGCTCAATGCCCGTGGTGACAGTGCCGTCCGTCCACACGATGTCAGACACCAGTGTGTTCTCGCCGTGATAGACAGCCTGCACGCCGAGCCGCTTGAAGGGACGGTAGATGTAGCATTTGTGCATATCATCGCTGACGAAGAAGTCGTACTGGTCGTCATAAGTGTAGGGCACATCGGTCATATCTTCGCCGAGGCTCTCGTAGGTGTCGGCGGCGAAGGTGTGTAGGTCGCCCGCCTTGTCCACATGGATGCGGTAGCAGAGCTTCGACTTGGCCAGCGGGTCGCCCTCCACATCGGTGGAGGCGAGGCGGAACTGCACGCTCCCGCCCTCGGAGGGCGTGTAAGGCTCGCTGAACAGTTCGGAGGGGTTCTCCGGCTGTGCGCTTCCCGTGGCCTCCGGCTCCGGTGTGAGGGAGGGAGAGAAGAATACATCATCGTAGAACACGCGCTCCGTGCCCACGTTGACCAGCCAGTAGAGGTCGTTGGGTGCGGAGTATGTCCCCGTTTGCGCATCGTAGGTCATGAACATCTCACTGGCGAGGCCGAATCCCGTCTCGTCTGCGTTGTCATCGGTGGCCGGGGCGAGGAACAGGTGCAGTCCTCTTGCCTCATCGGGGCCAATATACTGCGTGAGGAAGGTGAGCGTCTGGCCGATCTGTGTGCCGTGCAGCCACACCGCGCTGTTATGGTTCACGGGGTCGCTCATGTATACATCGTTGCCGCTGAAGCCCATTTGCACGATTTCGGTGGCCGGTAGGCCGTACAGGTTGGTGTAGTTGAGCGCGTAGTCTTTCGTTTCCACGCCCTCGGGCAGCGATGTCGTGGTCCATTCGAGCGGGCTGATGGTGAGCGCGGCTTCGCCATAGCAGCTCCAGCCGCCCGTATTGGTGGCCAGTCCCAGTATGTCGGCCGGCTCGCCACTGGCATTGTCGTTGCCATCGGTCACCATTTTGAGCACGTTGCCTTGCAGCGTGAACTTCACATCGTAGCCTTCGTCGCTCTCAGGCAGGAAGAAACCGCCCCTGTCATCGCGCTTGGCGTACTCCATGCGCATGGCGTAGAACACCTGGCCTTGGCTTGAGCGGAACATGGCTTGCGGCAAGTGCGCCACAAGCGTGTCGCCCTGGGCGGGATCGAGGCGCATCCAGGAGTCGGTGGGGAAGAAAGTGAACGGGTTTTTGAGCCATACGGTGCCATCGTCTTGCCTCACGAAGTCGGCAATGTAGCCCTCCACCTCGTCGATGGAGGCTTGCACGTTGTCCTCTGTGTACCAGCTTGTGGCGTGGCGCGACAAGTTCTTGTAGAGCGTTCCTTCGGGTTGCTCCTCCACAATGGTGGAAGCATCGGGGAAAGTGGGTGCCGTGGCGGGCAGTAGCTGCTGCGCCGCAGACGGAATGGCCGTCATTGCGCCCAAGAGTAAGGTTAGTATATGCTTCATGTTCGTTGGGTTGGTTGTCTTGTAATTGATAGTTTGGCCAAAGTTACGAAGTTTTTGGTAAATCAGAATAGATTCTTTGCTATTTATATGGAAAAGTTTTTGAGCCGAAAGATACGCTTTTAGGTTGGTAGAGTAAAAAAGGGGGCTTGTGCATTTGCGTTTCTTGCCAGTTGAAAGTTGCTTTTTTGCCTCTGAAACTGTCATTTATTTTGCGTAATTTTGCATCAAAAGGGGCATTAGTTCCCAAGGTATTGTCGGTTAATATTCAAGATAAAGGTATGAAAATGAGAAACTTTACTCTTTCTTTAGGGCTGCTTTTAGCCGCCACGGCCTATGCCGGCGACTACAAGTATTTGGTCTTCGAGACCGCGGAAGGCGGTTTGCAGAGTGTCGGTGTGGACGCTTTGGAGATGACGGTGCGCGAGGGAAAGCTCGTGGCCGCGAACGCATTGGAAAGCAAGGAACTCGACCTTGCCGCGCTGTCCAAGATGTATTTCTCCACGCTGGAGGTGACTTCTGTTGGCGCGGCGGCATTGCAGGAAGCCCGCGAGGTGACGGTTTGCGACTTGTCGGGTCGTCAGGTGGGCAGCTTCGCATCGTTGGAGGCCGCGCGCAAGAAGCTCCCCAAAGGGGTCTACGTGGTGCGGCAGAATGGCAATAACCTTAAAGTGGCAGTGAGATGAAGAAGATAATGGCAATCGGCGCCGCGTTGCTTGCAACGCTTGGCGCATCGGCGCAGACGCTGAACGTGGTTGTGGGCGAGGTGACCTACAAGATTCCGGCTGTCCAAGCCGGCGAGATGATCTATTCGGACGGCACGCAGCTGGCCATCCTGGGCAAGGTTTTCCAAATGTCGGAGGTGACCCGGATGTACGTAGACGACTCTGCCGTGACCGACAACAGCGTGCTGGTGGCCTATGATGGCACGTCTGCCGCCGTGACTGTGGCGGGAAACTGCATGCGTCATCTGACCGTGACGGCCAATGGAGCCGCCGTGAGCATCGTGCAGGATGATGGCGTGGACACGGAAATCAGTTACACGCTCAGCGGAGCGTCCGACAACGGCTCGTTCTACATGGACGGCAGCTACAAGGCCACGCTCGTTTTGGACGGCCTTAGCTTAACGTGCGCCGACAGCGCGGCCGTGAACATCGAGAACGGCAAACGTATCGCCATCGAACTGAAAGGCGAGAGCACCCTCAAGGACAGCAAGCAGAGTGCGGGAAAGGGCGCGCTGATGGTGAACGGGCATTCAGAGTTCAGCGGAGACGGCACGCTCAATCTCTACGGCTACGCCAAGCACGCCTATTGGGCTGATGAATACGTGCAGCTGAAGAAGAAATTCACGGGAACAATCAACGTATTGTATGCGAAAAAGGACGGATTGAACGTCAATCAGTACTTTGAGCAGAACGGCGGCACAATGAACGTGTCGGGAACGCTCGACGATGGCATACAGGTTTCGGCCGACAAGGACGAGCGGGGCTACGCCCACATCGCCGGCGGTGCGCTGTCCATCAGCGTTACGGCAGCTGGCTCAAAGGGGTTGAAGACCGATGGCGACATCATTATAGACGATACGAAGTCGGCACCGATGGTAACGATTACCAACAGCGGCTCCGGCAAGTGGGATGAGGACGACCAAGAAGTGAAAGGAGCGTCTTGTATGTCAAGCGATGCCAATGTGGTTATCTCCGCAGGAACGGTCAGTCTCGTTGCGACAGGTAACGGCGGAAAAGGCTTGAAGAGCGATTCCACGCTCACCATCAGCGGTGGCGACCTCACGGTGAGCACCTCCGGCAAGGTGTACGTCAACATTGGCGGCACGCAGGAGTACAATGGCAACTACTCCGGCAACCTCGACCGCCTCGATGATGCCTATACCACCTCGCCAAAGGGCATCAAAGTGGGCATCAAGGCTTCGGAAAGCTCCACGGGAGAGCCGGTGGGCGACATCCAAATCACCGGTGGCAACGTCAAAGTGACGTGCTCCGGCCAGCAGGATGGCAGCGAGGGCATTGAGAGCAAGGGCACGCTGACCATCAGCGGAGGCGTGGTGAGCTGCGAGACCTACGATGATGCCATCAATTCGAGCAGCCACATGTACATCAAAGGTGGCGATGTGACCGTTCGCAGCACGGGCAATGACGGCTTGGACAGCAACGGCAACCTCTACTTCTCGGGCGGAACGGTGGTGGCTTACGGCACGCGCGCTCCCGAATGTGGCATCGATGCCAATGAGGAAGACGGCTATACGGTCTACTTCACGGGCGGAAACGTGTTCGGAATAGGCGGTGGCAACAACTCGCACCCCACCAACAGCGAGTCGACGCAGGCTTATGTGACCTACACGGGCAGCGTGACGGCCAACAGTACGCTCACCGTGGCGGATGGCGACACCGTGCTGGCCACCTTCGCTCTGCCCTACAGCTACAGCCAAGGCAACATTATCCTCACGGCCGAGGGCATGACGGCGGGCAAGAGCTACACCATCAGCAACGGAAGCTCCACGCAGACGGCCACGGCCGTGCAGTATGGCAGCGGCGGAGGCCCCGGCGGTGGCGGGCCGGGTGGCGGTGGCCCCGGCGGAAGGCCTTGGTAGCATATAGCAGGTGGCTTTCCCGCTGCGGAGAGCCACCTATATAAAAGAAGAGGGCGGCACAAGTCTCATTCCAAGACTTGTGCCGCCCTTTGTGTTGGGGCAATCCCCGTGGTTTCGTATAGCCTTTCTTAGGGCTTACTTAGCCTTTCCCTGATTGGCCACAGCCTGCTGCTTGCGGGCAATCTCATCGGCATCGCCGAGGTAGTAGTCGTTGACAAGCTGCAAGTTGTCGTCGAACTCGAACACGTAAGGAGTGGCCGTGGGGATGTTCAGACGCGTGATGTCGCTGTCGCTGATGCCCTTCAGGTGCTTCACGATGCCGCGGAGGCTGTTGCCGTGGGCAGCCACAACGATGCAGTCCACCTCCTTGAGCTTCGGGAAGATGACGCACTCCCAGTAGGGCATCACACGCTCGATGGCGTCCTTGAGGCTCTCGGTCTTCGGGAGATACTCCTCGGGCACGTTGGCATAGCGCGGATCCTGCAATGCGCTGCCGATGCCATCGGCCGGAAGGTCGTGCGGAGCCACGTCGAAGCTGCGGCGCCACAGCAGAACCTGCTCATCGCCATACTTGGCGGCGGTCTCTGCCTTGTTCAGTCCCTGCAGCATTCCGTAGTGCTTCTCGTTCAGTCGCCACGTCTTCTCAACGGGTATCCAGTCCTCGTCCATAGCGTCGAGCACGTTGTTGAGCGTCTTCACGGCGCGCTTCAAGTAGGAAGTGTAAGCGATGTCGAAGTGGAATCCCTTCTCTTTGAGAAGCTTTCCGGCTGCCAGAGCCTCTTCCTTGCCCTTCGGGGTCAAGTCTACGTTCGTCCAACCGGTGAAGCGGTTCTCCATGTTCCATTGGCTCTCGCCGTGGCGTACCAAAACAATTCGTTTCATATCTTTCTATTGTTTAATTGAAAAATTTTCGATATTCAATTGCAAAATTACGAAAAAAAAGTGGCATCGGTCGCCCCCTTGGGCATGAAATGTGGAAAGCGTGCTGCTTTTTTGCGTTTTTTAAGTCTCCTTTGTGTCCTTCTTCCCGTGCGCTTCTTTTGCCGCTTTGCCGGCGGCTGAGGCCGTCCTGGGCTGGCGCGGTTTCCCTCTTGCGTTGCGTGGGCTAACCTGTTGTGAGTCAAAAGGTTAACTATGGCTGATATTTTTAAATTAAAAATGCTGGATTTTTAATTTATTTTTCTCCAATTTTTAATTTAAAAATGTCTGCAAAACGTTACCTTTTGCATCGCCATACCTTATGTTGTGCTTTCCGGGGGATAATGAGAGGGGCTGCGGAGGGTGTAAAAGGAGGGCGCGAAATGTATGGTTTTGACAAATTGGCATGGGTTCCTGACAGAATGGCGTTCTGCGTTCTTGCGGCACAAGGATTGCATTATGAGGTGGTGAGGCTTGGAGGCTGCGAGGCGGATGCCCCTCCCGGGAGCGGCAAGCGCGGAGAGCCGAAGGGCGAAAGCAAAAGTATAAAGGATTAAAACAGAAAATAGGAGGTAAAAATTATGTTGATTCCGGTAATGAAAACGAGTGATTGGATGGAAAGTGCGTTCAATGATTTCTTCGGCGCGCCGCAGCTGCGGCGAGTGAGTTCCACTGCTCCGGCGGTGAACGTGAGGGAAGACGGCAAGACCTACATCATGGAAATGGCCGTGCCGGGCATCAAAAAGGAGTATGTTCGCGTGGCCATCAATGAGGAAGGCAACTTGGACGTGGCCATTGAGAACAAGTTTGAGCACAAGGAGGAGGACGGCAAGGAGAGCCGTGGGATGCGCTATCTGCGCCGCGAGTTCTCTTACGCCAACTACCGTCAGGCCTACGGATTGCCCGATGACGTGGACAGAGAGCGCATCGCCGCCAAAGTGGCCGATGGCGTGCTCACCATCACGCTGCCCAAGAAGGTGAAAGAGGCCGCGGGCGTGGGGCGCAGGATTGCAGTGGATTAATGTTTCATGAGATAGATTGGTAATAATTAGTTGAAATTTTCGTATTATATGGTTAGTGAGAGGGGCGGTTTCCGTGAGGAAATCGCCCCTCGGGTTTTGTTGCAGGTGGGGCTGTGGCGTTCCGCCGCGCGTCTGTTTCAGCTGCCAATGGGCTGTGGCGGAAGAGGTTAATTTCCCGTCAAGGCCACTTTTTCTTCTGCATTCTTGGAGTATTAGCCATTTTTTGCTACTTTTGCAATATCAATCACCCAACAGAAACGCATAAGACACAATAGAATGAGACGACTATCATTGCTGATTACGCTCGTTGTGGCCTCCTGTATGGCCGCAACGGCAGTTTTGGCGCAGTCCGCCAGCGGCTTGCGCAAGTATGTGGAGCCGCGCGTAGGCACAGCCCATTGCCGCTATTTCCATTTCGCACCCGGTGCGTTGCCTTTCGGAATGGCCAAGCCCGGCCCCTCCACCAACGGCCATTACGGCAACGCCGATGGCTGGCAGGCCACGGGCTACGACTATCGCGACACGTCGATAGAGAGCTTTCCCTGCACGCACGAGTTCCAGGTGGGCGGTATCTCGGTGATGGCCACCACCGGACGGCTCGTCACCGTGCCCGGCGACACCACCGAGGCGGGCATAGCGGCAGGCTATCGCTCCCATTTCAGCCACGACGACGAAGTGGCCACGGCCGGCTATTACAGTGTGCTGCTGCAAGACTACGGCATCAAGGCCGAGCTTACGGCCACGCAGCGTGTGGCCTTTCAGCGGTTCTCTTTCCCCAAGAGCCGTGAGAGCCACCTTATCTTCGACATTGGCAACCGCATGGGTGAGAGTGGCGCGGTGAAAGACGCGCGTGTGACCATCCTGCCCGATGGCACCATCGAGGGATATGTGGTCACGCTGCCCGAATACGTCAAGGCCTATCAGCCCGGAGCCACCGTTCCCATCTATTTCTCGGCCACGGTGAGCAAGAAGCCATCGCGCTGCGGCACGTTCAATCATGGCGAGATACACAAGAACGCGCGTGAGGCGCAGGGCGTGGGCGCAGGTGCCTACCTGTCGTTCTCCACCAAGGAGGGCGAGCAGGTGACCGTGAAGGTGGGCGTTTCCTATACCTCGGTGGACAACGCGCGGCGCAATCGCCTCGCCGAGGCGGCCACGCTGAGCTTCGATGAGGCGCTGCGGCAGTCGGCCGGCGCGTGGGAGGAGATGCTGGGACGCATCAGCGTGGAGACAAAGAACGAGACCGACAAGGTGAAATTCTACACCGGGCTTTACCATGCCTTGTTGGGGCGCGGCGTTTGCAGCGATGTGAGCGGCGACTATCCCAAGCACGACGGCACGGTGGGGCAGCTTCCGGTGCGCGATGGCCGCCCCGCCTTCAACCTCTACAACACCGATGCCATGTGGGGGGCGCAGTGGGGGCTTACCCAGCTGTGGATAATGGCCTATCCGGAACACATGAGCGACTACATCAGCAGCCATCTGCAGGTGTATAAGGACTGCGGCTGGCTGGCCGACGGACTGGCTTGCAGCCGCTTTGTGTCCGGTGTGGGAACCAATCAACTCAGCAACATGATTGTGGCGGCCTACATGTCGGGCATCCGCGACTTCGATCTCGACCTCGCCTATGAAGCTTGCGTGAAGAATGAGCTGTGCGGCGACAACCGTCCGCGCGGCGCAGGCAAGTCGGACACGAAGCAGTTTGTGGAGTACGGGTATGTTCCGCACGTCCATGCCGAGGATGGCGGCATCTATAACTACTCCGCCTCTCACACGCTGGAGTACTCTTATAGTGCCTACGCTGTGGCGCAGCTGGCCAAGGCTTTGGGACGGACGGCAGATTATGAGCGGCTGATGACGCTCTCGCGTGGATGGGAGAACATTTATGATCCTCAGGCCAACTTCATGCACCCCCGCTACGAAGACGGAACGTTTGTTGAGAACTTCGATCCGCTGCAAGTATGGCGCGGATTCCAAGAGGGCAACGCCTGGCAGTACACGTTCTATGTGCCGCACGATGCGCAGTCGCTCATCGGCAAGGTGGGCGCGGAGGTGTTCACGGCACGTCTCGACAGCATCTTCACGCTCTCCCAGAAGCAAATATTCAGCGGAGGCACCGAGGTGGAGGCTTTCGCGGGACTCCGCACGCTCTATAATCAGGGCAACGAGCCGTCACTTCACATCTCTTGGCTCTTCAATGAGGCCGGCAGACCATCGCGAACGCAGCACTGGGTGCGCGCCATCCTCAACGAGTTCTACGGTACGGACGGCATTCATGGCTACGGCTACGGACAGGATGAGGACCAAGGCATGCTGGGAGCGTGGTATGTGATTTCCTCCATTGGCCTTTTCGATGTGAAGGGACTTGATGAGGCCGACCCATCGTTCGGCCTTGGCAGCACGATATTCGACAAAGTGACCATCAAACTCAGCCCGAAGTACTATTCCGGGCGCACGTTCTGCATTGAGGCCGTGGACAACAGCCGCGCCAATGAGTACGTGCAGCGTTATGTGCTCAACGGAAAGCCCCACGCCGGCACACGTCTTCCCTTCCGGAAGTTTGCCGAGGGCGGCACGCTTGTCAAGCACATGGGAAGCCAGCCCGTAGACAGCTACGAGTAAGCGCGCCCTCCCGGCGGGGCGTAGGCTCTGCCGGGGCGCGCCGCGTCGGTCCGGAGACGGCGGAACGCGGGACAGTGAAGTGTAGAACCTCAAAAACGGAAGCCATGCAGAAATATGCTGACTACATCAAGGAGATAGAGATAGACTCGTTATGGAGCGGTAAGAGGCACATCAAGTGGCCGCTTGACCGGCAGGTGAACATCCTCAGCGGCATCAACGGTGTGGGAAAGAGCACCATTCTGAACAAGGTGGTGCGCAGTCTCTCGCAGGGTGGCGAGTTTCCGAGCCACCTTCTCAAGGGCGTGCGGCTGAAAGTGGTGCCCGAGGATGCCAAGTGGATACGCTCAGACATTATCCGCTCTTTCGACAGACCGCTCATGAGCAACGAGATAACGGAGAAAATAGACGCCTCGCTCGTGACGGAGCTTGACTGGCAGATATATAAGCTGCAGCGGAAGTACCTCGATTATCAGGTGAATGTGGGCAACCGCATCATCGCGGCCTTGCAGACGGGCACGCCCGAAGCCGCCATGGAGGCGCAGAGGCTGAGCGAGCCGAAGCGCAAATTCCAGGACTTGATAGACGATCTCTTTGCCGAGACGGGCAAGAAGATTATCCGTGGCGAGAACGAGATACGCTTCACGCAGATAGGCGAGACCTTGTTGCCCTACCAGTTGTCGAGCGGCGAGAAGCAGATGCTTGTCATCCTGCTCACCGTGCTCGTAGAGGACAACAAGAACTACGTGCTCTTCATGGACGAGCCAGAGGTGAGCTTGCACGTGGAATGGCAAAAGCGGCTCATCGATTTGATACTTGAACTGAATCCCAACGTTCAGATTATACTCACCACCCACAGCCCCGCCGTCATCATGAATGGCTGGATGGACAGCGTGACGGAGGTGAGCGACATTACCGACAACGAATAGAAGCGGAGGCAAAAGATGGCACGCAGGCTGAAGGACAACATCACGTCGGGATACATGACCGCCGCCAACCGCCTCAACGGACGCAAGGCCAGACGGCGAATAGTGGCCTACGTAGAGGCCTACGACGACATATACTTCTGGCGCATGGTGCTGGGGAGGTTTGAGAGCGACACCCTTTGCTTCGAAGTGATGCTCCCCTCGCGCCGCAGCCTCTCGCGGGGCAAGAAGTCGGTGCTGATGAACTTGCTCTGCAAGAACGCGGGCGAGGACATGATTGCCTGCGTGGATGCCGACTACGACTACCTGCTTCAGGGGCGCACCAAGCAGTCGGAGGAAGTCTGCTCCAATCCTTATGTGCTCCATACCTACGTCTATGCCATAGAGAACTATCAGTGCTACGCCCCCAGCCTGCACGATGTTTGCGTGTCGGCCACGCTCAACGACAAGCCCCTCTTCGACTTTGAGGCCTATTTGGCGCGTTTCAGCCAAATCATTCATCCGTTCTTTGTTTGGAACATCATGCTCTGCCGCCGTGGCGGCGAGGGCAAAATCTCCGTCACCGATTTCAATAAGGCCATCTCCATGGGCACGTTCGGCCTGGGAAAGGCGCAGATGATGCTCGACCACTTGCAGCGCAGGATGGAGCAGAAAGTGCGGGAACTGCGGCGCGCCCATCCCGGAATGCGGGACGAGTGTGCAGCCACCGACCGCGACTTGCGCCGTCTTGGCGTGACACCCGGCACGGTCTACCTCTATATACAGGGACATCACCTCTTCGACAACGTGGTTGTGCCGATGCTGCAAAAGGTATGCGAGCGGCTCATGCGTGAGCGGCAGGAGGAAATCAACCGCTATGCGGTGCATAACACGCAACGCGTCAACGAGCTTTCCTGCTATCAGCACAGCACCGTAGACGTTGTTCCCGCGCTTCGGCGCAACACGGGCTTCCTGCAGTCGCCGCCCTGCCAAAGGCTTTTGGCCGATGTGAGGCGCGTCCTTGCGGGCGGCGTGGCGCAAAAAGAGGCCGGCGGCACGGCGCGAAAGGCGGATGCGGCCGCCGAAAAGCAAGCCGCTGAAAGTGGGGACTGACGGACGGCGCGGCCATAGGTGTGATATGGCGCGGCCAAACCATACATATTGCGCTGCAAAAGGGCACGTTTCGGGAGGCGAAACGTGCCCTTTTGCATGGCGTTTTTGAACGTTTGTGTAACTGTTTGTTTTTCAGTTGGTTGAGAAAAGCTGTCTCCATGCCTTGTCGCTTCGCGTTTTGAGGCTTTGCGATGGGCTTCAGGCATGGCTGGGAGCTGTCGTGGCGCATCGTGGGAGCGGCCTTGCGGCTGGTCGTGAATCGCCGCTCGTTGCCTTATGGCTTCGCCATGGCGCGGCGGCTGTTGGCTGCGATGAGGCTGTTGCCGCAGGGGCAGATGGCTGTGGAGTCCGAAATGCGCTGGCAGCCCGAAATAATCTGTTGAGCGATAGCAATAAAACAAAATGCGTTGCGTTATTGGAATGTGTTTAAACGCATTGTCGCCATATCCCTCATGCTGCTTGCCGCCATCGCGGCACGCGCACAGTACGATGTAGTGTTCAGTCATTACTGGCTGGCGGAGCCGTCGTTCAATCCCGCTGCCGTGGGCAAGGGCAACCAACTCAACGTGGTGGGTGCCTACGCGCTGAGCTTTGCGGGCTACGAGGACAATCCCAACTCGTTCTATGTGGGTGGCGACATGCCGCTCTACTTCATGCGGCAGTATCACGGAGTGGGCGCGTCGATGCTCAACGACCAGCTCGGTGCCTTCACCCATCAGCGTCTTGCGGGGCAGTATGCCTTTCGCAAGAACCTCTTCGGCGGCATGCTGTCGGTCGGAGTTCAGCTGGGACTCATCATGGAGAAGTTTGACGGCACCAACATCGACCTCGACGACACCAGCGACCCCGCCTTCTCCAAGTCGGAGCTGTCGGGCAACGCCCTTGATGCAGGTTTCGGCCTCTACTATCTGCGCGATGCGTGGTACTTGGGCGTGAGCGGTCAGCACCTCACCGCGCCCAAAGTGGAGCTTGGCGAGACCAATGAGATGCAGATAGACCCCACGTATTACGTCACGGGAGGCTACAACGTGAAGCTCCGCAATCCCTATGTGAGCATACCAACGTCGGCCTTGGTGCGCTACGATGGCAACGCATGGCGCGCCGATGTGACGGCGCGCGTGGTCTATGTGAACGACAAGAAGCGCATGTATGCCGGTGTGGGCTACAGCCCGTCCAATTCCGTCACGGGATATATAGGCGGCAGCTTCCACGGCATCAATGTGGGCTACAGCTACGAGATGTACACGGGCGGCGTGGGCATGGGGCACGGAAGCCATGAGCTGGTGGTGAGCTACCAGATGGACGTGAACTTGCAGAAGAAAGGACGCAACCTGCACAAGAGCGCGCGGATTCTGTAAACTCGTGTAAGGTGCGGGTGCGTGCCGCAAGACGGATAGGGCGGGTCGCTGTACGGACTGGAAGAGACACAATTTTTAAGAATAGATAAGAACGAAACGTGGCGTTCCGGCACCTTGCACGGGAACGGGGCGGCACTGAATGAACAAAGATATGAAGAAGAGAACGCATATATCAGCCATCTGCGTGTGCCTTATGGCCGTTGGCGTGCTGACGAGTTGCTTCGGCGGCAAGTCGGCATCGTCGTCGGGAAGAGGCGGCGAGGTGGTAGGCGTGAGCGGAAGAGGATTCAGAGAGCCCACGCCTTACGGCATGACCCTTGTGAAGCGAGGGTATCTGAAGATGGGCGTGGAGAAGCAAGACAGCCTTTGGGGCAAGGCCACGCCGGTGAAGGACATCTCCGTAGACGGATTCTGGATGGACGAGACGGAGATAACCAACTCACAGTACAAGCAGTTTGTGAACTGGGTTCGTGACTCGATACTCCGCACGCGCTTGGCCGACCCGTCTTACGGAGGCGATGAGAGCTACATGATTACGGAGGACAAGAACGGCGACCCCGTGACCCCGCATCTGAACTGGAACAAACGGCTGCCGCGCAAGCCCAACGAGGACGAGCTGCGTGCCTTCGAGAGCCTCTATACGCACAATCCCGCCACGGGAGAGAAGATGCTGGACGCGCGTCAGCTCAACTATCGCTACGAAGTCTACGACTACACGGCGGCAGCATTGCGGCGCAACCGCATGAACGCGCAGGAGCGCAATCTGAACACCGACATTACGCCCGACCCCAATGAGGTGGTGATGATCAGTAAGGACACGGCCTACGTGGACGATGACGGTGTCATACACAGCGAGACCATCAACCGCCCGCTCTCCGGACCGTGGGACTTCCTCAATACGTACATCGTCAACGTCTATCCCGACACGACTTGCTGGGTGAACGACTTCCGCAACTCCGACAACGAGACTTATCTGCGCGGCTACTTCAGCAATCCGTCGTTCAACGACTATCCCGTTGTGGGCGTAACGTGGGAGCAGGCCAACGCTTTCTGCGCCTGGCGCACGGATTATCTGCTGAAAGGACTTGGCGCGGAGGCGCGCTACGTGCAGCGTTATCGCTTGCCGACCGAGGCCGAGTGGGAGTATGCCGCCCGTGGCAAGGATCAGACGGAGTTCCCGTGGGAGAATCAGGACGTGAAGAGTGGCAACGGATGCTTCTATGCCAACTTCAAGCCCGACCGTGGCAACTATACCAAGGATGGCAACCTCATCACAAGTAAGGTGGGCATCTACTCTTCGAACAGCAATGGACTTTATGATATGGCCGGTAACGTGGCCGAATGGACAAGCACCGTCTACACCGAGGCTGGCGTGGGGGCGATGAACGACCTCAATCCGCAGCTCGAGTACAAGGCCGCACGCGAAGACCCGTACCGCTTGAAGAAGAAGAGCGTGCGCGGTGGCTCATGGAAAGACCCCGAAAGCTACATCCGCTCGGCCTGGCGCACGTGGGAATACCAGAATCAGCCGCGCTCTTACATCGGATTCCGTTGTGTAAGGTCGCTGGCAAGCAGCTCCAGTGAGGCCGCAAAGATGATAAAGAAAAGTAAAAAGAGAAACAAGAGATAATGACTAATTACAGCAAATATAACGTCATCTACCGTCTGCAGAAGTGGATAGACAGCGTTCCCGGGCAGACATTCCTCAATTATGGCTATAGCTGGGGTGCCTCTGTCGTGATTCTTGGTGCGCTCTTCAAACTGACGCACCTTCCGGGAGCCAACTTCATGTTGTTCTTTGGTATGGGAACGGAGGTAATCGTGTTCTTCTTGTCGGCTTTCGACCGTCCGTTCGACAAGACAGACGATGGCCGCGAGTTGCCTACGCGTCTGAGCTTTGACGAAGACGAGGAGGAAAATGCAGAGTATAAGGAGGATGAGGAGAGTACGGACGCGCAGCACGTGGGTGGTCAGTCGCGTCCCATCAGCTTTGATGGCGACGGGGAAAGTTCCTCCCAGCCTGCTGGAACGGCAGTTCCTGCCGCTGGTGGTGCACAGCCCGCATCGCCCGCAATGCCCACACCCGAGCAGGTGGCTATGGCAATGCTCAGCAGTCAGCGCGCCGAAGTGGAACTGGCACAGCAGCAGTCGCCCGAGTTGGTTGAGGCCCAGACCAGCTATGTGGATGCCTTGAAGAGCCTTACCGAGATGCTTGGCAAGGTGAAGGAGCAGAGCGAGCGGCTCACAAGAGACAGTGAGGAGATGGAGAATCTCAACCGGACGCTCACGGGCATTACGAAAATCTACGAGATGCAGCTCAAAGGCGCGAGCCAACAGGTGGGCACTATCGACCAAATCAATGAGCAGACGCGCAAGATGGCGCAGCAGATTGCCGATCTCAATGCCGTCTATGCTCGCATGATTGAGGCCATGACGGTCAATATGCGTGTGGCAGCTCCCGGTGCGGGTGCGCCGCAGCAGGAGCAGCAGAATATATAATAAGGAGAAAAGGTGGGCGTTGCCGTCCCGGTTGCGTCCGTTCGGTAGGGTAGGGGTGCGCCTGCTGGCGTGCCATGCCGCACTCCTTGACGATCAGAACCCAAAATATGGCAATCAAAAAAATAAAGGTATCTCCCCGCCAGAAGATGATCAACCTCATGTATGTCGTCCTCATGGCCATGCTCGCGCTGAACATCTCGACCGAGGTGCTCAACGGATTCTCCATCGTGGAGGAGAGCTTGAACCGGACGACGGGCAATTCCAGCAAGGAAAATGAGGCTATCTTTGGTGAGCTGGAGCAGATGATGCGCAAGAATCCCGAAAAGGTGCGTGTGTGGTTTGAGCGCGCATCCACGGTGCGGGCTATGAGCGACTCGCTCTTCAACTACGCTCAGGAGTTGAAAACGCGTATCGTCCGTGAGGCCGATGGCGACAAGGGAGACCCTCTTAACATTAAGAACAAGGACAATCTGGAAGCAGCCGGCATCGTGATGCTCAGCCCCGGCACGGGCGAAGGGCGCAAACTCTTTGATGCCATCAACAGTTATCGGGAGCGGATACTGCGCTTCGTGGACGACAAGCGGCAGAAAGAAATCATCAGAAGCAACCTTTCCACGGATGTTCCGTCGCAGGGACTGAACAAAAACTGGGAGGAATATATGTTTGAGGATATGCCTACGGCGGCCGCGGTCACCCTGCTTTCCAAGTTGCAGAGCGACATTCGCTACGCCGAGGGTGAGGTGTTGCACACGCTTGTGGCCAATGTGGGGCTGAAAGATGTCCGTGTCAACAAGCTGCAGGCCATTGTAGTGCCCGACCAGACGCGCCTTTATCCGGGCGAGACCATCACGGCGAGGATGATTCTTGCCGCTGTCGACTCCACGCAGTCGCCCGAGGTCTACGTAAACGGTCAGCGCATCAAGGGCAACACCATTCAGGTGAAGGCCACCACGCCGGGCAAGCACACCATTTCTGGCTATATGCTCGTGCGGGATCTCATGGGCAATGTGCTCCGCCGCGACTTCAAGCAAGAGTATACGGTCATCGGTGGCCCCAACCCCGAACGTTACATCTCGCCAGACGGTATGCAGAAAGTGCCGCCATTTGACGGAATGGCCACCATTGCGGCCGATTTGATGAACGTTCTCTATGCCGGCTTCGACAACCCCATCACCATTTCTATACCCAACACTTCGCAGGGCGATGTGCAAGCCACGATGACGGGCGGCACACTCACCTCCCGTGGCGGCGGACGCTTCATCGCCCGACCCACCACACCGGGGCAACCGGTCACACTGCGTGTGTCGGCCAAGGGCAGAACGGTGGGAGAATACAAGTTCCGCGTGCGCAAATTGCCCGATCCGGCTCCCTATATCGCCTTGGGCGCAGACCGCTTCAAGGGCGGCAGCTTCACCAAAGCCAACCTCATGGCGGCCTCGGGCATCCATGCAGCCATAGACGATGGTCTGCTTGATATCCCCTTCCAAGTGACGAGCTTCCAAACCGTGTTCTTCGATAACATGGGCAACGCCGTTCCGCTTTCCTCCAATGGATCGCAGTTCACTGCCCAGCAGAAGGATCAGTTCCGCCGCTTGAGCCGCAATCGCCGTTTCTACATCACCAATGTGGTCGTGCATGGTCCCGATGGCACCACCCGCAACCTTGGCGGAGGCAATGCCATGCAGGTGATTGTGAGGTAATGGGCATGAGAAAGAAACAGAATCAGAAGACAGAAAACAAGAAACAAAGAATAAGCAAGATAAGATGAAACGAATATTTCTCATCCTTTGCATGGGGCTTACCGTGCTCTCCGTGACGGCACAGCCTGCCCGCCGCAGAACAGAGCAGCAAAAGCAGCAGCAGACGGGAGCCGGTGCGATCACCACCCGTGCCCGCATCTCCTTTCCTACGGCACAAGAGATGTCGGAAGACGTGGTGTGGCGGCGCGACATCTATCGCGAGCTGAAGCTCACCGAGGAGGCCAACGCCGGATTGTACTATCCCACGGAACCGATAGGAAGCCAGATGAACCTCTTCACGTACATCTTCAAACTGATGCTTCATCGCGACATCAACTGCTATGAGTACCGTCTTGATGGCAATGAGCTGTTCACCGACTCGGCGCGCATTAAGCCCTTGCAGTTCCTCGACAACTATAAGATTTACTACGAGCGGCGTGGAAAGGGAATCTACCTTGACAATAGCGACATTCCCTCGGCCGAGGTCAAGGGCTATTACATCAAGGAAAGTGCCTACTACGACCAAGGAACGGCAACCTTCCATCGCAAGGTTGTGGCTCTTTGCCCCATTCTCTATCGCGAGGATGACTTCGGCGAGGGCGAGACCAAGTATCCGCTGTTCTGGGTGAAGTATGATGAGGTGTCGCCCTACCTTGCCAAGCAGACGATGATGACCTCCGACTTGAACAATGCCGCCACCATGAGCGTTGACGATTACTTCACGACGAACATGTATGATGGCAAGATATACAAGACCACCAATATGCTCGGACGCACGCTCGCGCAGTATTGCCCCACCGACTCGGCCATGACAGCCGAGCAACGCAAGATAGAACGTGAGCTGAAAGACTTCGAGAAGAACATCTTTGGCGATCAGGCCAAGCGCGATAGCCTCGACAGTGTGAAGACAGCGCAAGACTTGTCGGACAAGAAAGTGAAGCGCAGTAGTCGCTCCGGTCGCCGTTCGGGCGAGAGCAAGACCACCGTTCGCCGTCCCCGCCGCTCCTCCTCAGGCAGCAGCGCAGGCTCGGCCAGGGTCACCGTAAGGCGCGAACGTCATTAAACCCGTGCAGCTCCGGCGCGTATAGCGTCGGGGCTGTGCTGCAACAACTATAACCATAATATCCATTAAACAAGAGTACGCATGAAAAAGTTTTTTACTACTCTGCTTGTGGCCGTAGGACTGATGGCCGCAACCACAGCTAACGCACAGTTTCAGATTGGTTTGAAAGGCGGTGTCAACGTGGGCAAGATGTCGTTCAGCAATGAAGTGTTCGATGCTTCCAACCGCGCGGGCTTCTATATCGGCCCCACCGTGAAGTTCACCCTCCCCATCATTGGTCTTGGCATCGATGCCTCGGCACTCTACGACCAGCGCGAGGCCAAGATGGAGCCTGTTTACACTTCTGAGGGCGAGATATTTGAGGAAACCATCAAGCACCGACAGATAGCCATCCCCATCAATTTGCGCTATGGCGTGGGACTCGGCGAGCTGGCCAATGTCTTCGTATTCGCCGGCCCGCAGTTTGGTTTCAACATCGGCGACAAGGACCAGAGCCTGTGGCACGATGCAGCCGAGTGGAAGCTCAAGACTTCCACGTTCAGCGTCAACGTAGGTTTGGGTGCCATGCTGCTCAACCACTTGCAGGTAACGGCCAACTACAACATTGCCTGTGGCAACACCGGTGAGCTGAAGACTGCCCTTGGCGCGGCCGAGGAGATAGGCAAGGGCATCACCAAAGGCAAGAGCAATTCTTGGCAGATAGGCTTGGCCTATTATTTCTAAGCACGCAGGCACGCTAAGGCGTGTCGCAGGGCAGTTCCGCAAAGGGATGCGCCCGCAGGAAGCCCGGCTCCGCCGGCGGTCAGAACACAACGGCCACAACGGCAAGCCACCGCGCTTTGCCGTCGTGGCCGTTGCTCTCTTCTCCTGCCGCTGCGCGTTGCTCGCATGGGCGATTACCCATAAGTGGGTATTGCCGTATTGCAGCTCGTTTCCTACCTTTGCGGACGAAAAATGAGAACGTTAAATTAAAGAATAATATTACGATGAACAAACTGTTATTGTCGGCAGCTTTCCTGCTGCTCTCACTTCCCTCGATGGCAGACAAACTGGAGCTGGCCATCAGTAATTTGAACTGTGGCAACTGTGTGGCAACGCTGAAAAGAGCCCTTTCCCCCCAACTGGCCATCAACGATGTAGTTGCGGATATGCGAACTAAGAAAGTTGTCATTGTCTACAATGAGGAGCAAATCTCCGAACAAATCATCAAGCTACTCGTCACCGAAGCTGGTTTCCAGATAGACGAACCCTCTAAGAAGAAAGACAAGGCAGCCAAGAAGGCCAAGGCCTCCAAGAAAGCCAACCAAGACGACTGTGGCAACTGCGAGAAAGGTGGCTGCGACAAGCAGCAGGGCGACTGTTGCAAGAAGTCCGCAGGCTGCGATAAGCAGAAGGCTGGCGGTTGCGACCAGAAGTCCGCAGGTTGCGATAAGCAGAAGGCTGGTGGCTGCGACAAGAAATCCGCAGGCTGCGATAAGCAGAAGGCTGGCGGTTGCAACAAGAAGTAGGGCTGCTAACGCTGTGGCTATCCCTTTTTGTGGTATACTTGATGGCCTTGAGCCATTCAGTCAAGCAACTTTTGCCTTTAAAGAAACCTTTGGTGCAATCGCTTGATTATTAGTGACTTCTAAAAATACGGCTAAGTGCAAAACAAAACGTCACATCTCGCAAGACGAGATGTGACGTTCCGTTTTACGAAAGATATGCTTTTGTGTGTGTTGACTCTGTATGTATGTCATGAGTTGTATGCCAATATTGTTGTGGTGAGGGAAAGTAGCCTTTGTTTGGGGGGTGAGAGCTTGCTTTCTTCGAGTGTGTTATATAGAAGGATTGTTTATAATGGAGTATATACTTATGAAAATAACAGTGGTATTTGTGGTTTTTCATTCCATAGTATTAATAAGGTCAATAAGTATGCTCGGCATAATTAGGTCGTAGGCGCGGTGCTAAGGTGTGTGAGGAAAGAAAATCCGCATGGCTGGAATCAAAGCCATGCGGATTTTATCATTTCCCGCCTTGCCGTCAAAACCAGTCGTCAAGGCTGGCGCGGGCTTCCACGCGCTGCTCCACGTTGTCGGGCAGGGAGGGAAAGAAGTCGATGCCCGTGATGCGCTCCACCTCGTCCACGGTGTTCACGTAGTCGCCCTTGGGGCGGTTGCCGTCCGTGTTCTTGTAGATAAAGCCAATGGCTTTTGGCTCACCGCGCAGGCACAGCACCACCTTGAAGAACGCTTCGGGCACGGTGACGCCGTTCCGGCCTATCTGCTTGTGCCGCCCTTTGTAGAGGATGGGGCCGCACACCACGTAGATGTCGCCGTATTGCTCTGCCCACTTGCGGCACTGAATCTCCATCTCGTTCCAGTCGCCACGGTTCAGACTCGGAGCTTGCGGGCAGATGTTGGTCATGAGGAAACTCTCCTCCATGGCTCTCGCGCTCCATTTGCAGTCGCCCGCCGGGCACATGTGGCCTCTGTCATATCCCGAGCGTCTGTAGTCGTAGGTGTCGGCACGCGTTCCTGGTGCTTCCGTGTCTTCGGCAAAGTCTATGCCATCGCGCTTGGCACTGCCCGAGGTGTGCTCGCTGGTCAGATGCCATGCCACCCAGTTGGGAATCAGCAGGTCGGCGTTGTATGACGCAGTGTATCCCTCCCGTCTCAGAATGGTCTCCTTGCGGTCGGTGAGGGGTGCGGGCAGCTCCATGCCGGCGGCATTCTCTGCCGTAGCCTCGTTGCTTTGTGCTGGTGATGCCTTGCCGGTTGTGCCATGATTGTTTGCATCGGTTTGTGAGAGGGCAGGTTGCTCGCCGCGCCGATGGCCGTTGGGCGATGCCGAGGGGGTGCACGCCGTGACGGTGCTTATGATGATGGCCGCCAAGAGCGGCAGAAGCCGTGTCTGGCATTGCTTTATGGTGCGGGAAAGAAGCCAGTTGGATGCGCCTTGGGCAGACGCAACGAGGTGTGGATGGTGATAGTGTGCCATTCGGAAAAAGTTGTTTTGTACTTGCAAAAGTACGCTTTTCCTGCCGCCTGTCCAAGTTTCCGCGTGTCTTTTTCGGCCATTTGCGCTTTGCGGGAAGCTGGCTTGCGTGGTGCGTGGCGTAAGTTGTTGAGCCTCAGTGGTGTTTTTGTCGTGGCGTGAGAGGTATGGTTTTGGTGTGCAAAAGATATGGTTTTGGAGCATGAAACGTATGGTATTGTGACGTAAAAGGTATGGTTTTGTTTTGCCGAAGCGGCACGATGGTTTTTCGTTCTTGGCTTGTGCGCTCCGTGTGTGTGCTTTTTGGGGTGGCGGGGGTGGCGTGATTGCGCTGGCGGCGGGGCGGATATGGGCAAGCGGGCACGCATTTCTTTAACTTCCTTGGCGCGTGTGTTTGTACTCCGTTTTGTATGCTGCGGCGTGCGGAAACACCTTGGCTGTTACGGTTTGCCGGGGCGTTATGGCGCGAAAACGGTGGTTTTTTGAAATAATCTGTCCAAAAGTTTGGTGGTTTCATTTTTTCTCCATACCTTTGCACTCGCTTTTCCGAACCACGGGCTTGCTTCGTGAGCGAGGAGAGGTGAATGTTGGCGGGATAGCTCAGCTGGTTAGAGCGTCGGATTCATAATCCGGAGGTCGTGGGTTCGGGTCCCACCCCCGCTACATTTATTTAGTTTTAAAGTGCCGTAAGCCAAGTGCTTGCGGCATTTTTTTTGTATCCATGGGACGCAAATGGGGACAAGGAGGTGGCAAGGGTGGCCTAAGGATGAATGCCAGCATGACTTTGTCTGCACCAGCGGCAAGGCGAGGAGGCGGCAAGGGTAGCCCCAAGGAAGATGGTTTTTTTCTGCTGCCCCTTTCTTTTCGGGCTGCTCCGCAGGGTTGGGACTGCGCCCATGCCCGGCATGGAGGGCTTTCGCCGATGCGCAATGATGAGCCACAGCCGCTTGCGAAAGTTCGCAGGCGGCTGTGGCTTGTAGGGTGATGATTCGGCAAAGTCTTGTTTTTGCTTGGGGCAAAGGCGTGGCCGGCTTAGTGGTTCTTCTTGTAGCTGGCTATTGCCCATGCGTCTGTGGCCACGGCAAAGCCCAGCAGAATGACGGTTTGCGGCCATATAGAGCTTATTGTTCCGCCACGCACGAACACGGTGCGCACGGCATCGATGTAGTGGTGCATGGGGTTGGCGGCCACGATGTACTGCGTCCACTCGGGCATACTTGCCACGGGGGTGAAGATTCCGCTCAGCAGCATGATGCAGACGATGAGAAACCACATCACGAAGACGGCCTGCTGCATGTTGTCGCTGTAGTTGGAGATGGTCAGTCCCATGCCGCTGAGCGTCATGGCGAGCAGTATGGAGAGGAGGTAGACCAGCAGGAGCGGCCCTTGGCAGGTGATGCCGTAGACGGCCCAGGAGAGAATGAAGCACGTGGTCATCACCAGCAGGGCTATGATGAAGTAGGGGATGAGCTTGGCGAGGATGAACGTGACTTTCCTCACGGGCGTTACGTTTATCTGCTCTATGGTGCCCCGCTCCTTTTCGCCCACGATGTTGAGCGTGGGGAGGAAGCCGCAGAACAGCATGACGAGTATTCCCATGAGCGCGGGTATCATGAACACCTTGTAGTTGAGGTTCTTGTTGTATAGGTTCAGCACTTTCACGCGGGGATTCCGCCCTGCGTGCTCAGTTGTGGCTGCCTTTGCCGCGCTTGCGGGCTGCTGCGCGGCCACGATTTGTGTCAGATAGTTTGCGCCCATGCTGCCCTTCATCGGGTCGGCGGCGTTGGCGGCAATGAGCGCGGGCGTGTGAGGGTCGGCGAAGTCTTGCCCCTGCGTGGCGGCAAGGGTGGCCATGTTGCGCCCGTAGTGGGGCGGGATAACGAGGATTACGTCGGCGCGCGAGGTCTCCACATCGCGTATCGCGTCGGCATAAGATGCTTTCCGCCCGTTGAGTATGAGGTAGTCGCTCGCCTCTATTTGGTGCATTATCCGCCGGCTGAGCACGGAATGGTCGCTGTCTACCACGTCAACGCGTATGTTTCTCACTTCCTGGTTCATCACCCATGGCATAACGCACATGATGACAATGGGGAACATGATGATTAGCTTAGGTAGGAACTTGTTGCGGCGTATCTGCGTGAATTCCTTTTGCAAGAGATATGTCAGTGTCATCGCATTCTTTGTTTGAAGGTGGCTAATGCTATGATGGTGAGCAGTGTGGCGTAGCCCGCCAGTATGGCCAGCTCTGTGAGCACCTGCTTGATGCCCACGCCCATAATCATGAGCTTGCGCATGGCCGAGATGTAGTGGGTGGCGGGCACGATGCAGGAAATGGCTTGCAGAATCTTGGGCATGCTCGCCGTGGGGAACAGAAGCCCGCTCAGCATGACGCATGGCAGCAGCAGAATCATGGCCGATGCGAGCAGGGCCACCAGCTGCGAGTTGGCCACATTGCTGATGATGAGGCCCAAAGCCAGCGAGAGGAAGATGTAGACGAGGGAAAACAGGGAAATCCAAAGCAATGAGCCGGCCAGCGGCACGCCAAGCACGAAGCGGCTCATGAGCAATATCACGACAACAATGACGAGCGACAGCACCAGATAGGGCACGGCCTTGGAGAGAATAATGGTGATGGGGCGGACGGGCGACACGAGCAGCACCTCCATGGTGCCCCGTTCTTTCTCGCGCACGATACTTATGCTGGTCATCATGGCGCAAATGAGCATGAGGAGCATTCCCATAATGCCCGGCACGAAGTTGTAGGACGATTGCATGGAGGGATTGTAGAGATGCCGCACCATGACGGGCGCGGGGCGGGACGTGCCGTCGCTGAGCACAATCTGCTGCAGGTAGCTCGCGTACTGTTGCGCCATGTTGGGGTCGGTCGCGTCGGTTATCACCTGAATGTCGGCGTTGCCGTGGCCTCCGCTTGCAAAGTCGGGCGCGAAAACGATGGCCATGTCGGCCTTCTGGCTTCTTATCATCCGCTCGGCCTGCGCCGCCGTGCCCGCACTGCCTATGACGGTGAAGTACTCCGAAGCGTCTATGCGTTGCAGCGTCTGACTTGTGGCGTTGTCCCAAGACGAGGTTACGGCAATGGTGCGGACGTTCTTCACGTCGGTTCTGATGGCAAAGCCAAAGAGAAGCATCATTGCCAGCGGCATACCGAAAAGTATGAGCATGGTGCGCTTGTCGCGCAGGATGTGCTTGAACTCCTTTTGGATGAGGATAGTTGATTTTTGGGCAAAAATCATGTCGTTGTTCTTTTGGGATTGTTGCTGTATGGGCTTGTCACACTTCGGCGTGGGCGGGCTATTCCCGCTTGGCTTGCCGCGCCAGATGCGTGAACACGCTGTCCATGTCGGGCTGGTTGTAGCGCGTCTTCAGCTCTTCGGGCGTGCCTATCGCGCTGATTTTGCCGTCAACCATGATAGAGATGCGGTCGCAATATTCGGCCTCGTCCATGTAATGAGTGGTAACGAACACCGTAATGCCACTTTGCGCCGCGTCGGCGATGAGTTTCCAGAACTGATGGCGCGTCCGTGGGTCTACGCCGCCAGTCGGCTCATCGAGAAACACTATGCCGGGGTGGTGCATAATGCTTGTGGCGAAAGCCACTTTCTGCTTCCAGCCAAGCGGCATGTCCCCTACTATGGTGTCGCGTTGGGCTGTCATGTCCAGAAAGTCGAGCATACGGGCGGTGGCGGCCTTGATTTCCTTGCGGCTCATGCCATAGATGCCGCCAAAGAGACGCATATTCTCGGCCACGGTCATGTCCTCGTAGAGCGAGAACCGTTGGCTCATGTAGCCGATATGGCGTTTAATCAGCTCATGTTCCGAGGCAATGTCGTAGCCCAGCACCCGTCCTTGCCCGCTTGTGGGCTGGTTCAGTCCAGTGAGCATGTGCATGGCTGTGGTCTTTCCTGCTCCGTTGGCACCGAGAAAGCCGAAAATCTCGCCCTTGCGTACAGTGAACGAGATGTCGTTGACGGCGCGGAACGTTCCGAAAACCTTGACAAGGTGGCTCACCTCGATGGCTTTCTCCTCTTGTTGGGTGTCTTCTGCCGCAGCCGCTCGTTCAAGAGGCGCGGGGCAGAATACGTCCTTGAAGCGCGTAATCACCTCATCGGGCGTGCCAATGGCTTGGATGGAGCAGGCGGAAGAGTCGCCGCTGCCGTCTGTGGCCTTGATGTAGGCCACGCGCTCGCATCTGCGCACCTCGTCAAGATAGGGTGTGGCGGCAATGATAGTTATCCTGCGGTCTTTCAGCGTGCCGAGCATGTCCCACAGTTCCTTGCGGCTCACGGGGTCAACGCCCGTAGTAGGCTCATCGAGGAAGAGCACTTGGGGTTGATGAATGAGCGCGCAGGAGAGCGCGAGCTTCTGTTTCATGCCTCCCGACAGCGCGCCGGCCTTGCGATTTCTGAACTTCTCTATCTGAGAGTAGATGGCGCGTATGCCATCGTAGCCCTCTTCAATGGTTGTACCGAAGATTTTGGCGAAGAAATGGAGGTTTTCTTCCACCGTAAGGTCCTGGTACAGGGAGAAACGCCCCGGCATATAGCCTGCGATACGACGTATGTCGGCCATCTGTCTTGCTACATCGAACCCGCAGACGCTCACCTCTCCCGTGTCGGGGAGCAACAATGAGGCCATGATACGGAACAGTGTGGTCTTGCCGGCACCATCGGGGCCGATGAGACCGAACGTCTCGCCGGGCTTTATCGTCAGGTTGACATCCCGCAGTGCCGCCATTGAGCCGTAAGACTTCGATACGTGGGAGACGACAACCCCGTTTGAGGAGGCGGGAGCGTGGCTCTCTGCGTGCGGCGTCTTCTCCGCTGGCTCTCCTCCTTTTCCTTTCGTCAGCCGAATCAGTTTCCTTATCATGATACACCTAATATAATACGGCCAAGGCCAAACGTTCTTGTTGGCCAAGCCGCCTTCCTCGTTATCTTTTATTGCTGCTTTAAGATTACTTCCCCGTACATTCCCATCTTGATAGAGCCATCGTTCTTGACTTTTATCTTGACAGCGTAGACGAGGTCGGCGCGCTCATCGTCCGTAAGGATAGTTTTTGGCGTGAATTCGCTTTTGCTGCTAATCCAAGTCACCACCCCCGGATACTCCTTACGGTTGCCATCGCCATAGTCGGCATATACTTTCACGTGGCTGCCGAGCTTGATGTCCTGCAGCTGAGCGGACGTAATGTAGGCGCGGAGATACATATTGCCAGTGTCGGCCACCTTGAAGAGCGGCCGGCCTGTGCTCACGTACTCGCCCGCCTCCACATATTTCTCTATGACAGTGCCGCTTGCGGGCACTTTAATGCTGGCTTTGCCTATTTGGTCGTCTATTTGCGCCTTGCGAATCTCCATGCCTGCGTTGTTGGCATCGTTGCTTTCCATCTGCGCGTTGATGCCTTTGCTTTGGCTCATGGCACTTTTGTTGGCACTGTTTATCTGCTCCTGCGTGGCCTCGAGCTGCTTTTGCAGCACCTCAATTTGATAATCGAAGTCGTCTACCTGCTTCTGCGGAGCCGCGCCGTCCTTGACCAGCTCGGCAAACCGCTCCCGTTCCCGCCGCGCGTTGACTATTTGCTGCTGGATGGTGGCCACTTGTTTGCGCAGGTCGAGCACTTGGCTGTCCACGGCGTCCTTGCTGGCTGCGAGTTGTCTGCGTGTGGCGGCTATTTGTTGCTGGCTGGTGGCTATCTCGTCACGTTTCAGCCGCAGCTGCTCCGTGTCGATAAGCCCAACCACGGAGTTGGCCGTCACTTGCTGCCCCTCTTGGATGCTGAATGCCTGCAACTCGCCCGTAGCTTGTGCCGAAACGGTTACTTCGGTGGCCTCGAAGTTGCCCGTAGCGTCAAATTCGATGTCGCCAGACGAGCAGGAAAGGAGGAGAAATGCGGGCACGGCGGCCAGCAAAAAACTCGTTGCGTGGGTGAAATGATAAGTGAGCGTTTTCATATCGTTCTATTTTTTAATCTTCAAGTCGTACAAATGCTTCAAATACTGAATCTCGTGCAGGGAGAGTGTTGTGCGGGCATCGCTCTCGTTGGCTATGTCCTTGACCAAATCGTTGACGGCTATGATGCCATGGTCGAGCTTTGACTCGGCGGCGCGGCGCATCTGCGTGCGCAGTTGCAGAATCTCTTCGTCGTCGGCCAGCATCTTGCGGTATTTCTCCGCCTCGTCCGTTTCCTGTATTTGCTCTATCCGGTTGTTGAAGAGAAACGTGGCGCGGTTGTTCTCTGCCAAGTCGCGTTGCAGGGCTATCTTCTTCCGGTCGTTCTTGTTGGTCCAGAGCCACCCCAAGTCCCAGCTTACGCGCACGCCTATCGTGCCATTCAGCGACCAGTTGCGCGACAGCATATCGTGATACATGTCATATCCCGGATAACCGTAGTAGCCCGACGCAAAGGCAGATACCACTGGGCGTCGCGCCGCGTTGAGTTGCCGTTCCTGCGCGTCGGCCAGCGCAATCTGACTGTCGAACAGTCGCAGCTCCGGGCGGTTGTTTTCGGTTGCGGAAGTTGCCAGTGGCTTTTCCGGACGGCTGATAGTGCCCACCTCCTTGCCGATAAGGACAGACAATACCGTGGCCAGGCTGCGCCGTTGTGCCAGTAAGTCTGTCCGTTGCTGCTTGCATCTCACGCGTTCTGTCTTGACCGCGTTCAGGTCGTAGAGGGCTGCCGTGCCGTGATCGTACATGGCTTGCAGCTTCTCTTCGCTTGCGCGCAGCAGTTCGGCGGTGGTCTCGTTCTGCAGCAGCTTGTCGTCTACGAGCAGGAGGCCGAAATAGAGGTCGTTCACCCGCTGCCGCACCTGATAGATGTCGGTCTCGTTCTGCCGTTTCTCCACTTCGGCTTGCCTGCGCGCCACTTCCTGCTGGCTGCTGATGCGTCCGCCGTCATAGATGAGCTGGGTTGCGTCCACGCCCACGCGGCTTTGCACTTTGCTCAGCCCCCTGACGTCTACGCCTTGAGCCTCCATCATGCCCCGTATGGCTTCCGGCAGCTCCACTACGCGGTTCTGTGCCGTGACCTGCGCCGTGGCTTTGACTTGCGGATACCAGCCCTTGCCAATGTTCTCGATGGTGAGTCCAGCCGTTTGCTGTATGATGCCATACCTTTGGATGAGCGGATAGTTCTGCTCGGCGGCCTCTTGGCACTCGCCAAGGGTTTGCGCGCCCACGGGCAGTGTGGCAAACCATATTAAAAAAGGAAAGAAGCGTTTCATAATCGTTGCATTTGTTGATTGCAAAATTAGCAAACCTGCATGGCATATCCGTTACCTTTCGGATATAAATAATGTCCTTTTTGTACGAAAGTGGCTTTTCGTATGCATGATTGCGGCCTTTTTCGTTATCTTTGCATCACATAACAAGGACGAAAGAAGCAAAATGGAGAATCCAAAGGTGCAAAGGCTCACTTACGGGCAGATACGCGATGTGCTGGAAAGTGAGGACAACAAGCACGTGAGTGGCTATATCAGCGAGAATCTCGCCATGCTTGCGGGCAATCCCTTTGATGTACTGTCCCGCGTGTTGCGGTCTCCCTTCCGTTTCGACGAGATGAGGCTCATCATTGTAGACCGTGGGGCGGCCAGTCCCATTATCAACTTGAAGCCGTGCAAGGTTTGCGCGGGCGATTTGGTGTTTGTTGGTGGCGGAAGCACGGCCCAGGTGGATGGCGTAACGCCCGATTTGCTGGGGCGGGGCATATCGTGCGCCGATGAGCTGCTCTCCCTGGCCTTCGATGGCCGCTTGCCCCGCTTGCTCCGGCGGCCCCGGCTGGCGTTCGTGCTCCATCTTTCCGATGCCGACCGCAAGTTTCTTGAGTCCCTGCACAGGCTGCTTTGGCAGGCCGTGCGCAAGGAGATGGGCGCGCAAGTGGTGCTGCGCTTGATCAGCACCATCCTTGTGTTTGTCGATCAGCTCCATGCCCGGCAGGAGGAGCGGCGTGTGGGCAGCCGCAAGCATGAGGAAATGGTGTTCGACAACTTTCTTAGCCTCGTCAATCAGTATGGCAGCGTAGAGCACAAACTGAGTTTCTATGCCGACCGCCTGTGTCTCTCGCCCCGCCATCTGGGCACGCTGGTGAGGCAGGTGAGCGGTGTTACCTCCAAGGAGTGGATAGACCGCGAGATGATTACATCCATCAAGGTGGATTTGCGCTATACCGACAAGTCGCTCAAGGAGATAGCCGCCAGCATGAAATTTCCCAATATGAGCTTCTTCTGCAAGTTTTTCAAGCGCATGACGGGCATGAGCCCCATGGAATACAGGCGGCAGGCATAGGGGAGGGACGCGGCGGCGCGGATGGTGGCGCCGCGTTGCCTGTACGAAAGGTATGGTTTCGCCATCCAAAACGTATGGTTTTGCCGCCCGAAACCATACCTTTCGCACGGTGAAACCATACGTTTTGCAGCCCCCTGCGCGGGGCGTGCTCGCGCAAGGGGTGAATTCTTGCTCTCCGCCAAGTGACCTTTTGGACTTGGCGGGGCGGTTAAAGCGTTGTGTTGTAGTGAGTTGTGGCGTGCCTTGTCAGAGGTTTTCGGGCAAGGCGGAGGAGACTATGAGAGGCGGTCGAGGTGCTTCTTGATTTCTTTCAGCTCATCGCGCACGCCAATCAGTGTGTCGAGAATCTGCTGCGTCTGCTCCGCGCCCTCACGGTTCTGCCGCAGCATCTTCTTGGCGGCGGCAATTTTGAATCCGCGCACCTTCACCAAGTTGTATATCAGACGCACCAATTCGATGTCCTTCATCGTGTATTGGCGCACCCGGTTGGCGTTGGTTTTCGGTCGAAGGGTGGGAAACTCGGACTCCCAATAGCGCAAAAGGCTCTCCGAGACGTTCAGCATCCCCGCCACTTCCTTGATGGAATAATAGAGCTTGTTCGGTCTCTCTTCCTCAATCTCTGCCATATTTTTTTGTCGTTTAATTCAATCGGAATCCTTTTGATTTGCAAAAATACGCAAAAGTCACTACCTTTGCAACAGTTAAGGCCGATTTTTAGGAATTAAAAACATATAAGCGATGATGACAGCAAATGAAATCCGCGACTCTTTCAAGAAGTTCTTCGAGACTAAGGGGCACGCCGTTGTTCCGTCAGCGCCGATGGTTGTCAAGGACGACCCAACGCTGATGTTTACCAATGCCGGAATGAACCAATGGAAAGATGTCATTCTTGGGACGAAAGACCCTGAGCCGCGCCGCCGCTGCGACTCACAAAAGTGCCTGCGTGTGAGCGGGAAACACAACGACTTGGAGGAGGTGGGGCATGACACCTATCACCATACGATGTTCGAAATGCTGGGCAACTGGTCGTTTGGCGACTACTTCAAGGAGGGTGCCATCGATCATGCGTGGGAGTATCTCGTCGATGTGCTTCATCTGAATCCCGAAGATCTCTATGTGACGGTGTTCGAAGGCGATGCCGCCGAGGGGCTGGGACGCGACGACGAGGCCGCCGGCTACTGGCGGAAGCACGTTCCCGAGAGCCACATCATCAACGGAAACAAGCACGATAACTTCTGGGAGATGGGCGACACGGGTCCCTGCGGCCCTTGCTCGGAGATACATATAGACAACCGTTCGGCCGAGGAGAAGGCGCAAGTGCCGGGCCGGGAGCTGGTGAACAAGGACAATCCGCGCGTCATAGAGATTTGGAATCTCGTCTTCATGCAGTACAACCGCAAGAGCGACGGCTCTTTGGAGAAACTTGGCATGAACGTCATCGACACGGGAATGGGCTTTGAGCGTCTCGTTCGCGTGTTGCAGGGCAAGCAGTCCAATTACGACACCGATGTGTTCCAGCCCATTATCCACGAGATAGAGCGGCTTTCAGGCAAGAAGTATGGCTTCACCACGCCCGAGGGAAAGAGCGAGGAGGCCATCGGGGAGCAGGAAAAGGTAGACATTGCCATGCGCGTTGTGGCCGACCACTTGCGTGCCGTGGCCTTTTCCATAGCCGATGGACAGCTGCCGGGCAACGCCAAGGCGGGATACGTCATCCGCCGCATCCTGCGCCGTGCCGTCCGCTACGCCTATACGTTCCTCGGCCAGAAAGACGCGTTCATCTTCAAGCTCGTCAACGTGCTCACTCAGGAGATGGGTGCGGCTTATCCCGAGCTGGCAGCGCAACGCGAGCTGGTGGCGCGAGTGATTAAGGAGGAGGAAGACAGCTTCCTGCGCACCCTCGACAAGGGCATCAACCTGCTCAACGGAGCCATGGACGAACTGAAAGCCCACGCCCAGACCGAGCTGGACGGTGTGCAGGCGTTCCGCCTTTTCGACACTTACGGCTTCCCGCTCGACCTTACCGAGCTTATTTGCCGCGAGAATGGCTACACGGTCAACGCACGCCAGTTTGACGAGGAAATGGCCAAGCAGAAAGCCCGCGCACGTAACGCCGCGCAAGTGGAGAACGGCGACTGGGTGGTGCTGCGCGATGGCGAGCAGGAGTTTGTGGGCTACGACCACACAGAGTACGTTTGCCACATTCTGCGCTACCGTGAGGTGAAGCAAAAGAAAGCCACTTTCTTCGAGATAGTGCTCGATGGCACGCCCTTCTATGGCGAGATGGGCGGCCAGGTGGGCGACCAAGGCGAGCTGGTGAGCAGCGATGAGACCGTGAAGGTGGTCGACACGAAGCGCGAGAACGGACAGAACATACACATTGTCAAACGTATGCCGGCCGATGTGTCCGCCGAATTCACCGCCCGCGTTGACGTTTCCCTGCGCAATGCCTCTGCCGCCAACCACACGGCAACCCACCTTCTTGACTACGCCTTGAAGCAAGTGCTGGGCGATCATGTGGAGCAGAAAGGCTCGTTTGTAAGCCCCGACACGCTGCGTTTCGACTTCTCGCACTTCCAGAAGGTCACCGATGAGGAGCTGCGCCGCGTGGAGCGCATCGTGAACGACATGATTCGTCAGGACATACCGCTCGATGAGCACCGCGATATGCCGATGGAGGAGGCCAAGAAGCTTGGTGCGGTGGCACTCTTTGGCGAGAAATACGGCGACCGCGTGCGTGTTGTGCGCTTCGGTCCCTCGTGCGAGTTCTGCGGCGGCATACATGCCAAGGCCACGGGACGCATCGGCTTCTTCAAGATTGTGAGCGAGAGCAGTGTGGCGGCGGGCATTCGGCGCGTGGAGGCCATGACTGGCGAGACCAGCGAGAACGCCATCTACCTGCTGGAGGACACCGTGCGCGGACTGAAGAGCCTCTTCAACAATGCCAAGGACTTGCGCGCCGTGGTCACGAAGTACATCGATGAGCACGAGCACATGAGAAAAGAGATAGACCAGTTCCGCGCCCAGGCCGTGGAGCGTATGGCGCAGGAGCTTGTTGCCCGTGCCAAGGACGTGCAGGGTGTGAAGTTGGTCAAGACCGTTGCGCCCCTCGACCCCGCAGCGGCCAAGGACTTGGTGTTCAAGGTGCGCGCGGCCATTCCGCAGAATCTCCTCTGTGTGGTAGGTTCGAAGCACGAGGGCAAACCGATGTTGAGCGTAATGCTCAGCGATGACATGGTGGCCGACCACCAGCTCAACGCCGGACAGATTGTGCGCGAGGCGGCTCGGCTCATCAAGGGTGGCGGTGGCGGACAGCCCCACTATGCCCAGGCGGGCGGAAAAGACGCCGAGGGACTCTCGGCAGCCGTAGACAAGGTGGTGGAACTGACTCTGTCGGTTGAGTAGCCGCCACGTTATGTAAGCAAAGGAAAGCATCCGCGTTTGGCCGGAGAAGAGGTGGCGCAGCCCCGTGGGGTTGCCGCCGTGGGCGGAGTCAGCCCCGCACAGTCCTCGCTCTGCTGCCGAGAGCGGATGCTTTCTCCTTTTTATATATGTCGTAATCAGTTTTTGGAAAGGCGGCAGCCGGAATTGTTGCTTGCCGTTTCTCCTTATTATATATGTAAAACATTAACCATTCTCTCACATGACTTCCGTTCCCGTGCGCGATGCGGTGGTGGACACCGCCAAAGGCATCTGCATTCTGATAGTGATATGTATTCATACCGAGGTGTTTGGTGTGCTTCCCATGCCCTTCATGTTCGTAGCCGTGCCCATGTTTTTCTTTATGAGTGGCTTCTTCGACCACAGTTCGGGTACTTTGAGTGGCGTTCTTGCCAAGGGCACGCGCACCTTGCTGTGGCCGGCTCTCCTTTGGACAGCCATCGGGCTGGCCTATTCCTTTCTGCTGACAGCCGTCAAGGGCGCGCCGATAGACTATCGTTTCAACATCTTCAATGCCTGTGCGGGCAACGGCCCGTGCTGGTTTGTTGTGGCTCTCTTTTGGGTTAAGGCACTCGTATGGCTGCTTCTGCGGCTGCGCTTGCCCGCGTGGGCGATGGTTGTCGCCACTCTTGTGCTGGGCTATGTAGGCCAGAACACTCCCATGCCCCTTTATTTGCGTGAGGCTTTGGCCGCATTGCCTTTCTATTATGCAGGAAAATTGGCCTATCCGCTGCTCAAAGACAATGTGTATGCGGCTATCCTGTCCAATAATTGGGGGGGGTAATACTGCTCGGCAGTTTGTTTTCCACCGCTTTTTTCCTGCTTGGGTGGGTCAGTCTCACCATTGTGCCGACTAATTACGGCCTTTATCATCCCCTCTATCTTGTTTCCTTAGTCGCCATGCTGGCCGTGTTTCCCGGCGTGCTTTGGCTTTCTGCCCGCCTTGCGCGTCTCCGTTGGCTTTCGCGGCTGGGCAGTTGCTCTTTGGGCATTATGCTTGCGCATTCCCCCATGTGCCATACGGCGGCCGTGGTGCTCAACCGCGTGCTTGTCCCGGGCAGCGTGGCTTGGTGTGCGTGCTTCTTGGTGGCCTATGTGGCGATCGTGTTGCTGTCCTATTGGGTTGCTCGGGTGGCCGCTCGCCGCATCCCTTGGCTGATAAGATGGCCGGCGGCGTAAAGCCCCGCTTGCGGTATGGCATTGCAAAAGGTATGGTTTTGCGGATATTTTTAATTTAAAAATTGGAGAAAAATAAATTAAAAACCCGATGTTTTTAATTTAAAAATATTCGCGGTTCGTAACCTCTTATTCCTCAATGGGATAGCTCTCTTTGTGCGGAGCGTGTGGCTGCATATTGTGATGTAAATCAAAAAAATGCAAAAACGCTTCATGAGGTTCGGTGCTTTCGGGGATTTTGCGTACTTTTGTCGCCGCAAAGACAACTCGATGAACAAAAAGTTAGAAGCCAATGAAGAAGATTAGAGCAGCCGTAGTGGGCTACGGCAACATCGGACGGTACACGATTGAGGCACTGGAGGCCGCGCCCGACTTTGAGATAGCAGGCGTAGTGCGCCGTTGTGGCAGCGAGGACAAACCTTTGGAGCTGACCCCCTATGAGGTGGTGGACGACATATCGAAACTGAACAGCGTGGATGTGGCCGTGCTCTGCACGCCCACGCGGCTCTGCCCGGAGTATGCCGCGAAGAGCGTGGCCATGGGCATCAACACCGTAGACAGCTTCGACATCCATACAAGCATACTCGACTATCGCTCGCGGCAGATGGAGGAGTGCCGGAAAGCGGGTCGCGTGAGCGTGATTGCGGCCGGCTGGGACCCGGGAAGCGACTCCGTGGTGCGCGTGCTCTTGGAGGCTCTTGCGCCCAAGGGGCTTACCTACACCAACTTTGGCCCCGGAATGTCGATGGGGCACAGCGTGGTGGCGCGGTCGAAGAAAGGTGTTCGCAACGCGCTTTCCATGACTATCCCGCTGGGCGAGGGCATTCATCGCCGCATGGTCTATGTGGAGCTGGAGGAAGGAGCCACCGTTGAGCAGGTGGAGGCGGAGCTGAAGGCCGACGACTACTTTGCCCATGATGAGCTGCATGTCTTTGCGGTGCGGTCGGTCGACGACGTTCGCGACATGGGGCACGGCGTTCACCTCACCCGCAAGGGCACGAGCGGCAAGACGCCCAATCAGCGTATGTCGTTCGACATGAGCGTCAACAACCCCGCTCTCACGGCACAAATCCTTGTGGCAACGGCCCGCGCGAGCTTCCGTCTCGCCCCCGGCTGCTACACGATGCCCGAGATTCCGGTCATCGACCTGCTGCCCCAGTCGCGCGAGGAGGTGGTGGCCGCATTGGTATAAGCCATTCTGCCCGCGGCGCGGCTCTTCCCTGCGCCGCTATGGCGGCCTTCCGATTCCCATTCCCGCAGCGGGCGCGGACGCGCTTTTGCAGGAATGGGAATCGCTGTTTTCGTCCGCCGTGTGCCCTTTCGGAGGTTTGGGCGTTCGGCAGAGGCGGGGTTGCAGTTACACAAACGCGCCGTTTTGTGCACATCCGAATCCTTTTTGTGCATATTGTTTGCCAGTAAGGAATAAAATAACTACCTTTGCGGCAGTTTTTTAGTGAAGCCGCTCGCAAGGAGCGATTGTTTTGCCGCGCCATAGTGCGGGCGGCGGAGGATAAAAAGACTGTAGGATAGGAAGAAATCAAGACAAGTAACACATATAGATTTATGAGTTTAAAGATTGTTGTACTTGCCAAGCAAGTACCCGACACAAGAAACGTGGGCAAGGACGCGATGACCGCCGAGGGCACTGTCAACCGTGCCGCGCTGCCCGCTATCTTCAATCCCGAAGATCTCAACGCTTTGGAGCAGGCATTGCGCCTCAAGGAGCAGCACCCGGGCAGCACCGTGGGTCTGCTGACGATGGGTCCTCCCCGCGCCGGTGAGATTATCCGCCAGGGACTTTACCGTGGCGCCGACACGGGATGGCTGCTCACCGACCGTCTCTTCGCGGGTGCCGACACGCTGGCCACGTCGTATGCGCTGGCCACGGCCATTGAGAAGATTGGCGATGTGGACATCGTGATTGGTGGCCGTCAGGCCATCGATGGCGATACGGCACAGGTGGGCCCGCAGGTGGCTCAGAAGCTGGGATTGAACCAAGTGACTTATGCCGAGGAGATACTGAAGGTGGAGGACGGCAAGGCCACCATTCGCCGCCACATCGATGGTGGTGTGGAGACGGTGGAGGCTCCGTTGCCCGTCGTGATAACCGTCAATGGCTCGGCAGCTCCCTGCCGTCCGTGCAACGCCAAGCTGGTGATGAAGTATAAGTATGCCACTTGCCCGATGGAGCGCAAGGGCGATGAGCCGTGGGCAGCCCTCTATGAGGAACGCCCGTACCTGACGTTGAACCAGTGGAGCGTGGCCGATGTGGACGGAGATCCCGCCCAGTGTGGTCTCAGCGGTTCGCCAACCAAGGTGAAGGCTGTCAAGAACATCGTGTTCCAGGCCAAGGAGAGCAAGACGCTCACTGGCTCCGATAAGGACGTGGAAAGCCTTGTGAAGGAATTGTTGGACGAAAAGATTATTGGCTAAAAGATGAATAACGTATTTGTTTATTGCGAGATAGAGGGCACGAAAGTGGCCGAGGTGTCACAGGAGCTGCTCACGAAAGGTCGCAAACTGGCCAATCAGCTGGGCGTAGACCTCAATGCCATCGTTATTGGTACGGACATCAAGGGCAAGGTGGAAGACCAAATCCTGCCCTACGGTGTGGACAAGCTGTTCGTTTTCGACGGCGAGGGGCTGTTCCCCTACACGTCCGCGCCCCACACGGACATCCTCGTGAACCTCTTCAAGGCCGAGAATCCGCAGGTGGCACTGATGGGCGCAACCGTCATTGGCCGCGACTTGGGTCCCCGTGTGTCGTCTTCGCTCACGAGCGGACTGACGGCTGACTGCACGGAGCTGGAGATTGGCGACTATGATGATCGCAAGGCCGGCAAGCATTACGATCAGCTGCTGTATCAGATTCGTCCGGCCTTCGGTGGCAACATCGTGGCTACGATTGTCAATCCGGAGCACCGTCCGCAGATGGCAACGGTGCGTCCGGGCGTGATGCAGAAAGCTCTCTATGAAGGAAATGCCAAGGGCGAGGTGGTCTATCCCGAGGTGTCGGAGTATGTTCCCGCAGAGGATTATGTGGTGAAGGTGCTCGACCGTCATGTGGAGGAGGCCAAGCACAACCTCAAGGGTGCGCCCATCGTGGTGGCCGGAGGCTATGGCGTAGGCTCGAAAGAGGGCTTCGACCAGTTGTTTGAGCTGGCCAAGGTGCTCCATGGAGAAGTGGGCGCAAGCCGTGCCGCCGTTGACGCAGGCTGGGTGGATGCTGACCGGCAGATCGGACAGACGGGTGTGACCGTTCATCCCAAAGTCTACATCGCCTGTGGTATCTCTGGACAGATTCAGCACATCGCCGGAATGCAGGACTCGGGCATCATCATTTCCATCAACACCGACCCCGAGGCACCCATCAACCGCATTGCCGACTATGTGATTACGGGAAGCGCGGAGGACGTTGTGCCCAAGCTCATCAAGTATTATAAGGAGAACACGAAGTAAGAAAGAATATGGCAAATTACTATACCGACCATCCGGAGATTGAATTTCACCTCAGTCATCCGTTGATGAAGCGCATCGTGGAGCTGAAGGAGAAAGGCTACGCCGACAAGGACAAGTATGCCGACGCGCCAGTATGCTACGACGATGCCATTGAGAACTACAAGCGGGTGCTCGACATCACGGGCGACGTGGCCGCAAACGTTATCGCGGCAAATGCGGAGTCAGTCGACTTGGAAGGTCCGCACCTTGTGGACGGGCGCATGAAGTACGCCAGCAAGACCTATGAGAATATCGATGTGACGAAGCAGGCAGGTCTTTGGGGCGTGTCCATGCCGCGTCAGTATGGTGGTCTTAACCTTCCCAACGTGGTGTTCTCGATGCTTTCCGAGGTAATCTCTGCCGCCGACGCGGGCTTCCAGAACATTTGGAGCTTGCAGAGCTGCATTGACACGCTCTATGAGTTCGGCAACGAGGAGCAGAGAGCCAAGTATATTCCCCGCGTTTGCGAGGGTGCTTCCATGTCAATGGACCTCACCGAGCCAGACGCAGGTAGCGACTTGCAGCGCGTTATGCTCAAGGCCACGCAGGATGCGGACGGCACTTGGAGGCTGAATGGCGTGAAGCGATTCATCACCAATGGCGACAGCGACATCCATTTGGTGCTCGCCCGTTCGGAAGAGGGCACGCACGATGGCCGCGGACTGTCGATGTTCATCTACGACAAGCAAAGCGGTGGTGTCACCGTGCGCCATATTGAGCACAAACTGGGTATCCACGGCTCGCCCACCTGTGAGCTGGTGTTCAAGGATGCCAAGGCCGAACTGTGCGGCAACACCCGTATGGGCTTGATCAAGTACGTGATGGCACTGATGAATGGTGCTCGTCTCGGCATTGCGGCGCAGAGTGTGGGTGTGGCGCAGGAGTCTTACAACGAGGGACTGGCCTATGCCAAGGAGCGTATGCAGTTCGGAAAGAAGATCATCTCTTTCCCCGCAGTGTATGATATGCTCTCCCGCATGAAGGCCAAGCTCGATGCCGGCCGCTCGCTGCTTTACCAGACAGCACGCTATGTCGACTTGTACAAGTCGCTTGAAGACATCGCCCGCGACCGCAAGCTCACCGCCGAGGAGCGTCAGGAGCTGAAGAAGTGGAACCGTCTGGCCGATGCTTTCACGCCGTTGTCGAAGGGTACTAACTCGGAATGGGCCAACCAGAACGCCTACGATGCCATCTCCATTCACGGTGGCTCGGGCTTCATCATGGAATACAAGTCGCAACGCCTCTACCGCGATGCGCGTATCTTCTCCATTTATGAGGGTACGACACAGTTGCAGGTGGTTGCAGCCATCCGCTACATTACGAACGGAACTTACCTTGGCATCATGAAGGAGATGCTTCAGGGCGAGGTTGCCGACGACTTGAAGCCGCTCCGCGACCGCGTGGCCAAACTTGTGGACACCTATGAGGCCAGCGTGGAGAAGGTGAAAGCGGTAGGAGACCAGGATACTCACGACTTCCTGGGTCGCCGTCTTTACGACATGACCGCCAACATCATTGCTTCCTTGCTCATCCTTGACGATGCAACGCGCGCGCCGGAGCTGTTCAGCAAGAGTGCCAACGTGTTTGTTCGCATGGCCGAGGAAGAGGTTATTGGCAAGGCTGCATACATCGACTCCTTCAAGGCAGAAGACCTGAAGGACTTCGAGGCCTAAGATTTCAACCATAATCCCTAAGCGCACGACTGACATTCATGCTTCTTTTCTTATATGAGAAGGAAGCGTGGGTCGTGCGGTTAGGGATTTTTTTAATCTACGTAAACAGTATGGATAATTTTGTAGAAGTAAAGAACGTCACCAAGCGGTTTGAGCGTCACCTTGCGCTCAATGGCGTTTCGATGGCCATGCGGCGCGGTCGCGTGTTCGGACTTCTTGGCCCCAACGGTGCGGGAAAGACCACCCTCATCCGCATTCTCAACCGAATCACCGCCCCCGACAGTGGCGAGGTGCTCTTCGATGGCCGTCTGATGCAGCCCGAAGACGTGGTTCGCATTGGCTATTTGCCCGAAGAGCGAGGCCTGTATAGGAAGATGAAGGTGGGCGAACAGGCTGTCTATCTTGCCCAGTTGAAAGGTCTTTCCCGCAGGGAGGCCGAGGAACGCCTCCGGAAATGGTTCGACAAGTTTGGCATTATGCCTTGGTGGAACCGCAAGTTGGAGGAGCTTTCGAAAGGAATGGCACAGAAAGTGCAGTTTATTATCACCGTGCTTCATGAGCCGGATTTGCTTATCTTCGATGAGCCGTTCTCCGGTTTCGACCCCGTCAACGTGGAGCAGCTCAAGCAAGAGATTCTCCAGCTCAAGGAAGAGGGGCGCACCATCATCTTCTCCACCCACAACATGGCGAGCGTGGAGGAAATCTGCGATGACATAGCCTTGATGAATCACTCCGAAGTGGTGCTCGAAGGCGACATCAGGCAGATTAAGGAGCAGTTCCGCACGGGACTTTTCGAACTTCATACTCCCCAAACCTTGCAGCCCAAGGCCGACCAGCCCTACACCATTGTGCAGCAGGAAAGCCACGGCGGCATGGAGACTTACCGCCTGAAGACGCACGCCGGCATCACGGGCAACGAACTTGTGAGGCTGCTTTCCCAAGAGGTGGAGATTCGTTCGTTTGCCGAGCAGATTCCCCCCATGAACGATATATTCCTCAATGTCATTGGCAAGGACAGCAAGTGGGGCGATGAGCAGATAGAGAACCGCCAAAAACAGGCTGCGGAACAACCACACGACAACACACAAACTGAAAAGCCATGAACAAAATACTGATTATCATTCAGCGCGAGTTCCTCAAGCGCGTCCAGAAGAAAAGCTTCATCCTTCTCACTCTCTTGACTCCCGTCATCATGGCGGCTCTGGTGTGCGTGCCGCTTTGGCTTTCGTCTATCGAGGACGATGATCAGCTGCGCGTGGCAGTGGTCGATCCCACGGGCGAATACTACAAATCGCTGAAAGCGTCGCAAACATTCCACTTCACCTCCGTACCTTGTCTCAACAACGAGATGCGCTCCGAAGACTCGCCCTATGATGCCGTGGTCAGCGTCTCCGGCGATTTGGTGCACAACAAGGGGCGCGTTGTCATTTATAGCAATAAGGAAGTGCCCGGCAATCTGCTCGAATACGTGCAGTCTAACATAGGCGCTACGGTTGAGAAACAGAAAGTTGCCGCATCGGGCATTGCCGAGTTGCGCCACATTATGGACGATGTGCAGCGCGAGTTGCCCGTTGAGACCGTGAAATGGAATGAGAAGGGCGACTCAATGATTTCCAATACGGCTGTCGCCATGGGCGTTGGCCTGCTCTTCACCACGCTCATCTATATGTTTACGCTGAGCTATGGCGGCATGGTGATGCAGAGCGTGATAGAGGAAAAGACCAATCGCATTGTGGAGTTGATGGTGAGCAGCGTGAATCCCTTCCAGCTGATGATGGGTAAAATCATTGGCGTGATGCTTGTTGGCTTGTTGCAGATGGCCATTTGGGGCGTGCTTCTGTTTGTCATTCTCACGGGCGCATCGGTCTATTTCGGTTTCGATGCATCGCAGGCCGCTGCCGTCAGCCAGCCGGGCATGGCCGTTCCGGCCGCCGCGCAGGGCAATGTGGCCGCGCAAGAGATGTTCGGCGCGCTGGCCAATATGCCTTATGTGGAGATAGGAGTGATGTTTATCCTCATGTTTCTTGGCGGCTACCTGTTCTATGCGAGCTTCTATGCCGCCGTTGGCGCGAGCGTCAACGAGCAGGAGGACTCCAATCAGTTTGTCCTTCCCGTTACGCTGATTACCGTGTTTGGCTTCTACGCCGCCCTTTACAGCATCCAGAACACCGATGGGCCGCTGGCTTTCTGGGCTTCCCTCTTCCCGCTCACCTCTCCCGTGGTGATGATGGTACGCATACCCTTTGGTGTGCCCTTGTGGCAGGAGGTGCTCAGCGTGGCGTTGCTCTACGTCTCGGCCATACTCATGGTTTGGCTGGGTGCCAAGGTCTATCGCGTGGGCATCCTTATGTATGGTAAGAAGCCCAGTTTCAAGGAGTTAGTCAAGTGGATGCGCTACCGTTAGGCACGGGCGTGAGGGTAGCGTTGGGCGAAAGGTAACGTTTCGCCTGACAAAAGGTAACGTTTAGGGCGGCAAAACGTATGGTTTTGCCGCCCTAAACGTATGGTTTTGTTTTGGGGGATGTCAAGGGGTGCTTTCCGAAGGCTTGTCAGACGGGGTCTGCATCGTAGTATATTTGCAGCGCACCGTAGGTTTTCGACCTTAGCATGTCGGCCTGTGCCTGTCTGAGACACTCGCGCACGCGCCGCAGGTCTATGCCGTTCTCCAGTTTCAGCATCAGTTTTCGGATGTGGAGTGTCTTCACCCGTGCCACGGAAGGCTTGTCCGGTCCCAGCACGCGTTCGCCGAATATTTGCCGCAGTCGGCTTCCCATCTCCAGCGCGGCACTCTCCACGGTGTCTTCCCGGCGGTGGCGCAGAAAAATGTAGGTGATGTGGGTGAATGGCGGATAGCGAAACAGGCTGCGCTCCTCAAGCAGTTGCGAGTAGAACGTCTTGTAGTCGTGCTCCACCACTTGCCTCACTACGGGCAAGTCGGGCTGGCGCGTCTGCAGGATCACCGTGCCGCGTTGTCCCTTTCGTCCCGCGCGCCCGCTCACTTGCGAGAGCATGGCAAACGCTTGCTCGTAGGCGCGGAAGTCGGGGGCGTTGAGCATGGCATCGGCATCGAGTATTCCCACCACCCGCACATGGTCGAAGTCCAGTCCCTTGGTCACCATCTGCGTGCCCACGAGCACATTGGTGTTGCCCGCGGCAAAGTCGCCGATGATGCGCTCGTAGGCATTCTTCGTCCGGGTGGTGTCCAAGTCCATGCGGGCAATGCGTGCCTCGGGAACCAGGGCTTGCAGCTCGTCTTCCACTTTCTCCGTGCCGAATCCCCGGCCGCGTATGTCCTTGCAGTCGCAGTTGGGGCAGCGGTCGGGCACGCGGCTCACATGGCCGCAGTAGTGGCACGTGAGTGTGGCCGTGGTCTTGTGGTAGGTGAGCGACACGTCGCAGTTGGGGCAGTGGGGCGTCCATCCGCAGTCGTGGCACTCCACTCTTGGGGCGAATCCCCTGCGGTTCTGGAACAGGATGGCTTGCCCGCCGCTGCCAATGGCTTCTCTCACGGCGGCCAGCAGGCGCGGCGAGAAAGTGCCCGTCATCATCTTGCGGCGGCGCAGATCCTTGATGTCCACCACCTCTATCTGCGGCAGCGCGATGTCCTTGAATCGGCGGCTGAGGCGCACGTAGCCATACTTGCCGCTCTGCGCGTTGTGAAAGCTCTCGGCCGAAGGCGTGGCCGTGCCCAGTAGCGTCTTCGCGCCATACATCCGCGCCAGCACCGTGGCCACGGAGCGGGCATGATAGCGGGGCGCGGGGTCGGCTTGCTTGAAGCTCTGTTCGTGTTCCTCGTCTATGATGACCATGCCCAGTTGGCGGAAGGGCAGGAATGCCGCCGACCGCGCGCCCAGAATCACATCGTAGGGGTGGTCGGAGAGCTGCCGCCGCCATATTTCCACGCGCTCCGCATCGGAATAGCGCGAGTGGTAGATGCCCAGCCGGTCGCCAAACACGTTGCGCAGGCGTTGCATCACCTGCACCGTCAGGGCTATTTCGGGCAGCAGGTAGAGCACCTGTTTGCCCTCTTCCAGTGCTTTCTGAATGAGGTGGATGTAGATTTCGGTCTTTCCGCTCGACGTTACGCCGTGCAGCAGCACCACATCTTTCTGTGCGAACTGCTGCAAAATCTGGTCGTAGGCGGCAGCTTGTGCCTCGTTGAGCGGCTTGGCGTGCTCCGGATGAGGCTCTCCGCCCAGTGGCACGCGCCCCACCTCTTTCTCATATATGCGCAGCATCTTCCGCTCTACGAGCTGGCGCAGCACGGCGGCCGTGCAGTGGCTCTCGTTCATCAGCTCCTCGCGGGTGATTTCGCGCTGCGGAACGGGGTTGTCCGTGCTGGCGTTGGCCATGGCAAGATAGCTGGCGAGCACTTTCTGCTGGCTGGGGGCGCGCTTGATGAGGCCGAAAGCCACTTGCAGGGCCGTGGCGGAGCGATAGTCGTTGCCCAAGGTCACGTATTGTTCGGTCTTGGGGCGGTAGTCGTCCTCCGCTTTCAGTCCGGCGGGGAGCGCGGCCTTGTAGACATCGCCAATGGGCGCGAGGTAATAGTCGGCTATCCACTGCCACAAGCGGAGCTGCCGGGGCAGCAGCACGGGCGCATTGTCCATCACCTCGCGTATGGGCTTGATGCTGTTGCCGTCTTGGCTCATGGTGGCCGGAGGCTCACTGCGCAGCGCGGCCACGATGCCCGTGTAGGCTTTGGACTTGCCCAGCGGCACGCGCACGCGGCAACCGGGACGCACGCGCCCTTCCATGGGGGCGGGCACGGCGTAGGTGAAATAGCCCTCAAGGGGCAATGGCAGGATAATGTCTGCGTAAGTCATGCCACAAAGTTACGCATTTATTTCGCAACGGCCATGCGCGCGGGGGCGAAATCACATCTTGCGGAGGTGGGGTGGCGGCTGGTTTAAAATAGGTTAAAACGCGCTTTTGGCTTGGACAGTTACGAGAAATGCCGTAATTTAGCAGCCGAAAAGACAAACGGAGTGTCTAAATCTGAAATGATTAATCTAAAATAAAAGAAAGATGAGAAAAACTTTACTTACCTTGATGCTGCTGAGTACCGTGGCAGCAATGGCGCAGAAGCGCGTGAAGGGCTTCACAGCCCCGGTTTATTATTATGGGTACACTATGGACCTGACGGGCAAACTGACTTATGATGACGATGGCAGGTTTACCGGCATCTCCTTGGGCTTGGGCTTTATGGGGCAGCACGAGGATGTTACGGGTGTGGAAATAGAGTATCCGGAAGGCAAAATCGTGCATACTTTGTATGTCAGTCAGCAAGGCGAGCCACTGGAGAAGTCGGAGGCTACGCTGGTGGACGGTCTGGTCTACGGTGTTTCCTATACAGAGGGCACTGATACGTACAACTTCGACTTGGAGTATGACGATAAGGGACGCTTGGTATCTGTGTGCGGAATGGACGAGATAGCTTCTGACACGCAGGGAGACTTGGTGTGGGAGAATGGCAACGTGAAGAAAATGACGGTCAGCAAGGGCGGGCGGCAGGAGCGCTTGCTCACCTTTGACTATACTGACCATCCGTCTACGCCTTTTGTGAACGGGCTGATTTCCATGTTAGTAGAAAGTTCGTTGACGGATAATAGTATTTTTGGTTTCACGCCCGTGAAAAACTTTGGTCTTCAGTGTGCCAACCTGCCCGCACAGATAGTCTGTACGGACGGCTCTGCCAATTCGGATGATCTCAGCCTCTACACTTTCGAATATGAGCATGACGCCAATGGCTATGTGACTACGGTGGTGATGGATGGCTTCGACTTGGAGCTGGACGAAGACTTTGTAATCAACACGCTGGAGATGGCACTGCAATGGGAGGATGATCCCACGGCCATCGCCGCGCCTAAGACGGAAAAGCAGACGGGCGAAAGGTTTTACAACATGAATGGTCAGCGCGTGGAGGGTCGCCAGCGGGGCTTGAACATCGTGCAGGGCACTGACGGAAGCATCCGCAAAGTGCTGGTGAAATAGTGTGAAAGTGTGGGGAGTGGCGTGTGCCGCGTCCCATTTTTAGAGTATCCGCCGCATTCGGGAACAGTGTTTTTTGTTCTCTGAATGCGGCGGATTAACGTTTGTTGGTGTTTTATTGCTAAAATAGGTTAAAAGGGGTGGCGTTGTTTTGGTGGTTATACTGGAAATATGTAATTTTACGGCGTAATGCAAACATAGCATTTATAATTAAGACCCTAAATTAAAAAAGAAGATTTATGAGGAAAATGTTATTAGCCATGATGCTGTTTTCAACTTTGGCAGCAGGAGCACAAAAGCGTTTGGTGGGCTTTGAGGCCCCGGTGACCTACAAAGGCGAACAGGTGAACTTTGCAGGAAGAGTAAGCTGGCTGGAGGATGGCAGGCCTGATCAGTTCCGTGCTGGTATGAGCCTTGACGGCCAGTTCTTCCCGGTTACGGTCACGCAGTTTACGTATGCAGACGATAAAATACTTCATACCACGTATGAGTGGGAGCAGAGCGAGAACTATGAGTATGCAGAACCCACGGTGGCGCTGACGGCTTCGCTTGAAAACGGTAAGGCTAAGAACGTTTCCTATGTCTCGGGCTACGATGAGTATGCTTTTGACATGACATATAATGAGGAGGGACAGCTGGTAGGAGTACATGGCTATGACGAGTGGGAGCTGGAGACTGACGGCAAACTCACTTGGGAGAATGGCAATCTGACGAGTATGTCTGTGAGAAAAGGCCCGGAGTATGAGAAGTATCAAACGATGGAGATAACCTACGAGGATGCTCCGTCTACTTTGCCCGTTAATGCGCTGCTGGGTTACTTTGTGGAGGGGCAGCTCACGAAGAACCGCATCTTCGGATTGACACCCTTCAAGCCTTTTGGCCTTGAGTTTGCCAATCTGCCTTCTACGCTTTCCCGTCCGGATGTTCCCACGGTGGAGTTTACTTATGCCTATGATGAGGATGGTGATGTAAGCTCGATAGTGATGGACGGTCTTCTTTTCCAATTGGATCAGTGGACATACGTAGGCCATCTTGAGGTGGAGCTCTTGTATGAGGACGTGCCTGTTACGGGTGTTTCCACACCGAAGACGATGAAGAGCACGGAGGAGCAGGTCTACAATATGGGAGGCCAGCGCGTCAATGCACGTCAGCGCGGTTTGAATATTGTGCGCGGCACTGACGGACGTGTCAGCAAAGTGTTGGTTCGTTAACTTTCTTTGGCGGGACATCTGTCCGCCAGATTTATAGAAAGTCCGCCGCACACGGGAAGGGCAGGTAGCCCCTCGTGTGCGGCGGATAGCTTTTCATGGCGTGTGTGCTTCACTTCCGTGTGAGCGTGTAGGCTTCGGCCAGTGCTCCGGTAGGCTCTGTGCCCATAGAGTCGGTGAGCATTATCGACTGCGCATCCTTTATCTTATAATAAGTTTTGTTGCGCGACGAGGGGGCAGTCAGCTCCAGCACCTTGTTGGCACGCTGATGCCATATGCCGCTCTCCTCGAAGTGGCCGCTCTTTCGGCCGATGGCCTCGCTCACAAGGTTGTAGGTGCTGTCGGGACGGATGGTGAGTGTGGTCTTGATGCCCGGTCCGTCGGCGGCGGGAAGCGTTCCTTGGTATGTTCCGACAAATGAGGTGGCTGTGGTGTCGGTCGGTGCAAGCTCTGTTTGCGTGCTGTCTTCGGCCGTAGCTCCGTCTTTTGTCTTGTTGACTGTGCAGGCTGCAACGAGTGCGGCCATGGCTAAAATCGTTACTTTTACTTTCATGTTCATCTTTTTAAGGGTTGTGCGGCAAAGATACGGAGTTTTTCCGGAAGGAGTGCGGAAAGGCGTGTTGTTTTAGCGTTTTCCCCGCCATATTGCCCTTAATAGATGGTAATGGGGAAGTAAAGGATATTTTTCGGGTGTTGATTTATTAAAAAAGATAGAAAGTTTTTGGGCGAATCCTTGTTGGTACATTAAAAATTTTGTAACTTTGTGGCGTAGCCTGAGGGCAATAAAAGTAATTAATCTAAAAAGTTAACGTTATGACACAACAGAAAGCTAATTCGCAAATGTCGTTTGGTGCTGCTGTCAGCACTTGTTTCCGTAAGTATGCCACCTTTAAGGGGCGTGCCCGTCGTTCTGAGTATTGGTATTGGGCTTTGTTCCAAATCTTAGTGGGCTTTGTGCTTATAGGCATTGACTATTCTGTAAGCCTTATTGTTCTTGATGATATGGGAATCCTTACCACGCTTTTTAGCTTGGTGGTGCTCGTGCCCAATATAGCGGTGACGGTGCGTCGACTGCACGACATTGGCCGTAGTGGTTGGTGGTACTGGATATACTTTGTCCCTATTTTAGGTTTTATCGTTCTCTTGGTGTTCTGTGTGACGGACTCGAAGCCAGAGGAGAACGAGTATGGCCCTTCTCCAAAATACGGTGTGGAATCTCTTTAAGGGATGGCCTTCCTCCGTTCGCGTGAAGAAATAGTGGTTTAAGCGGCGAACGGTTTTCGGAAGCATGCGCCGATAAGGACAGGCATCGTCCGGACTGAGTGTGAGTCGGGGTGGTGCCTGTCTCTTTGTTTTTTTGTCGCGAGGACGTGATAGACGCGGGACTCATTGATGCCGTACCGTAGGCTGTCTATTCGTTTTTTTATTGTTGTGAGAGGATGTGACCACGGACAAGCCTACGCCCGCCCCCGCCTGTCTCTTTGTTTTTTGTTGTTGTGAGAGAGGTGGGACCATGTGCGACAGTGGAACTTTCTTCTTTCAGGTCTCCTTACTTTTATTGTGCGGGTGGTCTTGCTGACGCCCTGCCAAGGAAAAGGGCGGAGGCGGTCGCTTTTGGGAGCGATTTTCGCCATATCCGTAAAATAATGGTGGGGTTTTCACGTTATGTTTAATACATCGAATGCCGTTTTCGAGGCTGCGAAGGGGGATGGTGAAGGCGTAAAATTTGATATGCCGCGTATCATTTCTTATATAAGCAGGCTTGCGGCGGTTGTGGTGATGGTGGGGCGCGGCCGATATGGCGTTGGCCGCTTGGTGAGGCCGCTTTGCGGCTGGATTGTGGCGGATGAGCGGGAAAAGAACGAAAAGTTACACGTTAAGAACGTTAAAAAAGGCTTAATCAGTTGCCAGTTCCCCATTATATTGCTAACTTTGCGGGGCAAAGTGGGAATGTGCGCTTACGGCTTTTAAAAGGCGATGCGGCAGTTTTCCTTTTATGCAGGAAGTATACGAAAATAAAATAAGTTAAACTCATCAATAACAAAATTAATTTTCATCAAAATTATGGCAACACAACAAAAAGCTGCAGCCCCCAAGAAGAAATCTGAGGGCTTCCAAGGAGTAAGAGGCGCATTCTGGATCATCGTCGTCTGCGCTATTATCGCATTCACGCTGTTCTTCACATGGTTCGGCGCAGGTATGCACTTCGAGGGTGGTGTTTCTACCGGTCACCCGGTTGACGTATGGGGTACCATCTTTAAGGGCGGTATCATCGTGCCTGTTATCCATACCCTGTTGCTCACCGTGCTCGCTATGAGCATTGAGCGTATTCTCGCCATGAAGACCGCTTTCGGTCAGGGTGCTCTTCCCAAGTTCGTTAGCAACATCAAGGCTGCTCTTGCTGCCAATGATATGGCTAAGGCTCAGAAGCTCTGCGATCAGCAGCGTGGTTCTGTGGCTAACGTAGTGAGCGCGTCTCTCGCAGCTTACAGAGACATGGAGACTGGTGCAAACGCAGCTCTGAAGAAGGCTCAGAAGGTGGCCAAGATTCAGCAGGCTCACGAGGAGGCTACTCAGCTGGAGATGCCTACGCTGACGATGAACCTGCCGATCGTCGCAACCATCGTTACGCTTGGTACGCTGACCGGTCTTCTTGGTACTGTGGTAGGTATGATCAAGTCGTTCTCTGCCATGGGTGCCGGTGGTGGCGCTGACTCTGCTGCCCTGTCGCTCGGTATCTCTGAGGCTCTTATCAACACCGCTTTCGGTATCGCCACATCGTGGTGCGCAGTGGTTTCTTACAACTACTTCACGAACAAGGTCGACAAGTTGACTTTCGCCCTTGACGAGGTTGGTTATTCTATCGCTCAGACATACGAAGCAAACCACACGGAAGAGGCTTAATTTTTGCTGACCCTTTAAAAATTTTATCGCTATGGGTAAAGTAAAAATTAAGAAAGAGGATGTCTGGATCGATATGACTCCAATGTCGGACGTCATGACGCTTCTGCTCACCTTCTTCATGCTCACCTCCACATTCGTGAAGCCTGAGCCTGTGTCGGTGAACGTGCCGAAGTCGGTATCGAAAGTAGACGTTCCTGCTAATGACGTAATGACGATCCTCGTCAATCCAGTGCTCGAGGCTGGCAAGCCCACTGGTGAGGGTCAGGTGTTCTTGCGCATCGACAACACGAATGTGCTCGGTGGCATGGCACAGGATGTGGGGCTGAACCTCACGCCGAGTCTCATGGAGACTTTCAAGGCTGAGACCACGTTCGGTGCACCTATCGATGAGATGGCTGCTTACCTCGCAATGTCGCCTACACAGCGTGCGAAGATGCTTCCCAAGATGGGTATCCCTCTCGACAGCATCAATGGTCAGCAGAGCGAGTTCCAGCAGTGGGTCTATGCCTACGAGAATCAGATGGGTACGGTCGACAATGTGAAGATTGCTATCAAGTCTGACTCGCGCACTCCGTACAAGGTCGTTCGCAAAGTGATGGACGAGCTTCAGGCACTGGGTGTTTCCGACTACTATTTGGTAACCGAGTTGAAGAATAAGCAGGAGGATTAATAATGGCAAATAAAAAAGAAAGCAAACAGAAGAAGATCACTGTCCGCGTCGACTTTACGCCGATGGTGGATATGCTCATGCTGTTGATTACCTTCTTCATGCTCTGTACTACGCTGAGCAAGCCTTCCTCCATGCAGATTTCTATGCCTGCCGACGAGCAAGACCAACAAGAGAAGGATCAGAAAGAGGCCAAGCAGAGTGCTACAATCACGCTGTATCTGGCTGCCGACAACAAAATCTATCATGGCGAAGGTATTCCTAAGTACGATAATCCTAACTGGATTAAGGAGACTACGTGGGGAGACAAGGGCGTTCGTGACGTTCTCCGTAACCACATTACTGAGGAGCGCGTGAAGCCTGTCGTTGAGATGGAGCTTGCTGTCAAGGAGCTTCTGGCTGAGCAGAAAGCCAATCCCAACAAGATTACGGACGCAGTGTTCAAGCAGCGTTTGAGCGACATCAAGACGGGTAACCTTAAGAATAAGAAGATTACTCCGTTGACGGTCATCATCAAGCCTACGGAGAACGCTACGTACAAGAATGTGATTGACGCGCTCGATGAGATGCAGATTTTGAACATTGGTATTTACGTGATTGACAAGCTCAACGATAACGACCGCAGTCTGTTGGCGTTGAAGAAGGTCGCACTGTAAAAAGGTTCACGTAAACTAACAATTAAAAGCAAGGAAATACAATGGCAAAGATAGATCTTTACGATCCTAAATGGGTCGATATGGTGTTCGCCGAGAAGAACAAGTCGTATGGAGCCTACGTGCTTCGTAAGGGAACTTCTGGGCGTAATATCAAAGCCTTGGTCATCCTGATTGTTGCTGCAATCTGCATCGGTGGTTTCCTCGGATATCTCGTTTGGAAGAACAAGCGTGATGCCGAGTTGCTCGCAGAGTACAACCAGAAGATGGAGCTTAAGGCTCTTCAGGAAGCACAGAAAGAGGCTGAGAAAAAGAAGGATAAGCCAAAGCCGAAACCAAAAATCGAGCCCGAGAAAGTCGTGCCCGAGGTGAAGTCGACTAAGGTGAATACCGTTCCGGTCATTAAGGAAGACGACAAGGTGGACGAGTCGAAGATGATGCAGACGATGGATAAGCTGGTGCAGGATACACGTACCTCGGGTGCCGAGGAGGTGAAGGGTACCGACAATGCCACGGCTGTAGCAGCTGCTCCCAAGGTGGCAACGCCTGAGGAGGTAGCACCGCCGCCCCCACCCGTGAAGAAGGAAGAGCCGAAGCCCGAGCAGAAAGAGGTGGAGAACAAGATCTTCACCGTTGCCGAGCAGATGCCGTCTTTCAAGGGTAACGTCAACCAGTGGCTGTCGCAGCACTTGAACTATCCGACTGTGGCTGCTGAGAACAACATTCAGGGACGTGTCATCGTGAAGTTCGTCGTCGGAAAGGACGGCAGCGTCAGTCAGGCACAGGTCGTTCGTGGCGTAGACCCGTCGCTCGACCACGAGGCTTTGCGCGTGGTGAACTCCATGCCGAAGTGGAATCCGGGTATGAACAATGGCCAGCCGGCTAACGTTTGGTTCACGCTCCCGATCAACTTCAAGCTTCAGTAAATCAGTTTCTGAACAGTTAAATTCTTTTATGAAGAAGTACACATTCTACATTTCCTTTGTAGGATTACTCATCACCGCCTCGGTTGTTCTTTCTTGTCAAAGCAAGAAGAACGACCGGGGTGGTCGTACTGACACCCCTACATCCGGTACAATTACTTTCTACGCTGATGAGAGTTTCAGCCCCATCATCGAGGAAGAGAGAAAGCAATTTGAGTATACTTATCCTGAGGCACACCTTAAAGCGGTGTACACAGATCAGAACACGGGCATGAATCAGCTCATGGCCTTGAAGACGTGTTTGCTCATCACCTCGCGTCGGTTGACGGAAGGTGAGGAGGCCATGTTGAAGACCAAGCAGCGCAGTGCTGTCGTGTTCCCGATAGGCTACGATGGTGTAGCCCTCATTGTAAATAGAAACAATAAGGATACTTTGATTACTGAGGCCGACACCCGCAGGGTGCTTTCGGGCGAAGTGACCAAGTGGAATCAATTATACAAGAACTCCACGCTGGGTGACATTCAAGTGGTGTTCGACAATCAAGCCTCGGCCACGCTCTTCTGGGTGGAGGACTCGTTGCTTGGTGGAAAGCATATTACGCAAAGTAATATTGTTGCGGCCAAGAGCAGCAAGGGCGTTATCGATTATGTGAAGAAAACCCCCAACGCCATTGGTGTGATTGGCTCTAACTGGCTTAACGACTCTCGTGACACGACCAACACAACGTTTAAGGATGACGTTACAGTTATGTCGGTGTCTACACAGAAGGAAGCGAAGAAGAGCAACAGTTTCAAGCCTTACCAATATTATCTGTTAAACGGTTATTACCCATTCAGCCGTACTATCTATTGCATAGTCGTTGACCCGTTCCGCGCTTTGCCGTGGAGTTTTGCCAACTACATCACCGGGCCGGTGGGGCAGCTCATTATCTTGAAGTCCGCCATTCTTCCTTATCGTGGCGACATTCAGATACGCGAGGTCAGCATCAAGAAGTAATAAGGTATGCGCTGCTAAGCAAGAACAATAAAGTATTAGACAGCATAAGCAAGAGTAATAGCAAAAGTAAAGAACGGATTTAAGTTGTTTAGAGTATGAAAGTAACGAAATATCTTTTGGCCGGCGCGCTGATGATGGGATTGTCAGGGTCGGCGTTTGCGCAAGAAGTGAATTACATGGAGGCTCTTAAGCCTATCTCCGAAGCCTTGAATGCGGATCCAGAGAATCCGAAGGCTGCCAAGGACTTGGTGAAAGACTACCTGAAAGTTTACAAGAAGGATGCCGCTGCCATCATTGGCTTGGGCGCAACCTACTTGCAGGTGCATAATTTCGACAAGGCCACGGAGATGGCCGACCTCGTTTTGGCCAACAAGAAGATGAACCAAAGCGATGCCTACGTGCTTCTTGGTGACATTGCAGCCTTGCAGGACAGCGTTGGAAATGCTGGCGCAGCTGCCACGCAGTATCAGACGGCTATCAGCATCGACCCGCACAACGTCAGTGCTTACGAGCGTTATGCCCGTGTCTATCGTCATGTGAATCCCCAAACGGCAGTGGCAAAGCTTGAGGAGCTGCGCAAGGTGAAGCCCGACTATCCTGTTGAGGTTAAGGCTGCCGAGATTATGCTGTCTGATCAGAAGTATGCCGAGGCTGCCGCTTGGTTTGAGAAAGCCAATCCCAGCCAGCTCGATGAGACCGCTTACTATCAGTTTGTTGTTGCCGAGTTCTATTCTGGCAACTCCAAGAAAGCTTTGGAGGTTTCCCGTGATGGTTTGAAGGCTCATCCCGGCAGTGAGTATCTGAGCCGTTTGGCCGTGATGGCCGCCGTAGAGGAGAAGGCATTCCCCGAGGCTTTGACTTACAGTGAGAACGTGATGCGCGGCCGCGAGCGCAAGAACTTCAACGATTGGTACTACTACGGTCAGGCACTTGCTGGCAACAATAAGTTCCAAGAGGCCATCAAGGCATACAATATGTGCTTGGAGCTGAAGGCCGACAATGCAGAGCCGTTGGCCAAGCTCGCCGCTGCCTACAAGGGATTGGGTGATGGCGACAATGCTTTGAAGTATCAGCGTCAGTATCTCGACAAGAGCGACAACGTTACCACGACCGACTGGGCAGACCTTGCTTCCATCTATGTGGGTATGGGCGACCAGTGCGACAGCACCGACCGTGCCAAGGCTGTGGGCTATTACAATGAGGCCATGGGCGTTTATGAGACCATGACCGAGAAGTTCCCCTCTTTGAAGGATTGGTGCTGGGTGGCCGAGGCTTCGGTTGCCTTGGGCAAGCTGAAGGATTTGGATAAGGTGAGCGAGCTTTACAAGCGTGTTGCCGCGTTTGAGGAGGCCAAGGCGGAGAAGGATGCCACCACCATCAACTATCTTTCCGCCGCCTACTACTTCCTTGGCTACTATTACATGGGCAAGAACGATGCCGAGTTAGGCAAGTCTTACTTTGAGAAGCTGCTCCAAATCGATCCCAACAACGTAGAGGCCAAGAAGGCTCTCGGTCTTGATCAAGCAGCCGCCGAGTAATAGAG
>CAZXFP010000013.1:23844-57795 GCA_964640675.1 uncultured Prevotella sp. | reverse complement strand
AATGATATTCGCGTATGCCCGTCTGCTGATGCAGCTCTGCGATATTGTCCTCGTTCACGCCGCAACCGGCCAGCAGGATGATGCGTCCCGCCGCTTTTTCGCGCAGCTCGCGCAGCAACGGCGCGCCATCGATGGCACGGGGCTGCTGCCCGGAGGTGAGAATGCGGTCGAAGCCCAGCTCCACCAGCTGCTCCAACGCCTCGTAGGGGTCGCGGCAGCGGTCGAAGGCACGGTGGAAAGTGACCGACATGCCCTGCGAGCAAGCCATCAGCCGGCGGTTGGCCTCCATGTCCAGGCTCCCGTCCTTGCGCAAACAGCCAAACACTACGCCGTCTGCGCCAATCTTCCGGGCCACCTCTATGTCGGCCTCCATGCGTTCCAGCTCCAGCGGAGTGTACAGGAAGTCGCCGCCACGGGGGCGGATAATGACGTGCAGACGCGTGCTTTTGAGCACCCGCCGCGCCACAAGCATCTCGCCATATGAGGGCGTTGTGCCTCCCTCGGGTATGCCGGCGCACAGCTCCACGCGGTCTGCGCCACCCTCTTGTGCGGCCAAACAGCTCTCAACACCATTGGCGCACACCTCAAAACGGAATTTATCGTTGTTCTCCATCAGCTCGTTTTTGATGCAAAAGTACGGCCTTTTCGCCCTTTCTCCAAATAAATGTTGTATTTTTGCACCCCAAAAGAGCCGTATCATCCAACATATCACGCATTCAATCAATAAAAATATAAATGGGAAAGATTATTTTGACGGGCGACCGCCCCACCGGAAAGCTCCATTTAGGTCATTACATAGGCAGCCTCCGCCGCCGTGTGGAGTTGCAGAACGTGGGCGACTACGACCGTATGTTTGTGTTCATGGCCGACGTTCAGGCACTGACCGACAACGCCGACAACCCCGAGAAGATACGCCAGAACATCATTGAGGTGGCACTCGACTACCTTTCGGCAGGTCTCGACCCCGAGAAATGCACGCTCTACATTCAGAGCTGCATCCCCGAGCTGGCCGAACTGACCGTCTATCTGATGAATCTCGTGAGCGTGTCGCGCGTGCAGCGCAACCCAACGGTGAAGACTGAGATCAAGTTGCGCAACTTTGAGACCAACCTTCCCCTTGGTTTCTTCTGCTACCCCGTTTCCCAAGCCGCCGACATAGCCGCCTTCAAGACCACCGTTGTGCCCGCCGGCGAAGACCAAGAGCCCATGCTCGAGCTGACCCGCGAGCTGGTCAGACGGTTCAACCAGACCTATGCGAACGTGTTCCCGGAGCCGGAAATCATGCTGCCGGAGAACGCCACGGCACGCCGACTGCCCGGTACGGACGGCAAGGAGAAGATGAGCAAGAGCCTCGGAAACTGCATTTACCTCTCTGACGACAAAGACACCGTGTGGCAAAAGGTGAAGAGTATGTACACCGACCCGACCCACTTGAACGTCTCCGACCCCGGTCACGTGGAGGGAAACGCCGTGTTCACCTACCTTGACGCGTTCTCCACGGATGCCGACTTCGCCGAGTTCTGGCCCGAGTTCAGCAACCTCGATGAGCTGAAAGCGGCCTACACGGCCGGCGGCATTGGCGACATGAAGTGCAAGAAGCTGCTCAACAACGTGCTCGAGAAGATGCTTGCGCCGATGCGCGCGCGCCGTCAGGAGTTTGAGAAGGACATTCCCGAAATCTATAATATGCTGCGCAAAGGCTCGGAGGCCGCACGCGAGGTGGCCGCACAGACGATGGACGAGGTGCGGAAGGCCATGCGCGTGGACTACTTCGACGACATCGCGCTCATCAACGAGCAAGCCGAGCGGTTCAGAGCCAAGTAAAAAGGCTGTGCCGTAAAGCACCAACAACAAGGAGACCTCTGCGGGAAGGCCATGGCGGCCATCTCCCACGGAAGTCTCCTTGTTTCGTTTCTCACTTGCGAAAGCATACCTTTCGCACAATAAAACGTATGGTTTTGCCCCGCCATAGCATACCTTTTGCGAGGCAAAACCATACGTTTTGTTATTCACTGGCAATCAAAAGGTTAGACAGCAGTTTTCCGTTTGCCGCCCAACACCTCCGTTCCGCCGGACAAACAATGCCCGCCCGGGCTTGCCGTCAGCCCACGGCGGCCATCCTGCGGAGAGCCTCCTGCAGCTGAGCGCGCGGACAAGCAAGATTGATACGTATGTATCCCTCTCCCGCCTCACGACCATACATCGTGCCGCTGTTCACCTGCACGCGTGCCTCGACGAGCATCTTGTCCGTCAGCGCGTCGGATGTCATACCCGTTGCGCTGATGTCCACCCATGCCAGATACGTGCCCTCCATGCGCAGCACCTGCCATCCGGGCAGCCGCTCGGCGCAGAAGTCGCGCAGCAAAGCATGGTTGCCGCTGATGTAGAGGTTGAGCGCGTCTATCCATTCCTCGCTCTCATTATAGGCAGCCTGCACGGCCACAGGGGCGAAAGGATTCACATCGCACGTCTCAAAAATGTTCACCACCCGCTCTATGCGCCTCCGCCACTCGGCGTTCTTCACAATGATGTTGGCCATTTGCAGCCCTGCCGTGTTGAAGCTCTTCGATGGCGAGGTGAGCGTGACGCAGTTATTGAGACACTCCTCGCTCACGGCGGCAAAGGGCGTGTAGGCATAGCCGGGCATAACCAGCTCATTGTGAATCTCATCGCTCACCACTTTGACGTGATGGCGCAGACAAATCTCGTTCATCCGTTCCAGCTCATCGCGCGACCACACGCGCCCCGTGGGGTTCTGGGGGTTGCAAAGCAGGAACACGGTGGTCTTCTCATCGGCGCACTTGCGCTCGAAGTCGTCGAAATCCATCACGTAGCTGTCGCCATTGCGCAGCAACCGGGTTTCCAGCACCTCACATCCTTGGTTGCGAATGCTGGAGAAGAAGCAATTGTAGGCGGGGGTCTGAACGAGCACTTTCTCGCCCGGCAGCGTCAGTGCCTTGATGGTGGCCGAGGCGGCGGGCACAACGCCCGTGGTGTAGAGTATCCACTCGCGGCTCACCGGCCACTGGTGGCGGCGCGCAAACCAACTGATTACCGCGTCATAATAGGCATCGGCCACGAGCGTATAGCCGTAAACGGGATGCGCGGCACGCTCGGCCACGGCGCGGCTGATGGCCGGGGCAACGGCAAAGTCCATGTCGGCCACCCACAGGGGGATGACATCATCGCCCGGCATGGTGTCCCACTTGTAGCATCCCGTGCCCCTGCGGCGCACGGGATGGTCGAAATACTGGCTGTCCATGATTATTTGGCCTCAAAGGTGATGGTGTTTCCGCCGTCGGCCTCGCCCGCAAGGCGGCCCTTGGCGAACTCGTCCAAGGTAAGGCGGCCTATCTTTTCGGCCTGAATACGTCCGCTCACGGGGTTCTTCACCTCCGTGATGGTGCCCTTGATGCGGGCATCCACGCCCGTGCAATCTTCGAATGCGCGGTCGCAGGCCGCATCGAACGTGCAGTCCTCAAGCACCACATTATGGCTGTAACACAAGGGTTGCTCGCCGCTGATGTGGCATCTCACGAGGCGGATGTTCTTGCTGTGCCAAGCAAGATACTCGCCGTGGAGTTCCGAATCGTAAATAGTTACGTTGTCGCACTCCCAAAAACTGTCCTTGGTAGTAATCTTAGCGTTGCGCACTACCACGTTCTCACAATACTGGAACACGTATTTCGCATCGCTCACGAGGCCATCCACTTGGATGTTTTTGGAGAACATGAAGGGATAAGTGCCTTGATGCAGCTCCACATTCTTGATTTTCAGTCCATCGATGCGCCAAAATGTCTCATCGGCATCGGTAATCTTGACGTTCTCCAGCTCCAGGTTCTTCATCTCGCGGAAGAACTTCGGGCCATCGATGACGCAGTCGCGCATCACCATATCATCGCTGTACCAGATGGCGGAGCGCGACTCGGGCGCAAAATAACAGTCGGTTATGAGGCTTTTGTCCACGTGCCACCACGGATACTTGCCGTAGAACTTGGAGTGATGGCACTCCAAGTTCTCACAACACTTGATACCCGACTCGCCATCGGTTATCTCTATGTTCTCCAATCGCGTGTCGCGCACCCCGAACAAGGGACGCTCACCGCCAAACTTCTGATTTTTTATGGTCTCCATAGTCTTGTTTCTAAACATTTTACCGTGTTGCAAAGATACAAACATCATGCCAAACGGAAGAACAAGAATCAATGGAAAAGATACCTTTTTTGCTGTTTCGCGCGGCGAACCACGAACGGGGAAAGGCGGCGGGGAAGACTCAATCGAACCGAGCCTTGATGTCGCCATTGCTGTGGCGGTGGCCACGTTTTCTAATATCGCGGCCAAAACTGTATGAGACACCAACGCGGACAGACAGCGAACGGTATTTGTTGTCGAAAGTCATGTACATACCATCGTTGGAACGGCTCATGCCACTCGTGTTTTTGGCCAAAATGTTGGCCAATACCAGCTTCAGGTTGAGCCGGTTGGCAAGGCATGAGTAGCCAACACCGCACTGCATGTTGACCATACCGTCTATTTTGCCCACGGCAGTCTTCTCCCCATTGTGGTAAGAGGCATCCAAGAAGCCCGTCCAAGTTTGTCGCTTGTCGAACAAGAAACGCAAGTGGGTGAAATAAGTCTGCACAAAATGGCTCACCTCCTCTGTATGAATGTCGAGCCTCGGGCTGCTCTTGTCGTGGCTAAGGAAAAATCCTGCCTGCCCTTTCATCCAGCTCAGCCCATAATAGTAGGCTATCATCTCCACGCCCAGCGTACGGGTGTTGGCGGCATTGTTCCATTGAGACACCGAAACATTCTCCGTAGCATCCATGCGGGTGGTCTGGTCGAACACGCCGGAGTCTCTGTAATAAAGCAAATCGGTCATCAGCTCGCCGCCTTTGAAGGCAAGCGTGTGGCTCAACCTGACGTTCCACCAGTGAGAAGGGCGCAACGTGGGGTTGCCCATCGCGATATTGTAGTTGTTGATGTAATGGACAAAGGGGTTAATCAGCCTGATTCCGGGACGATCGATGCCGCTGTTGACACTCAAAGCGAGGCTCGAGCCACCCTCAAAAGAGAACGAAGCCCGCACATCGGGGAAGAAACGGCCGTAGGTTTTGGTCTCCGCCGCAGCTTGCGGAGGAGTGGCGCGAGTCCAAGTTTGCTCATATCTTCCGCCAAGGTCAAAGTCCCAGCGTCCCACTTTCTTCGAAAACAGCAAGTAACCGGCATACACATTCTCCTCATACTTGAACCTATCGTCCTGCAAGGGCAGCGTTGTCAGTTCATAAGACGTGGCATTTTTCGTTCTCGTGAGACTGACTTGCGCGCCCGTGCTCACCGTTATTCCCCATGGCAACTTGCCCTCATAGTCGAGCATGGAGCTGATACCACGCAGCTGCGATGAGCCATCGTTAACAAAGAAGTCTTCGGCCACGCTCCCATCGGTCTGCCCCGTGCGCGCCCCGTAGGCATAATGGTTGCTGTAATCGTAGGCAAAGAAGTCTGTCATGAGCGATATTTTGTTGTCTTTGCCCCACTTCCGGTCTATGTACAGGCTGGCATTGAAGTTCTCCCTTGGCGTTCTCGTGCGGGAATCCGCGCTTCCCTCACTCATCAAACCGCCGTCCAGGGCATACGTTTGCAGCGCGTTCACCCCGTGATTCTTCTTGTAGGAGCTGATGTAAGACACCTCAACGCCCACCACCGACAAGCTGTCGATACGGTAATCCAGCATTCCCGACACGTTATAGTTGTTCTTTCGCGGCGTGCTGCGTGTGGTGGAGCTGCGCGAAAGGCTCGGAAAATAAGCCATATTGCTCTCCTTATAGTCATCCTCGGCTATCTCCCAGCCAAAGTTTAGTCCCGCTTCCGTCTTGCCCAAGCTGAGATTCCAGTTCGTCCGCCATGCGTTTCCCCACTTCTTTCCGTACGCCACCTCATCGGCAACATCGCCTCCCACGTAGTCTACTGTGCGCTCCGTAACGATGTTCAGCACGCCATAGTTGCCCGATGCGTCATATTTCGCACCCGCCTCCTTCTGTATCTCCACCTGTGTGACGTTCGATGCCGGCCGCGATTTCAATATATTGTAAAGCTCACTCTGCGGTATGTTCTTCAATCTGCCATTAAACATCACCTTCAAGCCGCCCTTTCCCAAGATGCTCACGCTGTTATCCTCCACCCTCAAGCCGGGAACTTGCGCCAATAAGTCCACGAGGTTGGTCTTGCCCTTGCGCAGTCCCACTACGTTGACGATGGTCTTGCCACCCTCATGACGCACCATTCTCTGGCTAATAGTCACTTCCGAAAGAGCCACTGTGTCCTGCCGTGTCGCACTATCGCCTGTTTGCGCGGACAAAGCACCGGCAAAGCTACTCAAAGCTATCAGCAACATCATCTTCTCCATGCTCATACATATTGAATTTAGGTCATTAATACGCACCATGCCATCCCAAAACTTGCGCCATCATCTCCTTTCTTATTATATCTTCCACTATTTTTGAGGGAATGCCACACACTGCCTTTCTCCTCAAAAAGGCTGCACGTAGCTTCTGCATTCTTCATGATGATTTGCCTTCAAGTCCATAGTCGCGTGGTTTTTGCGACAAAGTTACAATATTAAACCACGAAAAACAAGAGTTTCTAAAAAAAAATGTTTTAAAATTTCAAAGAAAAAGCAACACCATTACTATGATATAAAAATAAAAGCAGCCCTACTTTACTCCCCAAGACGGATAAAAACAAACCACCCGCAAGGCTATTCCGCACAAAAAGAGCTTTGGCTGCACAGCGCGAAAGCACGCCGGCCACCAAAGCTAAAACTCACTAAAAGCAGCACATCGCACAGCGAAAGCACCGCCGCGCCACACATTCCCTCAGCGCAACTTGTCGTAGTCGGCATCGGCCACCGGCTCCAGCCACTCCGTACCTACTTCCTCTCCCGGCACACCCACGGCCAAATGGGCAAACCAACTGTCGGCCGACGCGCCATGCCAATGCTTCACATTGGCGGGAATATTGACCACATCGCCCGGCAGGAGCTTGCGCGCGGGCTTGCCCCACTCCTGATACCAGCCCTCGCCACCCACACAAACGAGCAGCTGACCGCCTCCTTTCGTGGCATGATGCACGTGCCAATGGTTGCGGCAGCGCGGCTCAAAGGTGACATTGCTTATCATAACCTGCTCCGATGACACTGGAAACAGGTAGCTTTGCCCCGTGAAGTACTTCGCATAGGCCGTGTTGGGCTGGCCGATGGGGAACATCAGCTCTTGCTGAAAAGCCTCCTTGCCGTCCGAAACGTCAGCCGCCGCACCGCTCCACACCTCTTTGGCCATCCGAAATGCCGCCCACGCCTTGGGCCAGCCCACATAGAAGGCTATGTGCGTGAGCAGTTCGGCCACCTCGGTCTTGGTAACGCCGTTGCGCTTGGCCGCTTCCAGATGATGAAGCAGCGAACTGTCGGTCACGCCCATGCTCACCAAGGCCGTCACCGTGGCCATGCTGCGGTCGTGGAGCGACAACAGCTCGTTGCGACTCCACACCTCTCCGAAGAGCACATCATCATTGAGCCGGGCAAACTCGGGCGCGAAGTCGCCTAATTGCTGCCGTCCGGCGTTTTGTGTCACTTCTATATGCTTCATGTTTTCCTTGTTCTCAATGGTCTGCGCGCCGGCAGGGAGTGCCGACAAAGCACCTGCGGCCAGCGTGCAGACTACTGTTTTTACCCCATTCATACTCATTCCGCTCACAGACGGACGCGCCGCGGGAGCCACACACTGCCCACCGCCGCTGCCGTTCGCCCCGCCCGCGCGCGTCATTACTTATACGATGCCTCCAAGATGGCCACAATCTCGGCGTGCGTGAGCGGCTCAATGTCTTGCAGAACGAGCCGCCCCATGGCCGTGATGGCATTCGTTGCCATGGCTGGGAACTCGCCGGGCGTGATGCCATAGTCGCTCATCCGCAGGTCGTCCACACCGCAAGCGCGCTGCAAGTCTACCAGCGCGGTGATGAAATCCTCCGGTTTGGCGGCATCGGCCTTGCCCAGCAGGCGCGCCATGCGCACGAAACGCTCGTCGCATACGTGCTTGGCAATGATGGCAGAGAAGTAAGCGCGGCTTATCATAATCAGTCCCGCGCCGTGGGGCAGCTCCTGATGGTACGCGCTCAGGGCGTGCTCAATGCTGTGCTCGGCCGTGCAGGCCGCCGTCATCATGCTGTAGCCCGACATCGTGTTGGCAAAAGCCACGCGCGCCCGCGCCTCCATGTCGCTGCCATCCCTCACGGCTCGCGGCAGATACTCGCCCACGGAGCGAATCACCGTCTCCTCCACCATGTCGGCAAAGAGGTTGCTGCGGTTGCTCACATAGCCCTCCAAGGAGTGGAAAAGCGCATCGAAGCCCTGAAAGGCCGTGAAGCGTGGCGGCACGCTCACCATCAGTTCGGGGTCTACGATGGCAAAGGTGGCCAGCAAGCGCGGGTCGCCCACGCCCACTTTCTCCTTGGTGGCGGGGTTGGTTATCACCCCCGCCGCGTCCACCTCCGAACCTGTGCCCGCCGTGGTGGAGATGCACACGTAGGGAAGCGGGTCGTTGGCGGGCACGATGCCCTTGCCGGTGCCGCCAAACACGTAGTCCCAGAGGTCGCCGGGGTTGGTGGCACTGAGGCATATCACCTTGGCACAGTCCATGACGCTGCCCCCGCCCAGCGCAACGATGAAGTCGCAACCATTCTCGCGCGCCACTCTCGCGCCCTCCTCGGCCGTGGCTTTCAGCGGATTAGGCTCCACCTTGTCGAATATCACGTAGCTGATGCTGGCCTGTTGCAGCTCCTTCTCCGTGCGGTCGAGGTAGCCGTTGGCACGCGTGGCTTTGCCATTGCTGATCACCAGCAACGCCTTGCGGCCGGGAAACGTCTGCTTATGCAACTCGCCCAGCTTGCCCGGGCCGAATATCACGCGCGTAGACGCGCCAAACTCGTAGCTCAATCTTGTCTGAATCATCTTTTTCCTTTCTTTTATCATGTTGTTATGCCGCAAAAGTACGAAGAAAAACGGAAACACGCATTACCCCAATTCGGGTTCGTATCACCCTTTTCGCGTTTGTGCAGCCACCTTCCGGGAGGCCGCATCTTCTCCCTCTCCTATGCCCGCCCGAACACCGCTTTGCAAAACCATACCTTTTGGCGTGCGAAACCATACCTTTTGCAGCGTAAAACCTATGGTTTGACAAGGCAAAACCATACCTCTTGCCCAGCGGCCGCCACACATAGCATCGCAAGACCTGCACCAGCGGGCATAAAAAAAGGCGAACAGGGCACGGCGCACGCCCCGTTCGCCAACGGAAACGGCAGAAACCGGGCCGCTGCCCGCGCTCATCGCCGTTGTCCGGGGGAGATTCTTTTATGGCCTCACGGCACGTATGGCAAAGCCTATGAAGCGGCTGCTCGTGCCGAGGTCGCTGCCCTCGCTGTCGAATTGCAAGCGTCGGGCAAAGCTGTCGTAGCCCGTTCTGAGTGTGGAAGTCCAGTAGTAGCCACCCGTTTCGTCATCATCGAGGAAGTCGCCGTAGTAGAGTCCCGTGGTGGGCAGGAAGATGCTGTTGCCATTCCGAGCCGTCACCAGATAGCCATCGGTGCCGTTCTGCGTTGTCCATGTCCACGTGCAGTTGTCCAGCAGCTCCTTCATCTCCGCATCGGTGGGCATCCGCCACGCGCCGCCCCACAGTGCCGTGGCCGCATCATCGGCGGCCTCAATCTGCGTCAGCCCGCTTTCCGTGGTGTATTTGGTCAGCTCCTCGCCCGTGCCCCATGCGTAGGTCTGCCACGAATAGTCCTCCTTGGGCGCGGCTTCTGCCCACGCGTAGTGCAAGCCAAATGCCTCCGGGGTGGCCGCCCCAAGGTTTTCTGCCGCCCATTTCACGCTCAGTCCCATGTCGATGGCCTCATGCTCGTCGGTGAGCGGGGCGGCAAAGGTGATGCTGTCTACGGCATCTATGCGGGTGGGCACGCCACCCTTCCAAACAAAGATCTCATGCGTCTGCTGGCAATAGGCTGTGATCGTCAGGCTCAAAAATGTAAAAAGCGTAATCAATTTTTCCATTTTGCTTGCTGTTTGGTTTATCGATAATTTGTCTTACGGCTGCAAATGTAGGCATTTTCCGCCACAACCGCGCTGGCGGAAAGAATGTTTTTCCCTCTTTTTCAGCGGCTTTTCCCAAATCAAACAGCATTGGGGAAATAACTGCGCCTCCTCTCCCGCTGCTGGCGGAGGAGGAGGCGCGCGGCAAACGGCAACGGGGCGTTGCCCGGAAGCGTGTCTGCCAAAAGCGGCGGACTACTTGCCGTTGAGTATCTTCTTGATGTCGTTCAGGCGGTTGAGCGCGTCCATGGGCGTGAGATTGTCGATGTCGAGGTGCAGAATCTCATCGCGTATCTGCGAGAGCACAGGGTCTTCGAGCTGGAAGAGCGACAGTTGCATCCCGCTGTCTGCGCCCCCGATGCCCGACACATCGGCCTTGCCCGCCGTTCCCACCTGCGCATTGTCGGCCTCGAGCTGCTTCAAGATGTCGGAAGCGCGGCGCACGATGGACGGGGGCATACCGGCTATCTCGGCAACGTGGATACCAAAGGAGTGCTCGCTGCCTCCACGCTCGAGCCTTCGCAGGAAGATGACCTTGCCTTCAAGCTCCCGCACGCTCACGTTATAGTTCTTGATGCGGGCAAAATGTTTCTCCATCTCGTTCAGCTCGTGGTAGTGGGTGGCGAAAAGGGTGCGTGCTCGCGCCCGCTTCTGCTCATGCAGGTACTCGACAATGGCCCATGCGATGGATATTCCATCGTAGGTGGACGTGCCACGCCCCAGCTCATCGAAGAGAACGAGCGACTTTGGCGTGACGTTATTGAGTATATTGGCGGCCTCGGTCATCTCCACCATGAACGTTGACTCACCCGTGGAGAGGCTGTCGGACGCTCCCACCCTCGTAAACACCTTGTCCACCAGGCCAACACGTGCGCTCTCGGCGGGAACAAAGCATCCCATCTGCGCCATAAGCACAATGAGCGCGGTCTGACGGAGCAATGCCGACTTGCCGGCCATGTTCGGTCCGGTGATCATCATTACTTGCTGAGACGCGGTGTCTAAGCAAACATCGTTGGGAACGTAGCGTTCGCCCACCGGGAGCTGCGTCTCAATGACGGCATGGCGACCCTGCCGGATGTCGAGCACGTCGCTGTCGTCGACCACGGGGCGCACATAGCCCTGCCGCTCCGACACTTTGGCAAACGAGAGGAGGCAGTCGAGCCGGGCTATCACGTTGGCATTGATTTGTATTTGCGGGATAAACTCCTGCATGTCCTGCACCAACTGCATGAAGAGCGTGGTCTCCAAGGCAATGATTTTCTCGTCCGCGCCAAGGATTTTCTCCTCATATTCCTTCAGCTCGGGGGTGATGTAGCGTTCTGCCTGCGCCAGTGTCTGCTTGCGAATCCACTCCCCGGGCACTTTGTCCTTGAACGTGTTTCTCACCTCAAGGTAATATCCGAACACGTTGTTGAAGCCTATCTTGAGCGAGCTGATGCCCGTTTTCTCCACCTCGCGCTGCTGTATCTGGAGCAAGACCTCCTTTCCGTTGTCGCGAATGGCGCGCAGCTGGTCAAGCTCATCGCTATATCCGGGCGCAATCACGTCGCCCTTGTTGACGAGCAAGGGCGGATCGGGCTGTATTTCCTGCTCTATGCGCGCCCGAAGCGACTCGCAGAGGCTCAGTTGCTCCCCCACACGGCGCATGGCCTCGTCTTCGGCTTGCAGGCAGGCCATCTTCACCGGGGCGATGGCGGTCAGTGCGGCGCGCAGCTGGTTGACTTCACGGGGGCTGATGCGCCCCACGGCCGCCTTGGAGATGATGCGCTCCAAGTCGCCGATGCGATGCAGCTGCTCATCAACGGACTCGCGGAACTCCGTATCGCGATAGAAGTACTCCACACCGTCAAGTCTCTCGCTGATGCGCGCCACCTCGCGGAGCGGAAACACCACCCAGCGGCGCATCATACGTCCGCCCATGGGCGTGACGGTGGCATCAAGCACATGGAGCAAGCTCACTCCGTCGTCCTGCATGGGCTGCAGCAGCTCCAAGGAGCGGATGGTGAAGCGGTCGAGGCGCACATAGCGGTCTTCCTCGATGCGCCGCAGCGAGGTGACATGGGAGATATGGGTGTGCTGGGTTAGCTCCAGGTACTGCATGATGGCTCCCGAGGCCACGATACCATTGTGCAGATGCTCCACGCCAAAGCCTTTGAGGCTGTGCGTGCCGAAATGTTTCAGGAGCTTCTGCCGCGCCGTCTGGTCGGTGAACACCCAGTCATCGAGTTCGAAAGTGACGTGGCGCGTGCCGAAATGCTGCTCGAAGTCGTGCTTGCGGGAGCGGTCATAGAGCACCTCCTTGGGCTGGAAGTTGCCCAAAAGCTTCTCCACGTAGTCGAAGTTGCCCTCGCCCGTGAGAAACTCACCCGTGGATATGTCGAGAAAGCTCACCCCGCAGGCGGCCTTACCGAAGTGGACGGCGGCAAGGAAGTTGTTCTCCTTGTAGTTGAGCACGTTGTCGCCCATCGCCACGCCCGGTGTCACCAGCTCGGTGATGCCCCGCTTCACCATCTTGTCCATCTCGGTGAGTCCCTTTTTGCCCTTGATGGCGGCGCGCTTCTTCTTCGGGTCTTCCAGCTGATCGCAGATGGCGACGCGCTTTCCCGCCCGGATGAGCTTCGGCAGATAGGTGTCGAGGGCATGATGGGGGAAGCCTGCCATCTCGGCCGCGCTGGCAGAGCCGTTGTTGCGCCGCGTGAGCGTGATGCCAAGGATGCGCGCTGCCTCCACGGCATCATCGCAATAGGTCTCATAGAAGTCGCCACAGCGAAACAGCAGCAGCGCATCGGGGTGCTGCTGCTTCATCGAGAAGAACTGTCGCATCATGGGCGTAAGCCCGTTATCGTTCTTTGCCATTGCCAACTTCTTGTTTTATGCGGTATTTCATTGGGGATAACGTTTTCCCTTAGGTTGATGATTGGTTGTGCAAAAATACAAAATTACGGGCGATTGACAAAACAATGCTGCCAACTTTATTGGCTTCCGCCCCCCGCACTGCCTTCCTTTGCCGTCCGTGCAGAATGCCGGCGAAAGGCATGAGAAGCAGCATGACCTGCCAAAGGGGAAACCGCAGCCGAGCGCAAGAGACTGCGCCGCAAACAGAGAGGAAAACGCGCGGAACGCCGCACGGAAACTACTGAAAGACAAAAGGTTACGGTTGGTGATTATTTTTAAATTAAAAATCTGATATTTTTAATTTATTTTTCTCCTGTTTTTAATTTAAAAATTCCACATTTTTAAATTAAAAATAATCGCCATACGTAAGCTGCCGCAAGACGGAAGGTTTGCAAAGCGCGGCAAAGTGCGCCGCTGAAAGGTGGCAAACGATGCGCAAACCCCACAAAAGGGCACCAAAAAAGCCGCCTCTCGCGGGGAGAGACGGCTATCTATATGCGAACTGAATGATTCCGAGAACAGGGTGCTCGGCCTACGAGAGCACACCCAAGGCGGCGGAACTCCGCCCGCACGGCACGCCGGCAAAAGGCCAAGGCGGGGGCAGAAACACATCAATAAGCCTTCGCGTCGCGCCTTACCGTCTGCCAGACCGTCTTCCAGATGATGCGCATATCGAGCCAGAAGCTCCAGTGCTCCATATACCAGATGTCGGCATTGACGCGGCCTTCCATCTGCCACGTCTCCTTGGTCTCGCCACGGAAGCCCGTCACCTGCGCCCAACCGGTGATGCCGGGCTTGCAGAAGAGGCGCACCATGTAGTTCTTGATGAGCTTTCCATACACGTTGGTGTGCATAAGCATATGCGGACGCGGCCCCACGATGCTCATATCGCCCTTGAGCACATTGAAGAACTGCGGAAGCTCATCAATGTTGGTGCGGCGCATAAAGTCGCCAAAGGGAAACTTGCGCGGGTCGTGCTCCGTGGCCTGCACGCTGTCGCTGTCGCTGTTGACGTGCATGGAGCGGAATTTGTAGCAGAAGAAATCCCTTCCATCCATGCCCGTGCGCTTCTGGAGGAAGAAAATGGGGCCCGGGCTTTGCCGCTTGATGATGATTCCCACGATGATGACAACGGGAATGAGGAACAAGCATACCACAAGGGAGAACAGAATGTCGAACACGCGCTTCACCAGACGGTTGCCAAGGCCGAGCAAGGGGCTGGCGCAGTTGGCGTAAAGCACATGGTCGGCAAACTGCATGGGGCGCAGCTGCACGCCGAAGTCCTCAAACTGCTGCGGAACATAATAGAAATGGATGAGCCTACGGTGGCATCCCGCCAGCACGCGCCGGATGATTTCCGTCTGCGAGGGCGGCAAACAGAGGAATATATCATTGACGGGCAGTTCTTTCCCCGCCTCGTCGGCCTCCTCATCCATCCTCCGGCCAAGGGCTTCCAAGTTGCCAAGATACTCCAAGGCTTTGGGCGCGTCGGCCATGGGGGCATCGGCATAGTAGCCCAGAACGAGGTATCCGCTGGCGGGCATGGCGGTAATGGTTCGGTAGACACGCTTGATGGCGGGATCGTTGCCCACCAGCAGCACGGTGCGGGAGTTGCCGCCGCGCTGGCGGAGCGAGGCTATCACGAAGCGTTCGAGCACGCGGGAGAGCATGAGCACGGCAAAGCTGGTGACGCCAAACACGAGCATGAAGCTGAAATAGTTGCCCGAGGAGGACAGAATACGCAGCAACACAAACGAGCAGACCACCTGCAGCGACACCAGCTGTGCCGCACGGAGGGCGATGTCGTGCATCTTGACGATGCGCCGGTAGATGATGGAATGGAAGAAGTATTCGGAAACGACAAGGCTAACGTTCATCACCAGAACCGTTACCTTGGTGGCGGCGTGGAAAAACACGGGTAGCCAGTCGCCATAGAAAAGGAAAAAGGCGAGCAAAGTGAAGTTGAGCAGCGCGAAATCGGCAACGAGCACGGCTGCATTCACTATCCTTTCCTTGTCCGGGCCATAGAATTGGCTGATACGGATGTAATCTCTCATTTAGTTTAGTAATTGGTACGACAGCTTAATGACGTAGTTTCATCTCCCATAGACATGGGAAAAAATCGTTGTTTTGGCATATCTCCTCCTTCTTTTCTTACGAATGATGGTGCGTTGGCGGCAGGTGCGCTCTGTACCTTACGCACCGGCGGGCAAGAATATCATGTTCCTGCCCGCCGTTGGTGTATGTTTTGCCGCGTCACAGCGGCCTCGGCGGTGCGTCAGTCAGACTTCTTGCCACGCCCATAACCGTAGCCGTAACCATAACCGTAGCCATATCCGTAACGGTTACGGCCGGAAATCTTCTCCGTACCGTTGAGAATAATCATCATGTTGCGGTACTTGCCGCCGTTATAGAGCTTCTGCAGCTCCTTGAGCATGGAGCGCTCGAGCAGGCCGGCGCGTGCAATGAAGATGGTACGGTCGGCATAGCCGGAGATAATCTCCGTGTCGGCCACCACTTCCACAGGCGGACAGTCGAGGAAGATGTAATCGTAGTCGGAACGCAGCTCGTCTATGAGCGTCTGCAGCCTGCCATTGCCCAGCAACTCCGTAGGGTTGGGCGGGATAATGCCCACAGGCATCACGCAAAGGTTGTCGTTGTCCTTATAGACTTGTATGAGCGCGCGCGGGTCTACGTCCTTTCCCGTGAGGTAATGGGTGAGTCCCATGTGTGGCGAACCAATGAGAGTGGACACCGTTGCCTTGCGCAAGTCGCAGTCGATGATGAGCACTCGCTTCTGTTTGATGGCCAGCGACACGGCGATATTGGCCGAAAGGAACGTCTTTCCGCTTCCGGGATTGAACGAAGTGAGGATAATCACATTCTCCTTTCTGTGATCCGGCATCATAAACTCCAGCTTCGTGCGCAGCACACGGAAGGCCTCGTTCATGATATTGTTGTCGCCCTCATGCACAACCACCCGCAGGAAGTCCTTCTTCTTGCGTCCGAAGAGCCAGCGGCGCTTCCCAAGGTAGGGAATCTCGCCGATAAAGGGTATCGTGAGTCGCTCTATGTCCTTGCGACTGCGGATGCGCGTGTTGCCAATCTCGCGAATATAGAGGATGACGATGGGCAAAAGCAAGCCGATGGCTAAGGCAATGAGCATGATATTGCGATGATTGGGCGCAATGGCGTAGGCATTGCCGAACGGTGCCGATATTACACGCACGTTATATGCCGTGAATGCCTGCGACAACTCGTTCTCCTCGCGCTTCTGAAGCAGGAAGATGTAGAGCTGCTCCTTCACCTGCTGCTGTCTGCCCACGCTGGTAAGGTACTTCGCTTGCTTAGGATTCGAAGCGATTTGGGCATTGGCCTGGCTCTCGCTTTCGCGTGCCTGGCGCACCTGAACATCGATGGAGGCCACGAGGTTATCGATACTTTCCACGATGGCCTTGCGCATTTGCGCCAGCTGCTCATCGTAATCGCTCACTATCGGGTTCTTCTCCGAGGAGTTGGCGATGAGCGAATTGCGCTGCAGAAGCAACGTATTGTACTCTCCTATCTGCGCCTCGATGCCCGGACTGTCGATGCCCGAGTTGCTGGGAAGCAGCTGGCGCGACTTGACACCGCGCATGAGCATGTTCCGAACGTACTGCGCCATGCTGCGCTGCGTGCTCAAGCGGAGCAGCTGCGACTTGGTTTCCTGCGACTGCTGCATGGATATTTGCGACGCGGCCTGCACGTCGGGCAGCAGGTTGGAGCTTTTGTAGTTGGAGATATCGGAGTCGATGCCGCCCAGTTCGCGCTCAATGACCGACAGGCGGTCGTTGATGAACTTCGAAGTGGCGATAATCAGCTGGTTCTTGTCTTTCACCCAGCCCTCCTTGTACACGTTGATGAGCGTGTTGATGATGTCGTCTGCACGCTCGGGGATGAGGTCGCGGTAGTCGATTTCCACCAAAGTGGACTGCTGATTGGTCTGTACGGCAGAGAGACGCGACTGCACGATGGAGGTCATGCTGTACAAGTCGGTGCGCGAAACGTTGATGGGCTGGTTGTAGCGTGCCACGAACGAGCCGTAATACTTCGTCCGCGTGACCACGATATTGCCGATTGGCGTGCCCACTATCTGCCCCGTGCGCCCGCTCACCGTGCTCATACTGCCCACGGGCTGCCCGTTGCGCACGAAATTGCTCATCACCACCACGCCATTGGCTTTGAGCTGCAGCGTCATACTGGCCGACTCGTTGGCTCCAAGTCCCAGCATTCGCACCGTGGCGGGAAGCGAACGGCCATAAAGATACTCGGGATGCCAGCGTCCTTCCACGCTGTAGTTCATGTCGAGATTGAGCTGGCGCACCGTCTCCAACACGTTGGCCGGCGACTGGATGGCCGCCAGCTCATTGTTGATGTTGTTCTGCTCGGGCGAGCCGCCAAGGTTGGAGAACACCGAATAGGCATCGCTGCCCTTCGAATTGGCATCGTCCTTGATGACGATGGTGGCCGAACGCTGGTAAGTGTTCGGCGTGCGCTTCAGATAGTACCACCCTGCCGCGCCAAACACGCCCATGGAGAGCACTATCCACAGCCAGTTGGCGCGCAAGACGCCCAGGAAGTCGCGCAGGCCGAAGCTCATTCCCTCCTGCTCTGCCTCTTCCTCCACCACGTAGCCTGCGGTATTTTCAAAGTTGCTGTTGTTTGTCATTTGCGGTTATCTTTAGTTCCAGTTCTTAATCAGCACGACAATGCTCATGGCCAGCGACGACATGGACACCCAGAACGACGTTGAGCGCAGCGTGTTGCCGTTCACCGAGCCTTGGCGGGCACGTGTTCCGTTCGGGTCAACGTAGATCACGTCGCCCTGCTTGATATAGTAGGCGGGCGACTCCGTCAGCTCGCGTCCCGAAAGCAAGTTCACCTTGTACACCTTGCGCTGCCCCTTGTCGGTGCGAATCACCGTCACGCGGTCGCGAAGTCCGTAGATGGTCAGGTCGCCGGCGCGGCTGATGGCATCAAGCAAGGTCGTGTTGTCCTTGTCGATGGAGTACTGGCCGGGCGAGCCCACCTCGCCGAGCACCGAATAGTACATCCCTCCAAACTCCACAGTGACCACTGGGTCTTTCACAAGGTCTTGGCTGATAAGCGTCTCCTTGATGTAGGCGGCTATCTCCTCACGCGTCATGCCCTCCACGTGCAGCGTTCCGAGCACGGGGAAGTCGATGTCGCCCTTGGTATCGATGGTATAGAGCGATGTTTGTCCCGATGACGAGCCTGCCGAAGACGTGGAGCCGACACGGTTGTTCACCTGCGACAGGTTGAAGAGCGATGCCAGCTGCGGATTGCGGCTGCTGACAACGATGGACAAGCGGTCGCCACACTGCATGGTGAGAGGTTTGGCTTTGGCCACACTCTCGGTATAGCCCGGTAAATAGTCTTGGAAGTAAGTTACATTCTCATTGCTGGCACACCCGGTCATCATCAGAATGGCTATCATCGTGGCCGCAATGGCGGAAATAAGCGAGTATTTGCGCATAGCGTATTTTTTTATTGTTTATGGCTTCGTTCTGTATGGTGCATCCCAAGGGGAGCTGCAAGCCGGACAAGTCCAATGCATTAGTCCGAAACTTGGCGGCAAAGGTAGCATAAAAATGGCTTTCTTGCAAGTTTTTATAACATAACTCATGGAGTTATGCCGCTTTTTTAACAGTTGAAACCGCCACCTCTTCCATCACGCCACCCCTTTGCTTGCCAACCGTAAAGCCACGCCGGCAAGCAAAGGGGCATGGCAACCGCATCACACGGTCTGCCTGCCGGGGCACAGCGGGGCACCCTTGATGTAAAACTATTTCACCCATTGCAGCGCGACACGGCTTCGGCCACAAACCAAGGAAAAGCCCGGGGAGGGCAAAACGTTACATATTGCGAGCCAAAACCATACCTTTTGCACGGCAAAACCATACCTTTCGGCGGCCAAAAGGTATGGTTTGGCCAAGCGACACTTTGGGCAACACCTTTTTGTACGTTTATTTCCATTCTGAATGCTCTTAGTTTTTTGCGCGAAAACCTGCGCCACGAAGCCCCAAAAAGCGGCGCAAGCGAATGGCCTGCGCGCCACTTTCCGCCCGCACGCGGGGCTTCACGGGCTGCCATACAACAAAAAAGAGAGGCTTCCACCCATCGGCGAAAACCTCTCTTTTGTTGTCCTAAGCGGATTCGAACCACTACAAACAGAACCAAAACCTGTTGTGCTACCGTTACACCATAGGACAAAATCCGAGTGCAAAATTACATAGTTTTTCCCAAATGGCAAAATATTTTCGGGAAAAAGCTCAAGATTTTTGCACTTCGCGAGCCGAGCGCGCCCGCCAGACCGCCACTGCGGCCTCGGAAAGGCACTGCGGCCGCCAGACCGAAGCCCGCGCCGCAATGCCCAATCTGCCTTTTCCGGCCACTAAAACATCTTGACCACGCGCCGCAATCCGGCCACAAACGCGTCTACTTCCTCCTGCGTGTTGTAGAGAGCAAACGATGCGCGCACCGTGCCCAGCACGCCAAGCCTGTCCATCAGTGGCTGGGCGCAGTGGTGACCCGTGCGCACGGCTATGCCAAGCTGGTCGAGCAGCGTGCCCAAGTCGGCAGGATGAATGCCCGCCACATTGAAGGAGATGGCCGCATCGGCCTCCATGCCATCGCCATGGCCATAGACTTGCAGGCCTTCGATGGCGCGCAGCTGCTGCAAGGCATAGCGCGTGAGCTGCTGTTCGTGGGCGCGGATGTTGTCCATACCGATGGCCGTGACGTACTCTATGGCCTTGGCCAGACCGTGCGTGGCCACATAATCGGGCGTGCCGGCCTCAAACTTGAGGGGCGGCCGCTCAAAGGTGGTGCCGTCGAAACTCACGCGCTCTATCATCTCGCCGCCTCCCTGATAGGGCGGAAGCCGCTCCAGCCACTCCTCCTTGCCGTAGAGTATGCCCACGCCAGTGGGGCCGTAGACTTTGTGTCCACTGAAAGCGAGGAAGTCGCAGTCGATGTCCTGCACGTCAACGGTCATGTGGGGCACGCTCTGCGCGCCGTCTATCATCACGGGAACGCCGTGCGCGTGGGCTATGCGCGTGATTTCCTTGACAGGATTCACAGTACCCAAGGCGTTGCTCACATGAGCCACGCTCACTATTTTCGTCCGCTCGCTGAACAGTTTTTCATACGCGTCCATGCGCAAAGCACCGTCATCGCCCATCGGGATAACGCGCAGGCGGATGCCCTTGCGCTGCAGTTGCAGCTGCCAAGGCACAATGTTGGAGTGGTGCTCCATCGCACTCACTATCACCTCATCGCCCTCTTGCATGAAGGCATCGGCGAAAGTGGCGACCACAAGGTTCAGGCTCTCGGTGGTGCCGCGCGTAAACACTACCTCGCTGGTGGAGGCGGCGTTCACAAATTGGCGCACTGTCTCGCGCGCGTTCTCGTGCAATTCGGTGCTCTGCTGTGAGAGCCAGTGCACCCCGCGATGCACGTTGGCATTCACATTGAGGTACTCTTCGCGCATGGCATCGAGCACGCAAAGCGGCTTTTGCGTAGTGGCCGCATTGTCGAGGTACACCAACGGACGGCCATGAACGGTGCGTTCCAAGATGGGGAAGTCCCTTCTGATGTTCTCTGTATCAAGCATGATTCGGATTTCTTTTGGTTTTCAAGGTCTGTCTCTTCATCGGAAGCTTGGCTTGGCATTGCCGGGGGAAACCGCCCGCACGGCAATGCCAAGCCAAGTTTGCTCCTTTTATTTACATAAACCGCAGCCCTCGCACTTGTTTAGCTCGCCGCGGAAACGCTTTTCCACAAGGTAATGGAGACGGTCGCGGAGCGGTTCCAGCTCCATCTTGTCGATTACTTCATTGATGAAGGCAAACTCCAAGAGCAGTTTGGCCTCCTTGCGGCTGATTCCGCGCTGCTGCATGTAGAAGAGAGCGGCATCATCGAGCTGTCCCACCGTAGATCCGTGGGCGCACTTCACATCGTCTGCGTAGATTTCGAGCACGGGTTGCGTGTACATCCGCGCCTTCTTCGTGGCCACAAGGTTGCGGTTGGTCTCCTGCGAGACGGTCTTTTGCGCTCCCTGGCGCACAAGCACGCGTCCGGCAAAAGCGCCCGTTGCCTCTTCATCGAGCACATATTTGTAAAGCTCGGTGCTCGTGCAGTGCGGCACCTGATGGTCTATGAGCGTGTTGTTGTCCACATGCTGCTGCCTGTCGGCAATGACGCAGCCGCTGCAATAACACTCCGCACCCTCGCCTTTGAGCATCAAGTCGAGGCGGTTGCGCGTCACTCCGTTATGGAGCGTGATGACATTGTGGTTCACGCGGCTGTCGCGCTGCTGCTCAATGTAGACGTTGCTCACGCGATGGTTCTTATAATGCGTCTCCTCCAAGCAATAGAGGTCGAGCGCGGCATTGTCGGCCACAAACGCCTCAATAACCTGCGTGGCCAAGAAGTTGCGGCTGTCGGCCGTGTGATCGCAGAAAAGAAACTTCGCCTTTGCCCCTTCCTCCATGACGATGAGCACCCGGCGGTTGACCATCATGTCTACATCGGCACGCAAGATGTTGATTACCTGCACGCATTTGTCGAGCTGAACATTCCTCGGAACATAGACAAAGAGTCCGTCCTGAGCCAGCATCGTGTTGAGAGCTGTCACGGCATCCTCCTCGGTATGGGCTATGCGGGCATAGTATTTCTGCACCAGCTCGGGACGCTCCTTGGCCACTTTGGCCAGCGAGTCGATGATAACGCCATCCTGCAGCTGCGCCTTGGGCAACCGCTTGCTGAAAAACGCATCGTTGACAACGAAGTAGAGCAGGGTGCTCAAGTTGGGAACATCGCACCGGAACGCCTCGTAGGGGTCGACGGGGATGTCGAGCCGGTTGATGTTCAAGCCATAGTCGGGCGCAAACAGGCTCTTGATGTCGGTGTACTTGTAGCGTTCCACCTTGCGTGAGGGGAATCCCAAGCGGCTGAAATCCTCAAAAGCGCGGTCGCGGACGGCATTCATCACCGGCGCACTGTGCCCTTTGATGGCCTCAGCGGCCTGATTGTACAAGTCGATATACTGCTGTTCGGGGTTCATCATCCTTTCTGCTCCTCTTTGACCTCTTCCTTTATCCAGTCGTATCCGCGCGTCTCAATCTCCTTGGTCAGCTCCGGGCCGGCCGTCTTGACGATGCGACCCTGCCAAAGCACGTGAACCACATCGGGCTTGATCATCTCAAGCAGCCTCTCATAGTGGGTAATGACGATGGCCGATGTGTCGGACGTGTGCATTTTGTTGACACCATTGGCCACAATACGCATCGCATCGACATCAAGACCCGAGTCGGTCTCATCAAGAATGCTGAGCTTTGGCTCGAGCATAGCCATCTGGAAGATCTCGTTGCGCTTCTTCTCGCCACCCGAGAAGCCCTCATTGACAGAGCGGTGGGCGAGCTTTGGGTCAAGCTCCACCAACTGGCGACGCTCCCGCATGAGCTTCATGAAGTCGGTGGCCTTAAGCGGCTCCTTGCCCTCGTAGGCTCTTTTGGCGTTGACGGCGGCCTTCATGAAGTTGGTCATGCTCACACCCGGAATCTCCACGGGGTACTGGAAAGAGAGGAAAAGTCCCTCTCTCGCGCGGTCCTCGGGCTTCATCTCCAAGAGATTCTTGCCGTTGAAGAAAGCCGTTCCCTCCGTTACCTCATAGAGAGGGTTGCCCGTAAGCACGGCACTGAGCGTGGACTTGCCCGACCCGTTGGGTCCCATGATGGCGTGAATCTCGCCATCCCTGACGGTAAGGTTGATGCCTTTCAATATCTCTTTTCCTGCAATGGTGGCGTGCAGGTTCTTAACCTCTAACATATATCTTGGTTGTTGTTTGACTAATGATACTCTTGAAATGCCCCGGACAGCCTCAGCGGCATAGCGGGGCGCATCCTCCGGCTATCCCACAGTGCCCTCCAAGGAGACGCTGAGCAGCTTCTGAGCCTCAACGGCAAACTCCATCGGGAGCTTGTTGAGCACCTCCTTGGCGTAGCCGTTGACGATAAGCCCCACCGCATCCTCCATCGGGATGCCGCGCTGGTTGCAGTAGAAGAGCTGATCCTCGGAAATCTTGGAGGTCGTGGCCTCATGTTCCACCACCGCCGTGTCGTTGTGGATGTCCATATAGGGGAACGTGTGCGCGCCGCAGTTGCTTCCCAGCAGCAGGGAATCGCAGCTGGAGTAGTTGCGGGCGTTGTCGGCGTTGGACGTGGCACGCACCAGTCCGCGGTAGCTGTTCTGACTGTGCCCTGCCGAAATGCCTTTGGAGATGATCGTGGAGCGCGTGTTCTTGCCCATGTGAATCATTTTAGTGCCCGTGTCGGCCTCCTGATAGTTGTTCGTCACGGCCACGCTGTAGAACTCCGCCTGCGAGTTGTCGCCCCGGAGCACGCACGACGGGTACTTCCAAGTGATGGCCGACCCCGTCTCCACCTGCGTCCAGGAGAGCTTGGAGGCCACTCCGCGCAGGTCGCCACGCTTCGTCACAAGGTTGAGCACGCCCCCGCGTCCGTGCTCATCGCCCGGATACCAGTTCTGCACGGTGGAATACTTCACCTCGGCGCGGTCGTTGACGATGATTTCCACAATGGCCGCATGGAGCTGGTTCTCATCGCGCATGGGCGCGGTGCATCCCTCAAGATACGAAACGTAGGAATCATCATCGGCTACGATGAGCGTCCGCTCAAACTGGCCTGTGTTGCGGGCGTTGATACGGAAGTAGCTGCTCAGCTCCATGGGACAGCGCACTCCCTTGGGGATATAGACGAAAGAGCCATCGGAGAACACTGCCGAGTTGAGCGCGGCGAAATAGTTGTCGCGAAACGACACTACCGTGCCCAGATACTGACGCACGAGGTCGGGATGCTCCTGTATGGCCTCGCTGATGGAACAGAAGATGACCCCTTTCTCGCGGAGTTTCTCCTTGAAAGTGGTCTTCACGGACACGGAGTCCATGATGGCGTCAACGGCAGTGCCGCTCAGAGCCAGCCGTTCCTCCAAGGGGATGCCCAGTTTGTCGAAAGTCTTCTCCAGTTCCGGGTCTATTTCCTTGTTCTTGGGCTTCTTGGCCAGCGGGTTAGCATAGTAAGAGATGGCCTGGTAGTCGATGGGCGGCATGTGCAAGTGCCCCCATTCGGGCTGCTTGAGCGTCTGCCAGTGGCGCAATGCGCGCAGACGGAACTCCAGCATCCACTCCGGCTCATGCTTCTTATGCGAGATGAGACGCACCACATCCTCGCTGAGACCAACGGGGATGATGTCGGTGTCCACATCGGTGGTGAAGCCGTACTCGTATTTCTTGTCGGCTATCTCCCTGACCAGTGCGTTTCTTTCTTCTTTTATCTCTTCCATAGAATTGATGGTTCTATTTTTGCAAAACAGGCCGCAAACGGTGTGCCGCCCATAAAGGACGGCAACAGTTGTGGCCTATATATAAATAAGGTGTGACGGCGAACCGACAATGCGCGGCGGGATACCCGCCAACAGCTCAAAACGCGGCCGCAACCATCGGGAAAAACGCCTCCGCAACAGCGCGCGCAGACCATGAGCCGCAAGACCATACCTTTTGGGGCGCAAAAGGTGCGGTTTTGCCGCGCCAAACGTCCCCTTTCGCAAGGCAAAAGGTCACATATCAATCCGCCATTGGGTGCAAGGGGTCAATCCCCCGCACCCAATCAGCCTGATACTACTTTAGAGTTTCTGCTCCACCTCTATCTCGGTGAAGGTCTCAAGGATGTCGCCCACGGCGATGTCGTTGAAGTTGACAAGCGACACACCACACTCCAAGCCCGTCACAACCTCCTTGGCATCGTCCTTATACCGCTTGAGCGCACTGATGGCAGCGGTGTGGACGACAATACCATCGCGGATGACGTGAGCCTTGTCCTTGTTGTGCACCTTGCCCTCGGTGACCAGACCGCCGGCAACCGTGCCCACCTTGCTGATCTTGAAGACCTGACGCACCTCTATCTGACCTGTGGGCACTTCCTTCTTCACCTTGTCGAGCATACCCACCATGGCGCTCTTCACGTCGTCGATGGCATCGTAGATGATGGAGTAGGTGTTGATTTCCACGCCCTCGCGGTCGGCCAGCTTGCGCGCATCCACCGATGGACGCACCTGGAAACCAACGATGATGGCATCGGAAGCCGATGCCAGCATGACATCGTTCTCGGAAATCTGACCTACGGCCTTGTTGATGACGTTCACCTGCACCTTCTCGGTGGAGAGCTTGATGAACGAATCGCTCAGAGCCTCTACCGAACCGTTGGTGTCGCCCTTGACAATGATGTTCAGCTCGTGGAACTCTCCGCGTGCGATACGGTGCGAGATGTCGCCCAGCGTGAGACGCTTCTGCGTGCGCAGTCCCTGCTCGCGCTGCAGCTGATCGCGCTTGTTGGCAATCTCGCGCGCCTCCTGCTCGGTCTCAAGCACGTGGAACGTGTCGCCGGCCGTGGGCGCGCCGTTCAGTCCGAGCACGATGCACGGGTCGGCGGGGCCTGCCTTCTCTATGCGCTGGTTGCGCTCATTGAAGAGAGCCTTGACCTTGCCCCACGCCGTTCCGGCTATGACAACATCGCCCGTCTTCAGCGTTCCGTTGCTCACAAGCACTGTGGAGACGAAGCCGCGTCCCTTGTCGAGCGATGACTCGATAATAGTACCCGTGGCACGGCGGTTGGGGTTGGCCTTGAGGTCGAGCATATCGGCCTCCAAGAGCACCTTGTCCATCAAGTCCTCAACGCCAATGCCTTTCTTGGCACTGATTTCCTGGCACTGGTACTTTCCGCCCCACTCCTCCACGAGGAGGTTCATGTTGGCCAAGTCTTCACGTATCTTATCGGGATTGGCTCCCGGCTTGTCTATCTTGTTGATGGCGAACACCATGGGCACACCTGCGGCCTGCGCATGGGCAATAGCTTCCTTGGTGGTGGGCATGACTGAGTCATCGGCGGAGATGATGATAATGGCAATATCCGTCACCTGCGCACCACGGGCACGCATGGCCGTGAACGCCTCGTGACCCGGCGTGTCGAGGAAGGCCACCTTACGGCCATTCTTCAGCGTAACGCTGTATGCGCCAATGTGCTGCGTGATGCCTCCGGCCTCACCTGCAATGACGTTGGTGTTGCGGATATGGTCGAGCAGCGAGGTCTTACCGTGGTCGACGTGACCCATTACGGTCACAATCGGCGCGCGGGGCACCAAGTCGTTCTCATCGTCCTCCTCCTCGCTGACGGCCTCCTGCACTTCGGCACTTACGTATTCGGTTGTGAATCCAAACTCATCGGCCACAAGGTTGATGGTCTCGGCATCCAGTCGCTGGTTGATAGACACCATGATGCCCACCGACATCAGCGTGGAGATGACCTTCGTCACGGGAACATCCATCATCGTGGCAAGCTCCGACACGGTAACGAACTCGGTCAGCTTCAGTATCTTGCTCTCCTTGCGCACTGCGCGTGCCTCCTTGTCGAGCCTCTCCTGCACAGCCTCGCGCTTTTCCTTACGGTACTTTGCGCCTTTCTTGTTCTGCGTCTTCGAGGTGAGGCGGGCAAGCGTCTCCTTTACCTGGCGTGCCACTGCCTCATCGTCCACCTCCGTAGGCTTGTTGCCACGGCCACGCGCCTTCTTGCGCTTTCCTGCTCCGGCTGCCTGGTTCTGCGCCTGCTGCTGATTGGGCTTCTGCTTTTGCTTCTGCTGCGGCTGCTGCTGATTGGCTGCCGCACTGATGTCTACGCGTTCCTTATTAATACGTACGCGCTTCTTCTTTGCCTGACCGTTCTTCTCCTCACGCTCCTTGCGACGCTCCTCCTTGCTTTTCTTCTTGGGGCGCGTGCTTTGGTTGATTTGGGTAAGGTCTATCTTGCCCAGCACATTCAGTTTGGGCTGGTTGAGCAGCTCAACCTCGTTCTTGGTCTGGAACGGAGCGTTGCTCTTCGGAGCTTCTTTCGGAGTATCCTTACTTTCGGTTTGAGCCGGCTGGCTGGCCGTTGCGACCGCAGATTGCTCCGTAGCGGCAGTCTGGCTGGCTGCAGCTTGTGGCTTCGGCGTGGAAGCCTTGGCCTCCGCCTCGCTCTTCTCGGCCTTTGCAGACTGCTCTGCACTGTTCTTCGACTGCGCTTTCGCCTCGGGCTGCTCAACTTTCACTGCTGCCTTAGGCTGCGCCACCGCCGTTTCCACCTTGGCCGTTTGCGCAACTTGCGCCTTAGGCTGCTCCGCCTTCACTTCCGTCTTGTCGGTCTTGGCTTTCGGCGTCTCCTCCTTTGACTTTGCTGTCTCAGCTTTGGACTTCTGCGCCGACTTTCCGCCTTGCTGACTACTTGACTTGCGCGAGCCTTTACGCTCAAGCTCGTCCAAGTTTATCTTGCCCAACGGAGTATAGGGCTGAACCTTCGTAAGCCCATTCTCATCGCGGCCAACACTCGCCGAAGACGCTTTCTTTCTTGCGTTTCCGTCTTTGACTTTCTTGGTGAATATCTTGTCGGCAGTATCTTTCACCTGCTTGTCCTTGCTGAATTGCGTGGCAAGAGCCTGATACTGCTCATCGCTGAGCTTGAAGTTGGGATCGCCTTTTACCTCGCCCAGGTTCTGCTTTTTCTTCAGAAACTCCACCGCGGTCTGGAGTCCAATGTTCAGCTCTCTAATTGCTTTGCTTAATCTGATGCTCATTAATTATCTTCCATGAGGTAAGGGGTGCTGGTTCTACTACGATGTGGAGTGGCGCAGATGTTCCGAACATGGTGCGAATCGGCAAAGCCACACCCTATGAGCTGCCGATTTAGAACCATCACCCGCCATTACCTTTTTTTAATTCTCAAACTCTGCTTTCAACACCTTGATGACACTGTCCACCGTCTCTTCCTCCAAGTCGGCTTTCTCTATCAGCATCTCACGCGGCGCGTTGAGAACCTGACGAGCGGTATCAAGGCCAATCTTCTTGATGGCATCAATAACCCACTGGTCGATCTCATCGGAGAACTCATCGAGATAGATGTCCTCCTCCGTCTGGCTGTCGTCAAGCTCGCGGAACACATCGATGGTGTAGCCCGTGAGGATACTTGCCAGCTTGATGTTCAGACCACTGCGGCCAATAGCCAGGCTCACCTCTTCCGGCTTGAGGTACACCTCAGCCTTCTTCTCTTCCTCATCGATAGTGAGCGAACTTACCTTTGCAGGGCTAAGGGCACGCTGTATATAGAGTTTTGTGTTGGCTGTCCAGCTGATTACGTCGATGTTCTCGCCGTCAAGCTCACGCACAATGCCATGAACGCGGCTACCACGCACACCCACGCAGGCTCCCACAGGGTCGATACGGTCATCGTAGCTCTCCACGGCCACCTTCGCACGGTCGCCCGGCATACGCGCCACGCCCTTGATGGCTATCAAGCCATCGGCAATCTCGGGCACCTCAGCCTCAAGCAAACGCTCCAAGAAGATGGATGCCGTGCGTGAGAGGATTATCTTGGGGTTGTTGTTCTCGTTGTCCACGCGCAGGATGACGGCACGGATGGTCTCTCCCTTGCGGTATTGGTCGGCCGGAATCTGCTCCGTCTTGGGCAGAATCAGCTCATTGTTCTCATCATCAACGAGCAGCACCTCACGCTTCCACACCTGATAGACCTCGGCGGAGATCACCTGACCCACGCGATCCTTGTATTTGTTGTAAAGCGAGTTGTGCTCCAGCTCCAGAATCTTAGCTGCCAGCGTCTGACGCAGGTTGAGGATGGCGCGGCGGCCAAACTTCGTGAAGTTGATTTCTTCCGATACATCCTCGCCCACTTCATAATCGGGTTCTATTTTCTGCGCTTCCTTCAGCGATATTTCCTTATTCTCGTCCTTCACCTCGCCATCGGCCACGACGACGCGGTTGCGATATATCTCAAAGTCGCCCTTGTCGGGATTGACGATAACGTCGAAGTTCTCGTCAGAACCGAAAATCTTCGCAATCACGCTGCGGAAACTTTCCTCCAGAACGCTCACGAGGGTGGCACGGTCGATGTTCTTGGTGTCCTTAAACTCCTTGAAAGTCTCGATCATGTTCGGCCTCTCTTCTTTCTTCTTTGCTGGCATGGCTTTACTTAAAACTTATGATGTATTTCGTGTATTTTACTTCGTTCATGTCGTAGGCGTAGTCGACATCCATCTTGACCGGGCGTTTCTTGCCCTCCACCTTCACGCGCTCGGGCACAGACACCGTGAACTGCGTTCCGTCAACGGCTTTCAGCGTGCCCTTGACCTTCTTTCCATCGGCCGTAAGCACCTCCACCTCGTTGCCAACGTTGTTCACATACTGCTGGGCAACCTTGAACGGCTGTCCCAATCCCGTGGAGCCAACCTCCAGCTCGTAGTCCTCCGCGTCACGGCTCAGGCGTTCCTCGATGTGGCGGCTCAACTCTGCGCAGTCGTCCACCCACACTCCGTCGGCATGGTCAATCTCAACGACTATCCGATTGTCGTCACTGACTTGAATGTCAACAAGGAAATACTCTTTCCCCTCAAGCCATTCGTCTACTAAATTCTTTACGACGTTTCTGTCTATCATAAACGATTATATAAATAAAAATGAGGAGCTTCTTGCAAGCCCCTCATTCCTCTGAACGCTGCAAAGGTACGAAGAAAAGCGGATACCGCCAAACTTTTACCTTACTTTCTATCTTTTTGTCGCCACAATGACACGTTTGTAATGATTATGACACACCGCACGGCGGAAAAAGCCCCGCCCTACGGCCGCATCAGTCGTGGAGCAGCCAGCTCAAAATGGCCTCGCCATGCTGACGCGCCAAGGCATCAAGGTCGGCCTGCGGCGAAACAAAGAGCGTGCGACCCTTCTTCTCGGTGTTCGTCCACAGCACACCGGCACGGTCGCCCGCGCGCTCCACTACGGCATATGGCAACGGCGACACACGCAGCGTGCGCACCAGCCCGGCCATCCACGGCCATGCGCCACACCGCACCGAAGCCGAGTCGTTGCCCAAGACTGCATAGCTGCCCTGCGCCTTGTCCACATACTCCTCCAAGGCCGCACGCTTGGCCGGCGACCAAGCCTCATGATTGCCTTCAAGGTCGATAACGGCGTGATACTGCCCCATCGGAAGCTCGCCATTCACGGCCACCTCGAGGTTCTTCCCCGCCGCCACCGACTTCAGCCACTGCGCCACCTTGCCTGCAACACCGCTGGCATCGCCAAGCACAAGCACGCGGCGAGCCGGCACGGAGGCCTTCCCGTCCACTATCAGGCTCTGGTACACCGTGCGCATCAAGTCCTCCTGCGCGTTGTCCTCAGTGGTTTCCCAGTACATTCCTCCAAGCAGTCCCTTGTCGATGATGAGCTGACACTTGGCGGCGATAGATGCCGGATTGTCAAATCCCCACACCAGCTTGCCACTGCGGTCCGTAAGATAGGGCACCTGCCCCACTTCGTCCCACGCCTCTACGTACTGGCCATCAGCCCAACGCGTCTTCATGTACTTGTCGAGCACCTTGTTTGAGTGGTCACCACGCCCGTAGAGCGGCATGCCCAGCAGCAACTTGCCGGCCGGAACACCCGCTTTCAGGTGCGCATCGACCGCCTCCTCCACCGTGATACGTCCCGAAAGGCGCGAGCGGAAGAGCGTTGTGTGGTGCTGCGGCGGGTTGGCCACGTCATAGGCCATGATGTTGACGAAGTCCAGATACTTCATGCACGCCGGGAAATCGATATACTTTCCATCAGCGATGGTGGCAATGGTGAGCAGTTTGTCCTTGCCTATCGCCCGGCGCAGGTCGCGCATCAAGAGCGTAAAGTTGCGCGTGTCGTCGGGTGAACTGGAAATACCCGCCTCCGAACTGGTGGGATACTCCCAGTCGATGTCGATACCATCAAGCCCGTACTCGTCCACAGCCTTGCGGCAACTGGCTGCAAACGCCTTGCGGCTCTTGGCCGACGCAGCCATCTCGCTGAAGTGGCCGCTCGTCCATCCGCCCACGCTGAGCACGATTTTCAGCTTCGGGTTCACCTCTTTCATCTTCATCACCTTGCGAAGCATCTCCGGCCGCTGCACATACATGCCGTCGGCTGTCTCCGTCACGTGCCCGAAAGCATAATTCACGTGCGTCATCAAGAACGGATTGGGGGTCTCATCGCCGGCCCATCCGGCAATGTAGGCCACAATAATCCGCTCTGCCGGCTTCTGCGCCTGCGCCCTCACGCCAAAGGAGAGCATGGCCACAAGGGCAAGCATCCAACGGAGGCCTGCGCCAAAAAATCTCTTGCTGGTCAGATTCTTCATTCTTTATTATTCTTTGATGTTAAAATATATAGACACGGAACTCTTTAAAGCCCTTTATTCCATTGAGCGAAGTTACTCATTACCCTCCGTTAATATCCCGCACATCATATATATGAACGCCTTATCCTTTGAAAACAAACTCACGATGATACGTTAAATATCGCTTTCTGTCTTCATCCACTGGCAACAATTGAATAAAATCTCCTTCTTTCACCCCTATTCGCTTTTGATTTTGCGGGGAAAGCCAATTGGATATTTTCACACGACGGTCATCTGTGAATGTCAGGAAACCTCTGTCAAATAATTTGTCATACAACGGAGAAAGCACAAAACCATTCTTGGGGTCAACCTTTTCACGATTATTTGCCACAACCCACGGCTTAATATGACTTGCCACTAACAAACGCTCATCATTTATCATCGTTATCGGGCAAAACGGACATTCTGCCAACAACTTCTCACGATACGAACCTTGACCCACACGGGCTTGAGTTACCTCATTTTCCTTACTCCTCCTCGACTTTCTTTCTTCTTTTAGCTGCTCTTCCTCTTTCTTACCATAACGGAACACCAAGGCATTCGATTTTTCAGAAATCGCGTCAAAATCCGCAAATAATTTCCAATAAAACACTGACTTGCCATTCTTATCGGCAAGTTCCATTGCCGATACATAACTGACCAAAGGCAATGATAGCTCACGTATCAAATTATACCCGTCATCAGAAGAGTTAACATAACCTCGACCTCCTTCTATTTGCACTTGGTCTTGTATGCTAAACTCCACCACCTCATTGAGCTGTTCCACCTTTTCCATCCTTGTTTTCCACAACTTGGCAAACTCTTCTTTCCCTTTATAGTTTTGCGTAGGATGGAAATACTCCGACCGCATTGCATTCATGTAGTCCAACAGGTCTTTTTTTAAGACAAAGCACTTAGCATTGAATCCCTCGCCACCATAGAAGCCACGCATCTTTTCCTTAGATGCGATATAGAATTTTGCCTCTCCGTGGCCTGTGCCTAACTTGTTTTTACTTACAACAATACAGTCGGGTACGGTTGCCGGAGTATCAAATATGTCCTTAATCGTGAATTTCTCTCCATTTATATCCATAACTACACTCCGTATTTTGTAATATCCATCTGTTTAAGTATGGCAATAAACACATCTACGACTATACTATTCCCCGCCTGCTGATACATTGCCGTATCCGAGACTACGATCTTAAAGGTATCTTTGAATCCCATTAGGCGCAAACACTCACGCGGAGTGAGCTTGCGTATGCGCCCTTTGTGCGTCACATAATTATCCACACCCGCCCGATGCATTTTGTGCATGGATTGGAGCAAAGGACGCGCCACGGGCAAATCCGTTTCCGTTGACGTCTTAAAATTCTTTGTTCCGCTGGCGAGTACATATTTGGCTACCTTCTCCGACAGATAATATTTCTCCTCCACATCCCGAACATCAAACACAAACTCGTCAAAAGACGGATCCGGCATTTCATCTTTTGCCATTGGATGGTATACAAAATCACCATGCCAATTATATTGCTGGTTTCGCTTTTGGCAAAGAGCCACATCCCCATTGATTTGGGTGTAGCACTTCACTCTGTTCTTATGGCTTGTTACAAACTTAATTCCTTTTTCCGGAAGAAAATACTTTGAGCTGATGTAGTCTTCCAAAAAGTCATACATCTCGTAATCCAATACCTTCGGAGCAGGATACTTAAACTGCGTGGGGGTCTTGAATCCAATGCAAAATATACGCTCGCGGTGCTGTGGAATGCCATAATCCTTGCTGTTTAGTACTTGAAAATACACCTGATAACCACAATAGTCCTCAAAAGTGCTTCTGATTACTTCCCAAGTGTTACCTTTGTCATGGCTAAGCAACCCTTTCACATTCTCAAAGATAAAAACCTTTGGCTCACATTCCTTCACCACACGCGCAAACTCACGGAAAAGCGTTCCACGCGTATCTTCGAAGCCCCTGCGCTTTCCAACCATGGAAAATGCTTGACAAGGCGCGCCACCCACAAATATGTCCACCTGCCCCTTGTAAGGCGTGGCATCGAAATTGTGTATGTCATCGTGCCATTGCTCTTCCTTGATATTGTAATTGGCAAAATACGACTTTTTGCATTTAGGCTCAATGTCTCCGGCAAACACTATCTGACAGTTAAGTCCCAAACGATAAAAAGCATGCTCAATAGCTCCAATCCCACTAAAAGACGTAGCCAGCCTTACAGTCCGTTCGGGATGCGAAAACGCCTTGTCAGCCCACGGTTCCGTATCTAAATTAGCCAACGTGTTCTGCACTTGTTTCCTTTTGGTCTCCTCAGAACAGCCTGGCCACAATCCTTCTATGTATCCCTCTGTGTGTTTATCTCTCACTCTCCTCTTCCCTTCTTGCTTCCCATTAGACATTTTATGCTTGCAAAAGTACTAAATATATACGAAATACGAGCGTTACGGGCAAGGTATTTAGATTATTTTGCGTCTTTAACGCAACCGCCACAGAGCTGGCGCAACCCCTTGATTACACGGCAGTACGCAATACCATACCTTTTGCAA
>CAZXFP010000013.1:0-23744 GCA_964640675.1 uncultured Prevotella sp. | reverse complement strand
AAGGAAGGCACGCAGAGACACACACCGGGGCGAGGAAGAAATTGCCCGCGGGGAGTGCGAAACAAAAGACGTTATTTTTTGCCGTTGATATGAAATTTTGTAATTTTGCACCCGACAACGACAAACGAAACAACATGGCTCAGGAACTCATTCAAACACAGAACCAGACGCAGCAGCAAACGCTACGCCTCTCGCAGCAGCAGATGCTGCAAGTGAGGCTGCTTGAGATGCCGCTCACGGAACTGGAGGAGAACGTGGGCGCGGAGCTGGACGACAACCCCGCGCTGGAGGTGAGCCGTGAGCACAGCGAGGACAACGAGCCAAGCCACGATGACGGCGAGGAGAGTTTCGAGGAGCAGCAGGAAAGGGAGGAAAGGCAGGACGCACTCGACTCCGCGCTCGAACGGCTGGGCGGCGATGACGAAGAGTTGCCCACCTATGACTACCGCACAAGGCAGACCGACAACGCCGAATACGAGGAAATGGTGTACGGCGACACCACCTCTTTCGTGGACAAGCTCCAAGAACAGGTGGGAGAACTGGAACTCGATGAGCGGCAACGGGAGATACTGGAGTACCTCATAGGCAGCCTTGACGATGACGGACTGCTGCGCAAGCAGCTCGACACCATAGCCGACGAGCTGGCTATCTACCACGGCATGGACACCGAAGCCAAGGACGTGGAGGAGATACTGCACGTGCTGCAAGGTTTCGACCCACCCGGCATTGGCGCACGCAGCCTGCAAGAGTGCCTGTTGCTGCAGATTCACCGCAAGCAGCGCGGCCTGCGCCCCGTGAACACGGAGGAGAAGAAAGCCGTTGCCCGCGCCTACAACCTCATGTACACCATCATCTGCGACCACTGGGAGGACTTCTCGAAGAAGCGTTGGGACAAGCTCAGACAACAAATGCAGCTCTCCGACCAACAAGTGTCGGCCTTGCAGCGCGAGATACGGAAGCTGAACCCAAAGCCGGGAGCATCGATGGGCGAGACGATGGGGAGAAACACCAACCAAATTACGCCCGACTTCATTGTCGATACCAACGACGACGGCTCCATCACCTTCACCCTCAACCGGGGCAACCTGCCCGAGCTGCGCGTGTCGCCATCGTTTGCGGAGATGGTGGAGACCTACCGGAACAACAAGGCGGGCATGAGCCGACAGGCGAAAGAGGCCCTGCTCTACGCCCGCGAGAAGGTGGAGAAGGCCCAGGGCTACATAGAGGCCGTGCGGCAACGCCGCCACACGCTCCACGTGACCATGAAAGCCATCATCGAAATACAGCGGAAGTTCTTCCTCGATGGCGACGAGGCCGACCTGAAGCCCATGATTCTCAAGGACGTGGCCGACAGAACGGGACTCGACATCTCCACCATCAGCCGCGTGAGCAATATCAAGTACGCCCAAACCAAGTGGGGAACGTTCCCCCTGCGCTTCTTCTTCTCCGACGGATACCAGACGGAGAGCGGCGAAGAGCTGTCGACACGCAAGATAAAACTGGCCCTCAAGGAGGTCATCGACCATGAGGACAAGCGCCATCCGCTCTCCGACGACGCGCTGGCCAAAGTGATGAAGGAGCAAGGACTGCCCATAGCGCGGCGCACGGTGGCCAAATACCGTGAGCAGATGGGCGTGCCCGTGGCCAGACTCAGAAAAGAATGAACGAAAAAAACATACTGCTGGCGGCAAGAGCTGTGAGCTTGCTTTTCACACCTTATTATCTGCCCGTGGTGGCACTGATAGCCCTGTTCACATTCAGCTATCTGTCGATGCTTCCCGTGGGCTACAAGCTCCTGATGGTGCTCAGTGTGTACATGAGCACGGTGCTCTTCCCCACCCTGCTCGTACATGCCTACCGGCAATACCACGGCTGGACACCCATACAGCTGGGACAAAAGGAGCGGCGCGCCGTGCCTTACGTCATCTCCATACTGTGCTATTTCCTGTGCTACTACCTGATGCTGGTGGCTCATGTCCCTCATGTCATCAACAGCCTCATCGTGGCCGCACTGGCCATCCAGGTACTTTGCGCGCTCATCAACGTGTGGTGGGCAGTGTCCACCCACTCGGCGGCCATCGGCGGCGTAACGGGCGGACTGCTTTCCTTCTCCCTCATCTTCAACTTCAACCCCATCTGGTGGCTCTGCGTAACGACATTGCTGGCCGGAACGGTGGGCACAAGCCGCATGATTCTGCGCCAGCACACTCTCTCACAGGTGCTCACGGGCTACACACTGGGCTTGCTTACCGCCTTCTTCATTATCCTCATTGTCTGACGGAGCGCGCTTCGCAACCCAAAAACGAAAGAAAAGCCACCCAGCACAGACGCGCCGCCATCGCCCAACCACACAGAAAACCCACAGAAACTGTACATTTCCATTTCCTATTGATTATCAACTAATTACAGAAATCATAGCTTTGGCATTGCGAAAGCATACCTTTTGCATTGCCAAACGTCACCTTTCGCACTCCCAAACCATACCTTTTGCAAGGCAAAACCATACCTCTCATTTTGCCAAACCGCCCATACGGCACAACAAAGCCCCACACACGCCACGGCAAAGCCTCATCTCCGGGCAAGCAAACAAGTAATGATGCGGGCTGAAAAAGACGCGCCACTCACCGACAAGCGGGCACAAGAAAAGCCCCTTTCCCGACCTCCCGGCCAGAAAAGGGGCTGCAGTAAGAAGGATGGAAAGGCGCGTCTGCGCCTTTCGCAATGAAGAATTAACCTACTTCACGGCCACTTTGCGACCGTTAATCACATACATACCCTTGGGCAAGGTGCGCAACTCGATGTTGCGTCCCACGAGTTTGCCACTGGGCGTGTAGACATCGCCACGCGTCTCCGCCGCTCCTGCACCAACACCGTTGATGCCCGAGAGGTTGGAATCTATCATGATGATGTCGGGAGCTACCATATCATCGGCCTCCATCGTCACGCTCTTCGACGCAGCATCGTATCCGTCCTTCGTGGCATAGATGCCATAGAGGCCGTTGCCTGCGGGAATATCCACGGAATACCTGCCTTCCTCATCGGTTTCCACCAAGAACGAGCCTTCAGTACCGGCCAGTCCGCGCACGAAGATGGAGACTCCGGCAAGCGGTTCCACATCGTCTGCGCTGCGCTGTCCGTAGACTGTGCCCGAAAGGGTGTTCAGACGGTTGAGCACAACATCTCTGCGGAGTGCCTGCTCATCGAAGGCCACAGTCACGGTGTCGCTCGTATACTTCTCTTTGAGGAACACAAGCGTGAACTCACCATAGGTGTCGCGCACGGGAAGCGTGTATGCACCCTCGGCGTTGGTCGCATACTCCTGCGTGCGACCACCCTGCAAGAGCTTCACGGTGACGCCCTCAAGCAGCTGTTCCGTTGCGCCATTGAAGCCTTTCACCACACCCGAGAAGCTGTAACCGTGTGCCATCACATGGTCGAGAGCCACATCGCCCTTGCGGAAACTCACGTCCAAGGTGTCGGTCTCATAGCCCTTGAGGGCAAATACTGCCTTGTAGGGCAACAGCGGCTGAGCCACGGCCATAGCATACTGACCATCCGCATCGGTATTGGTCGTATAGAGCACGTCGCCACTGAACACGGACACGCTCACACCGTCCAAGGCCTCGCCCTTGGCATTGGTCACACGACCCGAAACCTGCTGCGCGCTCTTCACCTCAAGATACATCACGGGCGTTTCGCTCTGCTGCCAGGTCTCGCCGGGCAGACTCGACAAGTTGTCTTCCTCACGATAGTAGGAGTTTTTCACCATCTTGTCGGTCACAAACGCCATCTTCGTGTATTCGGAGGCCTCCACGTGGAAGGCAAGGCACAGGTTCTGACCCGTGTAGGTGAAGCCCTCGGGCAGGTCTACAACGACAACCTCGGCGGGATTGGCCTTCGTTCCGTTCTTGTTCACATCAAGCACACCGTCATAGACGCGTGTCATCTTCGTGGTATCGCGCTCCGTGAAGCCAAGATCGTAGTCATCGGAAGTGTTCTCCACATAGACGCGCATCGTGGCCTGATATTCCTTCTGCGAGAAGCCGTTCTGATAGCCCTTGAAAGCAATGCGGTGAATCTTCGCGCCAGCCGGAATGCCGAGTTGCTCGGCCGTGTAGACAGTCTGGCTCTCAGAGTTCTTGCTGTAAAGGCGCAGGGGCACGGCGTCCTTGCTGATGTTGTTGGAGTCGAGCACTTGAACGTGGCCGCCCGTAGACTCGGGGCTGACCGCGTAGGCGAAGAGTTCGGTCTGCGTGGATGCGCCATGGGCAACAAACTCGCCACGCATTGCAAACTCGCCGGCTTGGTGCGGAGTGTAGAGGAAGGTCAGCTTGGTCTTCTCGCCAGCCTTCAGCGCGGGCGTGGCCACAGTGGCCAGCACGTTGCCATCGGCATCCGCGAGGCTCGCCGTCCATGCTCCGGCCTCAAGGTCTTTGGCCTCCACGTTCATCACGTTGGCCTGCACGCGGGCGCGGTTGTTGACGGTGAACGTCTCCGGCAGCGTCATGCTGTCCACATAGATGCCTCGTCCAGCCTTGAGCATGGCGTTGACCGGCTGGTCGAAGCCTTCCACACGCTGCTTGAACGGCTCGTAGCCCACGGCCTCCACACGGAAGTCGTAGCTGAGGTTGGTCTTGAACACATTGAGCTGATAACTACCATCGGCCGTGGTCGTTGCGAAATACTGCACATTGCCCGATGTGAGCGTCACCGTAGCATTGGCCACGGGCTGTCCGCCCTCCTCGGCGGTGACAACACCTGTGAGCGGAGTGGACTCGGAACTCTCGGTAACAATGGTCACGACGGGCGCGCCGTTATCGGAAGCCACGTATTCATTCTCCTCCAAGTTGCCATCGCTCTTGCGGTAAACAGTCTGTCCGCTGATGTCTGCATCGGTCTCAAAGCGCACATTGGCATAGCCTGAGGGGATGTCGCTGCGCATAAAGATGCCCAAATTGCCACCATCATAAACGAATGGAGTGGAGAAAGTAATATTGATCATCTCAACGGGATTCTCTTTGTTGCCTACCTTGGAGAAAGTATAAGTGTCATCGTAGACAAGCTGCATGGTGTCGGTGTTGTGAACGGCAAACGGTGCCACAAACGTAGCCACGTCCGTATTGCACATCCACACTTTCAGATTGGCAGGAAGGTCCTTGGCCTCGTTCCATCCGCGATAGACGAGTCCCTTGATGCGCGTGCCTTTCTTCAAGCCAAGCTGTGCGGCAGTGTAGACAACATCGCTCTCGCTGTGCTTATAATAGGCAGCAACGGGCACGCTGCTGTTGGTAACGGGCAAGTCAGCCTCACCTATCTGCACGTAACTGTTGCTCGTCTCGGCCAAAACCTGCGCCGTCAGCGTGTCGGAGGAAGCTATCACCTCGCCATTGACCTCAAAAAGGGCATAAAGATTGGCGTTGCCGGCCTCATACGGCGTGAAAGTAAGGTCGAACACCTTGCTCTCACCTGCGAGGAAGTCGGCTTCGGGGGCTGTAACCAGTTTCTTTCCATCGCGATAGAGGCTCACGGAATATGTGCCGGCGGCCTCAACGGCAGGACGGTTGTTGACAAACGTCACACTGGCCTGACTCTCCGAGTTGACAGTAGTCACGGTTGGAAAGTTGGCCGCTGCGAACATCACGTCATGGGCAACACTGGCATAGCGCAAACCATAGACGTTGTCAAGGCGGGCGTTGCCCGACTCAAAGGCCACATAGAGATTGCCAACGGGCAGACCCTCAACGGTGTAGCTGCGGAACTCGCCGCTATACTTCGAGTCGCTCATGAGATTGAACGGGCTGAACGTATTGTTGTCGCTTCCCGTTCCCTGAACCGTATGGGCAAGCGTCCACTCCCTGCGGTTGGTGGAGTAATAGACGCGAATAACGGAGGTCTCATCGCGGCGCGAACCATCGAAATGGAGCACATCGCCCTCACGCACCGTCAGCAACGGAGTGTAGAAGCGTGTCGGCTCACCTTCCGTAGGGGCTTGCGCGCAATAGTTGTTGTTGAGAATATTGGCATTCATCGGGAACTCGCTCACCGTCCAACCCTCACCAATGATGAAGCCTGCGGGCATTTTGCCGTCCTCGAAGTTGGCGTACATCTCACCCTCGGCAACCGCCGTGGCCTTCAATGCCACCGACAGTGTGCCGGCATTGGTCTCGATGGTCAGCGTGCCGTTGCCCTCCGTGCCCTCATTGCCAAAGGTGACGGGAAGCAGCACCGTGGCATGGGGAGCTATAGCCTGCGGCTGGAACACGGTGGAGAATCCGCCCGTGATGGTAACATTGGACACATTGAGCGGCGTAGCACCATCGTTGCGCAGCAAATAAGAGTAGGTGACAGTGCCTTGCACGATGCCCAAGTCGATGGCATCGCCCACGGCTTTCCCGCCACGGTCGAGCAATGCGGCCACGGCCTCATAAGGATAGGCCTGGCGCGCACCACACGGAGTGACAACGCCTGTGAGATTGTCGCGCACGGCATACTCATACTTGTCCGGATAAGTGGCATAAGACATGGTTGCAGTGAGGCTGACCGTAGCTTCCGCACCCATGGCAAGGTTCTCAGGCACGCTGGTTGTGCCCATAACGCGGTTGCCCAGCGTGACATTAATCAGCGAGAGCGAGAAGTTGTCGTCGCCAACCGTCAAGTCGCGCTGACCGTTGTTGCACACCCGCACATCGTAGCTGAGCGTGAAGTCGCCGTTGCTTTCCGCATCGACATACTCGGGGTTCACATCCTCCACGCCAAGCACCTTCATGCGCGGATAGGGAACCACATCGGCCGTGCTGGCCTTTACGTTGTCGATGATCACGCTGTTGCCACGGATGCCCACAAGCGTGCCGTCCGTCATCTCGGGCAGCTCTATGGTGGTGAACTCCGTCTCAGAAAGCGTGGGCACAGCCATGTCTATGATGCCGTCCGTGTAGAAAACGCCATCCTCATAATTAATATAATAGAAGCTGATGGTACTTCCGTAGTTCAGCCCCTTCACGTCAATGCTCACCGTACCACCCACGGGGGGAAGCACCAGCATGTCGTTGAGCGTCTGTGTCTGCGTGAGATCATCGCTTACGGTCTGCGAACCGATGCGAAGGCATCCCGAATCGTCCACGCCACCATTGCTCTCATAAGTGTACTCCACATAATATGTAGCCGTGCGAAGCGTCATCGCATCGACAAGGTGACCCCATCCCAAAGGAGCGAACTCCGGTTCGGAGGTGTCGATCGCTGTATTGAAGTCGTACAAGTACGGACTTTGTGTCTGCGCCTGTGTCGCTTGTCCCGTAAAAAGCGCGGCAAGCAGGAGCAGCAGATGTCTGGTCTTATGCATAGAATTTGGTTTTATGGTTTCTCCTTAATATTAATATGTAGCCGGAGAATCTCCGCCGATGCAGCCCGAAAACATTCCGCTGCTGCTCCCGGCGGAGATTTCCGCAAAGATTATCTCACCACCACATGGACGGTTTGTCCTCCAACGCGCACGAGGTAAGTGCCGCGCACCACGCTGAACACCTTATTATTCACACCATCGGCCTCGGCCACAAGGCGACCATCGGTGGCAAGCACGCTCACATCGCGTCCGCCGGCATTGTTCACGACGATTACGCCACGTCCCGACTTGATACTGAGCTTGCCCTGCGTGGCATCCTCCACGCCAAGGGTGATGCCCGCCTCATTGCTGAACGGCGACTCGCCCTCATCGTAGACCACGGTTATCGTGTAGATGTCGCCATCGCTGCCATCATCGGTGTAGGAAGTGGCATCGGCAGAAGCCGTTCCAATCTTCTCGCCATTGCGATAGACGTTGTAGCCTTCTATCTCCATGTCGCCTTGATGATAGGTGACATCATCAACAAAGAGTGCCATCATGCCCGTACTGATGCAACGGATGGCGAAGAAGCGCGTGTTTTGCGGCAGGTCGGCCATGAAGTTGTACCACGTGTCGCCCTCCACCTCGTGTGTACTCAACGAGACGAAGTTGCGCACTTCTCGGTCGCTGGTGGAATAAAGGATCTCGAACATCTCCGGGGAGTAAGTCGTAGAGCCGGCCTTTGCCCAGAAGCTCACCGTCTGTGCCTGTCCGTCAAGCTCGGGCGAGATAAGCCAGTCGTCGCTCGTACCCACATCGTCGTTCTCCTCATCGTAAGCACCCCAAGAAGCCAGATACTGGTTGCCCGAATGTGCCTTGAAGCGTTCGATGGAGCTGATGCCCAGCTCAACGGGGTCGAACACGATGTAGGCCGCGGGCGCACCGCAGTTGGGCCACGTCACGCCGTTCACACCAATGGTGCGCGCACCATCGCCGTCAACAGTTGTCCACTCGCCGAAATCAGGACCTATGCTCCATCGCTGATAGCTCTCAAAGTCCTCGGTTATCACCCGCGAAGTGTTGGCCGGACGAGTCCATGTAAGGCCGATGCGGCCGTTGCTGTGGCTGGCTGCTAAGTCGTTGACTGTGGGCAGTTCCGGCTCCTTGATATTAATGGTTACCTTTTGCGTTGCGTTATCGGACATATCATCGTCCGAAACCATAGGTTCTACCGTGGCATAGAGGACAGATTGTCCAACGTCCTCCATCTTCGGCGTGAAATACATATAATAAGTGTCATCGCGGAACGGCTCCAGCGGGCCACCCTCGCAGCTGGCCACCTTGCGTCCGTTGAGGAAAAGATTGATGGTGAAGGCCTCTTCCTCATAGGCACCAATGTTGCGCACGCGCACACCGGCTTCCATACGGTCGCCCACCATGCCCGTAAGCATGGGCAGCGTACTGACGGCGCGCAGGTTGTGGTCGAGCACATCGTAAATCTCCACCTTGTCGAAGCTCAGTCGCGCCAGTTCCTTGTCATTGCACTCGCCAAGGAACTTGATGACGATGTAGTCGTAGCCGGCATAGGCACCCAAGTCTACCACTTCCTCCATCCAACGGCGGTTTCCATCCAGCTTACTGAAGTCCACGTCCTTGAGTTCGCGCATCTCATTGTCGGGAGTCACCACCTGCAGACGCAAATGATAGTTGAGACCCGGCATTCCGTTGTGCCAGAAGCGCAGCATGGGGTTGGTAGCACCCTTGAGGGAAATCTTTCCAGAATTGAATCCGGCCACCTCGCCAGTGGTTGTCGGTGTCCAGTCGGCCGAGCCAATCACATCGTCTGCCGAATAATAGGCATTGGGCATGAACATATACTCGGTGTCTACCCACCAAAGGTCGTTGTCGAGATTGCCCTTGCGGAAGGTCTCCGTGAAAGGAAGCGTGTAGGGCGCGCCCGATATGACGAGGTTGGACAACGCGAAGTCGCTCTCGCCAATGTCGGAGACGGCCGTCACTCCGAAGTATTTCAGATCCTGCGCTCCGCGCATGGATACTTGCGGGTTGAACGACAGGCCGGAGATGTTGCCCTTGTTGAGAACAAACTCCAAGGAGGTGATGTCAAGATCGTAGACATTGTAGAGCAACTCGTCCGACTCCACGTATCCACCATTGGCACCAAGGCTGCCCGGGGCAGTCCATGACAAGGTAATATCGTTCTCGCCGGCCTTAGCCGTCACGTCCACAGGCACGTCTGGCACATCAATGCCCACATAGACGCGCTTCTCTGCAGTCTCACCCTTATCATCACCCGTATAGGCAGTGACGGCATAAACATTGAATCCGTTGAGCGCGCCATCATCGGTGAACGAAAGTCTCTCACCCAGTTTCACGTCCGTGAACGTATGTACCAACTCATCGAACTCCGCAATGCGTCTCACCTCTACCTTGGAGACAGAGGAGAGTGCCTGACCATTGATGGCCCGCGTAGGAACGTTGAAGCTGACGGTGGCCTCGCCTATGCCCTCCTCGCCCGGAACAACGCGGAAGTTGGTCACGGTATCGGGTGCGGTTACCAGCGGACCCTCGGTGACGAAGATACTGTCTACATACGTGCGGTAACCGTCCATCGGGCTTTGGTCGTGGAGACCAAAATGATAAACACCATCCTTATTCACCAGCACCGTGGCCTTGAGCTTGCGCCACTGATTGTCGGGAAGTTCCGTGAGCGGGATAATCTCCTTGTAGGCAGACGGGTCTACTCCCTGTCCGAAGGATGCGCTGAGCTGCTGGCTGTAGTCATTCATGCCACGGCGGGCACTGAACGAGAAGTTATACTTGCGTCCGCCTTGGAGACGAATCTCCGGCGTGATGAGCCAATCATCGTTGGCCTGCGATGAGCTGAACGTGCAGAACACCATCTGGCTTGTCTCGGAATAGCCCCAAGTGCGGCCATCCTTGTTGTTGTCGATAACGGTATAGACCTCGAAATCCTCGGTAGTGTTGAACATTTCCTCATAGGGCACTTGATAAGCATCGCCAATGAGAATCTTGTTCGATGTGGAGAGCTGTCCCATCTTGCCCTCATAGAACGGCGTTACCGTATAATAATAGGAGGTGAGCTTGCCCTTTTCGAGCGTCTCCTCAAACTTCGTACCGTCATAGTTCACCGCCACGGCCTTTGCGCCGGGATAGCGCACCACCTTGTAGGTGACGTTCGGTCCGCTGACGTAGCCTCCGTGCTGTCCCTGCGTTGGCGCGCGCCAAGAGAGCGTGGCCTTCATTGTGTTCTCGTCAATCTTCAGCTTGAGCGAAGAAACGGCCTTGGGATTGTCGGGACCCACCCATACGGTGGTCTTGGCCAACGGTCCACGGCCAGTACTGTTGGAAACGGCAGCATAGACAATAGCCTCGCCGTTATCGCCCGTAATGTCCACGGTCACCTTCTCGCCTGCCTGGCAGGTCTTGGTGACGGTCTCGCCGTTATTGACGCGCACTTCGGCCGTCAGCGTGCCCGTCAGCGCATCGCCGCCATAAGTCATCGTGGGCGCGGTAAAGACCGCCGTACCCTCCTTGCCGCCCTTTGGGAACGTGGCGGAGAGATTCTCCACCTTGGCCGGAGCACCTTTCTCGGTCAGCATCTCAGCCACGGTGAGGCACACCACCTCCTCGCCATCGGGGAAGTCGGCTATCTTCGTGGCCTTGGCCGTGAGCGTGTCCACCTCGTAAAGTCCCGAAGCCATGCTTTCGAACGATGCTGCCCAATAGAGTTTGTCGGTCTTACGGTCGAAAGTGGCACTCTGCAAGTAGTTAGGATACAGCCCCGTGGGGCCAACCACCGTCACCGCGCCTGTGGTACGGCTGATTTTGCACAGGTCGCCGGCACTGCTTATACCATAAATACTACCCTTGGAATTGATGGCAAAGCCCAGAAAGTAACGATCCAGCTTGCCTATCACCTTCGTGGTGAGCGAAGAATAGTCGATGCTGTTGAGCGTAAAGCCCGAGTAGTCGGCGTTATAGGCGCATCCCATCACCTTGCCCGTTATCGGATCTGTGTCCACATCGAAGCAATAGAGGTCGGGGCGGTCGCTCACATCCTCGCTGCGAATCATCTCCCACGTGTCCATGTCATACTCAAAGTACGCTCCCATCACCTCGCCAAAGAGACTGGCGTAGCTCACATAGCGGAAAATGCCGTCCTTGAGCACACCGCCGCCATTGGCATCAAGTCCCTCATCGGCAAAAAGACTTTGGAAAGTGATGGGGGAAGAGCCATTGAACTGTCCCACATAGTACGGCGCGGCATCATCGCCCATCGTCTCCCACGACTTGGCATAGATGACATTGCCCCAGAAATCCAAGCCATCGGCCGATGCCAGACGCATACGGCCCGACTTGGGGTTAGGCATCACAAGGCTGCGCGGCGCTTTTCTCACCTTGCCGCCATCCTTGTGCAGCGGCTTCGCGCCCACAAGCGGCAGGCGTGTGTCCTGCGCTTCCTCCGCACCATCGACACCGGGACGCAATACGCGGCGTTCCCGGATCGGCAACTTTGAACTCTGTGCCCACGATGGAAGCATGGGCGCAAACAGCAATATCCATAAAGGAATTGACTGAAGTAGGGTTCGTCTTTTCATAAGCTAACAGAATTAGTTATTGTAATTGGGTAATAGAGTAATTGAATCCGAACTGATAATTCAGCCACTTTGCGGCTGGTTTCTGTGCAAAAATAAACAAAACTTCAACTTCACACATAGAATTATATGCTAAATTTGGTTAAAACAACAAAGATTACTACCACTACCCGAAATAATGACCAATACGAAGTATCAAAAGGTAACATTTAGGAGAACTTTATTTTTTAAAGCGCAACGAAAACCGCCAAATTCGATAGCATTTTGAGATGTAAAAAACAAAATTTATGAACTATCATTTTGTTATATCAAAATTAACCTCTATATTTGCGCCGTCAAAAGGTTCTTTTTATGACATATTGAAACATCAACAATCATTAAAACCTATCACTTATGAAGAAGATTTTACTAACCCTAATCACTCTTCTGACGGCCGCGCCGCTACTGGCGCAGACCGACACACTCACCGTGGGTCTCTGTAAAGGCGAAATGGCCGACAAAGGCATCGCGACAGTCAAAGGCAACACATGGGTATCGGCCGCAGCCCTGCTGGGCGAGGAGACCATCGCGGCCTATGCGGACAACAAGATTTCGCAGATACGCGTGGCCTTGTGCTCCCGCGTCAATATCGACACGCTGCGCGTGTGGGTGAAGGACAACCTCTACGGCGAGCCGCTGGCGCAAGGCTACATCACCTCGCGTGAGGAACCGCGCATCAAGAAGGGATGGAACGTTGTGGACCTTGAGATTCCCTACACCATCAGCGGCGACCCCATCTACATCGGCTTCGACCTGAAGCAGCGCGGCAGCACATCGGCCATATCGGCCGTGGGCAAAGGCTCGTTCGGCTCATTCTCCTACAAGGAGAGCACCGACGCGCAATGGGGAAGCAAGCACACCTCGGGCAACCTGAGCATCGAGGCCAACATCACGGGCGACAACCTGCCCAAGTACGACCTCGCGCTGACTGCCGCGCAAGCCGTGCTCAACATCAAGACGGGAAAGGTGAGCATGGGCGCAACCGTATATAACAAGGCCACCCGCCCCATCAGCAGCGTCACCCTGACCACCACCGTGAGCAACCAAGTGTTCACCCAGCAGTTCCGCGACAGCACCATCATGCCCGGCAAGGCCATCGACCTGGCCTGGACCATACAGCCCAAGCAGGGAAGCGTGGACGGAGAGAGCAGCGTGGGCGTGGAAATTACCGACATTGGCGGCGAGACCGACATAGACCCCACCAACAACGAGCTGAGCGTGGCGATGAACTTCAAGCGCAAGGTGCTCATTGAGGAATTCACCACCGAGCAGTGCCCCAACTGCCCGCGCGTGGCCGGATACCTGCACACCGTGCTGGAGAATCCCGACTTCGATGGCAACGTATTCGCCGTGGCCCATCATGAGATGTACCAGAGCGACTGGCTCACCCTGCAACGCAGCGTTGTAAACGGACAGATGAAGGAGACCTACGTACACGACTACGCCCCGCTCTACAACGACCGCGGCACCTACGCGCCGGCCATGATGTTCAGCCGCCAGCCATGGTTTGAGGCACTCTACACGCCGGGCAACACGACCCCGGTGTTCCTCCCCGGCTCCGCGCTGGAGATAGAATCCATCACCAAGACCATGCTCGAAGAGCCGGCCACCATCGTCATCACCGACCTTGAGGCACGCTACGGCGACAACGACACCACGCTCGTGGTGACCGTCAAGGGCATGCGCACCCCGGAAGCCAAGCCCAACGCCCGCATCACCGTGATGCTGACCGAGGACAACATAGCCGCCCACTCGCAGGTGGGCGCGGAGGGCACGTTCACCCACCAGCACGTGTCGCGAGCACTCAACAGCGTGTGGGGCGAGCCTATCAAGTGGGACGGCAACAGCTTCACCTACGAGGTGTCGCTGGGACTGAACACCGCCTACTTCACCAAGGTGAACGGCATCAACTTCCAAGAGGCATGGCGGCAGTGGGCGCATGAGAACATGAACATTGTGGCGGCCGTGAACTACTACACCACCAACGTGAGCGGATGCTACGTGGAGAACGTAGAGGGCATCAGCCTGCCCGATGCCGTAACCGAAGTGCGCGGCGTGAAGACCGCACAGCAAGGCACGGCGGCACGCACCGAAGTGTACACCATCGATGGCAAGCGCGTCAGCGACAAGCAGCTCTCACACGGCATCTACATCGTGCGCGAGACACAAGCCGATGGCACCGTGACCACCCGCAAGATGATGGTGAGATAACAAGGAAACACCCTGCCACAGCCAACAAAAGCCAAGGGGTTGCCCCTTGCAAGCGCAACGGAGCGCAAGCCGGGCAACCCCTTGAACACACCCCCGCGCGAGCACGCCGCAAAGGGCACGCCGCGCCAAAAGAGCACCCCCGCAAACCAAGCACAAAAAGCCCCGCGCGCAAAACCATACCTTTTGCCTCGCCAAACCATACCTTTGACAAGGCAATACCTATGGTTTTGGAAGACCAAACAAGCGGTTTCGGAAAACGAGGAAGCCCCGCGCGCAAACCGTCTGACAGACAACGAATTGGCCAAACGCGACCAAAGCAAAGCAGGAAAACCGCCGCAAGGTGGTCGGAAAGCCGCAGATTTAAGATTCTTTTGCACTCCTCACGCAAAAAACCAGCAAAACTTTTGGCCAATTGAAAAAAACTTCGTTCATTTGCACCGTGATTAGGAAATCACGGCGGCCGTGAACGAGCCGCACACAATGCACTACTCGCGGGAGCGTAAGGTAATTGATGAAAGGTAACAGCAGAAACCCAAGCCAAGAATGGGTTGTTGTTCTCGGTCATTCATTCCTGATGCGTCCGCATTTTTTGTGTACGTGCGCCCCTAAATTGAAAATAAACAGTTAAACCAAATAACGACAACATGGAACTAAAGAATGCATTCGCAGGGACATTGGAGTCGGGCGACATCCTGATTCAGATCACTCCCTCGGAAGACGAGAGCCTTCAGATCGACCTTGACAGTACGGTTGAGTACCAGTTCGGTGGCCAGATACGCAAGGTTATCAAGGAGACGCTCGAGCAGATGGGCGTTGAGAAAGCTCATGTGAAGGCAACCGACAAGGGCGCCTTGGACTGCACGATTCGTGCGCGCGTCACTGCCGCTGCTGTGAGAGCCACCGGCAAAGATGTGTGGAAGGACTGACACGGTTCCAACCTTTTACCTTTGGAAATCTATACTAACGGGAGTCTAAACAAAAAAGTAACCGAAAAGAAAGTATGCAGAGATTAAGAAGAACTATGATGTTCGTGCCGGGCAACAACCCTGGCATGATGCAGGATGCCTTCATCTATGGTCCCGACTCGATAATGCTCGACCTCGAGGACTCAGTGACGATGGCAGAGAAAGATACAGCACGCTTGCTCGTGTACAACGCACTGACAACCATCGACTATGGCAACACGGAGATGGTGGTGCGCATCAACCCGCTCAACACGCCCTACGGCAAGAAGGACGTGGAGGCCATGGTGAAGGCCGGCGTTGACGTAATCCGTATGCCGAAGACCGAGACCGCCGATGAGGTGCGCGAGGTGGAGGCAGAGATCGAGAAAGTGGAGAAAGAGCTTGGATGCCTCGGCCGCACGCAGATCATGGCCGCCATCGAGAGCGCGCTCGGCGTGGTCAACGCCTACAGCATCGCCACGGCCTCGAAGCGCATGATGGGCATCGCCCTCGGCGCGGAGGACTACTGCGCCAACCTCAAGACGCAGCGCACGCCCGAGGGCATTGAGCTGCTGCTCGCACGCCAGACCATCGTGGTGGCCGCACGTGCTGCCGGCATCGACGCCCTCGACACCGTCTACTCCAACCTCAACGACATGGAGACCTTCCGCAAGGAGGTGGAGACCATCAAGAAGATGGGCTTCGACGGAAAATCCATCATCAACCCGCGCCAGATTGCCATCGTGAACGAGGTGTTCACCCCGACACAGAAGGCCATCGACAAGGCCGTGGCCGTGGTAGGCGCAATCAAGGAGGCCGAGAAGCGCGGCTCGGGCGTTATCGCCCTGAACGGCAAAATGATCGACCGCCCCGTTGTTATTCGCGCACAAAGAACTATTGATTTAGCCATTGCGGCAGGAGTATTAAGCAAGGAGGATTTGGCATGAGCAAAATAGAAGAGAGACAGGGACTCATCGGCGAGATGGCCGAGCACCTGAAGAAGGACATATACCACAGCGAGGAGCACAAAATCACCACTCCCCGCAAGCAATGTCAGGCTGAGAGCAAGAAGGTGATGACGCTGGAGGAGGCCATCCGCCAGTCCGGACTGAAAGACGGCATGACCGTGTCGTTCCACCACCACTTCCGTGGCGGCGACAAGGTGCTGAACATGGTGATGGACAAGATTGCCGAGATGGGCATCAAGAACATCCACATTGCCGCATCGAGCCTCAACGACGTACACAAGCCCCTCATCGAGCACATCAAGAACGGCGTGGTGACGAAGATTTCCACATCCGGTATGCGCGGCGACCTGGCACAGGCCATCTCGCACGGCATTCTTGAGGAGCCGGTAGTGTTCCGCTCTCACGGCGGACGCGGCAGCGCGGTGGCCAATGGCGACATCCACATCGACGTGGCTTTCCTCGGCGCATCTTCCTGCGACAAGATGGGCAACGCCTGCGGCTATTCCCGCTCGGAGAACGCCAAGAGCATCTGCGGCTCGCTGGGCTACGCCATGCCCGACGCACGCTATGCCGAAAAGGTGGTGATTCTGACCGATGACCTCGTGGAGTACCCGAACACGCCGACCTCTATCTCGGAGCACGATGTAGACTATGTGGTGGTGGTAGACTCTGTGGGCGACTCCTCGAAGATTGCCTCCGGCGCTATCCGCGACACCAAGAACCCGCGCGACATCCTGCTGGCCAAGTCGGCCTGCAAGGTCATCGTCAACAGCGGATACTTCAAGGACGGCTTCTCCATCCAGACCGGTTCTGGCGGCGCATCGCTGGCCGTGGTGAAATACCTGCGCCAGAGCATGATAGACCAGAACATCAAGGCTTCTTTCGCACTCGGCGGAATCACCTCGCACATGGTGAAGCTGCACGAGGAGGGTCTCATCGAGCACCTGATCGACGTACAGTCGTTCGACAAGGTGGCCGCAGAGAGCTTGAAGAACGACCCGAAGCACAAGGAAGTGTCGGCCAACGAATATGCATCGGCCGATGAGCCGGGCGCAGCCACGAAGTTCCTCGACATCGTGATTCTCTCCGCATTGGAGGTGGACGTCAACTTCAATGTCAATGTGCTCGTAGGTAGCGATGGTATCATCCGTGGTGCCATCGGCGGACACCCCGACACCGCCGCAGAGTCTTCCATGAGCATCGTTGTTTGCCCGTTGCTGCGTGGCCGCATCCCCTGCGTTGTGGACGAGGTGACCACCCTCATCACTCCGGGTGCCACTGTCGATGTGGTTGTGACGGAGTACGGCGTGGCCGTCAATCCTCGCCGCACCGACCTTGCAGAGCAGTTGCAGGCCGCAGGCATCAAGCTCGTGACCTTGGAGAGCCTGCGCGACCGCGCACTGAAAGCCATCGGCACGCCGGCGGAGCTTCCCTTCGGCGACAAGGTGGTAGGCGTGGTGATGAACCGCAACGGAGAAGTGATGGATGTCATTAAGAACATCAAGGACTAATCCTTATTTATATTATAAAAGCCAGGAGAAGACAGGAATTGCATGAGCCTCAACAGGGCTTCATCAAGCCCTGTCCTCTCTTGTGCTATCAAACGCTTCTGTTGACAAACAATGGAGATAACGCTTGAACAGCTTCTGAAAAGCCGCGATGCACGCTGGGAAACAGAGAAGCACTTGCTGGAAACATTTCCGGGCAAAGTGCTCGTTGTGCTTACGGTGGTTATGCCCGGAAGCGTCAAGCTTGATGAGCGCGCCATCGTCATTGGCCACGCCGGAGAGGCTGCCATCAATGCTTTCCTTGGACGGAAAGTTGTGATGACGCGCATCAGCAAAACGCCAACAGGATTTGAGGGATACTGGGTTACGGGCGGAGACGCCTTGACCATCAAGAGAATGATGTGCAGCATTGAGGAAGCACATCCACTGGGCAGACTGTTCGACATCGATGTGTTGCGCCTGGATGCCACGCCCATCTCCCGCACCGAAGTGGGGCTGAGCGCGCGCCGCTGCTTGATATGCGGCAACGAGGCGCGCTGGTGCATGCGCAACCACACCCACACGCAGGAGGAGATTCAACAGCACATCACCGAGATGGTCAACGACTTTAATTCCCAAAACTAACGCTTATGTACGCCGACTACGAGATAAGAGAAGTGCCCATTGGCTATGCGCCCGCACGACGTAAGATAGAGCAGTTCCTCGGAGAACGTACGCTTCGCCTCGACAAGGTAGACTACTACGAGGCGATTTACCCCTATGGCGGCGACGAGATACTCGGCGCAGGCGGACTGCTGAAAGATGCCATCCGCTGCATCGCTGTCAAGGAGGGAATGGAAGATGAGCACTTGGCCAACCGTCTGGTGTCGCATCTGATGGTTATCGTGCAGCGACGCGGCTATCCCACGGTGAAAGTGTTCACTAAGCCATGCAACAAGACCATCTTCGAGAGCCTTGCCTTCGAACTGGTGGCCGAGACCGACAGTGTGGTCTTCATGGAGAACAGCCTTGTTCCCCTGCATGATTATCTTCACAGCTTGGAAAAGCTGCGCAAGCCAGGCAAGTCAGGCGTTATCGTCATGAACTGCAACCCGTTCACACGCGGCCACCACTACTTGATAGAAGAGGCGGCCAAGCAGGTGGACAACCTTTATATTATACCGCTGAAAGAGGGCAACGGCAAGTTCACCTATGAGGAACGGCGCGAGATGATTTGTCTCGGCACAGCCGACATCGAGAATGTCACCGTATGCGAGGGCAGCGACTACGCTATCTCGCAGGCCACTTTCCCCACTTATTTCCTTAAACAGCTCGACAAGGCTTCGGAGAATCAAATAGAACTGGATCTCCAAATATTTGCCCGCTACATCGCCCCCGCCCTTGGCGCAACGGTTCGATTTGTGGGCACAGAGCCTATCGACCCCCTTACGCGCCGCTACAATGAGATGATGGCAGAGCAGCTGCCTGCCCACGGTATTGAGGTGCGGCAGCTGGAACGCAAGCAATTCGATGGTGAGCCTATCAGCGCATCGCGCACCCGCTCCTTCATCGAGTCCAACAAGATGCACGCAGCCATGCAGCTGGTGCCCCCCACAACACAACCATTTGTGCTCGCCAAGTTTGCCGTTGATGCCTTGCAGCAGGAACTTGACACTACGCCGAAGCCCGGCCTTGTGGACAAAGACAACAACGGGGCGCACAGCGACATGGACTACATCCTCATGCAGCGCAGCATCAACGCCCTGCGACCCTACTTCGTGCAGCTCGCACAATTAGGAATGAACTCCGACAAGCTCGCCACTGCCGACATTCAGCGCATTGGCATCGAGGCAGAGAAAGCCATGCTGGAGACAACGCATGGTGTCAACACACATAAGGGCGCGCTCTTCGCCCTCGGAATCACCGTGGCAGCAGCCATGTGGATTTACAGCCATGAAGGCTGGATTGTCACACGGGAGAGCTTGCAGCAGCTCATCTCCCGCATCGCCTCCGGATTTGAGCCGGCAAAGGGAACGCACGGCGCGGAGGTGAAAGCCAAGGATCACGTGAAAGGAGCAAGAGAGAACGCCATTGAAGGATACCCCGACTTGTTTGAGACATGGGGGCCATTCTACCGACGACTGCGCGATGACCGCCACCGCCACCACAAGACGCTGCTCAAAATCATGTCGATGCTCCAAGACACCAACGTCTATCACCGCACCGATGCCGAAACAGCCGAGTTGGTGCGCCATTCCAGCGGAATGCTGCTGGAGCGCTTCTCCGTTTCCGCCCTTCGCGATGCCGATGCGGAGTTCATCCGCCACAACATCTCGCCCGGCGGATGCGCCGACATGTTGTCGCTCACGATTCTCATCAACGCGATTCTCAAATAAAAACCAGATAATCAATAATTCTATTCATCAAATAAAAAGTCATTATCATCATGATTGAACTGATCAAACATGGAGTGTATCTGCTCGATGGCAATCAAATTGCCACCGACACGACCGGTATGCCCTCGCCTGACGAGGCCCGCGAGAACACCATTACCTATGGCATTTTGCGCGCGCACGACGTTAACGGCGGCAAAGGCAAGGAGATGCACATCCGCTTTGACGCAATGATGTCGCACGACATCACCTATGTTGGAATCATCCAGACGGCACGAGCCAGCGGGTTGAAGAAGTTCCCCCTGCCCTATGCCATGACCAACTGCCACAACTCTCTGTGCGCCGTTGGCGGAACCATCAATGAGGACGACCACGTGTTCGGCCTCTCGGCGGCAAAGAAATACGGCGGCATCTATGTTCCCGCCAATCAGGCCGTCATCCACCAGTTCGCCCGCGAGGAGATGGTGCAGTGCGGCAACATGATTCTTGGCTCTGACTCCCACACCCGCTACGGCTCACTCGGCAACATGGGTGTTGGCGAGGGCGGCGGTGAGCTGGTGAAGCAGCTCCTCCGCAACACGTGGGACATCAAGGCACCCGAGGTGGTGCTCGTATGGCTTGAGGGCAAGCCCCGCCGCGGTATCGGTCCGCACGACGTGGCCATCTCTTTGGTCAAGGCTGTCTTCGAGAGCGGTTTCGTAAAGAACAAGGTGCTTGAGTTTGCCGGCCCCGGTGTGGAGAACCTCTCTGTCGACTTCCGTAACGGCATCGACGTGATGACCACCGAGACCACCTGCCTCAGCTCCATCTGGGTTACGGATGAGAAAGTGCGCGAGCACTATGAGCAGCACCGCCGTCCGGAGTGCTACAAGGAGCTTCGTCCGGGCCACGTTGCCTACTACGACAGCATGGTTCGCATAGACCTCTCCAAGCAGGAGGCCATGATTGCCCTGCCCTATCACCCCTCCAACGCTGTCACCATCCACGAGCTTCAGGCCGACCCCGAGGGCGTACTGCGCCGCGTGGAGGAGGACACGAAGCGCCGTTTCGGCGACAAGGTACACCCCGACTTGGTGAGCAAGATTCGCGATGGCAAGGTGTATGCCGACCAAGGCATCATTGCCGGCTGCTCCGGTGGTACTTACGAGAACCTCTGCGAGGCTGCTGCCATCCTGCGCGGCCACTCGGTGGGCAATGACTACTTCACCTGCTCCGCCTATCCGCAGTCTTCTCCCGTCTATATCGCTGCCAACCGTGCCGGCGTAACCAGCGACCTCATGGAGGCCGGCGTGGTTATCAAGCCCGCATTCTGCGGTCCGTGCTTCGGTGCAGGCGATGTGCCTTCCAACAACGGACTCAGCATCCGCCACACCACACGTAACTTCCCCAACCGCGAAGGCTCGAAGCCGGGGCAGGGCCAAATTTCCATGGTTGCCCTGATGGACGCACGCTCCATCGCCGCATCCGCTGCCAACGGCGGTGTGATTACGGCTGCCACCGACATCGACTACGATGTAGACTACCAGGGCTACGCCTTCGATGATAAGATCTATCAGCACCGCGTCTACAACGGCTACGACAAGGCCGATGCCGACCAGCCGCTCTGCTACGGCCCGAACATCAAGGACTGGCCCGAGATGTACCCCATGCAGAAGAACATGCTCGTTCAGCTGGCCGCCGTCATCCACGACCCCGTGACCACCACCGATGAGCTGATTCCCTCCGGCGAGACTTCGAGCTACCGCTCCAACCCGCTCCGCCTCTCTGAGTTCGCCCTCTCGCGCCGCGTGCCCGAGTACGTCGACCGCAGCAAGGCTATCCAGGAGATGGATCGCGAGCGTCGCGCCGGCAAGGCACCGCAGCACGTACTCGATGCACTCAAGCAAGTGGGTGCCAGCGTTGAGGAGACTTCGTTCGGCTCTTGCGTATTCGCCAACAAGCCCGGCGACGGCTCTGCCCGCGAGCAGGCCGCTTCCTGCCAGAAGGTGCTCGGCGGCGATGCTAACATCTGCTACGAGTATGCCACGAAGCGTTACCGCAGCAACTGCATCAACTGGGGTATCGTGCCGTTCACGATTGCCAAGGACACGCCGTTCGACTACGAGGTGGGCGACATGGTGTTCGTTCCCGGCATCCGCGAGGCCATCCTCGAGGGCAAGGAGGAAATCGATGCACAGGTAATCACCAAGGACGGCGTGAAGCCCATCCACCTGCTGTTCCAGAACCTCACTGCCGATGAGCGCGACATCCTCGCCGATGGCTGCCTCATCAACTATTACAGAGAAAGACAAAAGGACTAATTCCAGCCCACGCCCCCTGCGGCAACGGAGCACGCGGCGAGCCACAAAGCCCGCCGATGCTCCGCCGCCACAGGGCAAGCCAAGCCGGAAAGTTCAAACAAAGAACAATCATAACTAATCAAAAGAATACCAAACGAAACAATGGAGAAAATTCAGATGACCACCCCCATCGTCGAGATGGACGGTGATGAGATGACCAGAATTTTGTGGAAGATGATCAAGGACGAGCTGATTCTGCCGTTCATTGACCTCAAGAGCGAGTACTACGACCTCGGCCTTCCCTACCGCGACCAGACAGGCGACCAAGTGACCATCGACGCTGCCGAGGCCAACAAGAAGTATGGCGTGGCCGTGAAGTGCGCCACCATCACCCCGAACCACCAGCGCATGGACGAGTACAAGCTCCACAAGATGTGGAAGAGCCCCAACGGCACCATCCGTTCCATCCTCGATGGCACCGTGTTCCGTGCTCCCATCCAGCTCCCCTCCATCCATCCGCAAGTGCGCAGCTGGGAGAAGCCCATCACCATCGCCCGTCACGCTTACGGCGATGTCTACAAAGGCGTTGAGATTCGCTGCCCGGAGGCCGGAACGGCCAAGCTCGTGTTCGAGTGCAAGTGCGGCGAGAAGCAGGAGGTTATCATCCACGAGTTCGACGGACCGGGTGTAATCCAGGGCATGCACAACACCGACAAGTCTATCCGTTCCTTCGCCCACAGCTGCTTCAAGTATGCTTTGGACGTGAACCAGGACTTGTGGTTCGCCACCAAGGACACCATCTCCAAGAAGTACGATGCACAGTTCCGCATCATCTTCAACGAGGTGTACGAGGAGAACTACAAAGAGGAGTTCGAGAAGCGCGGCTTGGAGTACTTCTACACCCTCATCGACGACGCCGTGGCACGTGTGGTACGCAGCAAGGGCGGATTCATCTGGGCTTGCAAGAACTACGATGGCGACGTGATGAGCGACATGGTTTCCACCGCATTCGGCTCACTGGCCATGATGACGAGCGTGCTCGTTTCTCCCGATGGCAAGTACGAGTATGAGGCTGCTCACGGCACCGTGACCCGCCACTACTACAAGTACCTCAACGGCGAGGAGACCTCCACCAACCCCATCGCTACCATCTTCGCATGGAGCGGCGCACTGCGCAAGCGCGGTGAGATGGACGGCATCAAGGAGCTTGTCAACTTCGGCGACCAGCTCGAGGGAGCTTGCTTCGACACGATGAACAGTGGCGTTGTCACCAAGGACCTCGTGAACCTCATGGAGGGCGTAGAGGCCAAGGCTGTCAACTCGCTCACCTTCATCCAGACCATCCGCAAGCACCTTGAGGAGCGTTTGGCCAAGTAAGAACCACTGCCGCAAGGCAGCATAACATTTTGTTATCAGTCAGTCCCTGTCCTGCTTTTGTTTGGGCAGGGACTGCTTTCATTTTGCAAAC
>CAZXFP010000012.1:50282-58525 GCA_964640675.1 uncultured Prevotella sp. | reverse complement strand
CCGCGACCCCCAGCTTGGAAGGCTAGTGCTCTATCAACTGAGCTATTTCCGCATTTCGAGTGGGTAGTGATGGATTCGAACCACCGAAGCTAGAAGCAGCAGATTTACAGTCTGCCCCATTTGGCCACTCTGGAAACTACCCGTGCCGACATTTATATCTTTGCAGCCGTTGCCGGCTCGTTCTGACGTTCTTGTCGGAAAACGGCTGCAAAGTTACGGCTTATTTTCCATTCCTCCAAATTTTAGAGGACTTTTTTTAGTAATTTCTTTGTTTTTCCTTAAACTTGGCGAGTTGAACCTTCATCGCATCCAAGCACAAGTCGACTCCTTCCTCAAAAGTGTCGCACGTTTTCTCTACGAAAAGCGTGTTGCCCGGCGCGGTCACCGTCAGACTTGTGGTCTTATTGAGTGCGGTGGCAGGCTTCTCAACCTTCAATTGCACCTCTACTTTCTGAATGTCCTCGTAAGACTTCTGCAGCTTCTCCACCTTTTTATTAATGAATGACTGCAATTTCTCGGTAGCGTCGAAATGAATCGACTGAATCTTGATCTCCATAATTACCTCCGTTTTTAAAGGTTCTTCTTACGCCCTTGGATGAGCGTGCTTATAGACTCTCTTCAACTGCTCAAACGTTGTGTGAGTATAAATCTCGGTTGTCGCGAGCGACTCATGCCCGAGCAGTTTTTTTACGCTTTCAAGTCCAGCTCCATGGTTCAGCATTGCCGTGGCAAACGAGTGCCGCAACACGTGCGGCGAACGCTTTCCAAGCGTGGGCACAAGCGACAAGTTGCTTTTCACCACCTTATCTACTTGCGCGCGACTCACGCGCTTTCCCCTCTTGTTCAGAAAGAACGCGTCCGACTGCCTTTCCGCAATCTCCTCATCGCGCCTCCCCCTGTAAGCGGCGACAGCCTGCGCCATTTCCGCCCCAAAAGGTATCACACGCTGCTTATTGCGCTTTCCCGTCACCTTGACCTCGTTGTTAATCAGACTGACATCTTCATCTTTCAGTCCTATCAGCTCCGACAGGCGGACACCCGTCTCGTAGAACACTATTAATAATGTACGCGCGAGAACGCTGTCATAATCATCGCCCCATCTTTGCGGGTCAAGAATGCCGTCCATGTCTTTGTCGCGAACGAAGTGCGGCAATGGTCGCCGCAGCTTTGGCCCGTTAAGACTATGAGCCGGGTTGTGCTTCACAAGGCCGCAGCGCAATGCCCAACGATAGAACGAGCGGACGCCGCTAAGCATCCCATTGACCGTGGAGGGCTTCAGTCCCTCATCCATCAAGCGTTCCATCCAGCCGCGCACAATGTCGGAATCGATTGTGACCCACGTCTGCGAGCCATCCACCTCCTTGAAATAACTGCTAAGACTACCCAACGCCTCCTTATAGCTCTTCACCGTAGAGGCAGAATAGTTGCGTTCCAGCCGCAGATACTCCAGGAAATCGTCCGTCATCATCGCGCCCTGCTCTTACACTAAGCTTTCGGCTACGAAGTTATGGAAAAAAATCCGAACTACCAAATTTTGACGGAAGTTTTTTATTCCTCAGCGTCGCGGAGCTTCTGCACGTAGATGGCGTGCTCCATCTTCAAACGCTTCTTCACAGAAGGCTTGACGAATTGCTGGCGCGCGCGCAGCTCCTTGGTGACACCTGTTCTTTCAAACTTTCTCTTGAACTTCTTGAGTGCTCTCTCGATGTTCTCGCCGTCTTTTACCGGTACAATAATCATTGCTTTTGCTTTGTAATTTATTGATATGTTTAACATCTTTGGTGCCTACGCACCATTTTTGCGGGTGCAAAGTTAGCACTTATTTTCCATCCGACCAACAGTTTAGACTTTTTTTTGCCTTCCGACCGCACACCATAGCCATCAGCAGACGAGCAAGAGGCCGATTCCACCCTTTCTCTCACGCGGCAGTTTGGCGAGCCATGGCTTGCGGAATCCATCTTCTCTCATCACAAAACACTACATCCCGCCATGCGCCGCAACACACGCCACAACGCAAAACACCTGCGCAAGAGAAGCCACCACGCCACAACCACACAAGAAGCCCTCTGTGCATCACGCACAAAGGGCTTCAAAAGCGCAGCCTAAAATGGCTGCCCAACTTATCTCACTACTTATTCTGCGCGTTCCAAACGCCTTTTCAACTTAGAGTATTCTGCCCGTCAGAGAGAACTTCAAGCAAGGATACCACTTCCAGTTGTCGATGAACTTAGAGATGTCGTCGTCCATCTCGGCATCCTCTACAATCTGCTTCACATCGAGCTGCTGGTCGTTCTGATAGACCTTCATCTTGCCCATGAACTGGCATCCCACCTCCATGCGGAAGCCCAAACGGTGCTTGGGCACGAGGCGGCCAAAGCCCAGACCCACATAAGGACGGAAACCATTGCAGCGCACATCGCCCTCGATGGAGAAGTCATCGTTGAAGCTGATGTCGTAATTGGCCAGTTCCGCCTTCACCTCATTCAGAATCTGCTGGCGATACTCCGGATGCTGGTCGGCAAATCTCCTCAAGTCTTCGCTGTGACCCGACAGTTTGGCCAACTTGCGACCACCAAACGAGAAACCTGCGGCCACAAAGAAGCTGCTCTTATCGCCGAAAGGATAGACGTTGGCCTTCACGTGGAACATGGTCCGGGAGAACTTTCCCTTGGCATCAACCGTGAGGTCGGGAGTGGTAAGATAGCTGGCCACACCTTGATTCGTCACCCGAATATTCTGCGATGGCACATCAAGGTCGCCGCTCAGCTCAAACACACTGGGCACAATGTCCACACCTGCCTCCATCTCCAAATACTTGGTGAGCGGAGCGGCCACGCCAACGCTGATGCCCTCAAGGCCTACGCCTACATTCACACCCAAATGATTGAACACTCCGTAATCCAGCGACTTGGCTTCCTGCCCCTGTGCCGTTCCACTCACTGCCATCAGCAATGCCGCCATGGCCAACATCATTTTCTTTCTCATCTTTTCTTTGTGTTTTTTCGTTATTTCTTCTCGCCTGCTCCTGCAAGCGTATTATACTAAGGATACATTCGCACCCTTTTGGCTTTCCCTTCCCTGCGCCCCCACCATAAGGAAGAGGACGCAAGGGAGGAGGTATCAAGCCACGCCAAGGACGCGCGGCACGCCGCTCATCAGTCCATCCAAGTGGCGAGCTGCAAGACAAACGGCATATTGACGGTAATATCCATGAACTTCATGCAGTTGCGCACAACAGCCTCCGAGTAGTCTCCGCCCACAACGGTCAAGGAAACACTCTTGCCTAAGATCGAAACCGACTGGAAGCTACCCCCATAAAATGTGGAATGAGTAAAAGCGTTGTAAGTATTCTGAGCCACTTCCCGCGACTTACACTCAAGCACCATCTCATAACCATAACCTTGAAGCGTGTCAACGGGAGCAATGCTCATCTTTGTATAACCCTCCCAAGAGCCCTCTGTAAGTGTCGACTCGTAAGCAAACGTATTGCTCACATAGCTGCCGTTGCCACTCCAAGAGCCAAAGACCGGAGCTTCTATGTCAAGCATATTCAGCCCGACAATGTTGTCAAGGGCATTCATCATGAAGCCCGACATTCCGTGGTACATAAAAGGCTCCCAAACGCTCATGCAGGCTTTCAGCTCGCGCACGCTCAAGCCTCCCAAGTTGTCCAGCGCATACCACACGGTATTGCCCGTGCGGCGCACGCCGCCCGTGATGGCATAAAGAGCCACCGAGTCAACACTAAAGCCCTCCTCGTCATCGTCAAATGCTCCGTTGTGCAACCCCTCATAAATCTCTGCGGCAATGCGCTCATTGCCGAACGAGAAGCACAGTCGGGCTTTGCCGTCGCCCGCGTTTACGCTGCCATTCGCCAAAGAGAACGAGCAGAACACCTTGCAGTCGTAATCCTCATCGTCATCATCCTCATCGTCAAAGTCGTCAACGCGAGCCAGCAAACTGGCTTTCGCATCATACGCCTCTTCGCCAGAGAACATATAATAGCACACGCCGTTGCTCTCATTTCCCGACCAGCCAACGCGCGCCGGGGCTTGGGTCATCTGCCCCTCCACATCACCCGTGGAACCACCCGACACACCAGTCTCTACATCCTGTACGACATCATCGTCGCCACACGCCACGAACGTCAAGAGTGCCATTGCTACAATGGCCGTTTTTGTAATAATAGACTTCATCATGTTTTTGTCCTTGCAGGCCACCCCGTTTCCTGCGCTTACATTAAAATAATGTGAAATACCTAACAGTTTACATACCAACGGCGCGGACAAAGGGGATGGTCATCATCCGCCCATCAGCACTCCCCCGGAGAGGCCACCGGCAGCGCACCACGAAGCCGCTTAACGCACTGCCAAACAAGCCTTAACCCCCATGGCCTCACCATGCCTCCCGCAAACCACTACTGCGCTCTGCGAGCAAGGCAACGCCTATTGGGGAAACACCTTGCAAAGGTACAGAAAAATTGCAAAGATTTAAGGAAATTTAATCTTAATTTTCTTACGTTTATATGGCAAAATCCAACGCATATTCGCCCTTTGCCCACCCCAACCATCCACCGCCACACGACATAGGAGCAAGCACGCTCTCAAAAGAGTTATAGCCAAGCAAAACAATACCATACGTTTTGCCCCGCAAAACCATACCTTTTGCCGTGCGAAACCATACGTATTGCAGCCCAAAAGGTATGGTTTCGCACGCGGGTGCTACCTTTGGGCTGCAAAAGGGACGCACCACGGAAGGCAAAAGCAGCCCTCCCGACCTGCGGGCATTTACTCCTTATTTATTCACCGTCCAAAAAATGTGGCTGATTTCGTTCGCACACATCGAATAAATTTCGTAATTTTGCAATTTCTAAGTGCCATGCCCCATGGGGCACGGCTCACGCAAAGCCCACCAAAGGGCGTGCGCAACGCGCTGACAATTATGTTTCGGATCAAGAAATTAGACTTGTTCATAGCCCGGCAGTTCGGGCAATTGTTCGCTGGAACGTTCTTCATCAGCCTCTTCGTGCTGATGATGCAGTTTCTGTGGCGATTTGTCGACGAGCTGATAGGCAAAGGCTTGTCGATGGATGTCTTGGGGCAGTTCTTCTGGTACATGGCCCTTATCATGGTGCCGCAGGCTCTGCCGCTCGCCATCCTGCTCAGCTCGCTCATCACCTTCGGCAACCTGGGCGAGAGCAGCGAGCTTACGGCCATCAAAGCCGCAGGTATCTCCCTGCTGCAGTCGATGCGCGGGCTTATCGTGGTCAGCGTTCTCATCGCCTTTGTGTCCTTCTACTTCCAGAACGACATAGCCCCCCATGCCCAGCTCAAGCTCTCGCAGCTCATGCTGTCGATGAAACAAAAAAGCCCGGAGCTGGAAATACCGGAGGGAGTGTTCTATGACGGCATTCCGCAGACCAACATCTACGTGGGCAAGAAGGACATGAAGACGGGCAAACTCTACAATATCATGATCTACCGCATGACCAGCAGCTACGAAGACCAGGCCATTATCCTTGCCGACTCGGGCATGCTGCAGTCTACGGCAGAGAAGAAGCACCTCATCATGAACCTCTACAGCGGCGAATGGTTTGAGAATATGCGCTCCGAAGAGCTTTCGGGCAGCGCAGCCGTGCCCTATCGCCGCGAGACATTCGTACACAAGCGGCTCATCATGGACTTCGACGGCGACTTCAACCTCACCGAGGCTGCCGGCATTGCAGGAAACGCACGCACCAAGAGCCTCCGGCAAATAAAGGCCGACATCGATTCGCTCAACCAGTCTTACGACAGCATTGGCCGAATGTACTACGATGACGCGCGCAACTTCTACTACGCCGCCAAGCCGCTCGGCCCGAACCAGACGAAACTGGCACGGGCAAAGGCCGCAGAGGAGACAACGAACATCGACACCCTCTATGCCAGACTGCGACCCGACGCGCAGCGCGCGGTCGTGGACAGGGCTTTGAGCACCGTGCAAGCCCAGCTGAGCGACCTGCAGTTCAAGAGTATGATTACAAGCGATGCCGACAAGAACATCCGGCAACACGAGATTGAGTACATCAACAAGTTCACGCTGTCGCTCGTCTGCATCATTTTCTTCTTCATCGGAGCACCCTTGGGCGCGATTATCCGCAAGGGTGGCCTCGGCGTGCCTATCATTGTGGCCGTCGTGGTCTACATTATCTTCTACATTCTCGACAACACCGGCTACCGAATGGCGCGCCAAGGCTCGTGGGCTATTTGGTTTGGCAAGGGACTGTCGCCCGCCGTGCTCATCCCGACGGCCATCTTCATCACCTACAAGGCCAACAAAGACTCGGCGGTGTTCAACATTGATGCCTACCGCCTCTTCTTCATGCGCCTGCTTGGGCTGCGCATCCACCGCCACATCGGCAGCAAGGAGGTCATCATACACACTCCCGACTACACGGGCGATGCAGAGACGCTGCGCGGCATGAGCACGCGGATAGCCGATTATGCCGCCCACCACAACCTCAAGTCGCCGCCCAATTTCGTCAAAGTGTTCTTCCAGTATCGCCCCGACCACGAGATTGAGGCCATCAGCGAAGATTTGGAGCGCGTAATCGAAGACTTGGGCAACACCCGCAACCGTGTGATCCTCTCCGCACTCAACCGCTACCCCGTGCTGGCGGTGAAAGCACACACGCGCCCCTTCGACAGAAAGTGGCAAAACGTGCTCGCGGCCATCATCATACCCGCAGGCTTGTTCCTCTATTGCCGTATGTGGGGCTTCCGGCTTCGCCTCCATCGCGACCTGCAAGCCATCCAAGCGGCCAATGACATGATCATCGGCGAGGTGGAGAAAATGACCTCCAAGGACAACGTATCAACAACTTTACCATCATAATTAAAATAGAAAACAACTCAAACGCATAATGGAAAAATTCAAACTCAGCAGTATCGAAGATGCCCTGAAAGACTTCAAGGAAGGCAAATTCCTGATTGTGGTTGACGATGAAGACCGTGAGAACGAGGGAGACCTCATCACGGCCGCCGAAACCATCACCCCGGAGAAAGTCAACTTCATGCTCAAGAACGCCCGTGGCGTACTTTGCGCCCCCGTCACCCTGAGCCGTTGCAGCGAGCTCGACCTCCAGCACCAGGTGCAGGAAAACACCTCGGTGCTCGGAACGCCGTTCACCGTCACCATCGACAAGCTCGAGGGCTGCTCCACCGGTGTGTCGGCACACGACCGCGCAGCCACCATCCGCGCCCTGGCCGACCCCGCATCCACCCCAAAGACGTTCGGACGACCGGGCCACATCAATCCGTTATACGCCCAGGACAATGGCGTGCTGCGCCGCAGCGGCCACACCGAGGCTTCCATCGACCTGTGCAAGCTGACCGGACTCTACCCCGCCGCCGCGCTGATGGAAATCATGAACGAGGACGGAACCATGGCACGGCTTCCCGAACTGATGGAGAAGTCGAAGGAATGGGGTATCAAGATCATCTCCATACAGGACATGATCGCCTACCGACTGAAGCGCGAGAGCCTCATAGAGGTGGGAGAAGAAGTGGAGATGCCCACAAAATACGGCGACTTCCACCTCATTCCGTTCCGCCAGTCGAGCAACGGACTGGAGCACATGGCACTCATCAAGGGCACATGGAAGCCCGATGAGCCTATCCTCGTGCGCGTTCACTCCTCCTGCGCCACCGGCGACATCCTCGCCTCGCGCCGCTGCGACTGCGGAGAGCAGCTCCACAAGGCCATGGAAATGATTGAGAAGGAGGGCAAGGGTGTGCTTATCTATATGCAGCAGGAAGGCCGCGGCATCGGACTGATGAATAAAATAGCCGCCTACAAGCTGCAACAAGAAGAGGGATTCGACACCGTGGACGCCAATACCCACCTCGGATTCAAGCCCGATGAGCGCGACTACGGCTGCGGAGCGCAAATGCTGCGCCACCTCGGAGTACACAAGATGCGCCTGATGACCAACAACCCCAAGAAGCGCGTCGGCTTGGAGGCCTACGGACTGGAGATTGTGGAGAACGTGGCCATTGAGGTGCCGCCCACGGAGTACGACTATCGCTACTTGAAGACGAAGCGCGACCGCATGGGTCACGACCTTCATCTGTAAGCAAGCAGCCGCCGAGGCGCGCAAGAGGGCAAAACCGCAAGCCCTGCCCCGCCCCATCGGCAGACTGTCCTCACAATACAACGCATCAACCGCGGCTTTCTTCGGAAGGCCGCGGTTGATGTTTATACCC
>CAZXFP010000012.1:15319-50182 GCA_964640675.1 uncultured Prevotella sp. | reverse complement strand
GCTCTCCTACACCGTCATGCGAAGAAAGCCCCACCGCCATGCATTCCCGCCTCACAAGCAGGCATCCGCCACGCCAATGCAAGGGCAAGAAGCCTTGACAAAACACAGTTATTCTTGATTTAAATCAAGAATAACACATATAACAAACTTTTTTATATTATTTTCTTGTTTATAAAGAACTTCTTTCCTACCTTTGCTACGTGTTTTTCATAGTATTAGATTTAAGGTTAACAAAGGTTGGACTACAGCGGTAGTCCTTTTTTTGTGCCCTAAACTTTCCTCCCTCCAAGCACTTCTCCGCACAAAAAAATCCGCGACCGCATGGACTATTCTGCCCAAACGGCTGCGGACTTGCGCCACGCGCTATTCAAACCGCCATGCCTCGCGGTCTTGCCATCCCCTTACGGGCGCAAGACGCGAGAGAAGCGGAAAGTTATTTCACGACAAACTTCTTGCCGCCGCGCACATAAATGCCCGACGGAAGCTGCTCCACGCTTCGGCCTACATACTGCCCTTGCAGCGTGTAGACGGGCTGCGAGGCTGGACGCAACAAAGGCTTGACATCAAAAATGGCCGTCGATGTGCCCTTCTCCGCGCGCACGTAAACCATCGGAACTACGTTTTGGCTCGTGTTGTAGCAACCAAAAGTGCCGTATTGCTCAGAATACTGAATGCTGTAGCCATCGCCCGCATCGATGCAGAACGTGCCATCGGCGTTCGGCGTCAGCGTCCACACGGCCGCAAGCTGCTCGCTGGTGGTGACGCTGAGCGTCTTGTAAGTGCCCTCATGATAGAGGTAACGCCCCAGACCGTCCACAATGACATAGCCGCCATCGGCCTCCTGAAGCGTGAAGACCTGGTCTTCGGTGGCCAAGGAGATGGTATCGTCAACAGCCGTCACACCGACAGACTGCGGATAGCCGTAAGTCTGCGACTCGCCAAGCGGCGACATGGCGTAAAGTTTGCCGCCGCTGGAAGCCACAACAAGATATTGGCCTCCGGCAGCAACGGTTTCGGCCTTCACAAAGTGGATAAGGTCGGCAGAAGGCGTGTCCGGCTCATCGGTCACTCCCATGTAGCGACCGTCATCCGAGGCCGTGCTCAGCGATGTGGAAGGGTCGAAAGCCACGTCAACGCTGTCGCCCCAGACGTATTCGGCCAAGTAAGGATAGTCCACAAAGAGGTTGCGGCTGCCCTGTATGTTGGCCACGGCATTGTTGCGTGCGCGCTCCACCTCGCTCACACGGTCGCCGTTGCCCCACGCAATGTAGAGTTCCGATGCCCAGGCCTTCAGTCCGGGATAGTCCTCATTGTTCATTGTCTGCAAGCCGGTGTTCACAAAGGTGAGGCTGGCGTAGGAAACAGCCATGTACATGTAGCTTCTGGCAAAGTCGCCCTTGAAGGCATCGCCCGGCTCCCAGCAGTTTCGCGACACACCGTCCACATATCCCGTGCCAATCTTGTCGTATCCCTCCTCGCTTTTCGAGGCATCCACGTTCGTAACCTTGGCCATCGGGTAGTTGCTCTTCGCACTATTGGCCGATGCATCGGAGGGATAGAGGTTGTACAAGTCCTTGTAGGCCGTGTTCTTGTCGCCTCCCCACCAGCTCTTGGGGAAAGAATGCTCAATGTTCATGCCCGAAATGGCCGTGCCATCATGGCCGCTGAAGTAGAACTTCTTGGAGCTGTAGCGGTTGTAGCATTCATCCGTGGCTGGGTCGCGGTCGGTGTCATAGAACCCATACCACGTGTATCCCTCGCCACGGCCGCCATAGCTCAGCACCTTTTTGGGTTTCAGCAATGACTCAAGAGCGGCTTTCAGCTCAGCTTTCTTCTTTCCACGCAGCGAAGCGGCGTAGGTGGCGAGCGACTGACGGTCAATGGCCGTAGCCGGAATGGCAGTGCCCAGCATCAAGGTGAGCGATGCCAACCATAAAACACTTTTCTTTTTCATCTTATCCTTATTATATCTATTGTTTGCGAAGCAATGCCCCCGGACGCCAAACACAACCCAAAGGCATGGTTTTTGGAATTGCAAAGGTAAGGAATAAGTTCGACCTATACGAACGTTTTACTCACAAACGCTTCTCAATGAGCGAAAAACAATGGCTCAAAAGCCGCTCCACAACGGCAAGAATTGCACACGCGGACAGCCCAAAATTAGTTCGCCGCCTCCCGCCATGTCAACTATTTTTTGTAACTTTGCAGACCCTTAGCGTAAAAACGGCGCACCAAGGGACAACAAAAGCAGCTTGAAAGAATGAACGAACAAGAGAATATGGAACTCCAAAGTTCCTGGACGGAGATTGAACCCGGCACTAAAAGCCTCTGCCCATACTTGGTGGAGACCGTACTTGTGCCCGAAGACACCACCTACTGGCTATGCCACCCCGATGGCACACGTGAGCAATCGAGGCTCACTTTTGCCGTGTTTGCCCGTCAAGGGAGCGATGACTGGGAAGACGATCCCATGCTGGGACGCATCCTCGTGGAGGTGCTGGGCGACCAAGGCGACACCCGCCCCTGCCCCGCCATTCATTTGGGAGTAAGCCCGAACAGCTTTGTGAGAAAAATCAGTGAGGACACAACCTCCGTAACTTTCTGCTTCAAGTGGCCATACGGCAGTGTGGAAGTGCCGCAGGGCGAGCAAACCGAAGACGGAATACGCCTGCTCAAAAGCCGATTTGACAATGAGCAGACCGTTGCGCTGCGTCTCACGCCAGACGAGGGTGAGCCTTTCACGCTCTCACTGCGCCTGCCGGCAAGAGGATTTCAGCTGCTCAACGGCGACGAGAAAATACAATCGGGAGAGGTGCCCATCAGCCGCGATGACCTGAAAACATACCGATACCGATTCATGGGCACCCCCGAAGACGACCGGTTCACGCTCTCCATCAACGGAAGCCACCGCAACCTGCTCTGCATTTGGCACGATGACGGGCTGCTGACGCTGCGCGACCACAAGGACGGACTGGCCGAAGTGGGCGCGATACCATCGAAAGGAAGTCTGAGCACGCTGATGATGCGGGGCGATGATGTGCTGGTGAAGTATCACGACCAGCGGTGGCACATCACCATCAAGGGAATGGAGCACGCCGAGGAGGACTTGCCAGAGTGTGAGCCAGTGGCTTTGGCGCGCCACGCGTTCAAATGCTACGAGGAGAGCAGCGAGGAAGAGCGCACGGAACTGCCCCGCACACTGATGACTTTGGAGGACGCGCTCCACTTCCAGTGGTTCTGGATGACCGAGGACGACTGGAGCTACGAGCACCTTGGCGAGATGCTGGGCATTGGCGATGCCACGGCCGACCCGCAGGAGATGATGCGCAAGGCACTAATATACGACAATTTCTGTGCATTGATGCGCCGACTGCGCACGCTTTCCTACAAAAAGGAAGCCTCAATACCCGGCGACCAGCTGCAGGCACGCAACAACAAGCGAAAGATAGCGCGCTGCGTGCGCAGGCTGCAAGAGCACAACGATGGGTCGGAAAGCATCTGGACGCTCGACGAGGAGGACAGAAAGGAGAACATCAGGCTGTTCCGCCTCTTCCGCAGGGAGTTTATCAACGAGCTGGAAGAGAAGCAATAGCACTGCAACACTTTCCCGCACCGCTGCCCACTTCGGGGTAAGTATTGGGCTGGAAGAAAGGCTATAGAAATACAAAACTCCGTCATCGAACAGCCGATAAACAGCGGCAAGAGACGGAAATAAGCAACAAGGGGGTGGCGAATGGTCTCGCGCGCCCCTTTCTTTCTGCCCAGCCGGCATCCGAAACGGGAAAGAATAGGGATTCCACTACGCTGTTTTAGGGGATTCACACGCAAGGTCTGCCGAAATCTGCATACCTTTGCATATTGGATAATACAACAACAAGATGAAAAAGAGCATTTTATACTTGACGTGCTCAGCCCTGTTACTTGCGGGATGCAGCACGAACACGGGGACAGGCACCTACGTGGGTGCCCAGTTGGGGACTATCCTGGGCAGTGCCATCGGAGGTATCTCGGGCGGGCCGCGCGGATCTGACATTGGAACCATCGTGGGAATGGTGGGCGGCGCGGCTGTCGGAGCATCCATCGGCAACGCCGTCGACAAGGCAGAGGCGCAAGATGTGCATGAGCATTATACTCGCGTGCAAAGCCAAAAGGCACGGCAGACCAGCCAATACACCGCCGATGACGACCCAAGCGGCTTCGATGACTCCAACTCGGGGGACGACAGACTGTATGATTTCGAAACGGGCGATGGCAACGACTACGGCGAAGCGGCGCAACCTTGCGACCAAAGCATGATGAAATCTACCGTGGAGGTGGCCGCAACGTCGCTTTACAACATTCCAAACGTAGAAATACGCAACGTGAGTTTCATCGATGACAACCAAGACGGATGCCTTTCGCGTGGGGAAATGGCCAAAGTGGTATTCGAAATCATGAACCGTGGCAGCCAAACGCTCTACAACGTGACACCATCGGTGACAGTTGCCAATGCCGGAGAGCACTTCCTCATCAGTCCAAGCGTCATGGTGGAGAGCATTGCGCCCGGTCGGGGCATCCGATACACAGCTACCGTGAAGGGCGGAAAGAAGCTACGGGATGGCAACGCACGCTTCGCGCTCACTCTGCTGCAAGACAACAAGAGCATCAGCAAGGTGTATGAACTGACCATTACCACTCGGCGGTAATCGCACGGGGAACATAACGAACGCGCATATTTCGTCTTGCATCGGCAAAACAACATCCTGCGATTGCCCGCAAAGGACATAACGGAGGATGAGACCAACAGCGTCTGCAATGATTTCCTCAATCTCCGCCCCAGCCAAAGGACATAACGGAGAAAGAGACTAACACTACACAAAGACGAAAGGCGGAAGAACAGAGGCAAAATGCCAAGCGTTCTTCCGCCTTTCGCGTAATTACATCTCCCCAAAAAGGATATTCCAAGAATCACAAGCTCTGAGTTCCATGTGCCTGATTCCCTTACAATCTGCCCAAAAAAGGAGCTTCCGAAAGCCATAAGCGCACACTGCGCGCCCCGACATGGCGTTTCTCCTGCTGCTAACTTTCCTCTACCACAGCATAAAAAAGAACCACAGCAGCCCAATCATGGACATTTCGTCTGCTGATGTTTCCTGCCTTCATAGCACAAAAAAAGAACCACAGCTTCCCAATTATGGACGGTTCGTCTGCTGATGACCCGCCGCCGAATGGTCGCCCTTGAGCTTCTGGAAGAAAGTTTTCCATCTGTTCTCCTCCTTGGGCTTCTCCTCAGCCGCCCCGGAAGCAGGCTGTGCGCGCCGCGCCTTGTGTTCCTCCATTCGCTTCTTTATCTCGTGTCGGTCGGTAGTGGCACGCACTTTGCGCGGAACGGCACGCGGCTTGTCGTCAACATTGCGCCATTCGGGCATGAACTCGTAGCCTACGCCCACCATACCATACTCCACAACCTTCCGTTTGAGCACTTCCTCCTCCCGCTTCTGCATCGGAATGGAGAAGTCATCAGACACTACCTCCAGCCGCATGTAGGCCACACCAGCTGAAAGGAAGCCCAATTCGCGCGCCGCACCGTAAGAAAGGTCAATGACACGTCCCCGGGCAAACGGGCCACGGTCGGTAACGCGCACCACAACTTGCTTTCCGTTGCGCGGATTGGTCACCAACACACGCGTACCGAAAGGCAATGTGCGGTGAGCGCACGTCATACTGTCGGGATGATAGCGTTCGCCGTTGCTCATCCGTCTGCCAAACAGCTTGCTACTATAGTAAGTGGCCTTCCCGCTCTTCACCTTTTGCGCCGACAACTCTACGAGACCAAAGGACAAAAAGAAAACCAAGAGACCAACAACAAGCACTGCTTGATGAATAGATTGCTTCATTTTGCAAAGTTACGGATATTATCCCAATTTGCGACATCTTGAAACATACTTTAAGAGCACAAAGCAATCTTTGACACAAAAAGCAAGAAAAACCAATCAAAAATCCACAATAGGCACAACATTTCCAATCTTTTCCCCACCCCACAGAGCAAACAAGACATGACCAAAGAGAGGAAAACCTGAATGAAAATGAAGATGGGAACACATCATTAAGGAGAAAACACAACTAACAAAGCCGGAAAAACATCATGGAACAAGGAGAAACAAAAGCAGAGGAGTAGCGATGCCCTTATATATTATTAAGGAGAACATACGGCAAAACAACAAAGAACACACAGCAAGACTACAAAGCACGCACCACAAAACAATAAAGAACATACAGCAAAAAGCCAAAAAGAATGCGACAAAAGGCCAAAAAGGACGCAACAAGACAACAGGAGGAAACGCGGCAGAGCGATGGAGAAAGCAGTTATTAATGAAGGAGAGAGGGCATAAAAGAAAAAGGAAGAATCCTTTCGGACTCTTCCTTTCCCTGTGTATTGAATATTCTCTTAAATCTCGGTATTAGACGACACCCTGATCGAGCATAGCCTTAGCCACCTTCATGAAGCCAGCGATGTTAGCGCCCTTCACGTAGTCGATGTAGCCATCAGCCTGAGTACCGTACTTAACACACTGCTCGTGGATGGAAGACATGATGTAGTGCAACTTCTCATCAACCTCCTGAGCACTCCAGTGGAGACGGATAGAGTTCTGAGTCATCTCAAGACCAGAAGTAGCCACACCACCAGCGTTCACAGCCTTACCCGGAGCGAAGAGCTGCTTAGCAGCAACGAACTTCTCAACAGCCTCAGCCGTGCAACCCATGTTGCTGACCTCAACAACGCAGATCGGCTTGCGAGCCAAGATCTTGTCAGCGTCATCACCGTTCAGCTCGTTCTGGATAGCGCAAGTCATGTAGATCTCTGCCTCAGCCTCCCAAGGCTTCTTGCCTGCGTAGAACGTAGAGCCAGCGAACTTGTCAGCGTAAGGAGCGCACACGTCGTTGCCGCTGTTGCGGAGCTCGAGCATGTAGTTGATCTTCTCCTCGTCCAAGCCAGCCGGATCGTAGATGTAGCCGTCAGGACCAGAGAGGGTCACAACCTTTGCACCCAGCTCAGTGGCCTTCTTGGCAGCACCCCAAGCCACGTTGCCGAAGCCAGAGATAGCGACAGTCTTGCCCTTGATGTCGATGTTGCGGGTCTTCAGCATGTGCTCAACGAAGTAGAGAGCACCGAAGCCAGTAGCCTCCGGACGGAGGATAGAGCCGCCGAACTCAAAGCCCTTACCCGTGAGGGTAGCACCATGGAACTGGCTGGTGAGCTTCTTGTACTGGCCGAAGAGGAAGCCGATCTCACGGCCACCAACGCCTACGTCACCAGCGGGGATGTCCACATCCGGGCCAATATACTTGTAGAGCTCGCTCATGAAGGCCTGGCAGAAACGCATGATCTCAGCGTCGCTCTTGCCGCGCGGAGAGAAGTCAGAGCCACCCTTGCCACCGCCCATCGGCAGCGTGGTGAGAGCGTTCTTGAACGTCTGCTCGAAGCCGAGGAACTTCAGCGTGTCGAGCTTCACGGCGCCGTGGAAGCGCAGACCGCCTTTGTACGGGCCAATTGCGCTGTTGAACTGCACGCGATAGCCGATGTTCACCTGAACCTCGCCCTTATCGTCTACCCAAGGCACGCGGAACATGATCACACGCTCCGGCTCAACCATGCGCTCGATGATGCGAGCCTTCTCGAACTCGGGGTGCTGGTTGTAAATGTCGACGATAGAGAGCAGCACCTCGTGTACGGCCTGCAAGAACTCCTTCTCACCTGGATGCTTTTGCTCCAGGTCTTTCATGATTTTCTCAACTTCCATAGTAATCTTGAATGTTTAAGTTGTTATGGTTTCGTTTATTATTTCGTTGGCAAAAGTAGAGAAATTAATCCATTCCGCCAAACGATTTCTGAGTTTTTTTTATCCTTCGGGAAAGCCGTCCACGCCCGCCGCGGACTGTTTTCCAAACTTTTCGTTGCAAAAGGCCGAAGGGCGGGTTTGTTTTCGTGACTAAAAGCTATGTTTTTATCTTTTATTTCCTCACTTTTGCCCAAAATTAAATAATTGCTAACAAGGGCTTCCGAGGGCGGCAGACAAGGCAAAACACGCCCCGAGAAGGCGCGTCCGCAGAGCGCAATCTGCCCCTCCGCCACCCACCCGCCGCACGCAGGCTGGCAAAACCATACCTTTTGGAATGCGAAACCATACCTTTCGCAGCGTGAAAGGTATGGTTTCGCAGGGCAAAAGCATACGTCTTGCGCGCGCAGCCACAATACGGGCTTTTGCGGCGCGCAGCCATTGCCCAAAAGGAGCATACGCATCGGGCATCAAAACCCGCAAAACGGCCTCACGAAGAGGCGCGCCGAGGGGGCGGCGGACTGCCAAACGCAGGGCTACCGGAAGTGTATCTTGCCGAAAAACTCGGGGCGATGGAAGTCGGGGCGCGGCGCGCCAACGGGATTCCACGAGAGGAAGTGGGGCTTGCTGAGCTTGTCGCCGCACTTATAGAAGTTGGCCCGCATGTTCATTCCGTGCACGTTGCGGATGTGATGCTTGAACCACACGCTGTAAGGGATGATGAGTGCGAGCTGCCACGTCACCTTTCCCACGCGCTCGGGAAAGGCGGCGCGCCCCAGTTCCGACCACCGCTTCACCTGATTGTAGACAGAGGCCGTGGCGGCCTCGCGTCCCTCGCGTCCGCCGCCGCACGCTATGAGCAGCTTGCCCGCGGCGTTGCACTCCATATTGTAATAAAGCCCGTCGTCGAACGGTTGCGAGAAGAACTCGCAGCAGCTGTCTTCCCACACACGGCCGCCATCGTCTGCGGCCACCGCGGCCACGCTGGCCTCGGTCACCACATAGTGGAGCAGCAGCGAATCATCGGCATAGGCCATGCGAAACTTCACTTCCGGCTTGTAAGGATACTGTCCCTGCCAGTTGGCACAGCCGATGGGGGTAAAGGGAATGTCGGCCACATCGAGCGCGGTGGGCACAAGACGGGCACGGCTGGGCACACGAGAAATTCTGTTGATGATCAGTTCTTCCATAATAAATGGGTCGTTAGCGTTTTAGTATGTTAGGTGTAAAATGCCTGTCAAGCGAATTTGAGCCACCTTCCCCGCGCTATGCGCACAAGGAAGAGCAAGCCTCTGACGGTCAGCTCCACGGCCATGGCCATCCACACGCCCTGCAAGCCGAAGCGGGGAGCCAGCAAGGCGGCCAGCGTGAGGCGCACAAGCCACATGGAACCAAGGTTGATGAGCGACGGACGGAGCGTGTCGCCTGCGCCTATGCAGACGCTGTAGGACACGATGGCTGCGGCAAAGAACGGCTCGGCAAAGGCTTCGATGCGCAGTACCTCCGTGCCAAGGGCGCGAATCTCGGGTACGGGGGTAAGCAGGCCTATCATCTCGGGCGCAAAGATATACATCACAACGCCCATCAAGGCCATCACGACCATGCCCGTGGCGATGGCCATCTTGGCAAACGAGCGGCAAAGGTCGGCACGGCGCGCCCCCACGCTCTGCCCCACCAGCGTTGTGGCCGCGTCGCCCACGCCATAGCCCGGCATGTAGCAGAGACTCTCGGCCGTGACGGCAAAGGAATGGGCGGCAATGGCGAAGTTGCCAAGCGGCGCGACAATCATAGTAGACACCAGCTGCGCACCGTTCATGAGGATATACTGCAAGCCCATGGGCGCGCCAAGCCCCACGGCGTGGCGAATATAGCTCCAAACCCAGCGGAAAGGCTCGGTGTCTTGCCGCCAAGCGAGAATTTTGCTGCGGAAGACGGCAAAGTAGAAGAGCGGCACGGCGGCCACCACGAAAGCCATCAGCGTGCCCAGCGCGGCACCTTCCACGCCAAGGCCAAGCCCCCAGATGGTGACATCGTGACCCAGCAGCGATACGGTGCGGGTGGGATAGATGAAGAAGAAGTTGAAAAAGACATCGAAAAAGCACATGGCCACGGCTATGGCACTGGGCTTGCGCACATCGCCGCTCACCTTGAGCATGGCTGCCGAGAAGTTCTCAACCAAATGAACGGGAACGGCAAATGAGAAAATGAGGAAGTACATCGACGCTCCGTGGCAGATGTCGACGCCCCCGCCAAGCCAGCGGGGCAAGGGAAAGGCTATGAGGGCGGCCACCAGCATGAGCAAAAGGCTCACCGCGAGACCGAACACATAGCCGTGGCGCATCACGGAACGCGCCTTGACAAAGTCGTTTGCGCCGATGAAGTGGGCCGCCTGCACGGAAAAGCCCATCGACACCGCGCCCACGAGCGAGCCAAAGAGCCACGTGGCCGGCTCCACGAGGCCAATCGAGGCCGAAGCCTCTGCGCCCAGGCTACCCACCATGGACGCATCGATATAGAACATCAGCACCGTCGTCACCTGCGCGAGGATGGACGGGATGCTCAGCTGCACGATGAGGTTCATCTTCTCACCACCGGTGAGCGCATCACCCGCACGCAGCTTCTCCAGAAGCGCGTCGGAAATCTTCTTGCCAAACAGTTGCCTCATCGCCAAAGCATTGTCGGCCTATCGCACGATGTCCACCATCCGCAGGTCGAACACCAAGTTGGAGTAGGCGGGAATGGACGCGCTGCTCTGATCCGCAGTGCCGTAGCCGAGCAAGAACGGAATGTAGACCAGCCAACGGTCGCCCGCACGCATCTTCATCAGGGCGGTGGCGAAGCCGTCCACTACGGCGTTCACCTTCAGCGTGGTGGGATTGGAGGTCACGGGGCTGTATTCTCCGCTGTAAGACGCGTCAAAGCGGTAGCCCGCCGTGTAGGTAGCCGATGGGATAAGGTGTCCCTCATAGTGCACACGCACCGAGTCCGTGTACGCAGGATACTCCGCCCCCGTGCCGCGCTCCAGCACCTTGACGATAATGTACTGCATCTCGCCATACGTTACCGCACCGTGCGTGGGGTCAAGTCCGTCTATGGCCCAGCAGGGAATCACCTTCCATGTGCTGTCGCCTTGGCTGATGCGGCTCGTAGTGGCCGTATAGAGGTCGCTCCAGTAGGTTTCGTTCTTGCTTTGCCAGTCGGCAAACTCGCTCACGCTTGTATCATCGTCCTCGGAACAGGCGCAGAAAGCGAACAGCACCGTCAGCAAGGCGGCCAAGGGAAAGAGGCTTTGTATTTTCTTTATCATGAATAAGCAAAATAAGAGCGTCCGCCTCTCCCCACGAATGACGCGACATGGTCATGCCACGGAGGGGCGGACGCTGGTTTTTGTTTGTCTATTGCAGCTTCTTCAGCAAGCTGGTGATGCTCACGCGGTCCTCAATAATCTCGCGCAGCTTCTCCACGGACACGCGCTCCTGCTTCATGGAGTCGCGATAGCGCAGCGTCACGGTGTTGTCGGTGAGCGTATCACCATCCACGGTCACACAGAAAGGCGTTCCGATGGCATCCTGGCGGCGGTAACGCTTGCCGATGGAGTCCTTTACCTCGATGTGCGTGTTGAAGTGGAACTTGAGGCTGTCCACTATTTCCTGCGCTTTCTCGGGCAGACCGTCCTTATTCACAAGCGGCAGAACGGCGCACTTGACCGGCGCAAGCGGCTCGGGCAGACGCAGCACCACGCGCTCTGAGCCATTCTCGAGTTTCTCCTCGGTGTAGCTGTGGCACAAAATGGTGAGGAACATACGGTCAACGCCAATCGAAGTCTCAATGTCGTACGGCGTATAGCTCTCGTTGGTCTCCGGATCGAAGTACTTCACGCTGCGTCCCGAGAACTTCTCGTGCTGCATGAGGTCGTAGTCCGTGCGCGAGTGGATACCCTCCACCTCCTTGAAACCAAAGGGCATACGGAATTCGATGTCCGTTGCGGCATTGGCATAGTGAGCCAGTTTCTCGTGATCGTGAAGCCGGTAGTTGTCATTGCCCATCCCCAAGGCCTGATGCCATGCGAGACGCTGCTTCTTCCAGTACTCAAACCACTCCATCTCCGTACCCGGCTTGCAGAAGAACTGCATCTCCATCTGCTCAAACTCGCGCATACGGAAGATGAACTGACGTGCCACAATCTCGTTACGGAACGCTTTTCCTATCTGGGCGATACCGAACGGCAGCTTCATGCGTCCGGTTTTCTGCACATTAAGGTAGTTGACAAAGATGCCCTGTGCCGTCTCCGGGCGCAGATAGACCACACTGTTGCCATCGGCGGCGGCTCCGAACTGGGTGGAGAACATGAGGTTGAACTGCCTTACGTCCGTCCAGTTCTTCGTTCCGCTGATCGGATCAACGATGCCCTCGTCAATAATGATTTGCTTCAGCTCCTCCAGGTTCGGCCCCTGCATAGCTTCCGCGTAGCGTTGGTGCAGCGCATCGCGCTTTTTGATGGTCTCCAGCACACGGGGATTCGTTGCGCGGAACTTCTCCTCGTCGAAGCTGTCGCCAAAACGCTTCGCTGCCTTCTTTACTTCCTTGTCGATTTTCTCCTCATACTTGGCAATCTGGTCTTCTATGAGGTTGTCGGCGCGATAACGTTTCTTCGAATCACGGTTGTCGATCATGGGGTCGTTGAACGCGTCAACGTGGCCGCTGGCTTTCCAAACAGTGGGGTGCATGAAGATGGCGGCATCGATTCCGACGATATTGGAGTGGAGAAGCACCATCGACTTCCACCAGTACTCTTTGATATTATTCTTGAGTTCCACGCCGTTCTGTCCATAATCGTAGACAGCGGCCAAACCATCGTAGATCTCCGAACTTTGAAAGACAAAGCCATACTCTTTGCAGTGGCTCACTATCTTCTTGAATGCATCTTCCTGTGCCATATATCTGTTGCTTTTTAATGTATTTAACTGCAAAGTTACGGCTTTTTCCCCATTTGCGAACAATAACGGCGTGAAAACTTATTAATCACGCCGTTATTTGCTGCGGAAGCGCGGACGCGCCGCCATTACTTCCCCACAAACTTGCTGTCGATGTATCTGTGGAACGTATCGCGGTAGAGATCGCCCACCGCCACCTGCAAGTCGCCATCGAGGGTGATGCGGTTCTTGCTCACCTCATGTATGCGGCGCAGGTTGACTATCCACGAGCGGTGCACGCGCATGAACCTATCCTTGGGCAAACGCTCCTCGAGCCGCTTCATGGTCATCAGCACGACAATCGGCCGCTGACGGTTCACAACGTGAATCTTCAGGTATTCGCTCATTCCCTCCACGCAGCAGATGTCGGACACCGCCACGCGCACCACCTTGTACTCCGTTTTCAGGAAGAGGGAGTCGTCCTCATCGACAACGGAAACGCAGGCAGCCTCGGCCTTGATATGGAGCAGCGCGTAGCGGCGGCACACCTTGTCGGCGGCCTTCTTGAGGTCTTCGAAGCTGAACGGCTTCAACAGATAGTCGACGGCCTCCACCTTGTAGCCTTCCACGGCATACTGACTGTAGGCGGTGGTGAAGACCACGATGGGCGGTGTCTCGAGCGAGCGGACGAAGTCAAGCCCGTTCAGGTCGGGCATATTGATGTCGCAGAAGATGGCATCAACCGGCTCACGCCGCAATATCGCGTGGGCGTCGATGGCGCTCTGACATTCCCCCACCAGTTCCATGCAGGGAATCTTCTTAATATAGGATGCGAGCTGCTGCAATGCGAGCGGCTCATCATCGATGGCAAGTGTGCGTATCATATGTTCTCTTATTCTTTGACCGCCAGGCGCGCCTCGCAGGATGGCCTACAAAGCCTCCGCGACCCGCCCGGACGGCGTGTTGTTGCTATGCTTTAGGGGCTTCCGGCACCCCGATATTTCCCGCCGACAGCGGCAAGCGCAGCTCCACGGCGTAGCTGTCGGCCTTATCGTCGATGCGCAGCGCGTACTTCTCGCCATAGAGAAGGTCGAGCCGCTTGCGCACGTTTGTCAGTCCCACGCCGCCACGCTCGCCCTGCACGTCGGCAGCCTTGGTATTATCGCAGGCAAAACAAAAGTCGCTCTCCGTCAGCGTCACGCTTATGTTGATGCGGCTCTCCTGCCGGTAGCTCACGCCATGCTTGAAAGCGTTCTCCACAAAGGTGATGAGCAGAAGCGGTGGCACCTCGCCCACTGCCTGCGGCGGCAGGTTCACGCCCAGCAACACGCGGTTGGTGAAGCGGAGGCGCATCAAGTCAATGTAGTTCGACAAGAATTCTATCTCTTTCTGCAAAGGAATGAGCGCGTTGTTGCCCTCATAGAGCATATAGCGCATCATCTTCGACAGCAGGATGATGGACGTCTTGGCCTTCCCCGGGTCTATATCCACAAGCGCGTGGATATTGTTGAGCGTGTTCATGAAGAAGTGCGGGTTGATCTGCGACTTGAGATACTTCAGCTGCCGCGCCAAGTCTTCCTGCCGAAGCTGCATGAGCTGCTGCTTGATGACCTCATTGCGGATGTAGATTTTCACCCCGAGGTTCACCCCAAACATCAGCAGCAGCACAAAGACGCTGGCCAAATCCACATGCGCCACGAGCAACGGCTTCCAGTAAGGCCGCCTTTCGGGCGGCGGCATTCGCCGTGGCTTGCCGTCGCCAGGATGACGCTTGGACACCGCCTCACGGGATTCCCGGGGCGGAGGGGGCGTGCCAAAAGGCCGCACAAGCGTCTGTGCACCGACAAAGAGAGCCACCAGCAGCCCCACACAAAGGAAGTACTTGCCCTTGGTGGAACGGAAAAAACTTCGCGCAACGAAGAAGTTGTGGATGAGGAAGAACAAAAGAAGCAGCCCCATCATGCTCCAGACAGCCCACAAGAAGTGCCATGGCACACGCCCCGTGCTGTAACTGGCGCGCATAAACACCGTGACAAGCGGGCTGGCCAGCACAACAAACCAGCCCAGCACATAGATGATGTGCTCGCGATAGCGATGCAGGGCTTGGGTGATGGCTTCTTTCTTCATTGCTCCGTTCTCTTGTCTACCTGCCGCAAAGGTACGCAAAGAATGCGTGCCGAACAAATCTATTCTATAAAATCTTAATTTTTGTAGGCAAATAAAGTGGCCTTTACAAGCGGGTTTTTGCCCCCTCTCCACGCCCCCCGCACGCCTACATGAAAGGAGGAGGAGACGTGCGAGAAAGCAAAACATAACCCCTTGCAGCACAAGAGTTTACGAATGGTGATTGTTTTTAAATTAAAAACTCAGAATTTTTAATTTATTTTCTCTTGGTTTTTAATTTAAAAATTTCGAGTTTTTAAATTAAAAATATTTGTAAAACGTATCGTATTTCATTACCTTTGCAGGGAGATAATCAAAGAACCGTAAAAACAACGCATTATGGCAATCAAAGTAAGACTGGAGAAAAGCAAGTTTAAGGAGGAGAACCGCAGCGGCAAATGGTATGCCCGCACGGTGAGCATGGGCGACGTAACGACCAACGAGCTGGCCGAGAAGATACAGAAGGGCAACACGTTTACGCGCGCCGACGTGCAGGGGCTTATCGTTGCCCTCGTCGATGAGATGCGCGAGGCACTGCAAATGGGCAAGACGGTGGTGATAGACGGCGTGGGACGCTTCCATCTGACGGTGGAGAGCGAGGCCGTGAGCGAGAAAGACGACTTCAATCTGGGACGAAACATCAAGAACGTGCGCTGCGCTTTCGTGCCGGCGGGCAAGCGAACGGCCGGCCGGAAGAAGGCCGACAGCCTGGCCGAGGGCGTGAAGGTGGAGTGGATTTAGCCTTTCCGGCCACCCACTGCCGCCACGCACTGCCGCCAAGGCAGGATTGGGGAAAAAGCAAATCCGCCGTCACAATCGCGTGACGGCGGATTTTTCATTGGCGGAACTCCTAGCTAAGAATCCCTCACTCCTATACTTAGCACCGGGCACGGAGCACCGGCGGCATCCTGATTTTTCTGCCCCCGCGTTTCGCAAAGGCCGGTGTCAAGGCTCGTCAGAACCTGTACATCAGTCCTATGTTAAACGTATTGAGCGTGTTGAAATTGTGCATCGTAAACTCTGAGGGCAGCAACTGGCCGTTGTCGGAGGCTCCCAGCAGGTAGATATTGTGGTTGTAGAACGCCGAGAGCTTCGGCATTACCGTGAGACTCACCATCAGTCCGCCCCCCGCACCCAGCGTATTGGGCTGCACGCCGTCCTTGCCCGTGAAGCGATGGCCGCAGGCGGGGCCGCCAAAGATGTCCACCTCCCAGCGGCGGTTCTCATCATAGCCGCCAAAAAGGGTGGTAAGGTCGAGCTGATAAGCCAGCGACACGATGCCCGACGTGTAGCGCCGCTTGTCGTAAGCAGCCGCGCCGCCCTGCGCCTGCGCCTTGCTCAGCAGGTTGTCGCTCAGCAGTTCCACGCTGAGGCGCAACGCCGAGTACCTGTCGAAGCGCATTCCGCCAAACAGCAGTCCGTTCATTCGCGGACTGTTGCCACGGTAACGCCGCTTGTCGGTGCCGAAATTCCATCCGCCACCCACTCCCGCGAATGCCCCGGTCTGCTCAAACGGATACAGCTCGTTGGTCTCCCGGCGCGTCTTCGGTGCGTCCAAGAGCATCGTCAAGCCCACCTTCACCGAGAAGTGCCGCCCCATGTCCAGCTCGTAATAGCCCTCCTTGGGCTGCTCCAGCACATCATCCAGCGCGTCATTCACGTATATCGGGCTGTGCAACCGCATCGAAGCCCAGACAGGCTCTACATGCAGGCGCACATTATGGTCGAGCCGCGCCCACAGCTGTGCCCCCAGCCGCAGGCCGGAGAACGTGCAGTTCTTCGCGCTTTTCTCTCTGTCGAACACCGAGGCCAGCCCCACTTGGTAGCCGACAAGGAGGTTCAGCCCGGCGGGAGCGTCCCAGTCGTAGCCCTTTCTGAAGCCAATGGGATTCACAAGCACGTCGGCGGCCAAGGCATAGTAGCCCGCCGAGTTGAGCACGTCATGGTCTTCATTGCCATCGGAGGCCGTTGTGGTGATGCCATAGCCCTTGGCCATGTTCACTCCCGCACGTATGCCAAGGAAAGACGACAGCCACGTGCCCGCCGAAGCCTGCACCACGGAGCCCCATGAGTCGCCCGCCGCGCAGGGAAGTTGCGGAAACAGCCCGTAGCCGTAGCCATAATCCACGAAGAAAGGTCGCCGCCCGTCCGGGTCATTGTGCTTCCAGGGAAGCGCGCCGATGGCTTTCGCCGCACCGGCCACGCCACTGCCAATGCCGCGAACCGCCCCCACCGTGCCTCGCGCCACAGTTCTTGCCGCCCACGATGCACCCTGCGCCACACCAACGGAGGCCGCGCCAACGCCGCCCGCCACCACCTTGGAGGCCGTTCCCACCGTTCGGAAGAAGCCGTCAAGGTTGTAGAGCATTCCCACATTGAGCGTATTGATAACCGAACCCGACTCGTTGTAGAACTGCCCGTCAACGTATTGCCGCTCGGGAAGCCAGTAAAGCGTGTGACTGTAGTAAAGTTGCAGATAAGGGAGCACCCTGAAGGCGAGCATACCGCCCGCATTGGCTCCAAAATCATTGCCACGGTCGCTGTGCGTGTAGGTTGGACCAGCATAAAGGTAAACATTCCAGCGGCGATGCGGACGGTATCCCGTCATGGCGTTGAGCAAATTCAGCCTGTAATCGACCGAATAGAGCGTGTTCGCATAGCACTGACGCTCCATTTCGCCCCCGCTGCGCGGCTTCCAGTAAGGACTTTCCGTGTATTCCAACATTCCTTGCACGGCGTGCGAGGCTCCAAACTGATAGCCAAACATACCCACGCCACCCAAGACAAGGCCGCGTCCGCCCCCGGCATAGTGATAACGGAGCACCGAGGTGTTCCATCCCACACCGCCTCCGGCGTAGAATCCGCGCAGGGGGAGGTCGTTCTCGCCCGGCACAATGTCGCGGTCGCGGTCGCGCGGGGCACGGAACATCACCTGAAGACCCAGCTTCAAGTCCATTTCATCATAGCGAATGCGCTCATTATCGTTGCGTCCGTAGTGCTCCATGCGCTCGTATGACGGCTCCAGCGTGAGCCGCAACCCATCGGCGAGCCTTGCCCAGAACTGCATACCTGCACGAACGGAGGCATAACTGCCGCGCTTGCGGTCGCGCAGGTCGGCATCCGTAGCCATCAGCCCACCCATTCCGTAGCCGGCAAAGAGGTTCAAGCCCACAGGACTGTCCCAATCATAGTGGCGGGTGAAGCCCAAGGGATTGATTAGCGCATCGAGATAGCCGCCCACCTTGCCCGTATGGCTGAAGGCGTGGTTGTTTTTGGCCCACTTGGCGTTGGTCACGTTGAGCGAAGCACGCACGCCGATGGCCGAGGAGAGCCACTGTCCCAGCGAGAGGCTCATGTTGTAGCCATGCGTATCGGCCATGGGCAGAGCCACACGGTTATGGTATGCCATGCCCGCACCATACTCCACGAACCACGGACGACGCCAAGCGGCTGCCGAGGGGTCGTCGCTGAACAGCCGCTCGCCCTCAGAGAAGGCGCGCATAAAGTCGCCCGCATCGGCCGAGCGGGAAAGATTGTTGTAGAAATACCAGATGTAGGAAAGGTTGAGACCATAGGCCAGGTCGAACTTCTGCGTCCGTTCCTCGGGCGAGAGGTCCATCCTGTCAAGCCCGGCGGCCACATACGGCTCTACGGCAAGGGCGGCATGAGCACCCGCGGCCACCCGCATTTGCAGACCAAAGCGACCCACGGGGCTGACCGCCGACGAGCGAAGGCCGCCCGCCACCGTACCCGCGCGGTCGGTAAGGTGCGTGCCCCGCAGGCCGATACCCACGATTCCGCTCACGCTAAGCGGACGGTCGGGGCGATAGCCGGCAAGATAATTGGAGAAGTTATAGAGGTAATCGGCCGATGCCTCCCAGCTTTTGGCATACGCTGGATTGCCCTCCACCAAACCAAACGACATCTCCGCTCCCACGCGCAGCGTGCTCATGGGGCTTAGCTCCTTACCCACGCGCACATGGAACGAGGCTTGCGGGGAGAGCTTGAAGCCGCCATTGTGCTGAAAGGCCTGCACGCCCGCACCGAAATCCACAAACGTGTGATGGCCGAAACCATCACCGCGCCACTTGTCGCCCGCGTATCTGTGACGGCGGTCGAGCGTGTAGCGCAGGGCGTTGAAGCTGGTCTGCCGCCGCGCGCCGTACCATGCGGTATCAGTCTGCTCAACCTCTTGATGCACAAGTAGTTCGGCTTCCAAATCCTGTAGGTCACGTTTTACCGTGTCAGACCATACCTTTTGCACGGTAAAAGGTATGCTTTGACAAGGCAAAAGGTATGCTTTGGCAAACAGTAGTATCGCTAATAAAAGATATTTCCTTCTCATCCTCCTTGCTTTACATTTCTTCCTGCCCATCGCTACGCGCTCCGCCGCCCGGCTGCGCGCCCTCTTCTGCCCCGTCCGGCACAGGCTTCTTCTTGCCCGCAGCCACCATCAGATCATCGAATTTCTGCCTGTATTCATCGGCTTTCTTGGGGTCGTAGGGATACTTCTTGCGCGTTTCATCGGCTATATTCGCATCGGTCAGATAATATTTCTTGTACTCCGGGTTCATGTCGAAGCAATGCTGGAAGTACGCGAGGAACGCCGGGTTGCTGTTGTCGGTCATGCGCAAGGCCACGTCCACGCCGTACTTGCGCGCCAGCTCCATAAATTCCTCATCGCTTGCCTCGGGCTTTCCGGCTTCGATAACGCCTTTCATGTACCACTTGCTCGCGTTGCTGTCGGGCAAGGAGTCTACCAGCGGCTCCACGTCGGCCATGGTCTTGCCCAGCTCCGGGGCAAGCTCAAAGCTCAGAATGGCGTTGTTCTCCGGCGAAGAGGCCATCACATAGCGCAGCGCGGCGGTGGCACGGCGTTGCTCATCGGGCGTTTTGCCAGCCTTGAAGAAGAGTGCTTCCAAGTCGGTGAACATCTTGATGTCGCGGTAGTCGTCGGTATCGGGGAGCATACTCGCCAGCCGGTATGCCTCGCCGAGCCTCATCTGCTTGAAATACATGATGGCTTGGTTGGCCACCAGTTCGCGGCGGTTGACCATATAGCGGTAACTGTTGTCGAACGACACCTGCCTCTCAGCCTCCAACTTGCCGCCCAAGTCGATGAAAGGCGCAAGGATAGACGTGTCTACCGAGTCGGCCTCGATGGCATAGCAGGCCACGCGGTTGGCCAAATAGGCGGCAAAGGGACTGTATTTCATCGAAAGGCGCGCCTTGTTGTCCTCCCACGCGCGGTCGGTGAGCCTCCGCAGCTCGGCGGTGTCCTTGATTTGCATGAAGAGATGGTAGTAGTCGCCGTTCGAGAACACACCCGTGCCCCCCTCACGGTAGGCCGGATCGTTGTAATAAGCCCACAGTGCCTCATCGGCATCGAGCACTTTGTTCTGCCGGATGGTGTATGTGCAGTGCATCAGGCGCATATTTTGCAGAATGTCGTCAATGGCTTTCACCTCTGCGCGCATCTCTTTGGCCACGTTCGGGCGGTTGTTTTGCAAGCCCTCCGACAAACGGTCGGCCTCGGCCGTGAGACCACGGGCACGCAAGGAGTCGGCCACATCGTGCCAAGTGTAGACCAACGGCTCTCTCACCTCTAAGCCTGCACTGCCCAAATGCTTGCCTATCAAGCCCAAGGCTCGCTGCGCACGGGAGCGGGCAAGTTTGGTATTGAACGACAGATTGCCCTCCGGCGATGCCGTTCCGCGCACGGTGAAGTTGATGAGCGTGCGTCCGTAGGAGCGCAATTCCTTCACCAAGTGGTCGAGATTGATTTGGTTTGCCGAGTCGGCAGTAAGCTCATCGCTGCCCACTTCGAACGTCAAACGCAGGTCGCGGGGTATCTGTCGCAGCTGCGCACGTGCCTGCTCATAGTAGGCGGGGGTGAGATGGATGGGCTTCCGAGCCATTGACACATCGAGCAACTTCCACGGCTTGCGTGTATTACACGTGCCGCTCTTCGTGTTATCGCTGAAATAGACGTGCGTATAGTCCTCCAGCTGCAGCACCGACACCCATTTGTAGCTCTTCAAGGGGTTCGGCTTCGCGTAAGTGGCGCGCCAACGGAACGTGAAAGGTCCTTCGCCAAGCGGAGTGTCGGACACATGATAGGCTTGCAGGGAGTCGTTTCTGGCGTAATCAAAGCTCTTCCGCCTCACCTGATTGGCGTGATAGCGGCCGCCCTCGTAGACAAGAGGCTCCAAATACTGCACCGTGTCTTCCTCCTGACAGTCTATCACGGCGGGTTGGAATATCAACCGGGAGTGCTTGCCTGCGTATCCGTCGGGCAGCGTGGCCGTAACGTCCCAGTGAAGGTTAGGTCCGTCATCGATGGGGCTCATCTCCGTGATGGCCGCACCTACGCGCTTGCCCACAACGGTGGCATTGTCGAGCAGTATTCCGCCCGTTGAGCCATCGAAAACTATGTCGTAATGCAGTTCCTTGCCGATGCTGACGAGGCGCAATTCGCCCTCGCTGATGGCCAGCAGCGCACCATCGGCCGAGATGTCTGTCTCGAAGTGCCCCTCATAGTCGGGCGTAACGATGGCATTGCTCGTCACATTCACCGTGCCTTGGCCACGGTCTTTGGCCTGACGGTAGGCCTCTGCCTGTCTCTTGGCGTCCCTCCGGTTGTCGAACACGTAGACGGGCACGGTCAGCGGCATACGGTTGAGCCGCTTGTTGCCGTCCATCGACCGCATGGTCTTGTAGACATTGCCCGACACATGCAGCACCTGCGCCCGCACAGACGTGGCCAGCAGCCACGCCAGCAAGGCCATCAGCAGGATTCGTCCCTGTGCTTTCATAAGCCTCTAAAGCCTTTTTTCGTTACCAACATCGCCTACCTTATTATATAAGACAGCGTTATTCCTATCTTGGTGGGCATAATCATGTAGCCCATGTGTGCCGTATTGGCCGGCAAGCCACGGTCGTCGGTCAGCTCGGGCACGCCCTCCCGCGTCTCCTTGTGGCGAAACAGCGTCAGCCCGAAGCCCGCGTGGGCATCGACCGTGCAGCGGGAGGAGAGCGACACCACATAGCCGAACGTCAGTCCCGCACCCACGGCAAAGCCATCGTAGCGCGAATCGCCCCACGTCATGTCGTAATCGGCGGCCAGCGCGCCCACTCCCACAAAGTGATGATACATCGGGCGACCGCCGAAATAGTACCGCCACTCCGGCTGAACGGCCGTCAGCTTCATGTCTTTGTGCCAGTAAGGCTTGTTGTTGGTGAGCACGCTAAGCCCCAGCGTGGAGCGGTTGCCCACCGTCATCTCCGCCCCGATGTTGTAAGTCTGCAACGCGAGCATCGCCACATCGGTGTTGACGGCAAACGACTGTGCCGCCGCCACCACCGCCGATGCCCAAAAGGCCATCAAAAGTATTATCTTCCTCATCATCACTCTATTGCTTTTGGGCGGGAGCATCCCCCTTCTCGTTCTTCCTCACCGCTGCTTTCTGCCGCTTGGCCTCAGCTTTCTGCTTGTCGCGCTCGGCCTTGGCGTAGCGGCTCAAGTTTCTTTCGCGCTGCCGCTCTATGTTTTTCTCGTGCCGCTCACGCTCTTTCTCGTGCTGCAACGAGTCCCGGCGGTAGGCTTCATCGGCCAAACGCAGGCGATAGCTCTCATCCACCAAGGCGCGGTGCTTGTATCGGTTGGCAACAGACGTGCCGAAGTGATAGACCAAGGACACGCGCAGCACATCGGTGGACGCGGCGTAGACCCAAGGCGAGAAGGTAAGCTCGTAGCCGCTCTTCGGTTCGCTGACGACATACTGATAGCTGTTGCCCCGAAGCTCGCGGTGGTACTTCTCCCGCTTAGCCATCACCACGCCAAGGTTAAGCCCCAAGTCGAGGTCGAGGCTCGCGCCGTTGGCGTAGCCGTAGAGTTGCGCCACCGTGCCGGCCGTCAGGCCACCCACAAAGACGTTGCCCCGCTCGCCATCGCGCGACAGTTTGACATCAAACTTGTTCGCGCCGCCGTAGACGCCCCAGTAGAAGACGCGCCGCGGCGACTTGCCGTGCCAGTATTTGCGCAGCTCGAACCGCCCCTCATAGAGGTCGTAGACGTTGTACTGCACTTGATGGGTGGCCGTTTTCCAGTTCATCCGGCCATAAACGCCCAGCGTCCACTTGCTCCAATTATACTTGCCAAGCGTCAGCTCCACACCAAGGTTGGGCGTTAGCGCAACCCAGTCAACGGCATTGGTGCGCAAACTGATGCGCTGCCCCACCGAAAGCGTGTCGACAAGGTTGTGATAGAGCGGCCCCGTCTGCCCCTTGACCGACAAAGGACACGACAACGCAACGACAGCCCATGCGCAAAGACACTTCTTGCAGCTTGTCATAAATTCTCTCAATTGATGTTTCTTTGTTTTTTTATCTTCATTCAATCCATAAAAAGCTGAGCGAACAAAGACTTGTTCCCCAGCTTTTTATCAGTGGTGGTGCGCCTGACAGGAATCGAACCTGCACGACCTGCGTCACTAGATCCTAAGTCTAGCGCGTCTACCAATTCCGCCACAGGCGCATTTGCGGCTGCAAAGTTACCGAATATTTTTGATATGGAGAAATTATTGACAAGGAAATGCGCTTTTGCACAGCCGCCACCACTGCGCGGAAGCCACCCCATCGCCCACCGCCGAAGCCACCGGGAGCGCACGGCGGAGCTTCTCCCAAACGCCGCAGAAAAGCATTCGGGCACGCGAGAAGCACAGAACCTGCAACCATTTGATTATAAAGCGATTGGCAAGATGTATGGTTTCAGCGTGCAAAAGGTATGGTTTTACAAGGCAAAAGGTATGGTTTCGCACTCCGAAACCATACCTTTTGCGCAACAACAGCATACATCCCGCGCGGCAAGGCGGGCGAAGTCACACCGCAAAGCCTCAACGCCCCGCCACAGCGGCGGCATTCATTCTGCCAGCAAGCGGCGGGCATACTCTATGATGGTGTCGCGTCCGCGGAGGAAGTCCTCATCGGTTATGCTCACCGACACATCGGGCGCAATGCCATCCTCGGTGCTCCGCCCCTGACGGTCGTACATCGGGCAGGCCGAGAAGCGCACGCCCCAGCCATTGGGAAGCTCGGCCGAGAAGGGCAAGCCTGCCCCGCCGCCCGTGCGGTCGCCCACCACGGTGACGCCAGGGAAGCACTTCATGTACTTCACAAACTCATTGGCGGCGGAGAACACGCCACGATTGGTGAGCACCACCACACGTTTCTGCCACCGCAAGCCTTTGGCCGGCTTGACCCATTGCTCCTTCATGGCCGAGAAATCGGCGTGGCCGCGCCCCGTCTTGTGGCGCAAATAGCCCACGAGCGTCTCTTCATTGGTGAAGCGGGCGGCGAGTTTCTCGGCGTTGGTGAGCGCGCCGCCGCCATTGCTCCGCACATCCACAATGAGACCGTTGCACGATGAGAGATAAAGGAAGATGTGATCGAGATTGGAATCGCCTATGCCGGTCTGGAAACTCTCGTAGCGCAGGTAGCCCACATTGTCGTCCAGTATGGTGTAGTCTACTCCGCCGGCCATGAGATAGTCGGTTTTGAGGTACTTGCGCAGGAGCGTGTCGCTGAAATTGGTGGGATAATTCTCGCGCCAGCTCCAGTAACGCCCCGTATTGAACGAGGTGTAGAGGTTCACATGGCCATCGCGAAGCTCCGAGAGCATATCGGTCATCACCTCAAACTGCTGGCTCTCGCTCATGCCGGAAGTCATTCGCGGGGCATACTTTTCGCGCACGGCAGCCCAATCCACGCCTTTCTCCTCGAAAAAGCAGTAATGCTCGTCCATAATCGTCCACAATGCGCTGATATTGCCTTGCGGGCTGTCATCGTAAGTGTCGGTATCCACACACGACACCAAAGCCAGGAGGGCGAGCAAGAAGGGAAGGAATTTTCTCATAACGGAAGTTTGGTGACGGAGAACGACTTGACGAATCCGAAAACAAAGAGGTGTGACCACTCGTGGAACTTCAAATCATGGAACTTAGTCTGCTGGTAGTCGCCCCGATAGCCCACCCGCAGCGCGGTGTTCGGGGAGAGACGGAAGTCGAGCGTGAGCATCTGGCGCAGCGAAGGCGCATTGAACGGCGTGGCCACCACAAGGTTGTGGTCGTAATCGCCTTGGGTAAAGATTTCATAATAGGACTGTCCGAAGTTGGGCGAGAACTGCACGCCGAGCAACGGAGCCTGCACCTCGTAGCGAATGTTGGCCGGCACAGCCCATCCCCACTTCTTTTCCACCTTGGGCAGCGCGTAGTCGGCCACCACCGATACCGCTCCCGACAAGCCAAAGTGGGCTTGCGCGGGGTTGTTGCCATTGCGGGTGCTGTACACAACGCCCGCCAGCGCGTCCACGCCGGGGCCTGCTTTCAGCCGGAACTCGCCCTTACCGATGGGCGCGGAGACCAGACGGCGATGCCAATCATACTCGAAATGATAGAAAGCGGTGAGGAAATTGGCATTGTCGGCGCGGTTCTTGCTCGACGACACGTGCGCCTCATGCACCACTTGGCGCGTCCACCGCTGGCGGGAGGGACGCTCCCGGGTGATGTGCTGCATGAAGCGGATTTCCGTTCCCGTGTATTTCTCGGGCGAAAGGTAGGTTTCCAAGAGGTTCACACCGCCCGCGCCGCGCATCGTGGCACGCGTAACGTGCCGCTCTTCCTGCTGCTGCGCCGCCGCCGGAACAGCCATGGCCAGCCCCGCAAGCCACAAAAGGCAAGCAGCCGCGCTACTTCTTGTCGCCATCCGAGAAGAGATTGAGCTGTCCAGTTATCTCGTCTATCACCTGCTGCTGGCTCTTTCCGCGGTCGGGGTCGAGGTCTTCCTGCGTCAAGGCGGGTGCCTCGGCATCCGTTTCCTCCACTTCCACGTCCGTTTCCTCTTCTGGCAACGCCTCATCCTCGCTTGGCAGGGCAGCATCATAGGCCGTCTCAAGTTCCTCTATCGCCGATGTGGTCAGCGTGGTGAGCCGCTTTCCCTTGGCCTTGAAGCCCTTCACGCCCACAAACGGCTCTCCTTCCACCTCCTCGGTGCCGTGAGCCTCGTCCTCGCCACCGTAGGTAATGAGGAAGCGCGGGTGCGGTTTGTCGGTGAGCAGGAGCAGCTTGCTGGCGGCATTGTCGCCCACAAGGCTCTGCGGTTTCTTCGTTGCGTCCATCAGGAAACGCTTCAGATAGGGGTAGCCTTGATTGTCTGCATCGTAGACAATGGCCGTCCAGACCTTCTCCCTGTCCCATTTCTCCAGTCGAAGGATGTTCGGCTCGTAGTGATTATTGGAGTCGAAGGAGGACGAATAGAACTCTCCCGTGTCGAGAACAACGAGGATTCGGTCATTGTCATTGAACTCTCCGAGATACCTTCCGTGCTCTTCGTAGTTGATTCGGCACACATCCGGGTCGAACCAGACTTTGCGTCCGCCGAGCGTAGAGTGCCCGTGGCTCTTCAAAGAGATGCGGTGCACGGACTCGCGGGTGAGCAGATTGCCCTTCACGCCACGCCCTTTGATGAGGATTCCGCTGAAGTCTACCTCCTTGAAAATGTTCTGCCGCTTCTTCTTAACGTTCGGATCGAGCGTCACCTTGATGACCTCCGCCTCGCCATTGGGGTTGGCGGTGAAGTACATCACACGCGAGCCTGCCGTGCCTTGGGTGAGGTCGTACTCGCGATCGCGGGTGCATGAGGTGACATTGAAGCGTTTGATGTAGCACGGTCCCTTAGCTCCGTCACGATAGACTACGTTGAAAATGGTGCGGCGATCGTTCTTCTTGAACACTTGAACGTGCAGGATATTCTTGCCCACGAAGACCTTATCCTGTATCTTGATTATCTTATACTTGCCGTCGCGATAGAATATGATTACATCATCGATGTCGGAACAGTTCTCAACAAACTCCGCCTTGCGCAGCCCCGTGCCTATAAAGCCTGCCTGACGGTCGATGTAGAGTTTCTCATTGCGCTCCGCCACCTTGGCGGCAATGATGGTGTCGAAGCTCTTTATCTCCGTGCGGCGTGGGTGCTCCTTGCCGTATTTCTCCTTCAGCATCTGATACCACTCCACCGTTACACGCGTCATCTCGCTCAAGTCCTTGTCTATCCGCGCTATCTCGGCCTTGATCCGGGCTATCAGTTCCTCGTTCTTGTCCTTGGAGAACTTGGCTATGCGCTGCATCTTTATCTCCAAAAGGTGCAGCAAGTCGTCACGTGTCACGGCGCGGATGAGCGACGGATAGAACGGCGTGAGCCGCTCATCGACATACGCGCAAAGCTCCTCGGTGTTGCGGGCGTTCTCAAATGGCTTGCCTTTGTAGATGCGCTCCTCGATGAATATCTGCTCTATCGATGCATAGAAGAGCTGCTCCTCCAACTCGTGCTTGCGTATCTCAAGCTCCATCCGCAGCAGATCTTTCGTGCGGCTGACGTTGTAGCGCAGCACATCGGACACGGTGAGGAAGCACGGTTTGTGGTCTTCGATGACGCAGCAGTTGGGCGAAAGGTTTATCTCGCAGTCGGTAAAGGCATAGAGCGCATCAATGGTCTTGTCGGAAGACGTGCCCGGAGCCAAGTGAACCTGTATCTCCACCTGCGATGCCGTCATGTCGTCCACGCGGCGTATCTTGAGCTTTCCCTTCTCCACGGCCTTGGTGATGGAGTCCTGCACGCTCTCGGCCGTCTTCGTGAAGGGCACCTCGCGGATGACGAGCGTCTTCTGGTCGAGCTTCTCTATCTTGGCTCTCACCTTCACCACGCCGCCCCGCTGACCATCGTTATAGCGCGAGGCATCGATGCTTCCCCCCGTGGGGAAGTCGGGATAGAGATGGAACTCCTCGCCGTTCAGGCAGCTGATGGCCGCATCGCATATCTCGTTGAAGTTGTGCGGGAGAATCTTCGACGACAGGCCTACGGCTATTCCCTCCGCGCCCTGTGCCAGAAGGAGCGGGAACTTCACGGGCAAGGCTATCGGTTCTTTGTTGCGCCCGTCGTAAGACAGCTTCCAGTCGGTGGTCTTGGGATTGAAAACGGTCTCCAAGGCAAACTTCGACAGCCTGGCCTCGATGTATCGCGGAGCCGCCGCACGGTCGCCGGTGAGGATGTTTCCCCAATTGCCCTGCGTGTCCACAAGCAGGTCTTTCTGCCCCAGCTGCACGAGCGCATCGCCTATGGACGCATCGCCGTGGGGATGGAACTGCATCGTGTGTCCCACTATGTTGGCCACCTTGTTATAGCGACCGTCATCCATGCGCTTCATCGAGTGCAGGATGCGCCGCTGAACGGGCTTCAGTCCGTCGTCGATGGTGGGCACGGCGCGTTCCAGTATCACGTAGCTGGCATAGTCGAGAAACCAGTTCTTGTACATTCCAGACAAGTGATGCACGGCAGCGGCATCGAAACGGCCCACCGGCTGATAGTCGGTGTGAGCCTCATCGGCCATCGTATCTATTATCTTATCGTCGTCCATGTTGGGTAATTGGTGGAAAAAAATCGCCCGGGGATTGCCCGTCCGGGCACCGATGCTTTATGGATGGGCAAAGGTACGAAAAAAAAATGAAACGGCCAACTTTGCCTTTCTTTATGCTTCTGGGGCGGCATGGCGCGCCGCTTGCCGCAGCCCCGCAAGGCGATACGTTCTCCCTTGCGATGCAAAACCATACCTTTTGCGGATATTTTTAATTTAAAAATTGCGAATTTTTAAATTAAAAATCTGAGAAAAATAAATTAAAAATATTCACCAAGCCTAACCTTTTGAGACACAACACGTTAGCCATCGCCTCCCGCACGCTTTCGCCCCGTTTTGCCGCCACCGCGCTCTTCGGGCACAAGCGCGCCGCCACCGGCCGCAAAAGGCAAGCCACCACAGCGAAAAACACACAACAAGGCGGCGGCAACGCGAAACGGCGAGCACCCATGGAAGCACAGCCACACGAGCCATGCCTAAGGTTTCTGTCCGTCCCGGCGTTGCCGCCGCCAAGTTTATGCGCTGCCTTGGGCAACGCGCTTTTGAGGTTTTGGGTCTTACTTGTTGCCGCCACCAGCGGAGATACCGCCCACGACGTCATTGTTCTCTATCGTGCGCTCCACGTTTTTCACGCCGCCTTTGAGCGAGCCGATGCGCCATGACACGCTGAGGGTTACGCCCTTACGGGTCTGCATGTGGGTATTGTATCCACGGAAGTCGCCCTGCACGCTGTGCGATGTGTAGCCATACCGGTGCGCCCCGAAGATGTTGGCCGCCGTAAGCGACACGGTGAGGCGGTCTTCCTTGAGGAACGAGCGTTGCAGCGTGCCATAATAGTAGTTGCTCGGGGAATATACGGAATAGGGCGAGATTGTCTGCCGGCCTATGCCGAAGCCTCCGCCCAAGTCGAGCATAAGCCCCAAGGGCAGCTTTTGCGCAAAGGACACGCTGTTCCAGCTGCTCCATCCCATGTTGGCAAGCCCCGTTGCGCCGTCCTTGTGGACAACCCGCGACACGGCGGGATTGAATGTCAGGCGCGCGCCGCCCCACAACGCGGTTTGCAGATAGCCCCATATCGTCGTGGTACGGTAGTGGAGCTGGTCGCCATAGGTGGTCACGTATATGTCGTTGTCGTCAAAACTCAGCGAGCCTATCAAGCTGTTGCAGAAGCTGTGCTGCACTCCGAGCATCGCGGTGAGCTTTGTCGACACGTAGCTGTACTCCATTCCCATCCCGTAGGCGGCCGAACTGTTCAGTGCCGGGTTGCCATACGTCAGCGTAGTGGGCGAGCTTACGCGCGCCGGGTTGAGGTAGTCGATGCCCGGACGGCTGATGGTGGTGGAGAAAGAGAGCTTCAGCGCGTTGGCATCATTGAACGCATAGCGCACGGAAGCGGAGGGAACCCAGTCGCCAAGGTGCTTGTCGAAGTTCGCCTGCTCCCCGTTGGGATACTCGGCTTTCAGTTTGCTGTACTCATAGCGCAGCCCCGCCCGCGCCTGCAGCTTGGTTCCGGAGTATATCCACTCGGTGTAGGCCGCCGCAACCTGCGTCTCGTGGTCGAAGAGCGTGTGCCTGTCCATCTCGCCCGCGCCAGTATAGGTGAGCCATGCGTCCGACTTGTTGCTCCGCAGGATGTATTTTGCGCCCGCGTTCCACTTCAGCCACTTGCCCAAGGGGAGCACATAGTCGAGCTGGAACGTGTGTTCCACGAAGCGTTCGCGGTTGTCGTTGCCGGTTCCGGTGTAGGGAACGGACAGGCCAACGGCTTCCTCGTAGCGTTGCAGTTGGTTCTCATGGTTGCGGGTCATCTGCAGTTGGTAGGAGGCCGTGAGCATCTCGCCCTCTCGGCGCGTCTTGTGCTGGTAGTCGAAGCGGCCGCCGAAGTTGTAGAAGTTGTAGCTGGGGTAGCTGAGAATGCTCCGGTAGTAGTAGACGGGCGCGCCGTTGGAGGTCATGTTCGCATCGCTTGCGAAGTCGTCGATGTCCACTCCCACCCAATAACCGCCGAAACTCATCGTTGCAAGGTTCAGCGAGTCTATCTCGTAGCTTAGGTTCAGATTGCCGTATTGCACATCCACATCCATCTGGGAGAAGTTCTCCTCCTGCAACCGGTTGCCCGACTGCACGTAATACGTGTCCCTGATGTTGCCCTGTTCTTGCTTTCCGTGCTGCAGTCCGTAAGATACCGAGGCGGCGAGCTTGCCCCACTGCGTGGTGATACTGCCGTTCACGCCCGTGTTTTCCTTCAAAAAGTCGTAGTTGGCGGAGACTGTTCCCACTACGCCCTCCATGCCACGGCCGTCTGCCATGACAAGATTGAGGATGTATTGCGTGCCTTCGGCATCCTCTTTTGCGCCTGGATCGGTAATCACCTCCACCTTTTTGATTTGCGAGGCGGGCATGGCTTTGAGCACGTCTTTGAGGTTTTGCGATGAGAGTGTGGGGTCGGGGTGGCCGTTACGGTATACCTTGAAGGCCGATGAGCCTTTGACGGTAATCTCATCGTTCCCGCTCACCGTCACGAGGGGCACGTTGCGGAGCATATCCAAGGTGTTCTTGTTGCGCGCCGTCTCGTCGTTGGCCACATCGTAGGTCAGTTTGTCGATGTCGTTCTTCACTAATTTGCGCTGCGTGGTCACGGTTACGGTCTCCAAGTCGTACATTTTGTCGTAGTCGGTGGTGTCGGTTTGTGTCGTGTCGGCGGCGGCATTGTTCACTTGCGCCTGCACTTTCACGCCCTGCATGGCAAGCAAGAGCAACGCAACAAGATAGGTTTTCTGTTTCATTATTCAAATGGTTATGTTGTCAAACTCTTTATAATACTCTCCGTTTTGGCTTTCGTCAAGCCCAAAAAGTCCGTTATAGTCCCACGCTTGGCGCGGAAACAGACCGGGGCGGAGCAGCGCGCGCCGCCCCGGCTGTAAGTGCTGGTGGGCTGATAGATGCCCTGCGGTCGGGTCTTACCCCCCCCAACCCTTGGTTTCCCAAGCCTTCACCACTTCCTCGATGCCTATATCGAGCAGCCGCATCTGCCTGAACAGCTCCGGCAGCATAGTGCTGATAAACTCATCCTTGCGCCGTTCGGTGATGCGATGGCGCGCTTCCTCGGCAACGAAGTAGCCCATGCCTCGCTTGTTGAAGATAATTCCATCGCGGGCAAGCAGCTCATAGCTCTTCACGGCGGTGTTGGTGTTCACCTGAAGCAGCCCCGCATACTCGCGAACACTGGGTATTCGCCCGCCGGGAGGATACTTCCCGGCCACAATCTCATCGGCCAGACGGTCTGCCATCTGCTCATAGATGGCCTTGTTGTTCAGAAAGTTCATCGCTCTGTTCCCTTTCTTTTCGTCCGTTATCTGCCCAATCGCAGCTCCTTGTCATCAATGCTGGCCGCTCCCTGCTTGTTTTTCGTCAGCGAGCGCAGCTGCCCCGAGAGGTCAATATCGGCCGCACCAATCACTGACACATCGGCCGTGCCACAATGACGGAACTTGATTTCGGCATCAGAAGCTCCCAGTGCCTCCACCTTTGTCGTCTCCACGCCCGTCAGAACAAGGTCGGTCTCGCACGCGCCAGTGAGCTTGACGCCAACATCGGTGGCTCTCACATCCTCTATTTTCATATCAGACGCACCTGCCTGGCTCACGTTCAGCTTGCCACAGGCCAACGCCTTGACTTCCAGTTCCACCGCGCCGGCCAGCGAAATATCGGCATTGGCACACCCAATACTCCCTATCTCGGCTTCGCACGCACCACGCATATCAAGCCGAAGGTCGCCTTCCGTACACACACGGCGCGCCTCGAAGTCGGCAGCACCATTCAAGCTCACCTCGCGGAGCGATGGCGACTGCACCGTAATGGTGACATTGCGCATCGGCGAACGCCAGAACGTCTTGCCATCGCTGCCCTTACGCCCCACGGCGCGATACTCTTTGCCACCGGCAATGCTGAGCTTGCCATCCCTAAGCCTCACTTCCACAGCCTCTGTAAGTGCTTTTGGGCCTTTGACCGTCACCTTAGGGGTGCTGCCCACCGCATAGACGACACGGCAAGGCATATTGACCGACAGCCTGTCGAACTCATCCACACGCACGGTGCGGGTAGTCTGAGGGCCGAAATCTTCACGAACAGAGTGAACCACACAACTGACGCTGAGCAACGACATCAGCAACATGCTAAAATAAGCCACAATTCTTTTCATATTCTTTACTTTTTTATGTGGGCAAATGGGCACCAGCGGGGCACTCTCCTCATTCCGTTATACGCAAGGCGAGGCCTTTTGTGACACCATTCACCCCCTTATTATTACTCTATTAACTTTATTTTCCTTTCCACAACGTTCCCGCCACGGGCACACTACCAATTGAAGAAGCGGTTGTTGATGACTTGCAGCCGCTTGAAAATGCGGAACGTGAGCCAGTAGTTGAACAATATGACCAGCAGGGCAAGCACATCGACCACCCCCCTAACCACATCTGCCACCCACGGATAGAACTCTACCCAATAGGAATCGGACGCAGCGAGTCCCCGCAACCAAAAGAATCCGAAAATAGCCGTGCAGACAGAGAGCAGCACACCCAGTCCGCCGAGGGCGATGGTGGTCCACAGCACACCGTTCTTTCTGAAGAAAATACCGCCAAGCAAATAGACCGAATGCAACCAAACGAGTGCCAGCAGTGCCTCCAAGTTACTAAACGCCGTGAAAGAGAAGATGCCGGCAATCCCGGAACACATTCCCATCAGCACCGCGGGGGTGGTGAGGTATGCCGTATGGTAATCGACGATGAGCGCGACAACCCACTGCAGCACATCGGCCAGCACGTAAGCAGCCAGCGGCTGCAGCAAGCACAGAACCAGACTGAGCACATAGGTGGAGACCAGCTTCTCGCCATTGCTGGCCGGAAGCATCAGCAAGCGCACGCGCCTCTGCTTGTCTGACAGTTTGGAGAAGCACATACTGCCCACCAAAAGGAACGAGAAGAAGAGCACGGAATACAGAAAAGACGGCATCGGCTGCACGCCGCTATGCGACGCATAGGCATGCACCATGAAAAAGAAGAAGAACACGGAGGCCAATACGGCCACACACTTGAAGACAAAATGACGCTGGGTGTCCCATTGCCATCTCACCAGCTGCCACATACGTTGTTTATTGAGAGTTGCCATTGCTATTTCTAAGTCTTTAAAGGTTAAACAAGCTCACCTCCCAGCACACCCTTGGTGACGGCGGTGAAGAAGAGTTCCAAGTTGAGTTGCGTCTCCGGCTCGCCCGGCTCACGACGCACGATGACGCTGTTGCCCTGCAACGACGGCTCGGCATAGAGCACATCATCGCCCATCTCCATGGCCTGGCGCAGCCCGAAGCCGTAGCGGGCAGTGATGTCGGCCACGCTCGCATCGCAAAGAAGGCGCGAGCCATCAAGAATAAGTATGTGGTCGAGAAGCTGCTCCACGTCGTGCACCTGATGGGTGGAGATAATCAGCGTGGTGTCGGGCGACACATAGCGTCCCATCACCTGGCGGAAGAGTGCCTTGGAGGGGATGTCAAGCCCGTTGGTAGGCTCGTCCATTATCAGCCACTCCGTGCTGGCGGCGGCCGCAACGCTCAGAAACACCTTCTTCTTCTGTCCCATGGAGAGCGCGCCAAGGCTGACGTTGTCCTGCGGCATCTCAAAGGCCGCAAGGCAATCGCGCAGCACTTCCTCGCGAAACTTGGGGTAGAAGGGGCGAATGCCTCTGACATACTGCTCCAAAGTGGTCTCCGGCAGACTGAACTCCTCCGGAACCACAAACATACGGCTGAGCATTTGCGGGTCGCGGAGGCGTGCCTCCATCCCGTCTACAAACACATGACCGCACTGGGGACGCAAAAGCCCCGAAAGCAGATAAAGCAGCGTGCTCTTGCCCGTGCCGTTGCGACCCAGCAAACCGTAAATGCGACCCGGCTCTATGCGCACGCCAAAGTTGTCGAACACCTTGCGATGGCTGCCCGGATAGCTGTAAGCGAGATTCTGTACTTCTATCATATCCCTGTAATTTTTGGTTATTGTTATTTCGTTATTTATTCTCTTATTTAAGTGTACCACTTTAATAGTATACTGCAAAAGTACGTATCACAATCTTACCGTGCAAGTTTTTGGGCAAAAAAATGCACGAAAAGGCTGAAAAAGTATTTTTTCTTGTCAAACAAAGGCTTATTTATCGCATTTGGCATCAAAAACAACGCAGCCAACGACACAAATTCGGGAAACAGCGCATGGAGCTTTCGTTCTGTCAAGCCTCAACCGCTGCAAGCAGCAAAGCGTCTGCCGCAAGCCGCGCAAGAAGGCCGCGCAAGGTGATACGTAAGCCTTTAAAAATCAAAACGTTACAAAGCATGATTATTTTTAAATTAAAAATCCAACATTTTTAATTTATTTTTCTTAGGTTTTTAATTTAAAAATTCCACATTTTTAAATTAAAAATAAAACCCGTCTTGTAGGTATTACCTAAAGACGGGTCT
>CAZXFP010000012.1:0-15219 GCA_964640675.1 uncultured Prevotella sp. | reverse complement strand
CATTTTTAAATTAAAAATAAAACCCGTCTTGTAGGTATTACCTAAAGACGGGTCTCCTTTATGTTTGCGCAACCTTATCTGCCGCTCTGCAAGCGCGCCGCCAGCAGGGCGGCCTCTGCCCTTGCGGGCTTGCCATTGGGGGTGACGGGGACACGAGAAACGGGAAATATGGCGCGCGGCTGCCAGTACTTGGGCAGTGCGGCAGCGCAGATGCCAGCCACCGCAGCCACATCGGCATCCTCCGTGAGCAGCACCACGGCCTCGCCAAACTTCTCGTCTGCCAGCTTGGTCACCATGAACGGCGCGGCCAGCAACGGCCTCAACCGCCGCTCCACCTCCTCTATCTGTATCTTAACGCCGCCCGACACAATCACGTTGTCTTTCCTTCCCAGCACGCGAAACGCCACTTTGCCGCCCTGCACATCGGGCAGACGAGTGATTTCCACACGGTCGTTGGTGAGCAAAAGGCCATCGTGCACCATAGGCGCATCGACAACAAGGCAGCCATCGGCAGACGCGCTGACGGCCACTCCCTCAAAAGGCACGTACCAAGAACTGCCCGCTGCCCCGTTGATACGGCGCAGGGCGATGTGCGAGAGCGTCTCCGTCATGCCGTAAGTGCTCCACACGGGGTTGGGAAAATCGCACAGACGGAGGGCAAGGGCATCATCGATGGCACCGCCGCCGATAATGAGATGGCCCACGCGGCGCAGCCATTGGGTTTCCGCCGCATCGCCCAGCGTGTTGTAGACCTGCATGGGCACCATCGCCGCAAAGTCTGGCGCGCCCGCTTCTGTCCACGAGCAGAGCGGAACTATGCGCCACGGGCGTTGCGAGAAGTCTATCATCACGGCCTCGCGGTCGGCCAAGGGGTGGCCGGAGGGCTGCACGGCAACCAGCCTCATGCCCCTCTCGATGCAGCGCACCACCACCATCTTGGCCCCGATGTAGTCGAGCTGCATACAGAGCATGGCCACATGGCCACGCCGAAGGCCGAGAAAGTCGCACTGCACGCGCGCCAACGCCGTCATGCGCCGCTTCTCCACCAGCATGGCCTTGGGCTTCCCGGTGGAGCCGCTCGTATGCACGGCCACGCAGTCGGCGGCGTTTTGCCACTCGGCTAAGAACTCTTCGAGTACCATAAGCGGTCGTTCTCTATGGCAAGCGGCATGGGGACGTTGTCCTCAAAAAGCTGCCCCGTGCCCAGCCCCTGCGGCATGGAGATGCCCGGGCCATAGGTGCGGGCGCAGAAATGGGCTATGGCGTTAAGCCCCACATTGCTTTCCAAGGCCGAGGTCAGCCATGAGCCAATGCCACGGGCGCGGGCAAGGCTCACCCACTCTTCCGTTCCGGACATTCCGCCATGCAATGAAGGCTTCAAGATGATGTATTGCGGACGGAGCGTGTCGAGCAACCGCTCCTTCTCCGCCAAGGTGTTGATGCCTATCAGCTCCTCATCGAGGGCTATGGGCAAAGGTGTCTCGCGGCAAAGGCGCGCCATCTCCGCCCATTGGCGTTGGCGGATGGGCTGCTCAATGCTGTGAATGCCATAGCGCGACAGGGCTTCCAGCCGCCGCATGGCCTCCTCGGGAGAGAAGCCACCGTTGGCATCAACGCGCAACTCCACCTCCTGCGGCGAGAAACGCTCACGGATGTGGCGCACAAGGTCGAGCTCGCGCTCAAAGTCGATAGCCCCAATCTTCAGCTTCACGCAGCGGAAGCCAAGCCGCAGTTTCTCTTCCAGCCGCGACATCATCTCCCCGAAGTTGCCCATCCACACCAATCCATTGATGGGAATGCCCTCATGGCCACGCCCGAAAGGCGTGTCGAAGAGCATCGTTGAGCCGTTGGCCGCCCATTGCGCCATGGCCGTCTCCAGCCCGAAGAGCATGCTGGGATAAGAACGAAGCTGCTCGGCGGGCACAGTGCCCGTCTGCTCGGTCATGTCGCAGAATCCGCGCAGCACCCGCGCGTATTCCGCATGAGAAGAGAGGCAGTCGCACGAGAGATCGGGCAAGGGCGCGCACTCGCCCACGCCCTTCCTGCCCTCCGCATCGGCCACGGTGACGAAGAAGCTATGGCGCGTATGATAGACGCCACGGCTCGTTCCGGCAGGCTGACGGAAGCGGAATGTGCGTTCACTGATGGTTATCCTCATCGCGGCAAGGCTTTATGGGAACTGCGGATACTTGTCGAAGTCGGGCTTGCGCTTCTCCAAGAAAGCCCGTCCGCCCTCCTGCGCCTCATCAAGCGTATAGTAGAGCATCGTGGCATCGCCCGCCAGCTCCTGAATACCTGCTTGTCCGTCAAGCTCGGCATTGAATCCGGCCTTCATCATGCGCAGGGCGAGCGGCGAACGCTGCATCATCGTCTCCGCCCAAGCCACGCAGGTGTCCTCCAGCTCGTCGAAAGGCACTACCTTATTGACAAGTCCCATCTGCAAAGCCTCCTGCGCGGAGTACTGCTCGCACAAGTACCATATCTCGCGCGCCTTCTTCTGCCCCACCACGCGTGCCAGATAGCTTGCACCAAGTCCCGCGTCGAAGCTGCCCACTTTGGGGCCTGTCTGTCCGAAGCGGGCATTCTCGGAGGCCACGGAGAGGTCGCAGACCACGTGGAGCACGTGACCTCCGCCTATGGCGAAGCCGTTCACCATCGCGATAACGGGCTTGGGCAGACGGCGTATCTGCATTTGCACATCAAGCACATTGAGCCTTGGCAAGCCGTCCGCGCCCACATAGCCGCCGCGTCCTTTCACGTTCATGTCGCCACCGGAGCAAAACGCCATGTCGCCGGCACCGGTAAGGATGACTACGCGAATGTCGACACGCTCGCGGCAGTGGGCAAACGCGCGGCTCATCTCCAGCACCGTGAGTGGCGTGAAGGCGTTGCGGTAGCGCGGTCGGTTGATGGTTATCTTGGCAATGTGATGGTATTCCTCGAAGAGAATTTCCTTGAAGTCGAAGCCTTCTATGGCTTTCCACTCTCTTTTTGTCATGTCTTATTGGGTTTTAGTGAATTGTTCGATGTATTGCCGCATCACTTCCGCGTCTGTTTCGGCATCGGTCAGCATCTCCACGAGCACTGGACGGGTGAAGACACCATTCACCAAGGCATCCAAAGCATCGGCCAAGGAAGCCTCATCGCGGCAAGAATAATAATGAATGGAGTTGTCGCGGCAGATTCCCTCTGCCGATGTTTGATGCGCAGCACACACCAAACGGTCGCGGGCGGAGCTTCCGTTAAGTTCCTCAAACTTACGGAATATGCCACCGCCGTGGTTGTTGAGCAAAAGAATGCGCAGGTTTCCGCGCAGGCATTGATTCCATAACGCGTTCTGATCGTAGAAGAAACTCAAGTCGCCAATGACGCAAAACACCTTGCGAGAGCTGACCAGAGATGCTCCCACCGCCGAAGACAGTGAGCCTTCAATGCCGTTTACGCCACGATTGCAGAACACATAATGGCGGGCGTAGACGTTTGCCAGCCTCACGGCCATACTGTTGGCATAATGCGCCAACACATCGGCGTGGCCAATTCGCCGTTCCAGTTCCCTGACGGCCATCATCTGCGAGGGCGGCGGGCAAAAAGCGGCTTTCCTACGAGCTGCCTCCGAGCGAAGATCTGTCCACAAGTCGCGATAAAGCAACGAGGAAAGCGGGGGCAACTGGGAGAACAGACGCGACGGAACGGCCTCCACGATGCCCTGCAGGTTCATGAACACATCGTGCGGAGCACCTTCGGCGTTCACTTCCCAGCACACGGCGCGCGAACGGCGCATATACTGCCGGGCACACTTGCTCACAAGCGTGTCGCCAACGTAGAGAATAAGTTCCGGAACATACTGCGGGGCATCGCCCGCCATCATAATGGCCTCATCAAGGCAGCCAAACTCCGCATCAGCGGCGGACAATGTTTCCTGCAACACCACATATCCACGCTCGTGCAACTGGCGGCACAAGGCTGCGGGAATAGCTTGCCAGCGGGTCTGCCCCACCACTATCATCACACGGGAAGCACTGTTGAGCGCATCGGAGAGCGTTGCAGGAACGCCATCGCGCGGCATTTCTTCCCTGCGGATGGCGCGCTCGGCGGGCAACGATGGCTCTGTGAATTCGAAAAGAGGCTCGGAAATGGGCACATTGATATGAACGGGGGCATCCGAATGGTGCCTGCACGCCAGCAAAGCCTCGTTCACCAGGCGGTTGCAGTGCCATCGCTGCTCGGCGTTGGCGGGTTCGGGCAGCGTCACGGCGCAGCGAACAAACTGCCCCAGCGCACCGGGCTGCGGCAATGTCTGCCCATCGAGCTGGCCTATCCACTGCGGCGGCCGGTCGGCCGACACCACCACGAGCGGCAAATGCTGATAAAACGCCTCCGCCACAGCAGGAAGAAGATTGAGCAACGCCGTTCCTGACGTTACGCAGACGGCCACCGGCTCGCCCGTGGCCTGCGCCATGCCAAGCGCGCAGAAACCCGCCGACCGCTCATCGGTGACGGGAAAGCACTCGATATGGGGACTTTCGTTGAGGTTATGCGCAATGGGCGCATTGCGAGAGCCCGGACACACCACGGCGCGGCGCACCCCGTGGGCGGCGAGCAGCGATGTCAGTATGTTGATATTGGTTTTGTTGCTGTACATCAGAATAAGTTGCGCATGGTTTCCAGCTTCGCCTCAGTCTCCGCCCACTCGCTTTCGGCATCGCTTCCGGGCAGTATGCCACCTCCGGCGTAGAGGTCGCACGAGCCGTTATGTATCTCCATGCAGCGCAATGACACAAACAAATGGGTATCAGCTTGAGGAAACAAGGGGCCACAGAAGCCACTGTAATACCTGCGATCCACGCTTTCCTCATGCAGGATGAACCTCCGCGCCTCCGCCTTGGGCACTCCGCAGACGGCAGGCGTGGGATGAAGCACATCAAGAAGGTCGCCCACGCGGCCGGAATCGCGCAGCGTGAACATGAAATCGGTGCGCAGGTGGAAGAGGCGCGCAGCAGTTGTAGTGTAAGGCCCATCGGTTCGCACATCGCTGGCAAAGCCTTCGAGCCGCTCACCGATGTAGGAGGCCACATATTGCTGCTCGGCACGATTCTTGTCCGACCACTCCACGGATGCAATGTCGCCACCCGCAGCCATCGTTCCGGCCAGTGCCATCGTTGTCCACTCCCCTCCATTGCCGCCCAAGAGCACCTCCGGGGTGGCCATCAGCCACGTTCCGCCCCTCGAAGTGTGGACAAGAGCCACGAAAAGGCGCGGATAAAGATGGCAGGCACGCCAAAAAAGCTCCTCCGCGGAGACTTTCCCGGAGCAAGACATCCGCGACCGGCGAGAGAGAACCACCTTGTCCAGCCCGCCACACTGCAACTGCGCATGAAACTTGGCAAAGTCGCCGGCATAGCTTTCACGCTCCCCGGCCATGGCTTTCTCGCACACTGCCGCGCCACACCGCCACTCCTGCGGCCGCACGTCCATCCGCCGCACCCTGTCGGCACGCAAAAGGAGGATGGGATGCGCAGCGTTTGCCGCGAAAGGGGCAAACACAAAGCCCTCGCGACCGTTCAGGTCGGCACACGACAACAACTCGCACGGCTCGCCGTGCGTCTGCTCCAGCAACGTGCAATGGCTCTCGTTGGGAAGTCTGTAAAGGGCAAATGCTGTCATTACTGCTCGTTTTCGCCTACATTATTATCCATCATTGCGCCGCCGGGGGCTTTGCCCGGGGCAAGCACATAGTTGGTGACGGTGACCGTAGAGATAAGCTCACCACGTGAGTTGGACACATCAACGCGCCAAGTGTGGAGCTTGCGTCCCTGATTGACCAGCCGGCACACTGCCATGACGGTGTCTCCCTCGGGAACAGCGCGCACATGACTGGCACTTACGTTCACCCCAACGGGCATACGTCCCGGGCAGAGCGTCCTCGATCCCACCCCGGCCAACGTCTCGGCCAGTGCCAGCGTGGCACCACCCGACAAATAGCCAAACACCTGACGCGTGCGGCCATCCACGGGCATACGCGCCGCCACCGTGTCGGCCTCCGGCGTGGAGACGAGCTGCATGCCGAGCGTGCTGAAAAGGTTGCTCTCGCCACTGAGTATCTCCTGCTGCTTTTCTACGTTCATAACTGCTTTGGGCTTTGATGGAATGCAAAGTTACGACAAAGAAACGAAAATGAGGGCAAAAAAGCAAAAGAATGTTGTCCGTTAGCGACTTAACTACATAGCTTATCCTCATGTATGCAAGCCGCGGCCATAGCCCTTTCGACCGAGGAAACAAAGGCTGGGGATGCCTTCCGAGCTAAAAACTTTTAAAAATATGATGTTACCCCCCCCAGAAGTTGCCGTATCACGGAATTTCCATATCTTTGCAGCCGGTTCGGGGGAGACCTGTTCCAAGACTTGTCAGAAAGTTTAAGAAGCGTTGTGCTATCTTGTGAACCGGAGACACGGGAGCACCCGAATCACACGCAAAGAGGGCATGGTGGCTGCCATGCATAGCGTGGACTGCCATTATTATTTCGTGCGCAAAGGGTTTCCTGCCATCTCCTATTCAGAAAGTGGCATTGCAGCTCCACGCTTCGCGACTCAAACAGAATGGAAAACTGTCTTTCATGGAGCTGGAAGGACAAAAGGCGCAAAACAACTTATGCTCTTCAACTCATTACATTTTCTGTTCTTCTTTCCTGTTGTGTGCATAATATACTTCATTCTACCCTCTCTGAAGGCACGCAACCTGTTTTTGCTTGCGGCAAGCTACTATTTCTACATGAACTGGGAGCCTGCCTACGCCTTGCTCCTCCTCTCCAGCACGGCCATCACCTATCTTGCCGCGCTGGGCATTGGAGCCTGCAAGGGGCAACGCGGCAAACGCCTGTGCCTCGCAAGCAACATCATCCTCAACCTGAGCATCCTCTTCCTGTTCAAGTACTACAACTTTGCGGCAGACAACATCAGCGAGCTGACGGCACACTGGGGAATGTCTGCCCAAATGCCCGAGTTCACGCTCTTGCTGCCCGTGGGCATTTCGTTCTACATTTTCCAAGCCTTGAGCTACTCCATCGACGTGTACCGGGGGCACATACCCATAGAGAAGAACTTCTTCACCTACGCCCTGTTCGTGTCATTCTTCCCCCAGCTCGTCGCAGGCCCCATAGAACGCTCCACCAACCTGCTGCCGCAGTTCAGGCAGAAGCACGACTTCTCCTATGAGAACGTGATGGCCGGAGTGCGCATCATGCTTTGGGGCTACTTCCTGAAACTGGTTTTGGCCGACCGATGCGCGCTCTACGTAGACCCGATATTCAACAACGTGCCCTATCATAACGGCGGCTCTTACCTGCTGGCCGCACTGTTCTTCCCCTTCCAAATCTATGGCGACTTCGCCGGCTACTCGCTTACAGCCATTGGAGCGGCCAAAGTGATGGGCTTCAAGCTGATGGAGAACTTCCGGCGGCCTTACTTCGCCACCACCGTTACCGAATTTTGGCGGCGATGGCACATATCCCTGTCCACATGGTTCAGAGACTACGTCTACATTCCGCTGGGAGGCAACCGCGTGAGCACCGCACGATGCCACCTCAACATCATGACAACGTTCATGGTGAGCGGAGTGTGGCACGGGGCAAACTGGACGTTCATCGTATGGGGAACAATACACGGAGCCTTGCAATGCCTTGAGAAACTGCTGGGCTGGAACAAGGCGCAATGGAACAAGCCCGAAGCCATCGCCCACTGGCTGCTGACCTTCTGCATCGTATGCCTGGCTTGGATATTCTTCCGGGCAAACACCCTGGCCGATGCCCTCCTCATGCTGAAAGGCATATTCACCAACCTGGCCATGCCCTACATGCGCGTGGCCGACTTCCTGGCCATAGGCCTGGCGCTGGCCATCGTGCTCACGAAGGAGTGCATCGACGAGTTTGACCTGAGAATCCGCATATCAGACTCCCCCATCTGGCTTGTCCGCCACCTGTACATCGTGGGCATGGTAGCCACCATCATCCTTCTCGGAGTGCTGAACGGCGACCAATTCATCTATTTCCAATTCTAATCTGCTCAAAACATGAAAAACTTATTAAAGAGCCTTTTGTTCATCATCGTAGCCCTGTTTGCCGTAGACAGAATGGGCGGGCAACTGATGTGGTGGGTGAACCAGCACACGCAAGACCTGTCGGGGCCCAAACTCAGATACTTGGCCAACGATGTGAAAGCCGACGTGATTCTGCTGGGCACATCGCGATGCAACTTCCACTACGTACCCTCCATCTTGGAAGACTCCATAGGCATGAGCGTCTACAACGGCGGCATCGATGCCAGCAACTGCATCTACGCCCACTACTTCGTGCTGAACCAAATCCTGCTGCACCACACGCCCAAGATGATTTGCCTGGAAGTGATGACCAACGACTACGCACGCCAGCCCAACTCCTTCGAAACCACAAGTTTCTTTGCCCCCTACATCGGGAGAAGCGAAAGCGCCGACTCCGTATTCCGCGATGCAGGAACCTATTGGAGCTACCAGTTCTCACACCTCTATCGCCACAACGCCAAGGCCGTGTCAAACATTGGCGGACTGCTCGTAAACAAGCAGCAAGAAAGCCAAGCAGGCTACATCCCCCTGCCGCAGCCCGCATTCCCTCCCAAGAGCCTCAACAAGGCCGACACCCCCGAGGCCACAGACCAGCTGAAAGTGCAATACCTAAGAAAATTTGCAGCCCTGTGCCAAAGCCGCCACATAAGGCTTGCATTCATGGTGTCGCCCGCCTACACCAAGGCCGACGCCAACCTGTATGCCGTGCTGAAAGACGTGGCCAGAGAGCACGGCATTCCGTTCTTCGACTACCACACGCAAGGGCTGTTTCTCAGCCACCCCGACTACTTCAAAGACAACGAGCACCTCTGGGACAAGGGCGCACGGCTCTACACCTCCATCTTCGCCCACGACCTGAGGCAGCACCTCGCCGCCCATCCACTGTCCCCCGCGCAGCCATAACGGCAACACGCAGAGCATCAACCAGTTGCCAAGACGTCACGTTTTGCCCCGCCAAACCACACCTTTCGCTTTCCAAAAGGTATGATTTGGCGGGGCAATAGGTATGGTTTGGCAAAAGGAGGAGAAAGCAATGCGCCAAAACGGCCTAAGATTCGCACTCCCACAACGGTTAGCCACAAGCCAAAAAGCATCCGGGCAATGCTGGTTTATTAAACATAATTCAGTATATTTGCACCATAGAATCGCATTCAAGCATGAAGTAGAACGGGCAAAGGCTTCGCCACAAGCAAGAAAACATTTCAGCAGTGCTTGCCTGCACGTCCTTCTTTTGCGCACAACTTCCGATAATATAAAATTATTAGAACATGGGCATAATCAAAGAACTCACAGAAGAGGATGTGAAATTCCGTTATATCAATGATGCTATAACAAGCAAAGGCTGGGAAAAAGATAGCATATTTATGGAACAGCGGGTTAAATTTACAGATGGTAAAATTAACTTGCATGGAAATTTTGTGCATCGAGACAAGCCAAAATATGCAGACTACGTGCTGTATGCAAACAAAGCAACGCCGATAGCAATTATAGAAGCAAAGGATGCAAATCATTCTGTATCACACGGCTTGCAACAAGCGATGACTTATGCCCAAATGCTTGATGTTAAGTTTGCCTACAGTTCTAATGGAGAGGGATTCGCTGAACATGACTTCTTAACAGGAAAAGAACGCACTTTTGCTTTGGAAGAATTTCCAACCAAAGACGAACTCATAGAAAGATACAAAAGTGAAGCTAATAATGGCAAAGGTCTTGGCAAACAGGAGCTGGCAGCTCTAAATCAGCCTTTTTGCACTGGTCAGAATATATTTCCACCGAGATACTATCAGCGTATAGCAGTCAATCGCACAATCAACGCCATTGCCCAAGGGCAGCGTCGTGTCCTTTTGGTTATGGCTACGGGTACTGGTAAGACATATACTGCCTTTCAGATAGTATGGCGTTTGCTTAAAAGTGGTTTGAAGAAAAAAATCTTGTATCTTGCCGACCGAAACATATTGGTTGACCAATCTATTCAGCAAGATTTCAAACCTTTGGAAAAGGTTATACACAAGATAGACTTCTCAAAGGATAAAAGCCATTTGGAGGAACTTGCATCATATCAGGTGTTCTTTGCTCTTTATCAGCAGTTGATTGGACAAAATGATGCCAAGAATTACCAAGAGCTATTCCCTAATCCGGATTACTTTGACCTCATTATTGTAGACGAGTGCCACAGAGGAAGTGCGAAAGATGACAGCAACTGGAGAACTATCTTGGATTATTTTTCATCGGCTACACATATTGGCATGACAGCCACGCCAAAGGAAACGAAGTATCAGTCAAGTATCAGCTACTTTGGTGAGCCAGTCTATACATATAGCCTTAAAAATGGCATAGAGGATGGTTTCCTTGCCCCATTCAAAGTCATCAATATTACAACGAATATAGGTGACGAATGGAGACCTACAAAAGGGCAAAAAGACATAAATGGTAATGAAATAGAAGACCGAATCTACAATAATAGTGATTACGACTATCATATCATCATAGAAGACCGCCACAGGGAAGTGGCACAAGAGATAAGCAACTATCTGAAAAGCACAGATCGCATGGCAAAAACCATCGTGTTCTGTGCAGACGAGGCACACGCAGAGCGTATGCGTATAGCTTTGACAAATGCCAATGCAGACATGTGCAAGAAGAATCCCAATTACGTGGTTCGCATAACAGGCAGCGATGAATATGGTAAAAGCAAGCTGGACTATTTCATATCTGTTTCATCCAAATATCCGGTCATAGCAACAACAAGCAAGCTACTTTCAACAGGCGTTGACTGCAAAATGACCAAATTGATTGTGCTTGACCAGCAAATCGGTTCTATGACGGAGTTTAAGCAGATTATTGGTCGTGGCACTCGTCTTCGAGAAAAGGAGGGAAAAACTCACTTTACAGTTATGGACTTCCGCAATGTGACACGTTTGTTTGCCGATCCCGACTGGGATGGACCGATAGAAGTTGACCCTAACTATCCACCCAAGCCACACGACTGTCCTGTCTGTAAACAGAATCCATGTGTTTGCCCTAAACCACCACAGCCAAACCCATGTCCTGTTTGTGGTCAAATTCCGTGCATCTGCAAGCCTCCCAAGCAGCCTAAGCCAATAGTAGATGCAGATGGCTGTTCTGTAATGGTAATCAACAAGGTTGTGTCTGTTTATGATACAAATGGAAAGTTGCTTCGCACAGAAAGCATAACGGACTACACCAAGAAAAGCATCATTGACACATACGCAACCATCGATACATTTACTTCCAAGTGGCGTGAGACCAAGAGAAAGTCAGACATTGCAGAAATGTTGAAAGATAGCGGCATTGACCTTACAGCCTTGAAGCATGACCAAAACATGGACGATGTAGATGACTTTGACTTTATATGCCATATAGCATACGGCAAGAAAACTCTCACAAGGCATGAGCGAGCCGAACAGGTGAAGAAGAGAGATATTTTCAGCAAGTATGGCGAACAGGCACGACTTGTGCTTGAAGCCTTGTTGGACAAGTACACAAAAGAAGGCGTGTCAGAACTTGAAAGTCTTACAGTGCTTGAAAACGATCCGTTCCGCAAACTTGGTTCCAAGTCAAATATTGTGAAGTTCTTTGGCGGCAAACAAGGTTATCTTGATGCCGTAAGGGATTTGGAGCAGAACATATATAACATAGCATAAAACAAAAACAAAATATGAGCTTATCAAACTTCGTAAAGCGAGTACGCAATATAATGCGCAATGATGCCGGTATAAATGGCGATGCGCAACGTATAGAACAAATGGCATGGATGCTCTTCTTGAAAGTATATGACGAAAAGGAGAACGACTGGGAGTTGGACGATGATAACTATAAGTCTATCATTCCAGAGGAATGCCGTTGGCGTAATTGGGCGCATGATGATGGTAGCGGAAACGCCTTGACAGGTGACGAACTGCTTTCGTTCGTCAACAATACTCTTTTTGACCAACTCCAAAAGATAGAGGTGACACCTAAGACACCAATCCGCCAAGCCATTGTGAAGACGACCTTCGAGGATGCCAACCAATATATGAAAGATGGTGTTCAACTCCGTCAGGTACTTAATGTCATTGATGGATTGAATCTCGGTGACTATGAGGAAAGCCATGCTTTCGGTGAGATTTACGAGACAATACTCAAAGAAATGCAGTCGGCTGGCTCGTCTGGTGAGTTCTACACGCCAAGAGCTTTGACCGAGTTCATGGCTGAAATCGTTAATCCGCAGATTGGTGAGAAAATGGCAGACTTTGCTTGCGGCACTGGCGGTTTCATTACTAGTTGGTTGGGGGAACTTGATAAAAAGGTGAAGACGGCAGACGACCGCAAGGAGTTTAACCAATCAGTATTTGGCATCGAAAAGAAACAGTTTCCATATATGCTGTGCGTGACAAACCTGTTGCTTCATGGCATAGACACACCTTTGGTCTATCACGACAATTCACTCACAAAGGATGTATTGAACTATACTGATGATGACAAATTTGATGTGATACTGATGAACCCTCCATACGGTGGCAACGAGAAGTCGGATGTAAAATCGCATTTCCCCTCGGATATGCGCAGCAGCGAGACTGCCGATTTGTTTATGGTGCTTATCATGTATCGCTTGAAGAAAAATGGGCGCGCAGCAGTTATTATTCCTGACGGCCTCCTCTTTGGAGCGGACAATACAAAAATTGCCATTAAAACCAAGCTGCTGAGAGACTTCAACCTGCATACGATTATCCGTTTGCCTGGCAGTATTTTCGCTCCTTACACTTCGATAGCAACAAACATTCTGTTCTTCGACAACACAAGTGCTGCAGATGCGCCAGAAGGATTCTCGACAAAGGAAACATGGTTCTATCGTCTGGATATGCCAGAAGGCTACAAGCATTTCTCCAAGACTAAATCCATGAAGTCGGAGCATTGCAATCCTATCCGCGAATGGTGGAACGACCGCAAAGAAATCATCATTGCTGATGGTGATGAAAAGTCACGTTGCTATTCTGTAGAAGACTTGATAGCAACAGACTGCAATTTCGATCTGTGCAAGTTCCCAAAAGAAAACGAGGAAATCTTGCCTCCTGCCGAACTTCTTGCCGACTATTTCAAGAAACGCAAAGCACTTGACCATGAGATAGACAAAACATTGGCAGAGATACAGCGTATCTTGGGGATAGATGTGAATGTTGATTAATATGACACGTATTGTGCCATATATAAAGAAGCAAGACAATGAAAAATGAGATAAACATAACGGAAAAGCTGACACAACCAGAGAAAAACTTTGTCTCTGACTTGAAGCATATAGCCGGTGAAGCACGTCGGCAAGCCTATCGCAGTGCAGACCATCTGTTGGTTGTTCGCAACTGGCTTATCGGTTGGCGTATCGTGGAACAGGAACAAAACGGAAAAGAACGTGCGGAATATGGTAAACATATCATAGAATTGGCCTCCAAAACTCTTGCAGTAGAATATGGCAGGGGGTTCGGGCTGACAAGCATAAAGAATATGCGTTCTTTCTACTTGACATTCAACAAATTACAGATTGGCCAAGCGATGCTTGACCAATTCAAACTCACAGACGGCTCAATTCGTCAAGCAACGCTTGACGAATCTACGATACCATTCTATCCTAACCTGTCGTGGCTTCACTATGAACGCCTATTGCGTGTAAAAGATGCGGATGCAAGGTTGTGGTATTTGAAGGAGGCGGCTCGTGAGCAATGGGATTACCGTACTTTGCAGCGTAATATCTCCTCACAATACTATTATCGCTTGTTGCAAACCCCTAAGCAATTGCGCAAAGAAGTAAGCAATGAGATGCGTTCGCTGACTTCTGATTTCGAGAAAGACAAACTCTCTTATCTCAAAAACCCAATGATAGCAGAGTTCTTAGGATTGCCACAGAACCCTGTCTACAGCGAATCGAAACTGGAAACCGCCATTATCGACCATCTGCAGACTTTCATCATGGAGTTAGGCAAAGGTTATGCATTTGTGGCTCGCCAGCAGCATATCAAAACCGACATGGGCGATTTCTACATCGACCTTGTGTTTTACAACATCATCCTAAAGTCTTATCTCATTATTGATTTAAAGACAACACAGATAACTCATCAGGATGTGGGACAGATGGATATGTACGTCAGAATGTATGACGAGTTAAAGAAAGAGGAAGGTAATAATCCTACTATCGGTTTGGTCCTGTGTTCTGACACCAGCAAAGACCTTGCACGTTATTCCATTTTGAAAGACAGCAAGCAGCTCTTTGCCGCCAAGTATCTTACTTATCTTCCTACGGAAGAAGAGTTGAGCCGAGAAATCCGAGAGCAGAAAGTGTTTTTTGAATTACAGGAAGGGAAGAAAAAATGAGAATATTAATGAATAATATAAAGGTTATTGTATGTTTGACCTTACTCATTATAAGTCATCAAAGTTATGCGCAGACAGTAGGATATACATATAAGGCACTTGCTGCCGAAGGGTGCAGTATGAAGTACAGCGTAGCTAAACAGGACACAATGTACTCCATTGTTGCCACAGTTCGCTCGGATAGGATGCATTTCCTCTCTGAGCCCACTATGAAAATAAGAACATTCTTTGGCAATTACCTTGAATTAAAAGGAACCGTGATTGGCAACGGAAGCCAATCTGCGGGCATCATCATCAGCAATATCGTAATACCCGTTACGGAAATAAGCTCTACCGCACAGTTTCGGATTACTCCACAGCAATTTGAAATCTTGAATGAGGGTGTGGCAAAGATACGTTTGTCCATGACTCCGATGAATCATGAACGCACCTTCAAGAAAGATAAGATAGGAAAGAAACTCTATCAGTTCTACCAAAAGGAGAAACTAAAGGATGAAAACTTCTGAATCAGTTGGAACAAAATGAACGGCAAACAATTAAAGAACAGCATATTGCAATGGGCGATACAGGGCAAACTTGTACCGCAAGACCCTAATGACGAGCCTGCAAGCGTATTGCTTGACAAGATTCGCAAAGAGAAAGAACGCTTGATCAAAGAAAAGAAAATCAAGCGAGACAAGAACGCATCCATCATTTTCCGTGGTGAGGACAATTCCCATTATGAGAAGTTCCTCGCTACGGGAGAGGTGAAGTGCATAGACGAGG
>CAZXFP010000011.1:0-60816 GCA_964640675.1 uncultured Prevotella sp. | reverse complement strand
ATATTCCAACCCCTGCAAACCCTCCAAGCCGCATAAAAGCATCCTCTGCGCGATAAATAACATAGACACTGCCAACAATAGTAAGAAAAAGCCAATAAATGAAGCCGGCTACTTCTTTTAAAAAATTCCAAAAAATCGCAAACTTTCCCGATTTACTCATAACAATATATCCCTCCCCTTGCCCCTCAATGCCATAGGGCTTTTAATGTTAGAAGCGTGGCACTGATGCTACTTCTTAATCGGAGGTCGTGAGAATTACCTTGCAAGTAGAAATATATTCAGGCCACGCTATACGCGCGAACCATCATACTCTCTTGCTTGCTTTGGAAGTTTCTCACGTTTCCGATTCAAGTCGAGCATAACGCTTCGTTAAATTCAATATGTCTTGCAAAGATGGCGTACCGCCAACAATGCATCTGCAAAGGTACACAAAATTCATCAAGAAAAGACCAAGCAAGAGTGTTTTTACACCGCAACTTTGAAAAAATCAAAATCTTTGATTGAATCTACGCACAAGCGGATTCCACAAGCAAGTATAAAGTTAGGCTATCACCTCATTAACCATTTACGTTTTAAATAGCTACTTTTCTTTCCCTATTGTCCGACTTTCGAACAATTTACCTTATATACCTTTGAACCCCATCGGCATACATTGCCTTACAAGTCTGTCCACACTCCCCCTTTCCCATGAAGAATAGAGTAAGGACACATAAAGAATTTTGCTTACCCTACACCTTTATATGATTTCATGCACGACAACGCCCAGCCTTTCATCAATAGCAGCAATCCTTACGGGAATCCACGTTCCCTTAAGCTGCCCCACCTCGCTTTTCCCCTTGCCTTTGTAACAGAAAACTTTTACATTTCTAACCCGAAAAGAGCAAAAACGAACAAGCAAAAGCCACCTTTTACATCCACACAAACCACGGTAAGCGAACTTGCCTTGCATTTGATGGTTCAAAGGAACTGCACCTTTCACGTCCGCCCACACAATACCAAGAGGGCGAAAAAAAAGAAATTCCCCAGCTCGCATACGCAAGCCGGGGAATCCTTATTTGGCTAATACTTGGGGATTATCCCCATTCAGTAAAGTCTTAATTACTTCACGTAAACAACAGCCAGACGGTTAGAAGTGTTGCCCTGAACACCCTTACCAACAGCCTCGTCGATGGTTACGCCACGACCCTTGAGGTACTCAGCGACAACATCGGCACGAGCCTGAGACAGGCGGTCGTTGATGGCCTTAGAACCCTCGGGAGAAGCAGTACCAACGATCTGAACGTGAGCACCCTCCTTCACAGCGTCGAGAGCCTTCTTAGCCTCGTTGCTGAGAGCAGACTTGCCCTGAGCGAAGGTAACGAAGATGAGGTCAGAAACGTTGACAGTCTTAGCAGGAGCTGCAACCTCAACCTTCTTCTCAACAATCTTCTCGATCACCTCCGGCTTGCGGTTGCGAAGCTCGTTGATCTGTGCGTTGAGAGCATCGATCTCGGCCTGGTCGCGCGGAGTAACGATTACGAAGTTGTGAGTACCGTTAGAGTTACGGAACTTGTAGTTCACACCGATGTTGAGCTGAACAGCGCTGCGGTTGATGTTGTACTGCGTGTTGTCATCGCCACCGAACTGGTGCGTGCCGGCAACTGCGTAGTTGATAGAAGGCTCAACATAAACCTGCCACTGCTTCTTGCTGCCAAGGTTGAAGGTGAAGTCCAAGCCGAACTTGGAAGTAACCTGATCGTTGTTCTCCAAGTAGCTGTCGCCAGGTCCGTAAGCGTGACCCCAGCCCAAGCCAGCGAGAGCAACAACCTCGAACAAACGAGGCTCACCCTTGTAGCCACCGAACCAGTTGCTCAGGTTGATGGTTCCGAGGAGGCTCACGTTGCTGTAAGTAACAGCCGTGTGGGGCTTGCGAACAGGCTCGGGAACCCATGCCTTCGAGTTGAAATATGCAGTTCCCTCAGCGGCCAAACCGAATACCGGAGTGAACCAACGGCCTACACGAAGACCAGCGTTGGGGTTCAAACCGCTCAACCAGCTGTGGCCAGTCGTCTTGGTTGAAAGACCACCATTGATACCAACGTAGATGTTGTCGAAAGTCTTGCTTTCCTGCACAGTCTGTGCCGATGCCGACACTGCCAAGAGGGCAGTAGCCATCGTTAAAACTAACTTTTTCATGTCTCTCTAAATTTTAATTTTTATGTATAGAAGTTTCTTTTTACTTCGGATTTTCGGGTGCAAAGTAAAGAAAAAAAAACGATATTTGCAAATAATTTCGTGGAAAAGTGCGTTTTATACCCATAAATAGGGAAACGCCTATAAGCGATGGGGAAATTCCATCCGTTTGGGTACGTATGCGCCACACGTGCAAAGAGTTTGCGTTTTATGCGGGGAGTAAGGTTTTTGTAAACATAAACACTTGAGGAAGCGCAGGGGAAGAAAGCCGAAAGGGCTGATTTGGCAGAGAAAAGACAAGATTAAAGAAAGCGGAAAAGCTGCTCTTGAAACGGGATACTGCAAACAAAAAAGGGAAAGGTTACCTTTTGCAACCTTTCCCCATACGTTTTGCCGTGCAAAACGTCACCTTTTGGAGGCCAATATTATACCTCTTGCTTTTGGATAATCTTCATACCCTCATTCACTGCCTCCATGTTGAGGGGAATGAGCTTGTGATGACGCTCGGGGAGCGACTTGAAGAGGGCCTTGTTCAAGCCCTCCGTGCTCACCACGGGGCACACCTTGAGCAATCCGCCAAGCACAATCATGTTGAAGACCTTGGAGTTCTTCATCTCCGCAGCCTTGTCCATGGCGTTGATCACGTAGACATTGATGTCCTTGCGGGTGGGCGGGTTGATAATGCCGTAGCCATCATAGATGAGGATACCGCCCGGCTTCACCTTCGGCTCGAACTTGTCGAGTGACGGCTGGTTGAGAACGATGGCCACATCGTACTTGCTGAGGATGGGCGAAGATACGCGCTCATCGCTCACGATGACCGTGACATTGGCCGTTCCACCACGCTGCTCGGGGCCGTAAGCGGGCATCCAAGTTACCTCTTTATCTTCCATCAGTCCGGAGTAGGCCAAAATCTTCCCCATGGAGAGGCAGCCCTGCCCTCCGAAACCGCTGATAATGATTTCTGTTTTCATAATGCTGTTTCTTATTTTAAGAGAGAAGGAATGATTTAAAGCTCAGGAATCTCCTGATCCAGGGTGTCCTTCATGTCACCCTTGACATACTCCTTGAACATATTCTCGCGCATCCACTCGTTGGCTTTCACCGGCGAGAGCTTCCAGCCGCTGTTGCAAGTAGCCACAATCTCGATGAGGCAGCTTCCCTTGCCCTCCAAGTTGGCCTCGAAAGCCTTGCGGATGGCCTTCTTTGCCTTGCGGATGTTGGCAACGGTGTCTACGCTCTGGCGGGTAACGAAGCGCGTACCCTTGAGATGGCTTGCCAGCTCGGTGATGTTGAGGTTCCAGCCGTGAATCTTCGGATCACGTCCGTAGGGGCACGTTGCGGTCTTCTGGCCAACGAGGGTCGTGGGAGCCATCTGGCCACCCGTCATACCATAGATGGCGTTGTTGATGAAAATCATCGTGATGTGCTCGCCGCGGTTCAAGGCGTGCAGCGTCTCGGCTGCGCCGATGCAGGCCATATCGCCATCGCCCTGATAGGTGAACACGAGGCGGTTGGGCCATACGCGCTTGATGGCCGTAGCCACAGCGGGAGCGCGTCCGTGAGCAGCCTCAGACCAGTCGATGTCGAGGTAGCGGTAAGCGAACACGGAGCAGCCTACCGGGCAAACGCCCACGGCCTGATTCTCCATGCCCATCTCCTCAATGACCTCTGCCACGAGCTTGTGGACCACACCATGCGAGCATCCCGGGCAATAGTGCATCGGGACCTCATTCATCAATTTCGGTTTCTTATATACCAGATTCTCTGGTGCAATGATGTTGTTTGCCATTTTATTTTTCATTTTACCGGCAATCCGGCACTGAAGTCGGTCTTCCGGTAGGGTTCGATTATTTTACCAACTTCTCTTTCAGTGCCTGAACGATTTCCTCAGGATCGGGAACGATACCACCCAGACGACCGAAGTGCTCCACGGGGATAGCACCGTTGACGGCCAGACGCACGTCCTCAACCATCTGTCCGGCGTTGATCTCGCTCACAAGAATACCCTTCTTGGTCTTGGCAAGCTCCTGAATCTCCTTCGTCGGGAACGGCCACAGCGTGATGGGACGGAAGAGACCAACCTTCAAGCCTTCCTCACGAGCCAGCTCCATGGCCTTCTCACCAATACGGGCGGCAGAACCGAAGCTGACAATGATGTAATCGGCATCCTCGCACTGCTGCGTCTCATAGCGCACCTCGTTGTCGCGGATGGTCTGATATTTAGCCTGCAATGCAAGGTTGCGCTCCTCCATCACCTCCGGCTTCAGCTCCAGCGAAGTCATGATGTTGGGCTGACGGTCGGGCGTGCGGCCGAATGTGGCCCACGGATAACGCTCCTGCACCTCCTCATCGGTCAAGCGGGGCTTGGCGGGAGGCAGAACAACCTTCTCCATCATCTGACCGATGACACCATCGGAGAGAATCATGGCCGGGCAGCGATACTTGAACGCAAGCTCGAAAGCCAAGTCTACGAAGTCGGCCATCTCCTGAACAGAGTTCGGGGCAAGCACAATCACGTAGTAGTCGCCATTGCCACCACCACGGGTAGCCTGGAAGTAGTCAGACTGTGAGGGCTGGATGGTTCCCAAACCGGGGCCACCGCGCTGCACGTTGACAATGACACCGGGAATCTCGGCACCTGCCATGTAGGAGATACCCTCCTGCATCAGCGACACACCCGGAGAGGAAGACGTGGTAACGCAACGCTTTCCTGCACCTGCGCCACCATAAACCATATTGATAGAGGCCACCTCGCTCTCTGCCTGAACGACCACCATACCAGTCGTCTCCCAAGGCTTCAGCACCGAGAGGGTCTCAATAATCTCACTTTGCGGGGTAATAGGGTATCCGAAGAAGGCGTCGGCACCGCAGCGGATCAGCGCGTGTGCGATAGCCTCATTACCCTTCATCAATTTCACTTCTTTCTCAGCCATACCTTATTCCTCCACTTTTTTACGATAAACAGTAATACATCCATCGGGACAAACGATTCCGCACGATGCGCAACCAATACATTTGTCCGCGAAGACCGGCTCCACATAAGGGTAGCCGTGTACGTTGACTTTCTTCTGTGCCAGTTGGATCACATCCTGCGGGCATGCAACGATGCACAATTGGCATCCTTTGCAGCGGTCGGTGTTCACCACTATCGCACCCTTAATCTTGCTCATAGTTTTTGATTTTTTAGTTAGACTGCAAAAACGGGGCAACGCCCCGTTCCGCAGCACTTATTTAGGGATTATATGCGTCTTTATTATAAAAGTTCAAAATATCATCGAGCATTCGCTTGGCCTCCACTGCCGGAGACTCCGCGTCCAGCTCTATGGCTTCCAAATAGCAATCAATGGCCAGCTTCCAGTCACCATGCTTGCGATGCTCGTTGCCCTTCTGATACCACTCTTCGGCTGTCATGGGGAGAATTACTTATAGAATTCCTTTTTGCCTGCCGCCAAAGTGTTCTTCATCAGCGAACAAATCGTCATCGGACCCACACCACCCGGAACGGGCGTAATGTAGGAGCACTTCGGCGCAACCTCGTCAAACTTCACATCACCGCACAGACGGAATCCGCTCTTGCGGGTGGCATCAGGCACACGCGTGGTGCCAACGTCGATAACCACAGCCCCCTCCTTCACCATATCGGCGGTAACGAAGTTGGGACGGCCTATCGCGGCAATGATAATATCGGCGTTGCGGCACTCCTCCTTCAATGTTGCCGAACGCGAATGGCACACCGTCACCGTGGCATCGCCATAGCACTTCTGCATCATCAGCGAAGCCATGGGCTTGCCCACGATGTTGCTGCGTCCCAGCACGACACACTTCTTGCCCGACGTGGCAATGTTGTAACGCTGCAAAAGCGTCATAATGCCCAGCGGCGTAGCCGAGATGAAGCACGGCAAACCGATGTCCATACGGCCGACATTGATGGGATGGAAACCGTCGACATCCTTCCGATAGTCGATGGCCATGATTACTTTCTGCTCATCAATGTGCTTAGGCAAAGGCAACTGCACGATGAAGCCATCGACATCATCGTCCTTGTTCAACCTGTCCACACAAGCCAGCAGCTCCTCTTCCGTCACATCGTCCTCGTAGCGAACGAGTGTGGAGGTGAACCCGCACTGCTCACACGAGATAACCTTGTTCTTCACGTAAGTTTCCGAACCGCCATCGTGCCCCACGAGCACAGCGGCCAAATGCGGACGTTTGCCCCCTGCGGCGACAATCCTGCTCACTTCCTCGGCAATCTCGGCCTTGATGGCCGCTGCCGTTGCTTTTCCGTCAATCAGTTCCATGTGATTAGTCTATTAAGGGAAGCACTTCGCCTACACAGTCTTCTTTCCGAAAAATGCGAAACGGCTCTGCTCACCCGTGTTATGCTTTCGTCTCTGCTATGCTCCCCTCAAAAGGAGCGTACAGAAACCGTGCTTTCATACTTCAACACCGTAAGCCATACGCGCGCCCATTATTATTAATATGGAACACGCGTACACTTTGTTTATTTCATCTTCGGCATTCCTGCGCCCTTCATGTTCTTCATGCGGCTCATCATGCCCTTCATCTGACTTCCCGTCACCATCTTCATCATCTTGCGGGTTTGGTCAAACTGCTTTATCAAGCGGTTCACCTCCTGTATGCTCGTGCCCGACCCCATGGCGATGCGACGACGGCGCGACGTGTTCAGCACCTCCGGATGCGTCCGCTCCTTGGGTGTCATACTCTGAATAATGGCCTCTATGCCCTTGAAAGCGTTGTCATCGATGTCAATATCGCGGATGGCCTTGCCCACACCGGGAATCATACCGGCCAGCTCCTTGAGATTACCCATCTTCTTGATTTGCTGAATCTGGTTATAGAAGTCGTTGAAGTCGAACTGGTTTTTCTGAATCTTCTTCTCCAGCCTCTTGGCTTCTTCCTCATCGAACTGCTCCTGGGCGCGCTCCACCAGCGACACCACGTCACCCATACCAAGGATACGGTCGGCCATACGCGAGGGATGGAACACGTCAAGAGCCTCCATCTTCTCACCCGTACCGATAAACTTGATGGGCTTCGTCACCACCGTGCGGATGGAGAGCGCGGCACCGCCACGCGTGTCGCCATCGAGCTTCGTCAGCACAACACCGTCAAAGTCAAGACGGTCGTTGAAAGTCTTCGCCGTATTGACGGCATCCTGTCCCGTCATGGAGTCGACCACAAACAGCGTCTCATCCGGGCGGACATGATTCTTCAGACTTTCTATCTCATTCATCATCTGCTCATCAACGGCCAGACGACCCGCGGTGTCGATAATCACCACATCGCAGCCTTTCGCCTTGGCTTCCTGAAGAGCGTGATCTGCTATTTCATTAACATTCTTATTATCGTCTTCTGCATAGACGGGCACATCGACTTGACCGCCGACAACGCGCAACTGCTCAATGGCTGCCGGACGATACACATCGCAGGCCACCAGCATCGGCTTGCGATGCTCTTTCTGCTTGAGCATATTGGCGAGTTTTCCACTGAAAGTGGTCTTACCCGAACCTTGCAATCCACTCATGAGTATCACGGAGGGCTTGCCCGTCAGACGCAGGCTCACCGCCTCACCGCCCATAAGGGCTGCCAACTCGTCATGAACTATCTTCACCATGAGCTGCCCCGGCTTCACAGCCGTGAGCACGTTCATTCCCAAAGCCTTACGCTTCACCTCCTCAGTGAAGTTCTTGGCCACTTTATAGTTGACATCGGCATCGAGCAACGCACGGCGCACGTCCTTCAAGGTTTCGGCAACATTGATTTCGGTTATTTTGCCCTCACCTTTCAGAATCTTGAATGACCGCTCAAGCCGGTCGCTTAAATTCTCAAACATCCTTTAGTACTTGGTATGATTGGTTTCCAACTATATAATTTGTCTCGCAAAGGTAAGAAAAAAACGGCACACCACAAACACCGCCCACCTAAATTAAGGTATTTTAAAGCAAATATTTTCATTCCACCATCCATCGCCCGTTGCCCATCGAATGGCCGAGAGAGCCTCCCCGCTTGACAAGCACGCATCAAACACCCTCACAAACTTAAAAAAACACAATATTACAGGCTCTTTTTGGCGCATTCATAAATTCTCATTACATTCGCACTTCTTTAAGCAACTACTATCAATAGAACATTTCTAATAGACAATGGAATACTATCTGAGCGCAGGAAACGAGAAGCGAGGCCCATACAGCGTGGCCGAGCTGGCCGCGAGAGGCATTGGCGCGGAGTCGCTGGTGATGCCTACCGACGGCGGAGTATGGACGCCCGCATGGCAAGTGGAGGAGCTACGCCCCATTATCAGCCATCCAAGCGGCGGCACAACCACTCCCCCACCCGACCTTATCGCACCGGAGGAGACTGCCGCCAACGCCCCCATAGAAGGCCAGCCCATTATTGAAGAGCCTCGCATAGTGCAAGGCTACGCCACAGAACAACCGGAGCTTCCGCCACACCACGCCTCTCCATCGCGGCGCAAGCGCGGCTGCGGCTGTCTGACGGCCTTGCTCGCAGCCATTGCGGCCTTGCTGCTACTGCTTGTAGCCACGTGTCCGAAGCCCCAGCAGCACAAGGAAGCCGTGGCCGGAGTTGTGGCTGAGGTCATCAATGAGGAGGCAAGCCTTGTCCCAACAGACGCTGACGACCCGTTCAGCCGAACGATAAAGGACTTCACGGCAACCTTCACGGCAAAGATGGTGGCCATAGGGGTGGACAACCTCGTGAGCGTGGACAACTATTTCGTATGCTCCGTTGGCCGACTTCACTACGCCAACCAGTCGCACGTGGTGTCCGTGGGGCTTTTAGGCCATGTGTTCACCATCGGCAAGGCCGAGCTGAGCGAGGCCGCCCACCACTATGCCGATGAGGCGAAGAAGCGCATGGAGGAGCAAATAGACCATCAGACACACCGCAGCTTCACCACCGCCATAGACAGCATACTCTCTGCCCCGGCTGAAAAGATAATGGACAAGGCCATGGAGCACCTTTTGGACAAGGCGGAGCGCGAAATCAACGATGCGCTCAACGAAGCCGGCATACCCACCAGCAGCTTCTGACGCATCACCCCACGGAGTTTTGGCCTCCTTTCGCTTGGCCATTCCGCCGTTTTATGCTATCTTTGCAACTCAAATTCGATAATTATCAAAACTTTAAGAAGAAAATATGGCACATCGACTGATTACCGCAAGCTACGAAATGCACTCTATTGAGAAGGGCAAGGAAGTGTTTATCCAAAAGACTTCCGATGACCAACCATTCACGGTTTACACTGAAATGGGCATGGCTCTGCCCGCTTTCGAGGCACAGCTTGCACAATATGAGGCCGGAACCGATTATGAGTTCACACTCAGCAAGGCCGATGCTTACGGCGAGTACAGCGAAGACGACGTGGTAAGTCTTGCGCGCAGCGTGTTCGCACCCGATGGCGTGTTTGACGAGGAGAACGTGCGCCCGGGCGCAATCATCCCCTTGCAGGACGAGAACGGCGAACGCTACTTGGGCACCGTAGTGAGCGTGGACGAGAACAACGTGAAAGTGGACTTCAACCATCCGCTGGCCGGCAAGGACTTGCACTTCAAGGGACGCGTCATCGAGAACCGCCCGGCAAGCGAGGAAGAGATTAACGACTTCATCGAGAAGACCCAGCAGCACCATTGCGGTGGCCACTGCGGTGGCGATTGTGGCTGCGGAGACGGCGACTGCGGATGTGGTGGCGATGGCGACTGCAACTGCGGCGACGGTGGCTGCGGATGCGGCAACGAGGGTTGCGGCTGCGACAAGTAATCACTCGCAATCATGAGGAACACTTTCGGAAATCTCTTCACGCTGACCACCTTTGGCGAGAGCCACGGCGCGGCCATTGGCGGCGTGATAGACGGCATGCCGTCCGGCATCGATGCCGACATGGACTTCATCCAGCACGAGTTGGACCGCCGCCGCCCCGGACAAAGTGACCTCACCACGGCGCGCAAGGAGGCCGACCGCGTGCGTTTGCTCAGCGGCGTGTTCGAGGGGAAGACCACGGGCACGCCCATCGGCTTCATGGTGGAGAACACCAACCAGCGGCCAAGCGACTACGACAACCTGCGGACGCTCTTCCGCCCGTCGCACGCCGACTACACCTATCAGGCGAAATACGGCCTGCGCGACCACCGTGGCGGCGGTCGCGCCTCGGCACGCGTCACCATTGCCCGCGTGGTGGGTGGCGCGCTGGCCAAGCTGGCTCTTGCCCGGCATGGCATCACCATCGGTGCCTACACATCGCAGGTGGGCAACATCAAGGCCGAAGCCGACTATCGGCAGCTCGATCTCTCACTCACGGAGCGCAACGCCGTGAGATGCCCCGACCCGGCAAAAGCCGAGGCCATGGCGAGCCTCATCCGCGAGGTGCGGGCAAGCGGCGACACGATAGGCGGAACGGTGAGTTGCGTAATCAAGGGATGCCCTGCCGGACTTGGCGAGCCAGAGTTCTCCAAGCTCCACGCCTCCTTGGGCGCGGCCATGCTAAGCATCAACGCGGCCAAGGGATTCGACTACGGCAGCGGATTCGATGGGCTGTCGTGCCGCGGCAGCGCGCTCAACGATCCGTTCGTCTGCTACGAACAGGGCTTTCACACCCTGTCCAACCACAGCGGAGGCATACAAGGAGGCATCAGCAATGGCGAGGACATTTATTTCCGCGTGGCTTTCAAGCCCGCACCCACGCTGCTGCAAGACCAGCAGACTGTGGATGCCGACGGGAACGCCACCATCATGAAGGCGCGCGGTCGCCACGACCCGTGTGTGCTGCCCCGTGCCGTGCCCATAGTGGAGGCCATGGCGGCCATGGTGGTGCTCGACCAGCTGCTTTTGTGGCAATCTGCCCAAGCCCCGGCGCGTCCGGCGCAAGGCGACTGACCCATGCCGGCTCTGCCCCTGCCCTTTCGGCGGTGGCTGATATTATTTCCAACGTTTTTCGAAACCTTACCTTTTGCCTTGCCAAAGGTTACCTTTCGGACGGCAAAAGGTAAGGTTTTGCTTTGTCAAACCTAACATCTTGTTTTCCCTCCTTTCATCTTGCGCCGCAACAAGCAACGCAAGGCATTCCAACGCTGTAATAATGAACACCTTACGCTCACACAAGAGTCTCATCAGAGCGGCTTTCACATCAGAGTTTCAGCCCCTCTATCGGCTCGGTGCGCACAAGAGCCGCGGCAAAGAAAGGCGCAACGCCAAGCAGCATGAGGAAGATGAAGAAGTGGCGATAGCCAAGATAGTCGGCCACATAGCCCGATAATGCGCCTGAAAGCATCACGGCTGCGGCGGCAATGGCGAAGCAATAGGAATAAAACATCACGGGATGGTAGCCCCGCGAAAGATAGGCAAGGTAGGCCACAAAGGCCATAACGCCAAAGCCGAAGCCCATTTGTTCAAGGAAAACGCTCACGGATATGAGACCAAGGCTGGTGGTGAGCGTGTAGCCCATGAACACATAGAACACTTTTGGGAACACCAAGGCCATCGTCATGGGCCACAGCCAGTAGCGGAAGCCTTGATAATGGACGCAGCGCACGCCCAGCAAGCAGCCCAACAGTACGCCAAACGCGCCCACCGTGCCCTGCACGAAGGCCACTTCTTGCGGCGACAGGCTTAGTCCGCCGTTGCTTCCGGGGTCGATAAGGAAGAGGATGCCCACCCGATAGAAGAATCCTTCGGGCAAGAGGAAGAGCAAGAGGAAGAGCACCTCATAGCGGAAGTAGCGTCGCCCGGCAAAATTGCGGAAGTCATCGGCCAGCAATCGCAGATAGGGGGTGCGCTTTCTGACCACCTGCTCGCCAAGCCGGGGCATCACCAGTCCATGATAGACCGACAAGAGCAGTATGCCCGCCCCCATAAGCGTGGCTACCGTGCTCCAAGCGTGCGGCACACGGCGCGCCACCACCTCCAAGTTGCCCCCCAGCATGGCGGGCACGCCCAGCGCGCCCACCAAGGCCACACAGAAAGCACCCATCCTCACCGGCAAGACGTGCTGATGCGGACGGCGTTCGGAGCAAATCATGAAGTAGCGCGCAGCACCCACATCGTGCACTGCCGCCACCAATGCCGACAGATAGAACAGCAGCAGAAAGAGCGGAAGCCACACTTTCATGCGCAGCACCTCGCCCATGCCTATCGTCAGCAAGCCCATCAGCAGCTCGGCGAGGAGTATCAGTGTGCGGCAGTCGGTCAAGCCGCGCGTCAGTTTGCCCAAGAGGGGGCGGAAGATGAGCGGAAGCATGGCCCATGAGCAACAGAACACGTTCAGTCCGTTGCTCAATCCCATGCGGTTGAGCATGATGGGCACGAGCGAGAGCATGGCCACGTAGGGCACACCGCGCAGCACATAGAGCGTGGGAAGCCACGCCAAGCGGCGGTGCCAAGCCTTGGTGGCCTGCAAAAATACGCTGTCACTTCTCGCTTCCATACCCTTTCAGTGTCATTGAGTAGACTTTTTGCCAAACTCGGGGTCTATCTTGACAAACAAGCACACCACGAACGTGGCCACGCAGCAAAGCATCGTCCACAGGAAGAAGTACCGATAGCCTATAAGCTCTTGAAGCCAGCCGGCAACCATGCCCGGCAGCATCATGCCCAAAGCCATGAAGCCCGTGCAAATGGCGTAGTGCGACGTGCGGTGCTCGCCCTCCGAGAAGTAGATAAGGTAGAGCATGTAGGCCGTGAAGCCGAATCCGTAGCCAAACTGCTCTGCAAAGATGCACGCGTTGACCACCCACAGGGGACTGTTCTGCACATAAGCGAGGTAGACATAGACAATGCCGGGCAGCGTGATGGCACACACCATCGGCCAAAGCCACTTCTTCAAGCCACCGCGCGAGGCGGCAATGCCTCCAAGGATTCCACCCAGCGTGAGGCCAACAATGCCCACTGTGCCATAAGCAAAGCCCACCTCGCTCGTTGTCATGCCAAGACCGCCTTTCTCTATCGGGTCAAGCAGAAACGGATTGATAATCTTCACGAGCTGAGCTTCGGGAAAACGGAAGAGGAGCATGAACGCCATAGCCGGCCAAATGTTCTTCTTGAGGAAGAACGACTTGAATGTGGCCAAGAATTCACGCATGATTCCGCCTACCTGCACATTGGCATCGGGACGGTCGGTGGAGGGACGGGGCAACGCCCACGCATGATAAAGCCCGGCAACAAGGAAGAACACCGAGAGCGTGGCGAAGACCACGGTCCACGACAGCGGTATGTTGCCTGTCGTATCCTCTATGAATCCTGCGAGAATGACCAGCAATCCTTGCCCGGCAATGGTGGAAATGCGATAGAAAGTGCTGCGTATGCCTACGAAGAACGACTGCTGGTGCGTGTCGAGCCCGTGCATATAAAAGCCATCGGCGGCGATGTCGTGGGTGGCGGAAGTGAATGCCACCAGCCAAAAGAACGCCAGCGTGATTCTGAAGAAGAACGTTGCGGGAATGGTTAGCGCGATACCGGCAAACGCAAGAGCTATGGCCGCCTGCATGGCAACTATCCACCAGCGTTTGGTACGTACCAAATCGACCAGCGGACTCCAAAAAGGCTTAATCACCCAAGGCAGGTACAGCCAGCCGGTATAAAGGGCTATGTCGGTGTTGGACACTCCCATCTTCTTATAAAGGATAACGGCTATCGTCATTACAGCCACATAAGGCAGTCCCTCAGCAAAGTAAAGGGAGGGCACCCAAGCCCACGGGTTGATGCGCTTACCTTGCTTTCCCATGCGGTTGCTCTGTTTTTCCATTGCCGCAGAGCCTTGCCCGCTCATCATACGAGAGTCTGACTCAACGCGCTCGCTTTGCTTTTCCATCACTTCTTTTCACATTCTGAAGGTTCATACATGGTGCGCAGCATCGCACCGGGATAATAATGGCGCAGAATGGCGGCATAGTCATAGCCTTGCGCACCCATCACCGCCGCACCAATCTGGCACAATCCCACGCCATGTCCCCACCCTGCGCCGGCCAAGTGGAAACGTTGCGGGATGCCCGCGACAACTTCTTGCTTGTCAACAACAAACGCGCTGCTCTTCAAATGGCTCTCGCTCAGCACCCGCCGTATCTCCAGCTCCTTGCCAACGACAAGAGTTCGCTCTGTGCCCACGATTCTCAGGCGGACAATACGTCCGCTCTTGCCACGCGACAAGGGCACCAAGTCAACGATTTGGCCAAACTTCAAGCCCGTTTTACTTTCTATCAGGCACTGCAATTCCTCCTGCGCATAATCGACAGACCAGCGATAGAAATCGGCTGTCTCTTGATCGTAGCCATTGAGAACCTGCGCCAGTGTATGCTTGTCTTGTGTGTTGCAGAACGCATCGGGGCTTCCTTGAATCCACCGCCGCGCCGCTTCCTCGCCCGACAGCGCAGGCAACGGGGCGCGATGGCCGCAAGCATCATCGGCCACATCGGCCAAAGCAACAAGATAAGGCTTGTCCTCGTCTTGCCAACAAGCCGAGAACTGCTCGGTCACACCGCCACAGCACTTGCTGAAACGGGCATCGCAAATGGCCTCATCCGACCATAGCACCTGTCCATAGGTGCTCCGCACGGCCTCGGCAACACAATCCGACACCACACGCGTTACGCCTTGATAACGCTGGCAATGGTCATCGGCACAGACATCGAAGCGGTTGTGCGCCTCACTATCATACCAACGGACGCGCTCTTCCTCCGTTTCCCATCCGTGCTCGCAATGGTCTTCCGTGGCATTATGCCCATAGCGACCCGCCATTTGCGCAAGCAGCCAACTGCGGGAGATGACCGCATGAGCCTGAAGGAGCGACAATGACGACGTGGCGCGCATCTCGCTTGATATGACACTGCACAGATAACGTTCCACAAGCAGCTCGTTGACCACCAGCACCTTGTCGCCATCGGGCAAAAAGCGCAGCATTCCCTCGAAACGCTGCTCCTCCTTGCGCTCCCAATGGAAGCCTACGCCTATCGTTACCTCCGCAAGCGTGAACGTGGAGTTGCCCTCACCAGGCGTGAAAGTCAAAGCATCGTAGGCCAAACCGTTCCACTGCAGCCTCCCTTGTGAAGCCGTCACACGCTGGCTGCCCTCCCATCGGCCTCCATCAGCAAGGAAAACGCCATGCAAAACAAAGTCTATGGACTCGGCACTGACAATGCCCACGGAGACAACAGGCTCACGAAGCCGATGCAGCACCCGCTCAAACGCATCGGCAGAGAGTGCCACTTCGCCCACAACAGACACCAGCCGGTCGGCCGTAAGGCGTTCAAAGTCTTCCTTGCGCGGCGTTATCACCAGCCCGGCCATGTCAAGCGCACCGGGAGAAATCAGCATTTGGCTCTCATCGGCTGCATTATAGCAAGCCGGACGGTGCTTCTCGCGGGGCAGCACCACCGTAATCACCTTGCCATCAGCCTTCCACGCCAGCACATTCATCATCGGTTCTGTGTCGTCATGCCTGCAAGGAAGAGCCGCACAGACGCGGCGGAAGAGCGATGCGGCCTTCTCCTCATCGCAAGAACTTATCACCAGCGTGGGGAAAGGATAGCCCTCGATGGTGGAAAGCGTGCTTTCTGCATCCAAGCGAGCCACCTCGCGAAGTCCCGCCGACCACTTCTCCCAGTCTCTCGCCAAAGGCACGGCACTGCCATCGCCGCCCTGAAAGTGGAGATGATCGGGCGCGCTGGCTCCGCACTTAGGCCCATTATAGAAGAACAACAGCCCCTCATAGCTGCTGGCAAGGCGAAAGAGCGTGCCATAATTGTCCAAAATGGTCTGCGGACGGTGCCGCCGCGCGGGCACAGTGACGTGCTTGGGGAGGATGGGGAAGGGATTCACCAGCACCCCGAAGCCCTCCTCAAAGGGCAACTCCTGCTGCACGGCCGGCCGGTTCTGCTTGCAAAGGAAGCAGGGGCGATGGGCGATGGCCGCCTTATCGACCTTTGCGCCCGTGCTCACCATACGTGCCGGATTATACTGCACGCTCAACGCGCCGAGCTGCCGCACCTCCACGCCCGCCAAAGCGGCGAAACGGCTTTCCGCATCGGGCCATACGGCCAGCTGACTGCGGAAGAAATCAGAGATCGTCATGCCTGCGCCTCCCCGTCTTTCCGCATTCTTGCGCGCAGTTCTATCGTGCGCAGGCGGTCTTTATAGAGATTGTTGGCATTGATTTTCTCCAAACTCAGCGCATGATCGCTGTTTCCCGTCCAACGGCGGCACAGATAAATGGGGTCGTAGATGCGCCCAATGCGATACCTGCGGCTCACAGCCAGCCCCATAGCATAGTCCTCTCCGTAGCTCGTGTTGGGGAATCCGATGCTCCGCACCACAGAGGTGAGGAAGCCGCGGGGCGCGCCCAAGCCGTTGATGCGCAAGGCATTGTTGGCTCCGTTGTCCTCCGTCCACTCCCGATGGTCGATGATTCCGGGCGGAAGTGTCTGCAACTGGAAGTCGCACATTCTGTAAGCACCCACCACCATGGCCGCCCGCTGCTCCCGGAAAGCCTCCACCATGTGGCGAAGCGTGTGGGGCGAGGCGTAAAGGTCGTCGCTGTCGAGCTGCACGGCAAAGCGGCCGCACCGCTCATCGTTCACCGCCCAGTTCCAGCATCCGCCTATTCCCAAGTCCGTGCGGCCGGGAACGAGATGCACAAGGCGGGAATCGCGGCGCACAATCTCCTCCAACATCTCCGATGTGCCATCGGTGCTGTGGTTGTCCACCACGATTACATTATACTCAAAATCCGTTTGCTGCTCCAAGGCCGATGCTACGGCATCGCCGATGGTCTTCTCCCGATTGAGCACGGGGATAATGACCGAAGCCTCAACGGGATAGCCGCCCGCCTCAAAGTCGGGTTCGGCATAGGCCGATGCGTCCACCAGCGCATGAAGCCGCCGCAGATGCTCGGTCACGGCACGCTCCATGTCTTGCTGCACCGCACGGTTGCGCGGGTCTACGTAGTCAAACTGTCGCTCGCCATCGGCTTGCACGGGCTTCTCCTCCACCGTGTAGGCATACTCATTCAGATGGAACAGCTCGCCCTCACGGCTCAGGAAGAGCCGCAAGTCGTACCATCCGGCATAGGGATAGTCGCCCGTAGGCTCATAGCGGCGCAGCACATCGGCACGGACAAGCACCAGCGGGCCAAACTCGAAGTCATCGCGGAGCGCGCCCGGCTGACAGTCTATCAGCGGATGACGCTCTCTTTGGCCTTCCTTCATCACGTAATAGTCGGCATAGACCATCGCCGCGCCCGTATCCTCGGCCACCTGCAAAAGACGCTCCTCCGCGCCGTAGCCCATCGTAACGGGTGCATCGTCAAGCTGAATCAGCACGTAGGGCGCACTCACCGCATCTCTCATCCGAACTATTGCCGCCGAGGCTGGACGCGGAGTGCCAAGGTTATACCATTCTATCTTTTGTGTCTTCATCTTTTACTCTGTGTTTATGATGGTTGCAAAGGTAAGAAAAAACAAACAGAAACCATACCTTTTGCCCTGCAAAACCATACATATTGGTCGGTAAAAGGTATGGTTTTGCAGGGCAAAAGGTATGGTTTTGAAAATCATGCCGCGCACCCTTGCAAAAGCGGACAGTCCCTAACGCCGGGACTGTCCGCTGATATCATTCTGTAAGCTCACCCATGGGGCAAGCCATACGCTTGCTACGGGCGCACAATAGTGGTGCGGCCATTGACAACATACACGCCCGGACGCAGCCCGTCCAGCGACTTGGCGCGCTGAAGCACGCGGCGGCCATCAATGGTATAGACGTTGTAGCCCTCGGTCTGCTGGCGGTTCTCCACCACGGAGATGCCGTCGGCCAGCGCGCCGATGAACACTTGGTCGATGTAGGCTACTTGCCAGTCGCGCATAGGCTCATCCACGACAACGCTAATCTCGGGAATGAAGTAGCGCGCGGCGAATACGGAGTCGGGCAAATCGAAGCGTGCCATCTGCCATTCCTCGTTCTCCGCCTCGGAGAGGTCGGCCTCCCAGATGGGGGCGGTCACTGTTCCGTCGGGCAGCTTGGCACGAACGGCAAGGCGCATGGGCACATCGCCCGGTGTCTTATAGTGGAACTGCATCACCGGACTGTCGACCGCCGTGGTGGCAACCTTGCCCAAGGAGATTACGCCCGAGGCGGGCGCAGGGGCTGTGAGGTAGATGGAGCCATTGTCATTATCGAACGTCTCGGACATGGCAAAGCCCATTTGCATTCCGTTCATCATGCTGAACGCCACAAGATGTCCGCCTTGGTTGCCAAAGGGGAAACTCTGGAGGAACGGCAGCGCGTAAGGCTCACCCACAAGGAGCGATACCTTGCCGAAAGAGCTTGAGCCAAGCGAGTTGAAAGCACGCACAGCCCACCACTTGAAATGCTGTTCGCCCTCATCGGTGGACATTCCGGCCACGGTGTATTCTCTCGTTCCGCTGGCCACCACGCCTATTTGGTCGCCCACAGTGAACTCGTCCTCCAAATCATAGATGCGGCAAGCCACCTCGCCTTGATAGACCACACCTCCATAAAGTCCTTCTATTTCGTCCCAGTAGAGGCGCACCTGCGACTGTTGGTCATCGGTATGAACCACGGGAGCGGCCGGATAGTCAAGTCCAACGTTGGCCTCGGCATCGGCACGAGCACCTTGTCCAGCCTCATTGTAGCAGTAGACGCTGTAACGGTTCACCCCCTTCACGGCCATCTCATCGGTTACGGACACAGCTTGTCCGGGCTGGAGGCCTTCTTCCAAAGAGGCCACCACGCGATCGCCGCTCAGCACCTCGCAACGGGTGAGCTGCGAGAGTGCCGCACCGCCCATGCTGACCGTAGGAAGATTGAAGGCTATCGTGGCTTTCAGTTCTCCGCGCTCATCGGGAATGGCGCGCAGGTTGTCCACGCCCGCAGGCGATGCGGGGTCAGAGCCCAACCGCACGCTCACGGAATCAACGAAAATATAGAACTCGGCAGCGTTGGAGAGGGCATGGAAGCCAAAGTAATAAGCTCCGTCTTCGGAAGGAGAGATGGTCTTCTCGAAGAGTTTGTACTCGCTTTCGTCCAAATCGGTCTCGGGAGTAATCACCTCCGTCATGGCCTCAACGGTGGGCGCGTTGCCCCAGCGCGCCTCCATCATCTCCGGATAACGCGTGCTGGCCGCCCGTGCCTTATAGCTCACAACGTAATAGCGTCCTGCCTTGAGGTTGATAGGTGGCGTAATGAGCCAGTCATCGGCATCATTCTCCTCGCTGTAGTTGTAGCGCGCCGCGCCCCACTCGCCGTCCCACGACCAAGAAGCTCCATCGGCGTTGGCATCGATTACGGTATAGAGGTCTATGCTCTCCTTGAAATCATCAAAGAATGGCACTTCAAGCGCATCGCCCACCACAAGATTGTTGCTTATGGCGCGCTCGCTGTGCTGCGTTTGGTTGACCGCCTCCACGGCATAGACGTAGTTTTTCAGTCCGCCGTCCACAGAAAGCTGTATGGAGGTGCTGGTATTGGCAAGTCCTTGACGCACTTGCTCCTGCTTGTCGCCTTGAATACGGTAGACGTTATAGGTCAGACTGCCCATATAACCGCCATGAATGCCTGCCGCCGGGGCTTCCCATGACAGCGTGGCGGTGCTTCCCTCGCCTCTGACGAGCGACACCTGGGATGGCGGAAGGGGCTTGTCGTAGCCCACATAGGTGACAAGCGACACCCGCGGACTTGCGCCCTCATCGTTTCTCGCCACCACTGCGATGGTGGCTTCGCCCTCAGAAAGGTTATTAAGCTCTACGCTCATGACCTCACCGGGCGCACCTTTTGCGGTGGCCACCACGCTGCCATTGACGCTCACTTCGCAAGTAAGCTGCCCCGTAAGTGCATCATCGCCATCGAAAGTTTTCCCCGGGAGGGTGAAAAGTGCCTTGCCCGACGTGGACGGGCCATCGAACGACACCGCGAAATCGGTAACAGCCGCGGGTGCTTTGTCCTCTGCGGCCGGCGGAAGCACGTTGAGCGCAACTTGCTGGTAAGGCGATGAGCCTACGCGGGTGACAGATGCGTCGCCAAGGTCAACAGTATAGATGACGCACTGGCGATTGGCGTCGGTGCAAGCCCAAAAGAACGTGTCTGTCTTGGGATCTATGGCACCGCCTTGGGTATAGAACATTCCGTTGTCGTCCTTGATATTGACCCCCGTAGAGCCAATAAACGTTTCCTTGCCTGTCTTGCGGTCGATGGCGTAAAGGTTTCCGTCGTCGGTGATGCCATAGGCCTCGCCTCTCGCCGTGATGCCCATTGCCACATAAAGGCGACTGGTTGTGGAGACAACGGTGCGATCCATTTTGTCATAATCCACCACTCCAAACTCCCAGCCTTGCATCGTCTGGTCGTAGAACTCGCCGAACACCTCGCCCGTTACCGGGTCGGTGGCCGTGGCAAAGGCGATAAGGCTCATGTCCTTAACGTTCTCCAAGCTGCCATCATACTCACCCGTGGCCAAGTCGAACCAGCCATACCAAAGGAATATCATCCCGTATTCCATCATCGACTGGTCCATATAGATGCCGCACAGCTTACCATCCTTGATGGTGGAGCCTGCATTGAACACCGACTTATCGAACGGAACGTAGGTGGCAATGTCGTCTGGCGATGACGGCGCGTAGGAAATCAGCCCGTTATAGTCGCCCAACGCGTTGGCATAGAGCACCGAATGAGCCGGAAGGCGCATCTCTCCCGCCCGAGGATGCAAACGGCGGTCTGCCACAGAGGCGGCAGGAGACTGCCCACCCGCACGCAACGGGGCGGCCAACCGCGAAAAAACAAAGTTGCTTGGTACGCGCAATGCCTGCGCACTCATGCCTTTTGCGCTGTCCGAGGTCTGTGCAAACAGCGGAACTGACATGATGAGAGCCATAATAAGGATGGCAAAACAGTTGAAACGTTTTCTCATGATGTATTGGTTTATAAGTATTTTCGTTTCATAGCTCCCGCGCAAGAATGTAGGTACAAGCAAGCAGGGAGACACCAACAATGGCAAAGTTACACATTTATTGCGACTTTGCAAACATTTTGATTGCTTTTTTTTATTTTCCAATACATTTTGTAGACCGCAAAGCATTCCTTGTGGCTCAAAAAAGGGGCTTCGCCGACTGCCCAACCATCACCTCGCGCCATATTCTGCCCACAGCATGAGCAAGCCAAACGGCACGCCTCGAAAAACAAATGCGCGAAGTTCATCATGATAGCCCATAGGTATGGATTTTCAGAAGCATACCTTTTAGCTTCCAAAACCATACCTTTCGCGAGCCAAAACCATACCTTTTAAACGACAAAACCGTACATATTACCATGTAATACGTACGGTTTTGCATTCCGAAATATTCTATTTTGCTATTCTCTTGATTATCAATCAGATAGCAAGTTTACATTCCTACAATTCTCACTCCAACGCCTGCACTGCCGCGAACGGTGTGCGGCGGAATGCATCAAATCAGCGTCAGCGTGTAAAGATAGACCACTGCGGCGGGAATAGCCATGAGGGAGGAGTCGAAACGGTCGAGCATTCCACCATGACCGGGAATTACATTGCCGCTGTCCTTGACCCCAATGGTGCGCTTCAGCAGACTTTCCACCAAGTCGCCCCACGTTCCAAACACACAGACAACAAGGCCAAGCCCCATCCATCCCCACACGTTCAGCACGTGGGCATCGGCACCTTGATTGACATACCAGCCGATAAGGCCGGCCACCAGCAGCGACAGGATGCCGCCACCAACACTTCCCTCCCATGTCTTTCCGGGACTGACGCGCGGAAAGAGCTTGTGCTTTCCAAACAAAGAGCCGGCACAATAGGCTCCCGTGTCGTTGGTCCAAAGCAGGACGAATACACTCAAGGGCAGCAACATATCGACCGTGAGCGCGCCATCGGGCGACACCTGAAAGGCCAGCACATTGATCATAGAGAGCGGAAGGGCGATATACATCTGCCCCATCATCGTGTAAGCCCAGCTGTGGAGCGGGTTCTCGTTCTTCAAATACAGTTCGGCGATGAACAAATAAATAATGGAGAGGATGTAGGGGATGAAGGCACTGAAGCCATCAACGAAGCCCATGCGAAGCCCAGCCACTGCTACGAAGAAGTAGACTCCGGCCGCCGTGGAGATGAAACGGTTCACCTCAACGCCCTTCACCTCGTTGACCAGCCCGGAATACTCCCACAACGTCATGCCGGTGATGATGGCAAAGAGTGTCACCATGTAGTGCGGACGGAGGAATCCCGCCACCATAATGACCACAAAGAGCACGCCAAAGACGGTGCGCATCACCAGATTCTTTTGCTTCTCGCTCATGCCTGCTCCTCCTTTTCTTGGTCATCGGCCTCCGAAGCCTTCATTCGCTCATGCTCCTCCTGCGCCTTTCGCGCGGCCTCGGGCATGTTCTCCAGCCTCAGCTCGTTCTTCTCCTCTTCCTCCATCAGCTCCTGCGTGCGGCTGATCCAAGGACGCTTGCCAAAGATTTTTTCCACATCCTCGGCCATAATCACCTCTCGCTCCACGAGAAGTTGCGCCAGTTGGTTGTGTCCCTCGCTGTGCTCGGAGAGTATTTGCTTGGCGCGGGCATACTGGTCGTTGACCATTTTCAGCACTTCCTCATCGATAATGCGCGCCGTAGTTTCGGAATAAGGCTTCTGGAAACTGTATTCGCTGTTGTTGTAATAGCACAAATTGGGCAGCTTGTCGCTCATTCCAGCGTAGGCTATCATGCCGTAGGCACTCTTTGTAGCCCTCTCCAAGTCGTTCATCGCACCTGTTGACACGTGTCCGGTGAACAATTCCTCGGCGGCACGTCCGCCCAGAAGCGAGCACATCTCGTCGAGCATCTGCTCCTTTGTGGTGATGGGACGCTCCTCGGGCAGATACCACGCCGCGCCCAAGGCTTGTCCGCGCGGCACAATGCTGACCTTGACCAGCGGATTGGCGTGCTCGCAGAACCAGCTGATGGTGGCATGGCCTGCCTCATGCATGGCAATGGTGCGCTTTTCATCGGCCGTCATCACCTTGGTTTTCTTCTCCAGTCCGCCAATAATGCGGTCTACGGCATCAAGGAAGTCCTGATAGCCCACCTCGGTTCTGTCGTGACGCGCGGCAATGAGTGCGGCCTCGTTACACACATTGGCTATATCGGCACCCGAGAATCCCGGTGTCTGACGCGAAAGCAAGTCTAAATCGATGTTCTTGTCGAGCTTCAGCGGCTTCATGTGTACTTGGAAGATGGCCTTGCGCTCTGGCAAGTCGGGCAAATCAACGTGAATCTGACGGTCGAAACGTCCGGCACGGAGCAACGCTTTGTCCAGCATATCGACACGGTTGGTGGCCGCCAGCACGATAACACCGGAGTTTGAGCCAAATCCATCCATCTCGGTGAGCAGCGCATTGAGCGTGTTCTCGCGCTCATCGTTGCCTCCCATGGCGGGATTCTTGGAGCGGGCGCGACCCACGGCGTCGATCTCATCGATGAAGATAATACAGGGCGACTTCTCCTTGGCCTGCAGGAACACATCGCGGACGCGACTTGCGCCCACACCGACAAACATTTCAACGAAGTCGGAGCCACTCATGGAGAAGAAAGGCACTCCCGCCTCGCCCGCAACGGCCTTGGCCAGCAGCGTTTTTCCCGTTCCCGGAGGGCCAACAAGCAGCGCGCCCTTGGGAATCTTACCTCCAAGGTCGGTGTATTTCTTCGTATTCTTGAGGAACTCTACGATTTCCTGCACCTCCTGCTTGGCTCCTTCCTGCCCTGCTACGTCCTTGAACGTGATGTCAAGCTCGTTGGCTTTCTCATAAAGTTTGGCCTTCGACTTGCCCACATTGAAGATTCCGCCGGACGCTCCTCCCGATCCGCCACTCATGCGGCGCATCATCCACATCCAGAAAGCTATGAGAAGCACCCACGGAAGCAGGCTGATGAAGATGTCTTTGAGCACGCTTCCCTTCTGATTCTCGTAGCTGAAGCCGCCTATGCGCTTCTGCTTGACGGCCTGGGAGAGGAACACTTCGAGGTTGTCGACCGACCCAATCTCCACCGTAACATAAGGATTCTTGCCTGTCTGTGCAGTCCCGGCCTTGAAAATGTCGCGTATATGCTCCGGACGAACGTACATCTTGAGCGAGCTTTCGGTCTTGTTGACCACCACACGCGTAGCCCAGCCCTTGTCGACATACTCCACAAACTGGGTGTAATCTTTCTCCACGCTCACCGAAGAGTTAGCCAAGCCACCACTGCCGTTCGCCGTAAAGATGGTGACGGCCAAACAAATGATGGCCAGCACGTAGACCCAGTTCATGTTGAACTTAGGCATCTTGGGGCCGCCGGAATTATCCTGATTGTCTTTTCGTTGATTATTCATTGACATTATGGAATGTTAAAAGGTACGGGATGTTGCCTTACAGCACGTCGGGAAGCCTTGTCAGCTTGGCATCCTCCCACAAATGCTCCAAGTCGTAATACTCCCTTGTCTCGGGAAGGAACACGTGAACCATCACGTCTACGAAGTCCATGGCCACCCATTGCGCCGTTCCCAGACCCACGCAGCTTACAGGCTTCTCGCCCTCTGCCTCACGAACGTAGTCGCCCACGCTGCCCGCGATGGCCTCGACCTGCGTGGGCGAGTTGCCTTGGCAAATAACAAAATAGTTGCAGATGGAGCCATCGATATGCGTAAGGTCGGCTATGACGATGCCGGTGCCCTTCTTATCTTGAATTCCTTTGGTGATTGAATCTACTAATTTCTTGGTTTTGCTCATTCAATATGGGATAAATAATTATTACTTTGCAAAGGTAATTGAATTTGGGTAAACAGCAAAGGAAATAACTTTTTTTAGTTAAAGGCATTGGCGCGCCCCTTTACCGGAGCGCGCCAATGCCTTTTCCGCACACGCCCTCAACGCCTTGCGCCACCCCGCAGCAGCGGGCGCGCAAGACCGGGGAGGCGACAAGGACGGAGGGAACGGAAGCCCATGCGCCTATCCCTCGCGATACTCGCGGGGCGACATGCCCACATGCCGCTTGAAAAAGCGCGTGAAATGCTGCGGATACTGGAATCCCAGACGCTCCGACACCTGGTTGATGGTATAGCCACGGTCGAGGATAAGTTGCTTGGCCAAGGACGTTATCTTGGCTTGGATGTACTGCTGCGCGCTCATGCCCGTCTCTTTCTTGATGAGGTCGCCGAAGTAGCCGGCCGACAAGCACGCCTTGTCGGCAAACCACGCCACAGAGGGAAGCCCTTGGCGGCGCGCCGTTCCTTCGGCAAAATAGGCGTGCAGATTGTGCTCAAACGCCACAAGCACATCGCTGTTTTGCTTGTGACGGGTGACAAACTGCCGGTCGTAGAACCGCTGGCAGTAGTCCAGGAGCAGCTTGATGCGGTCTACGAGAATCGTTTGCGAATGGGCATCGACAGGTTGCTGCAGCTCAAGGTTGATGTTTTGCAGCGTGCGGATGAAGAGTTGCTGCTCGCGCTCCGACAGATGGAGCGACTCGGCCGAATCGTAGTCGAAGAAATGGTACTCATCGATGCGGTCGCCCAAGGCCGTTCCATAGAGCAAGTCGGGATGGAAGAGCAGTCCCTGCACGTCCGACGGCCGCTCCTCCTGCCCCGTAGTGGGCATAACCTCCACCACCTGCCCCGGCGCGAAGCTCACCACCGTGCCCTCCTGATAGTCGTAGTTTCTCCTGCCATAGCGGATGGAGCACTGCGCGCCATGCTTCAGAAACAGCGCGTAGAGGCCATAACGCCACTTGGCGTGGGTGCGGCGCGTGTTTTTGGCCTCGCGCAAGTCCACCGCCGTCACCAGCGGATGATAGGTCTCGAAGCCAAGCATTTTGTTGTACATATCCACATTGTCTAAACTGACAATAGGCACTTGACGGTTCTCACTGTTTGCCATGACGTTTCCTTCTGTTATAGATTACGTGGCAAAGATACATATTTTCCTTTTATCTGCGCCACGCCGCACCATTTAAAAAGGAATCGGGGTAGTTTTTCCACGCATCCAAGCCTCCTTCGGCGGCGCGCGGAAAACCGACTGCACACGGGCAAAAAACAACCGCCCTGCAAAAGGTATGGTTTCGCGCTGTGAAACCATACCTTTTGCAGGGTGAAAGCGGACGTTTTGCAAGGCAAAACCATACGTTTCGTTTTTGCCCCCATCACGTCCCATAGCGGGCAGGGTGCAAAAAGGATGACTGGAAGCCTATTTCTCTCTAAGGACAGGCGTGTCAGCCATGCCCGTTGGCGGCCACAAGACCGTCCACATTGCGCTCCTCGCCCACCACCCAGAGCACATCGCCCGGGGCGAAACGGTGCGTAGGAGCCACCACGGTGAGATTTTTCTCGCCCTCGTCAAGCCCCACCGCCATGCAGTTATAGCGGTCGCGGATGCCACTCTCCTGCATGGTTTTGCCCATGAGCGGGCTTCCGGGGGCAATGACTATTTGGCGCAGGCGCATCTCGCGCTGCTCTATCTCCGCGTCTTCGGCATGCAGCTCCGTGCGCATGGAGCCGGCAAAGCGGGTAAGCTGTTCATCGTCGCCTATCACCTGAAGTTGGTCGCCGGGGAATATGAGCACATCGCCATGGGGAATGTTGATGCGCCGACTGCCACGGAGAATGCTGCTCACGTTGACACCAAACCGCTGGCGGAACGCCAGTTCCGACAGCGCGCGCCCGGCCCAAAGCGAATCCTCGGGAACTTCGCAAAAGCTCATGTGCACGTCGCGATCGAGCAGTCTGCCCTCATAGAGTGGACGCTTCCGCCCCAACGCCTCGGCCTGTATCTCCCTGCTCCGCAGGTTTTGCACAAACAGCCGCTCCAGACGGATGCTGCGCTTCTTCAGCCGGCGGGAGAGCACCATGAGCACTATCGCACCAAGGGCGATGGCCACGATGAGCGCATTGGCAAAGCGCGTGAGATAATAGGCGATGTAGAAAACAAAGGAAACGGCCACCACCAGACGGGCTATCACCGTGAAAACGAGCGGCAGACGATTGATGAGCCGCTCCGTCCACAGTGCCTTGAACTCCTCGGAGTGGTTTTTCTTCATCACTATGGCGCGCAGGAAAGGCGAGATGAGCAGCACGGTGGCCACTCCGCAAACGGCATTGCCTGCCCAATGGGTGCCCGTGAAGTCGGTGGAGAGCCGGCGGCAGAACGGCAGGGCAAAGGTAAACATGACAACGATGACGGCCAAAGAGAGGATACTGTAAATCAGCGTGTTGAGCAGCATCGCCTTGACAAGCCGCCTCCACAGACTGCCCGAAGCGGGCGTGGCGGGCAGCCCTGCCCCTATGTGGTCGAAAATGCGCGTCCAGCGGCGGGGAAGACGAGCCACAAGGAAGTCGTGGCACGGCTCGGCGGCGCGAATCATGTAAGGAGTGAGGAAGGTGGTGATGACCGATACGGCCACCACAACGGGATAGAGGAAGTCGCTGATTACGCCCAGCGAGAGTCCCAGCGAAGCGATGATGAAGGCAAACTCGCCAATCTGCGACATGGAGAAGCCGCAACGCATGGCGTTTCGCAGGTTTTGACCGCTGAGCAGGTAGCCCGCCGTGGAGAAAAGGGCATGGCCTGCAAGGATGGCAAGCACAAGGCAGAGGATGGGAATGGCGTAGGAGACTATGATTTTCGGGTCTACGAGCATGCCCACCGACACAAAGAAGATGGCACCAAAGAGGTTCTTGACCGGCTCCACAAGACGTATGATCTTGTCGGCCTCCACCGTCTCGGCCAGAATACTGCCCATGACGAACGCGCCAAACGCACTGCTGAAGCCCACCTCTGTGGAAATGACAGCCATCAGGCAGCAAAGGCCAAGCGACACGATGAGCAGCGTCTCGGCATTCATCAGCCCGCGCACGCGGCGCAGCAACAGGGGGATGGCAAAAATTCCGATAACGAACCACAAGACGAGGAAGAAGCCTATCTTGAGCACGCTGCCCAGCAGCTGTCCGCCGTCCGGCGATGTGCCATTGGCTATGGCCGAGAGCATCACCATCATCACTATGGCGAGTATATCTTCCAGTATGAGCACGCTCATCACCGTTGAGGCAAAGCCTTGCTGGCTCAGCCCCATGTCGGAGAATGCCTTATAGATAATGGTAGTGGACGACATGGCGAGCATTCCGCCAAGGAATATGCAGTCCATGCGCGACCATCCGAACGCGTTGCCCACAATAACGCCCAGCGTCATCATGCAGAAGATAATGGTGCAAGCCGCTATGACGGGGCTGACGCCCATCCGCAGTATCTTCTTGACCGAAAAGTCAAGCCCCAAGGAGAACAAAAGGAAGATAACACCGATGTCGGCCCATGTCTGCACGTCTGCCCTGTCGACCACACTCATCGTGTAGGGCATGTGCGGAGATACCAAGAAGCCAGCCACAATATAGCCCAACACAAGGGGCTGGCGGAGCTTCTTGAACAACAAAGTGACGATTCCGGCAACGACAAGTATCAAAGCCAAGTCGCTGACAAGTGGTGGCAGGGAACTGATGGAGACCTCTCTTTCTTCTTAAAACCGACAAGCGATGCCTCCAAACTGGCGGGGTTACGTTTCTCAACCAATGGTTCGGCGTCTCCCTACCTCCGGGCTGACACCTCCATGCCGGTGAGTTAACAATTCAAGGAACGGGGTTCTTGTCTGCAACGGACAAGAAAAAAGCGTTGGCAAATGGACTTCCTCTTCTCTCGGGACTTATCTTTCATGAACAGGAAAGTACCTAACGGGACTGCGTCAAGAGTACCATAGGTGGCTTGCCTATGCCGTAGGCAAGGCTTCACCGCACCCTCATGCCCCGCCGCCGACTACATCATAGATAGCTTGCCGATGTCGTAGGCAAGGGGGAAGACGGTCTAACGGGACTGCTCCAATAGTCTTTCCCCTCTTCGGCAGTAACCTCTTGCAGCGCGCATCACACGCACTGAAACGCAAGACATCCTCTTAAAGCCCAAGCGGAGGCAAATCCATCCGCCAACGCGTTATCGATTAATCTTTAAAATACCAATTACTAATCATTGAACTCTGCGGTAAGCTCACATATTTTCACAACCACCTGCATGGCTTTCTCCATCACCTGAACGGAGACAAACTCATAAGGGCCGTGGAAATTGACACCTCCCGCGAAGATGTTCGGACAAGGCAGACCGCGATAGCTGAGCTGCGCGCCGTCAGTACCACCACGGATAGGCTCCACCTTCGGCGTTACGCCCGTCTCGTGCATGGCCTTCAGCACGAAGTCTACTACGTGCATATTCGGCTCTATCTGCTCTTTCATATTATAATACTGGTCGGCCAGCTTGATTTCCACTGTGCCCTCGCCATACTTCTCGTTCATCTTGGCCACGCACTCGGTGAGGAATCGCTTACGCGCATCGAATCTCTGGCGGTCGTGATCGCGGATAATGTAGCTCAACTTGGCCTCCTCGCAGTGTCCTTCGATGGACAGCAGGTGGTAGAAGCCTTGGTATCCCTCCGTGGTCTCGGGAATCTCGGCCTCCGGAATCATGTCGTTCAGTTCGCAGGCAAGGCGAGCCGCATTCACCATCTTGCCTTTGGCGTAGCCCGTATGCACACTCACGCCGTGGATTGTCAGCTTGGCCGAGGCAGCATTGAAGCACTCATACTCCAAGTTACCTATGTCGCCGCCGTCCATGGTGTAAGCCCATTGGCAGCCAAACTTTTCCACATCGAAGTGATGGGCACCCATTCCAATCTCCTCATCGGGATTGAATCCCACGCGAATCTTGCCGTGCTTCACCTCGGGATGGTCGCGCAGATAGCACATAGCCTGCACTATCTCGGCTATTCCCGCCTTGTCGTCCGCGCCAAGAAGCGTTGTTCCATCGGTAACAATGAGGTCTTCGCCCTTGTGCTCCAAGAGTTCGGGGAACATTTTCGGCGAGGAGACAATGCCGGGCGACAGCTCTATGTCGTTGCCATCGTAGCCGCGGACAATGCGCGCCTTGATATTGGCACCGCTTGCGTCCAGTGCCGTATCATAATGGGCTATGAAACCAATGGTGGGAATGTCCTTATCGGTATTTGCCGGCAGCGTTGCGTAGATGTAACCCATGTCGTCCATCTCAACGTCCTTAAGCCCCTCGCGCTCCAACTCCTCCTTGAGATAACGCGCAAAGATGAGCTGCTTCGGCGTGCTGGGCACGGTTTGGGAATCCTCGGCAGACTGTGTGTCGAACTTAGTGTAGTTGATAAATCGCTCTGATATTTCCATAAAGTCCTTGGATTTTAAGTTTTTTGTTATTGAATGCAAAGATACGTTTTTTCTTTGGAACGTCAATGGCGCGCCGTGGTAAAACTTCTTAAATTCATTATCGCACCCTTCTTTACCCGGCATCGCCCCCTCCTTTATTCATTTTCGCATCTATTTCAAGTCTGCACCACACCTATCCCAACTCATTTTCGCAGCCGCCTCACGCCCACACCGCACCTATCCTAATTCACTTTCATAGTCTCTTCGGCTCATTCTCACTGTTTCCTTAAGTTCATATTGCAGGCATTCAAGTTTATTATTGCAGCCGTCATTTCCATTACCGCGCCTGCAAGCACCCCAAAGCCACACCCTTAAACCCAAACACCCCCTGCCTTGACTGGCAGGGGGATGAGTTATGCTGTTCTTAGAAAGCCTTGCTATGCTTAGTTTTGCGGCTGAGCCTTGCCTGCAGGAGCTGCCGGCGTAGTGCCTTGAGCCGCGCCCTTCTGTGCAGGAGCGGCTTGCTTCTGCTGCTGGCTTGCGCCAAAGTTGGGCAGGTTGTTAGGATTAGCCGTACCACCATCGGCCGAACGCTCAATAACGCTCGCATCAGTGTTGGCCGAAGGAGCCACATAGGCGCAGACAACGCTGAGCACCACCATGGCTGCGGCAAGTCCCCAAGTGGCCTTCTCGATGAAGTCGGTCGTCTTGCGCACACCCAGCACGCTGTTAGACGAGGAGAAGTTTGAGGCCAAGCCTCCGCCTTTGGACTCTTGAATCAGCACAATGCCAATCATCAGGAGCGCGGCAAGAACGATAAGAATTACAAATAACGTGTAAAGTCCCATTTTTTATCTTTTGTATTTGTTTTTTATTGCTCGTTGATAATCAATTTCTTCAAGAAACGGATTTGGTCTGCAAAGTAACGATTTTTTTTTGGATATTCCAAATTTAATCGCTGAATAATTTCCAATGCCTTTGAATATCTTCCCTGCTTGATGTAGATTCGCGCCAAGGTTTCGGTGAAATAGCTTGCCTCCTCGCCGCCGTCGGTTTCCGTTTCCGGCTCGTACTCCGTTTCATCTTGTAGGGATATTTTACCCTTATCTTTATTAATGAAATCATCGATGAGTGCCTGACCCTTCAGTTGCGGCGTGTCCTCACCGCCATCGCCGTCCTCCGTCTCCAAGAGATAGGCCACATAGTCCACCGCCGCATCGGCCGGCGTGGGCTTTCGCTTTGTCCGCTGCGGCTCGGCATCGCCTTCATCGGCCGTCATCTGGCCCAGGAAGGTGTCTATGAGGGCGGCCGTGCGGTCTCCCTCCTGCTCTTTCTGCCGCTGTTCCTCACGCTGCGTGGCGGCCGGTTTCTCCGTGCGCAGCCGGTAATGCGCCTCCTCCACCAGCTCAAACAGCCTGCGGCGATCCGTCACATAGATGGCCGCGCGCCGCAGTTCCTCGTCAAACGTTGGGTCGTGGAGCAGATAGAGGTTCTTCAGCAGCAACAGCCGGGCGGGCTGATAGTAGGGATAGCGGGCTATCAGGCTGCGAAGCTCGTACAGGGTGTGCTTGCCCAGCTCCTCGGGGTGTCGTGTCAGCGCGGCAATGTCCATACTTCGTGTGTCTGTCTGTTTATGATTGCGTGGGCATTTGAGGAAAAAGGATGCCTACCAGTTGGCCACAGTGGCATTGAATATCTGGTCGGTCAAGTCCTTGACCATCTGCTCCACCAGCTCCTCCTGCACATCGGCGAGGTTGCGCGTGGTGGGATAAGAGGCCGTGGCCGTAAACTGCCGCTCGAAGTCTTCGGCATGATTGACGTTATTGGTGAAGCGCACGTTCACCGTCATCGACAACTCGGTCTGCGCGGCATAGCCCTCACTCGACACCGACTTGTTGCGCTGCTGATATTGCGTTATCTCACCCGCTATCTTCAAGTCGCCATTGCGCCTCACCTGCTGCAAACGGGTGTGGTTGGCAAACTGGTCTTTGAGCGCATTGTTGAACATCGGAGCCATGGGGCCCCACACATAGTTGGAGCGAATCGGGAAATCGGCTATCTCGATGGTCTTTGTCTTCGTGTAGTCGATGCTCGCCCCGTTGAACGTATATTTGGGAACGCAGCCCGTCATGGCCACCGTCAGCAGCAAAAGACACACGGCCACCAAGCCGAGAGCCGACCCGAGACCGCGTCCGCGCATGATTGCGGGGTGATATGTTTTCTTTTTTGTTTCCATTTTATTTCTTTTCTGACGCTTTCAAGAAGCATCCGTTAACCTTTTGAGCAACAACGGTTTATCAAAACGTTACCTTTTGCCGTGCGAAACCTATGGTTTTACCCTCCAAAACGTGACGTTTGACCACGCAAAAGGTATGGTTTCACTCACAGCGGCATAGCTTTCGAGAAACAGAGACGCACTCGCCACCGCCAAAACGGCATGCCGGGAGACGGCAAGCCGCCCTTTTGGCACGGCATGGCGGCATCAGTCGCGGTCCAGCCCGTATTGCTTGATGCGCCGATAGAGCGTCCGGTCGCTGATGCCAAGCTCCTGCGCGGCCTTCTTCCGGTTGCCATCGTTGCGCTCCAAAGCCTTTTCCAGCATCTGCCGGCCAAGGTCGTTGAGGTTCAGATTTTCGGGTTCTTGTATCTCTTCCGCCTCCGCGTCCTCCACTTCCTTCTCCTGCGGGGCAAAGTTGTCGCGTGTTGTGGCGGGCAGACGGCGGTCGCTTTCTGCGGCCAAGTTGCGGTATCGCGCCGTCTCGTCAAGTTCCCGGTAGGTCTCCAGCTGCTTGCGCACGTTGTTCAAGTCGCGCCGCAGGTCGCTCACGTTGCCGCGCAGCTCGTACAGAATCTTGTACAGCAGCTCGCGCTCACTCTCATAGCTGTACTTACTCTGGGCGTTTCCCACAAGTGCCAGCTCGGTGCTCTCGGGGTCTTGGGGAATAAAATGCAGCAGCGTTTCCTTGTCTATCTCGCGCTTCTCGCTCAGTACCGACATCTGCTCGGTGATGTTCTTCAGCTGGCGGACGTTGCCCGGCCACTTGTATTTGAGCAACACCTCCTTGGCATCATCGGTAAGGGAAATCTTCGGCAGGTTGTACTTCTCCGCCATCTGCATGGTGAAGAGGCGGAAGAGCAGCAGAATGTCGTTGCCACGGTCGCGCAGGGGCGGCATCTGCACGGGTATGGTGTTGAGACGGTAGAACAAGTCCTCACGAAACTTGCCCTCGCTGATGGCCTTCTGCATATTGACGTTGGTCGCGGCCACAATGCGCACGTCCGTCTTCCTTATCTCCTGTCCGCCCACGCGGATGTATTCGCGCGTCTCCAGCACGCGGAGCAAGCGCGCCTGCGTGGCCATGGGCAGCTCGCCCACCTCATCAAGGAAAATAGTACCTTTGTTGGCCACGCCAAAGTAGCCCTCACTCTCGCCGATGGCACCCGTATAGGCTCCTTTCTCATGGCCAAACAGCTCACTGTCGATGGTTCCCTCGGGAATGGAACCACAGTTGATGGCGAAATATTTCTCACGCCGGCGGGGCGAATTGTCGTGGATGACACGGGGAATGATTTCCTTTCCCACGCCGCTCTCGCCCATGATGAGCACCGAGAGGTCGGTAGGTGCCACCTGCAACGCCACGTCCAAGGCACGATTCAGCGCATCGCAGTTTCCCACGATGTTGTATCTTTGCTTGATTCTTTGCAGTTCACTCGTATTCATTGGCTCACAAAGTTAGTCATTTTATTCGGTATGAGGACATTTCCCTTGCTTTTTTAAGGAATAATAATCTATATGGCAGACGGCTCTTCGGGCTTTTTCGTCCGGTCTGTCTTGATGAGCAGCAGGCCAATGGCTGTCCAAATCAACTCGCGGATGCGCACAATGAGGGCCACGAAGATGCCCGCCGTGGCCGTGAGACCCAAGCCGGAGACCGACATGAGGAATCCTCCCTCGCGGCCACCAAGCTGCAACGGCATGAAGAAAAGCATGTTGGCGAAGAGCGTGGTGAAGGCTATGACAAGGATGCAGTCGAGATAATTGACACCGGGATAGAGCACCAGCAGGACGAAAAACACTTCCAAGGCCGAGCACACGCGACAAGCCACCTCCAAAACCACCACGGTGACAAACGTGCGGGGGCTTTGATTGTGGAGCGCGGCCACTTGCCGGTCGATGACAGCCAGCTGCTCGCGGTGGGTTTCTATGAATCCGCGTGCCCATTTCTTAATGCCCGGTATGCAGCCGAGCACCTTCATGCCCCTCACGGCCAAGCCGCGGCGGTAGCCGGAGAGGAAAAACCAGATGGCCAGCAGACAGAACGCGCCCACAAGCGCGAGCATGACACCCATAAAGAAGTTCAGCGGCTGGGTAATCAAGTAGAGAATGATACTGAGAAGCCAAAACCAGATGTGGCTAAAGATGTGCGTCATCACATAAAGGAGCACCGACGACGTGGCCCTCTCTGTGCCAATCTTCGGCTTCAAGGCCATCACGCGGTACGGTTCGCCCCCCATCAGCCCGCCAGGCGTGGCATAATTGAGCGCGAAACCGGAGACGGTGATTTTGTACAACCACCAAAAGCCCACCCGTTCGCCACGGGGCTGCCCCGGCGGCACTTGTTTCTCGCCACTGCGGATGATGGTATACCATGCCGCCGTGTTGAAAACGTAGAGGAACGCCCAAAGCAACACAACGGCAAAGAACCAGTATCCCGCGCGCTGAAGCCCCTGCCACACTTCGGCAAAGTCGAGCTGGCTCACCATGACGGCCAGCACGGCGAGGCCAAAGATGAAAAATGCGTTCTGATACTTCTTTTTCATCTACCCTATCTCGTTGCCTTTGCTGCCGGAAGGTGCTTTGGGGTCGCGCTTTTTGGGAATGGCGAAGCGCACTTTCTCGCTCTCATCCTTCTTCTCCTTGTAGAGTTTGGGCAACGGATGTGCCCCCGCCTCATCATAATCGGTGCGGTTTCGGAAAATATCGATGGCCAAATAGATGGCGTGGCGCAGCGGAAGCGGGTCGACAACGCCTTTTCCGCCAAGCGAGATGGAGTTGCGCAGCTCCGGCGCGGTACGCACGAGCGGCAAACCGATGGTGTAATTCACTCCACCATTCAAGCTCAAGGCGCGGAACGGGGTAAGTCCCTGGTCGTAATACATGGCCAGCACGGCATCAAAACAGGTGTAGTCGCCACCCGCAAAGAGCGCGTCGGCAGCGTAAGGGCCAAACGCTTGCACACCCGACTCGGTGAGCGCGTCCACCGCCGGACGGATTATCTCCTGCTCCTCTGTGCCCAGCAGACCGTTGTCGCCGGCCTTAGGATTGATGGAAAGCACCGCTATGCGGGGATTGGAGATACGGAAGTCGCGCCTCAGACTTTGCCACAGGGCACGGCAATTCTGCTCTATGCCACTCTGGCTGACGCACTCCACCACCTGCCGCAAGGGCAAATTGCGCGTTGCAAGCGCAATGCGCAGCCCCTCATCCACGAGCAATGTCAGCCCGTGGCCTTCGGCTTCCATGTGGTCTTCGATATATCTGCTCTGCCCACTGAAATGGAACTCCGCCGTATTGTCGATGGGATTGGTGACCAAAACATCAAACAGTCCCTCGCGGTAGTCGGCCAACGCGCGGTCAAGGGCTTTGAGGGCAGTCTCTCCCGAAGCCTCCGTGGGCACTCCCGGCTCCACTTTCACCTCCTCCTCAAACGCCGTCAGCAGGTTGACCACGCCTTCGCGGGCTTCCCGCGCATCGGAAATGATGGTGAAACTGGCCTCCACGTCGAGCACATCGCCGTAGTATGCCGCCACCTTGGGCGACCCATAGATGATGGGCGTGCACAGTTCGAGCATCTCCGGCTCAGAGAATGCCTTGAATATCATTTCGTATCCGACACCGTTGGTGTCGCCTTGGGTGATTGCCACCCTCACTTTTGCATTATTGTCCATAGGTAATATTATCATTGAGAACGACAGCCTGCAGCTGCCGCATAATGTTTCGCTTCTTTCTTTCGGGCGCATAGGCAAACGCCAGCAGCACTATTGTTTCCCCGGAGGTATGCCCTGCGGAGGCCACAAACGCCCCGCCCATCGCGTCGCCGTCCATCTCCCACTGCCCGCGAAGCACCGTCCTGCCCTCATTCACGGTCTTTTCCACCGCGGGCAGCAGCAAGTGCATACGCACGGAGGCTCTTTCGCCCTGGATATTGTGCGCCAGCGCACTGTCAACGGCTACGGCTAGACGCTCCCCATCCGCATTCCACAGCCTCATCACGCACAGCCCGCGCACGTTTCCCGCCCCGTTTGTCGCCATCCAGAGGAAGTCTCGCCCGGTCTTACTGGCTTTCATCTCCTCCGGAATGGTCATATCCACGCCAAACTGCCGCCTCACGCGTGCCTCCATCTCGGCATTGGGGTGCCGCCGAAGCTGCGCCAAGGCCACGCTTTCCTCGAAAGCAAGCAGGTCGCGCAAGACGCGGACGGAATCCGACAGCTGCGCGCGGACAACCAGTTGCGGACGCGCATCGAGGTCGCGACCCACCTTGTAGCCGCCACGACCCACCACCACGATAGCGCGCGCCAGCAAAGCATTGCCCGAAAGCTGCTCCGCCGTGATGCGGCGCACGTCAAACAGCGGCTCTTCCTGCGGCAATCCCGGCACGCTGCGGGAGAGACAGGCCGAAAGGAGACCGCTCTCATCGCCCACTACCAGCACCTCGCCCGCCTTGGACGAACTTGCCGGCTTCACGCGGCGCGCACTGCGGCATCCCGCCAGCGCCACTGCCAGCAAGAGCAGGGGCAACAGCCTAAGCATCGCCGAGCTGCCTCTGCCTCACAGTATCTATCTCCTTGCTCGTGGAGAGCAAGCCGCAGGCCGCGAAGATGTCTTGGCCGCGCGACGCACGAATGGTGGTGAACACGCCATGATGGGTGAGATAGTCGCGGAACGACTCCATCCTGCCCTCCTCCACCTCGCGCAGGGGCACATCGGGAATGTGGTGGAAGCGTATCAGATTGACCCTGCACTCCAACCCTTCCAGCAGTTTGATGATGGCACGGGCATGGGCGGGACTGTCGTTAAGCCCTCCGAAGAGGATATACTCAAACGAAAGGCGGCGCTGATGCGTGAAATCGTACTCCCGGAGCAACGCCACCACCTCCTCGATGCCCATTCCGCGCTCGGCGGGCATGAGCTGTGCCCGCTGCTCGGGCAGCGGCGAGTGAAGGCTGATGGCCACATGACAGTCGCTCTCGTCAAGGAAGCGGCGCAACTTGCCCCTCACGCCAACGCTGCTCACGGTGATTCGCTTCGGCGACCATGCCCAACCGTAGTCGGCAGTGAGGATTTCCGTTGCCCGAAGCACGTTGTCGAGATTGTCCATCGGCTCGCCCTGTCCCATGAACACGATGTTCGTGAGCTTGTCTACCTCCGGCAGCGCATACACCTGATTGAGTATGTCGGCCGCCGTGAGGCTTCCCTCAAAGCCTTGCTTGCCCGTCTGGCAGAAGAGACAGTTCATCTTGCAGCCCACTTGCGACGAAACGCACAGCGTGGCGCGGTCGCCATCGGGTATATAGACCGTCTCAACAAACTCATGGCGCAGCTTCTCGCGCGAGGAACCGGCCTTGACGGGGAAGAGATACTTGATGGTGCCGTCCTTGGAATACTGCGCGTCGATGGGCGCATGGCATCCCACGGTGTAGCGTTCGGCCAGTTTCTCGCGGTTTTTCTTCGATATGTTGGCCATCTCGTCAATGCTGCGCACGTGCTGCACATAGAGCCAGCGCGCCATCTGTCCGCCCACAAACGCGGGCATGCCCAGTTCGCGAGCCAGCGCACGAAGCTCATCGATAGTCTTGCCTATCAGCGGTTCTTTCTCCTCTTCCATCGTCTTTGCCTGATTGTATTGCGCGGTGCATCGTCTTTCGGATGTCAACGCGATATTTGGTGCAAAGTTACCTAAAAAAAACGGGAATACTGACGATTTGCCACGCTTTTTGGTCAAAATGGCACACGAAAAGCCACACAAAAGCACCCACACCGCTCAGCAGGAGTGCCCACACCAGGGGAGCGCACGCACGCCAACGGGGATAGGAACGCACGAAAACGGGGATGAAAAGGCACGCATACCGTACCGCTCAAATCTTGTTTTTTCTTGACATTTCCGCACTATCGCACTTCAACGCATCCACTGCAAGAAAGCAACAGGTATGGTATGACAAGGCAAAACGTCCGCTTTCGGACGGTAAAAGGTATGGTTTTGCAGGGAAAATTAAATTAAAAACTTCGCATTTTTAATTTAATTTTCCGCGCTTATTAATCTAATTTCATTCCAGCACCTATCCTTTTGACTTTCAACAGATTAAGCAACAACAAAGAGCGCATCCCCTCTGCTTGCCACAAACGAAAGGGAGGCTGAAACACAAAACAAGCGATGGAAGAGAGGAAGCAAAGAAAGAATTGAAAAATACGGAAGAAACGCCTTCCACCGAATGCATTCCCCGCACGCCAACACGCCCTACAAGTATGCCATGCCACGCAGTACGCCACGCCAAGGAACAGACCGTGGCAATGCCAAACACTCAAAAGGGAATGCCCAACACAAAAAAAGGGGCTGGAAACCGGCCATTTACGCCGGCATCCCGCCCCATCTAAATATAGGAGAAAATAACTTTTTACTTAAACATATCCTTGATTCCGCCAATAGATCCCATCAAGTTGGTGGCCTCGTAGGGCAGATAAACGGTCTTCTGATTGCCGTTCTGAGCCAGCTCAGAAAGCATCTGAATATACTTCTGGGCAATGAGATAGTTGGCCGGGTTGGTGCTCTGCCCCACCGCCTCGGTAATCTTGGCTATCGCGATGGCCTCGGCCTCGGCCTTGCGGATGCGTGCCTGCGCCTCACCCTCTGCTATGAGGATGGCTTGTTGCTTGTCGGCCTCGGCGCGGTTGATGGTGGATGTCTTCTCACCTTCCGACTGCAGGATGGCCGCCTGCTTCTTTCCCTCGCTCGTAAGGATGGTTGCACGCTTGTTTCGCTCCGCCTGCATCTGCTTCTCCATGGCCTGCAAGACGCTCTCCGGCGGCGTAATGTCCTGCAGCTCCACGCGGTTCACCTTGATTCCCCACTTGTTGGTGGCATCATCGAGCACGGCACGCAGCTTGGTGTTGATGGTGTCGCGCGAGGTGAGCGTCTGGTCAAGCTCCATCTCGCCTATAATGTTGCGCAAAGTAGTCTGCGTCAGCTTCTCTATGGCGTTGGGCAGATTGTTGATTTCATAGACGGCCTTGAACGGATCAACGATTTGGAAATAGAGCAGCGCATTGATTTGCATCTGAATGTTGTCCTTCGTAATCACATTCTGTCTGTCGAAGTCGTACACCTGCTCACGCAAGTCGATGGTATTGGTGTAGGCATAGCGTCCGTTTCGCACCGACACAATCTCCTTGGCATGGTCGATGAAAGGGATAATGACGTTGATGCCCGGCTGAAGCGTGGCGAAATACTTTCCAAGACGCTCAATAATCTTGGTCTCACTCTGCGGAATAATCACGATGGCTTTCTTGGCAAAGAAGATAACCAAAAGGACAATGCCGATAAGCACGTAGGTTCCGATGTCCATAGTTTTAATAAAGGATTAAATGATTTATAATTGTTGGTTGCTATTCTTACACTTTCTCCACCGTGATGATGATGGAGTCGAGGCTCAGCACGCGCACTTTGGCGTTCTCCCCGGCACAGCTGCCGTCCACCATGCGCGCCTTCCAGCTGTCGCCGTCTATCTGCACACGGCCATAACCGTCAGCCCCGATAGGCTCGGTCACCCGTCCCACGCGCCCAATGAGCGCATCGGCGTTGCTCACCCGCTTGTCCTCGCCACGATGGAGGTACTTCAAGGCAAGAGGGCGCACGTAAAGGACGCTCAGCACCGTGAGAATGGCAAACACTACCGTTTGGATTATCAGACTGTCAGTGAACAGCGAGGAGACAGAAGCTCCCAGAGCACCCACTGCAAAAGACATGATGAAGAAGTCGCCGTTGGTCAATTCCAAAATCAAGCAAAAGAGACTGACCAAGAGCCAAGCCACCCAAAGGTTCTGAACAAAGAAATCCAATAATGTCATACGCGTTTTAGGTTTTTTATTTTACTATCTGCCGCAAAGTTAAACAAAATCCATGAAAACGCCATACTTATTTGTAGTTTTTTTCAACTCTCACGAATAGAAATTACTTTATTGACAACACATCAACAAATGTTGCCATCTTGAAAGACTTCTCCGCCGCCAAAGTGAGGCGGAACGTTGCATTCCTCCTCGCTTTGGTGCGGATAAGCCTCTTCGCTTTCGCAGAAGCTATGCTCACAAACGGATGTTCTCAATGGCCACTTCAAGCTCGCCAAGCTCCATCATTGCATTGACAAGGCTCACTTTCCGAGCTTTCATCAAGTCCCCCAAAGTGATGTCGGCCTCTTGCAAAATAGACTTCTCAAGCAAAGAAGCCCGTTTCACCCCCATAAGCAATGGATGCCGTGGGGTAATCCATCGTTTGCCATCGAACACGGCAATGTTGGAGAAAGAGGTATCTGTTACCAACCCATTCTTGACAATGATGATTTCGTCACACTCCCCCTTTTGAGCCGCAAGGCGATTCAGCTCGGTTCGGTCTGCGCTCTTGAAAGAATAATCTATCTTATCGTCCCTCACTATCCGCAAAGTCCGTATCTCGCGCAAAGCGTAGGGAGCATATTGCACTTCCTCTACACCCATTCCGCCATACACAACCCTCGCCTTGCACAAGCCAAAGCCGGGTGCAGAAGACAAGAACTCTTCGAGTGGAGGAGGCGGCACTTCCACAAAGAAATGCCGAAAAGTCCTCTCCAGTCTCGCCTGATGATAAGTAAGGTTCATCGGCACACCATCCATCACCTTGATGGTTTCGACAAAACGCCGCATCATTGCTTATTCGCCCGCTTCCACAATAGGGAGATACACCTTTCGCAACATCTCCTCATACTCCCTTCTGCACTGGCTTTTGGAAGTAACACCGCCGCCGGCCTTAAACACTTTGCCGTCTTTCTCTTGCTCAACAAACCGAATCATCACAGAAGAATCGAGCTTTCCATCCTCACAAATGCCCATGATGCCGGTATAAAAACCTCGCGCATAAGTCTCAGCCTCTTGGATAATCCGGCAAGAATCGTCTTTTGGAGCTCCGGCAATGCTCCCCGCCGGCAACTGGGCAGCAAGAATATCGCCAATGTGATGTCTGTAATCATCCGGCAGTTTGCCACTAATCTCCGAGCTGGTTTGCAAGATGTCGCCCTTGTTGGTATGCAAAAGGTCAACATAACGGTACCTATCCACCCTCACTTCGGAAGAGACTTTGCTCAAATCCTTGCGAATCAAGTCTACAACAGAGACGTGCTCGGCGGCTTCTTTCTCATCTTCCATCAACTGCCTTTCAGCATTTGGCAAAGTAGCATCAATGGTTCCTTTCATCGGATAAGAGTAGATTCTCCCACCTTTTATCCGCAGGAATATTTCGGGAGAGAAGCATACGAACGGCTCTATGTTCTCCGCCGCGGCATTCAAAAGAATCTTGTACTTGCCTTGGGAGTGAAAAAAGATGTCCCGAAGCGACAGATTGCAACGGACGGGAACCCTGCAAGTGAGATTGACAAGGCAGCTGTTGCCCGCCAGAAGATTACTCATCACCTTGTCAAAGCTCCTCTCGTAGTCCTCATACCGAGGTGCATCCACCTCCCATTTCACTTCAGACGGAAGCCCGGGAATGCTTTCCCCACTGACGTTTGTCCTGCCGTCAAAATCATAAAGGCACTCTTTCGGGTCTATCTCCGACAACTTTCGGACGTACGCTTGGTCGCCCTGATAGTTGATTACGAACAAGAAAGGCTCTCCATCGCCTCCCAGTTTGTTGATTTGCTTGATGATTTCCTTATCCATACAGTTTGGTATTTGTAGTTCTTATCATAGATTTAAGCACGTCTGCATATCGGCGGACAAAGTTAGAACATACCCAAATAAAACACATCAGATGCCTAACATTATTATGTTATATTAACTATGAAAGTCGACAAAAGCCCCGCCCCGCATTCCATGGAGCACAAAATCCACAGAGAAAAGGAACAACCAAAGCTTCTTTTTTGCCTCTTTTCCTGCGTGATTTCAGCGGGATGTTCGTAACTTTGCAGCTTGTACGAGTACAGAGAATCATGATACAGCGGGACTATTTCATACGCATCGTGGAGGAATTCATGGCCGCCGTGGCTCGGTTCTTGGAGAAAGACGAGGGCAAACGGAGAGACGAGGAGCTGCAAGACCTCTACCGCCAGTATGTGGGAAGCCATGAAGTGCTGCGCAATCTCACCGTGGAGGAAGCCATTGCCTATGCCAACGACCAATGGCAAGCCGATCAGCGTGTGCAAAAACTGGAGATGCTGGCCGAGCTTTGGTATGCCGAGGGAAGCTACAAGCAGCAACCCTTGCGCGGCATATTGCTCGACAAGGCTTTCCACCTCTATGACTACGTGGAGTCGCAAAGCAGCGATTTCTCGCTCGTTCGCAAACAAAAGCTGGCCATCATACAAAGAATGGCCGCCGCAGAGGCTAATAAATAAAAGGTAATCTATGCTTCGCCAGGAAGAAATCAAGGATAAGCGCATCGCCGTATTGCTGTCGGGCGGTGTCGATAGCAGCGTGGTGGTCTACGAACTGTCACGCATGGGACTGCACCCCGACTGCTTCTACATCAAGATAGGGCCAGAAGAAAAGGAGGAATGGGACTGCAATTCGGAGGAAGACCTCGAAATGGCCACCGTCGTAGCGCAACGCTACGGCTGCAATCTGGAAGTGGTGGACTGCCACCGGGAGTACTGGGAGCAGGTGACACGCTACACGATGGAGAAGGTTCGCGCCGGTTACACGCCCAATCCCGATGTGATGTGCAACCGTCTGATTAAGTTTGGCGCGTTCGATGCCAAGCGAGGACACGACTACGACCTCATTGCGACAGGCCATTATGCGCAAACGGAGTGGATAGACGGGCGCAAGTGGCTCACCACAAGTCCCGACCCGGTGAAAGACCAGACCGACTTTCTCGCCCAGATACACCAATGGCAGCTCAAGAAAGCCCTCTTCCCGATAGGCCATTACCGAAAAGGCGAGGTGCGGGAGGTGGCCGAGCGCGAGCGGCTTATCAACGCACGCCGCAAAGACTCGCAGGGAATATGCTTCCTGGGCAACATCGATTACAACGAATATGTGCGCCGCTACCTCGGAGAGATGCCCGGCAACATTGTGGAACTGGAGACGGGACGCGTCATCGGACAGCATAAGGGGCTGTGGTTTCACACCATCGGCCAGCGCAAAGGACTGGGACTGGGCGGCGGACCGTGGTTTGTCATCAAGAAAGACGTAAGCGGCAACATCCTGTACGTCAGCCACGGCTACGACCCGGCTACGGCCTACAAGCGCGATTTCGCCATCCACGCATTCGACTTCCTCACCGAGGGCATCACAACACTGCCCCAACGCGTGATGTTCAAGATTCGCCACACGCCCGAATTCCACGCCGCCACCGTGGAAGAACTGCCCGACGGCAAGTTCATCATCCACTCCGACGCCCCCATACACGGCGTTGCGCCGGGGCAGTTCTGCGTTATCTACGATGGCAACCACCACCGCTGCTACGGCTCGGGCGAGATAACCATTGCCGAGGGCGAAGCCGGCACACTCCCCTGACAAAGCCCTTACAACGCCGAAGTTGCGAGACCGTCCTTCCATACCTTCCCGGACGCGCAACAAGAAACAATCAAACAAAACACAGATTAAGACTTCCGACCGACCGCAAGGCCGGCTGGACAAAGCAAAATGAACGAGGCCAAAGAAAAAGACCGCACAAAGGCCGGCACCATACGCCGGCTTTTGCGCAGCAAATGGTTTTGGGGCGCATGGGCATTGCTATGCCTCGGCACGCTCATCGTGTGGCAACTGTCGCCCGTATCGCAAGAAGAGAAGCAGCGCAACAAACTTATCGTGGAGGTAAGGTCATGGTATGAGCTGCGAGCAGACAGCCTTGTGGTGCTCACTTTCAGCAACATCGATGGCGACTCGCTGCTTTCGGGCGCAACCACCGACACCCTGCACCCCGTGGCACACCTGCAACAGTCCGACGGATACTGGGCGAACCGCTACCGGCGCATCCCCTCCTGCCAAGGCCGCATTGTCGTGGCCACAGCACCAAAGCCCTCCAACCTTATTTACGCCAAAAGCAACGACCTGCACGATGTTGTGCGCCGTCAGGCCATGCTCCTCGAAGACAAGCTGGCAGGACTGGAAACACAGCAAAACGAGCTTCATTACTACCGAAGAACGCACAACGTGCAGGACTTCGGCTACAACTCCATCGCCAAATACTCCGTGAGCGTGGACAGCTGCGCCGACTCCCTGCGCACCATTGTCAAGCGGCTGTTCGCCATCAAGCCCCAATCACGCCTTTCCCTCCATTATATCACACGCTACAAGGTCATCCAATCTGCCAACGGAAAGCGCAAATTCAATCAGGAATGCCATCTTCTGCACGACTACAAGGACGGTTTTGCCGTCATACAGCTGCCCCACCGCCGCACGCCGAAGGGCATCGTCACCCACATGAGCATAGCCGAGGGCAAGGAAGCCTTGCGGCAAAAGGTGAGGAAAACGGCGAAAATGCCGGGCAAGCACGATGACAAGACCGTGAAAGACTCGCTCGGCACCTACGTAGGGCAGGTGGACTCGCTGCGCCGTCCCGATGGCTACGGCAAGCGGTTTGGCCTCGATGGCTCCTACCATGAGGGACACTTCAAGGCCGGACTGCCCGAAGGCTTCGGCTTCCGCATAGCCCCAAGGCAGTATTTGCAGGCTGGCGAGTGGCGGCAGGGCGTGTTCAAGGGCGAGAAACTCACCTACAACGCGGAGCGAATCTACGGTATTGACGTGTCGCGCCACCAGCACGAGCAGGACGGACGCTACTATCCCATACAGTGGAAGAAGCTCCGCATCACCAACCTCGGCACGCTGAGCACCAAGCGGGTGAGCGGCAAGGTGGACTATCCCGTGAGTTTCGCCTACATTAAGTCTACCGAAGGCTGCACGGTGCTCAACGGATACTACGAGACCGACTACCGGGAGGCGCGCGCCGCAGGCATAGTGACGGGCACATACCACTTCTTCTCGCTCACGAGCGGCGGACGCGAGCAAGCCCGCCACTTCATGCAAAAGAGCCGGTATCAGAAGGGCGACCTGCCGCCCGTGCTCGATGTGGAGCCTACAGACTGGCAAATAGAGCAGGCTGGAGGCGCGGAGGCCATGTTCCGGCAGGTGCGGGCGTGGCTGAAAGCGGTGCAGGAGCAGTGGAAAGTGCGCCCCATCCTCTACATCGGCCAGTCGTTCGCGCTCAAATATATGCCGCTCGCCCCCGACCTGAGCGCGAATTACTTCGTATGGATAGCCCGTTATGGCGAGTATATGCCCCACTTCAAGCTCACGTTCTGGCAACTTTCGCCCGATGGAGGCGTGAACGGCATACGCGGCGACGTAGACATCAACATCTATAACGGCTACAAAGCCAAGTATCAGCAGTTCCTCGACAAGCACTGCAAGAAGTAACGCTTTGCAAAACGTGACGTTTGAGGCTGCGAAAGGTAACGTTTCGCAAAGCAAAAGGTAACGTTTGGGAAGTCGAAAGGTAACGTTTTGCACAGCCGCTTTTCAGCCATCGCAACCCATTGGTTATCAAAACGATGCGCCACGTGCCATTTTCCGCACTCCGGCAGCTGCGCCATCGCGGCCATCGCCTTTCCCTTACAGGTTTCCATACAAGAAAAGCCCATTGCCATTTGTCATGGCAATGGGCTTTTTCCGTAGGCATTCCGCCAAGCCTTGCAGGCGGCAAGGCCATCCAGCAGTGCGTTATTTCACTTTCACTTCGTCTGTGAACACCCACTCTCCGGGGTTCTCCTCCTTGGCCGTAACGCGAATGAAGCGTGCCTTGCGCTTGCTTCCCTTGAAGGTTACGGTGCGCGTTCCCACCACGCTCAGGCGTTGACGCTCAAACGTTTGTGTCTGTACGGGCACAAAATTGACGCCGTCCTCAGACGCACTCACACTCACTTGGCTCGGATAATACACCCATGCGCCATCGCTCTGCATGAAGTCGAGGGTAACGGTGGAGAAACTCTTCACCTCGCCAAGGTCTATCGTCACATCAAACGGAGCCACCGTGGTGTCGCGCCGCTGCATGAATCCCTGCCAACGGCCGTCTCCATACGACCATCCGCCGCACAGTCCGTCGGTGAGCGTGCCATCGCCGGCACCCACATACGACTGCGAGTAAGGACGGGCGTAAGTCACTTTCGCGCCAACGGCCAAGTGCTTCACGGGCTGGGCTTTCTCCTTGCGGTCGCCTTTCTCCTTGCGCAGGTCGAACGCGTTGACCTGCTGCGACTGCAACCACGGATATTGCGCCGTAATGGCTTTGGCCAGCTCCTCATAAGAGCGGCTGTGGCCGCTCCATCCCATCTCGGCTATGGCCAGCTCGCGGGGATAAAGCATATACTCGGCGTAGTCCTCGGTCTTGATAAACTCCGTCCAGAGGTTGCCTTGCACGCCCAGCACCCTTCCCGCAGCATCGCCTGTGCTGTACGGAGCAGGGTCGAACCGCCACAGATTGCGCAGCGGCTGATAGCTTCCGCCAGCGAATGGCTCTGTGGGAGGTGCGTCCTGGTAACGATCCAGATAGTAGTCGCCGGGCGAAAGGATAACATTGTGGCCACGCTCCATGGCTTGCCGTGCGGCCTTGATGTCGCGCCACACCATCACATTGACGTTATCGCCAAGCGAGGGGGCATGGGCGGGCAGGTTGTCTTCAAGAACTTCGTCCCAGCCAATGACTTCCCTGCCCTGCAAGCGCATATAGGCGGCAATGCGCTGGATGAGGTATCCTTGCAGGTCGCGGGTGCTCTTCAAGCCCAGCAGGGCCGCCTTGCGCTGGCAGCGGGGGCAGTCTTTCCAGTGGTTTTTGCCGGCCTCGTCGCCTCCAATGTGAATCCACGGCGACGGGAACACCTCCATTACCTCGTCAAGAACATTGTGGAAGAAGGTGTAAGCGGCCTCGCCGGAGGGGCAAACATCGCCCTGCGCGCCGTCATTGCCCTCGCATTTCAGCTCAGGATAGGCGGCGGTGATTTCCTCACTGTGCCCCGGCATCTCTATTTCGGGCACCACCGTGATGCCTTTAAGTGCGGCATAGTCCACCAACTCGCGCAGTTCCGCCTTGGTGTAGTAGCCTCCATAGGCGGCAGGATCGCCCTCTTCGAGATACCGGCGGTCGTTGTCTATCCACCATTTTGTCCAATCGCTCTCGGTGCGCCATGCGGCACGGCGCGTGAGCAAGGGATAACGGTCTATCTGCATACGCCATCCTCCCGCGTCGGTGAGGTGCAAATGCAGACGGTTGACCTTATAATGCGACAGCACATCTACTTGCCGCTTGAGGAAACTGATGGGGAAGAAGTGGCGCGAGATGTCTATCATGCAGCCACGCCACTCGTATGACGGCCAGTCCTCTATGTCGCAAACCGGCAATCGGTCGCCTTTGCGCAGCTGACTGATGGTCTGCGTGGCATAGAAAAGTCCCGTTGAGTCGGCAAACGCCACCACCATTGAGTCGGGAGTGATGTGCAAACGGTAGTAATCCTTGCCATGTTGCGCCGTTGTATCCTCACTAACCACGACAACACCTTTCTTGTTGTCGAAGAAACCTTTGCCAAAGACCGCCTTCTTGGGCTTCGGCAGCAGTTCCTGCGCGCCCAACGGCATGGCAACACCTAATAACAGAGCCGCGAGAGCGGCCATAATCTTATGCTTTCTCATACTTTATTCAATGCTGAAAACTAACTAACGGAACTTAATCGATGAAGCGGCGGGTGATGTCGGCATAGGCATCGATGCGCCGATCGCGCAAGAACGGCCACCAGCGGCGCACCTGCTCGCCATGTTTAAGGTCGATGTCGAACACCAACTGTTCCTCCTCGTTGTCCGAAGCCTGATAAACCAGCTCTCCTTGCGGCCCTGCCACGAAACTGGAGCCCCAGAACTGAATGCCGCCAGAGCAGGCCTGACCCTCCATTGCACCCGTTGGCGATGGCTCAAAGCCCACCCTGTTGACCGCCACAACGGGCAATCCGTTGGCCACGGCGTGTCCGCGCATCACCGTTGTCCACGCCGTGCGCTGCCGTTGCTGCTCCTCGGGCGTGTCGGATGTCTCGTAGCCGATGGCCGTAGGATAGATAAGCATATCCGCACCCTGCAAAGCCATCAGCCGCGCAGCCTCCGGATACCACTGATCCCAGCACACGAGCACGCCCAAACGTCCCACACTGGTGTCGATAGGTCGGAAACCGAGGTCGCCGGGAGTGAAATAGAACTTCTCATAGTAGGCCGGATCATCGGGAATGTGCATCTTGCGGTACTTGCCAGCTATGCTTCCATCGCGCTCTATGACCACCGCCGTGTTGTGATAAAGCCCTGACGCGCGCCGCTCAAAGAGCGATGTGACGATGACAATGCCCAGACGGCGGGCCAAATCGCCATAAAACTGCGTGGAGGGGCCGGGGATTGGCTCGGCCAAATCGAACTTGGCGACATCCTCTGTCTGACAAAAATAGAGCGAGTTGTGCAGTTCTTGCAGCACTACAAGCTCCGCTCCGCCTTGGGCAAGTTTCTCTATGCCCTCGGCAAGGCGGCGAATGTTTTCCTTCACATCCGCCGTGTTATGTTGTTGCAAAAGTCCTATTCTCATTGAATATAAGATGTTATGGGATGAAAAACAGTTTCCTTCATTCGTCCGGTCACGCCTCCCGCCTGCCGCTCTTTGCGGTTCGGACTTGCTGAAAAGGCTTACCGGCGCGCGGAGCAGCCACCATGAGCCGCCGTCAAGCCATGCCTTGGCACGTGCCCTTGGGCATCTGCATGGTCAGACAGTGAAGCGAGCCATGCTGGCGAATCACCGTGCGCGCATCGATACCCACAATCTCCCTGCCCGGGAATGCCTCGCCCACCACGCGCAGTGCCTCCGCATCGTTGTGCGGCTGACCATACGTGGGCACAAGCACTGCCCCGTTGATGACAAGGAAGTTGGCATAGGTGGCCGGAAGCCGCTCCCCGTCATCGCAGATGGGCGACGGCATGGGCAACCGGAGCAACCGATAGGGGGCGGAAGCGCGCTGGCTGATGGCGCGCAAGTCGTCCTCCATAGCCCGAAGCTCGCGGCCTTGCTCGCCGTCCTCGCCGCCGCTGCCCACATAGACCAGCGTTCTGCCCGGCGCGCAGCGCACAAGCGTGTCGATATGGCCATCGGTGTCGTCGCCCTCCAAGTAGCCATGGCCTATCCAGCACACCTCGCTCACACCAAGCTCGGCGCACAAACGCTGCTGCAAATCGGCCTGCGTGAGCGGCTGATTGCGATGCGGGGCAAGCAAGCAGGGCGATGTGGTGAAGAGAATGCCCTCATCGCCTATCTCCAAAGAGCCGCCTTCGAGCACAAAGTCATCGGCATCTGCCATCGGGCAGGCAAAAACGCCCTGCCTGTGGAGGTGTCCGTTGAGCGCATTGTCGCGCCGCGCACTAAACTTGTCGCCCCATCCGTTGAAGCGGAAGTTGACCAGCCGCAAGCCGCCGCGCCCGTCGGAGAGCGTCAGCGGGGCGGTGTCGCGCGCCCAAGTGTCGTCATACTCGGCCTGCACCAGCCTCACGGCCTCCATTGCCTTGCCGCTCACGCGCCCGGAAAGCCACTCGCGGGCGGCAGCAGGGTCGCGAGCCACAAGCAACACCTGCTCATGGCGCGCTATGGCCTCCACCATTTGGGCATAGACTTGGCGAATTTCCGCCAGATAGGGTTTCCAGTCGGTCTGCTCATCGGGCCATATCAGCAATACGGCCGACTGCTCTGCCCACTCGGGGAGCAGCCGCATGGGTGCGTTATCGTGTGTGTGCATCATCGTTGTCTTGGGTTAGCCTTGCGGCCATTGTTGGTATGTGGGCACAAAGATAGCACAAAATGCCGAAATAGCCAAACAATCGCCGCATAATCCCGCCCTCGCGGAAGCCCATCGGCGAGGTTTTCCCCTTGCCGGGCACGCACCACGGGGCATCATTTCATACCGCATCATAAGTACCTGACCAATAATCAATTACCAAGAGGTATCCTTTTGGCTTGCGAAACGTCACGTTTTACACTGCAAAAGGTCACGTTTCACTGCCCGAAACGTGACCTTTCGTCATGTCATACCATACCTATTGCCCATTCAAGCCGCCCTGCCCCATCGGGAAAACCAGCTTTGAGGCGCGGCAAAGGGTCAGCGGATGGTGGCTACGACATACTCCGACTGCGTGCCGATGCGGAACTTTCCGCCCCAAATGCCGAGGCCGGAGCTTACCCAATAGCGGGTGTCGCCCTTTGTCAGCTCGCCATGCGACTTCTCATAGATGGCATCCGTCACCCAAGATATGGGCCACACCTGCCCGCGATGGGTGTGTCCGGCAAACTCGAAGTCTACGCCCGCGCGCTGTGCCTCGTCCAAGCGGTGCGGCTGATGGTCGAGCAGCACGACATACCTGCCCTTGTCCACGCCGGCCATCAGCTTGGCCAGCGGCTTACGTGCGCCATTGGTGCGGTCGTCGCGGCCAACGATGGCCACATCGCCCAGCATGGCCACGCTGTCACGCAGCAATGTGATGCCCGCATCGGCACAAAAGCGCACCACGCTTTCCACGCCCGCATAGTGGTCGTGATTGCCCAAGACGGCATAGACGGGGATTCCGAGCGAGCGAAACTCCTCCGCCGACTGCTCCAAGCGCACGGGGCGCACCGCACGGTCGATGATGTCGCCACCAATGAGCAGCGCATCGGGCTTCTCGCGCATGATCATCTGCAGCCAGCGGCGCAGGTCGGCGCGGCGGTTATGGTAGCCCAAATGGAGGTCGCTCACCATCACCACGCGCAGCGGACGCGCCACCTTGCCGCCACTTTGGAGCGTAAGGGGCACGCGCACTTTGCGCTCGAAGCGCAAATAGCCATAGCCAAACAGCACGGTCATGACTGCAAGCACGCCAAGCGTGCCCGGCCAGCTGCCCCTGAGCCACTCGCGGGGCAGCACATGGACAAGCATGAGCAGGTCGGCAAGGCCATAGAAGAGGGCAAGATAGAGCAATACGAAGGGCCACGACATGCCCACCTCGTAGAGGAATGTGCCCACAGGCAGGGAAAACTTCTCGCCCACGCCGCCCATGACGAGGAAAAAGGTGAGGAAAGCGGCCGTCATCATTCCCACAACGGCCACGCGCAGCGGCAAAATGGCCGGCAAGAGCTGCCAAGTGCGCCAAGAAACGTAGGCCTGACCTCCGATGGCAAGCAGGAGATAGACCAATAATACTACTATTTTCATCAGAAATAACGTTTTGCCAGAGCCTTTCGGCCAGCCCCGAAAGCGGGATCTGCGGTGCGCTCCGGCCTTGCCCGCTCGGCCAAAGGCGGCCTCCCAGGCATACAAAACAACCCGAAACACAGCAAAGACTTCCTTCTTCATGGGATGTCTCCGTGTGTTCCGGGTTGAGTATTCAATCAAATAATTACCTAAGGGCGAATCGCTTAGTACTCGTCCTCGTTGAAAAGGAAGTCCTCCTTGGTGGGATAATCGGGCCAAATGTCCTCAATGCTTTCGTACACATCGCCCTCATCCTCTATCTCCTGTAAGTTTTCAAGAACCTCCAGAGGCGCGCCCGAACGCGTAGCGTAGTCCACCAACTCTTCTTTTGTTGCGGGCCAAGGCGCATCTTCCAGCTTCGATGCCAATTCAAGTGTCCAGTACATAGTCTTAGTCTCTACGTTTTAAATTTTGCGTGCAAAATTACTATAATTTATTTGATTCACAAGTGTTCTCCCATGTTTTTTCTTCCACACCGGCAACAAAGTTTAAATGACGTGCCAAAACGAAGAAATAATCCGACAAGCGGTTGAGGTAAGGAAGACAAACGGCCACGCGCGGCCACTCTTCGGCAGCAGCACACACTCTCCGCTCGGCGGTTCGGCACACCGTCCGGCACACGTGGGCAAGGGCGGCGGCGCGGCATCCCGTGGGCAAAATGAAGCCACGAAGGGGCGGCAACTGTGCGGTCATGGTGTCAATGCGCTCTTCCAGCAGTGCGGTGTCTGCCTCGAAGGGGCGCATTCCCTGCGAGGCGATGCAGGTTTCCATGCTGAGCAAACTGCGCTGGATGCCGTCCGGCAACGCCTCGGCAGGGCAATGAGCCGACAAAAGAGCCACGAAGCTGCTCAGTTCGTCAAGTTTTCCGCACGCCTCGACAAGTGGATGGCTCTTGCTCACGCGTCCGCCGCCCACAAGGGAGGTGCTGCCGTCATCGCCCGTCTTCGTATAGACCTTCATTTCTCAAAAATTGATTTTGTAACTTTGCCTGCTTTTCTTCTTGTCGAAGAAGATAATGCCGCAATAATAGAGGTCGAACGTCTGGCGCACGTGCTCATTTTGGCGCATCCTCGCCCAGCTTCTCTTGGCCTCAGCATCCTTGTGTATGCCCTCAACGATGAGCAGGGAGTCGGCCGAAGCGCGACCAATGAGCCTCGCCACCTCCCGTTCCGTCTCCGCGCCGTGGGCTACGACGGCCAAAGAGAAGGGTTGCGCGGCATCGGAACAGCCCTGCAGTATGGCCATCTTGCGGCAACCGGCGTGGAGATAAGCCCCCACGGAAGCCGGGAATTGGCCATACAGCTCCGCCACAGCGGCCTGACGGTGATTGGCGATGCGCAAATAAAGCTCGCAAAGCTTACGATTCCTCAACGACAGGTGCGGAAAGCGCGCGCGCAAGTCCTCGTAGGCGTAGTAAGGATAGTGCTCGTTGATGACATAACGCACAAACCTGTACGCCCACGGCGACTGTACGCCAAAGCCGCGGCAATACTTGATGCGGCTAACCCACAAGATGCTCCGTCGCAATCGGGAAAACACTGGCCTCCTGTTTTTCGCGTTTCAGTTACAGACAGTTGGCCTTGAGCCACTCCAAGTCTTCCCCGTCAAGATGCGGCGACAACCTGTCGTAGACCATCCGGTGATAATCCGTGAGCCACTCCTTCTCTTCTGCCGTGAGCAAAGTGAAGTCTATGGGCGCAGTATCGATGGGACAAAGCGTCAGAGACTCCATTTCGAGGAACTTTCCAAACTCCGTCTCCTTGTAAGACTTGATGAGCAAGGTGTTCTCAATGCGCACTCCGAAGCGTCCGGCCATATATATGCCCGGCTCATCGGTCACCGTCATGCCCTCACGGAGCGGCGCAGGGCGATGCTCCATGCGTATTTGGTGAGGCCCTTCGTGCACGCTCAGATACGAGCCTACGCCGTGTCCCGTGCCATGAAGGAAGTTCAAACCCGCGCGCCACAACGGCTGACGCGCCAATGCGTCTATCTGCGTGCCGTTGCAGCCATCGGGAAACTTGGCCATCTCTAACTGAATGTGGCCTTTAAGCACCAGTGTGTAGACCCGCCGCTGCTCTTCCGTGACCGGACCGAGGGCCACCGTGCGGGTAATATCGGTGGTTCCGTCCTGATATTGGGCACCGCTGTCTATCAGAATAAGGCCGCGCGGCTCAAGCGGAATGTCGGTTTCGGGGGTCGCCTCGTAATGTACGATAGCCCCATGTGCCTCATATCCCGCAATGGTGTCGAACGAAACGCCACGGAACAAGTCCTGCTCGGCGCGCAGCGCGGTCAGCTTGCGGTCGACAGACATCTCCGTCTGCCCACCCACCTCTACGGCCGGACGCAGCCAACGCAGGAATTTCACCATCGCCACACCATCGCGCACCATCGCACGGCGGAAGCCTTGTATCTCCGCCTCGTTCTTTATGGCCTTCATCGGGGGAATGGGCGACGGCAAGAAACGCACCGACGCACCCTCTGCGGCACATACGGCAAGATAGCTGTTGGTCTCCTGCGCGTCCAAGAGTATAGTCTCGCCCCGATATTCCTCACGCAAGAATCCCGCCACATCGCCATACGGGCGCACGGCCACATGGATTTGGCGCAGGTAATCGGCCACCCCGGCTGTCACTTTCGCCTCATCGACAAACAAAGTCGCGCCGGATTGCTCTATAATAAGATAGGAGACGAACACCGGATTGCAATGTACGTCGCTGCCACGGAGGTTCAGCGTCCATGCAATATCGTCCAAGGCAGACACCAGCATACCCTCCGCGCCTTGCTCGCGCAGCACGGAGAGGATGCGGTTCACCTTGTCTTGCGCCGCCTCACCCGCATATTGCAGCGGCTGAATCTCCACTTGGTTCTGCGGAACAGGCGGGCGGGATGTCCAAATCTCGCCAAGCGGGTCGAAGTCGGTGCGCACCTCAAGCCCCAGCGGAGCCAGTTCGGCACGCAAGCCCGACACCTCTGCCGCGCTGTTCACCCATCCATCGAGACCCACCACACGCGCCTCCGCACCACTCAACTGGCGCGAAAGCCACTCGGCAACGCTGGGTGTGCCCTCCACGCGCAGCCTCATCAGTTCTATGCCCGTGCCTTGCAGCTGCTCCTCGGCGGCGATGAAGTAGCGCGAGTCTGTCCATAAGGCCGCGCCCTGCTGCGTCACCACCACTGTGCCCGCCGACCCGTCGAAGCCCGAAATCCACTCGCGCCCCTTCCAATGGTCGGCCACATACTCACTGTTATGGGCATCGGTGCTGGGGAAAATGTAAGCTCCCATGCCCTCGCGCCTCATCACTTGGCGAAGCGCGGCTATGCGTTCTCTTATCTCGCTCATTGGTTATGTTCTTTCTGATTGGGTTTTTAGCACACCTTCTCCAGCTTCTTCATGATGGCGAAGATGAACACGCACGACACCAGACACAAGCCCACGAGCACTCCCCACACCATGGGCAGGGGCACGGCTTTCCACAAATAGGCGGGAATCTGTACGAGCATGTTGCCAACGGCAGTGGCACCGCACCAGCAACCCATCATCAGGCCTTGGTATTTCTGCGGAGCTACCTTCGTGACAAAGGAGATGCCCATGGGCGAAAGGAGCAGCTCGGCAAAGGTGAGGATAAGGTAAGTGTTGATGAGCCAATAGGGAGAGACGCGCTGCGCATCGCTCAGCGTGTAGCTAAGTCCCACGGAGGCCACCATCATCACCACATAGCCACAGGCGGCCATGAGCATTCCGTAGCCTATCTTGCGCGGTGCGGAAGGCTCTTTGCCGCGCCGGGCGAGCCATCCGAAGAACGCCATGCTCACCGGCGTGAGGCCAATGACGAAGCAAGCGTTGAACTGCTGGAAGATGGGGGCGGACAGCGAGATGCCCTCGGCGGGCACACGGGCATACTTCACCGCAAGGAACGCCAGCGCAAGCACGATGACCGCCACGGCGATCACCTTTCCGCGGCGCGTCTTGTTCTGGAAAAGGGCAAACAAGGCGTAGATGATGAAGATGCAGGCCACAAGGTTGGTCACATCAAACCACATGGCTTGAGCACCATCGGCGTGCATGGCAGTGAAGTCGCGGGCAAAGTATGTCAGCGTGAGACCACTCTGATTGAACGCCATCCAGAAGAAGATGACCACGGCAAACACCAGGAACAGTGCCACCATGCGTGAGCGCACGTCGGCCGGGTCTTCCGCCACAGCCTTGGCATTGGTCTCCGCCTGCTTCTTCACCTGCTTCGTTGTGTTGTCCACTTGGGCAAAAGTGCTGCGGAAGCCATAGTAGATGGCAATGGAGAAGATGAGCGAGATGCACGCCACACCGAAGGCATAGTGATACGCATCCTGCTCGCTCGCGCCCAGAGAGGTGCGCGCCCAGTCCATCATGGCCAAGGCGGCGGTGGGCGCAAACATAGCTCCTATGTTGATGGCCATATAGAATATGGAGAAGCCGGAGTCGCGCTGGGCGGCATAACGCGGGTCATCATAGAGCTTGCCTATCATTACCTGCAGGTTGCCCTTAAACAAACTCGTACCCACGCACACCATCAGCAGCGCGCAAGCCATGACGGCGATGGCCGTTGTGCCGGCTCCAGCAGGCACGGCGAGCAGCAAATAGCCCAGGAACATGACGAGAATGCCAATGGTGACGCAGCGTCCGTAGCCTATTCTGTCGGCCGCAGTGCCGCCCACGATGGGCAAAAAGTAGACGAGGGTCATGAAAACGGAGTAGACAGTGCCGGCCAAGCCCTCGCCCCAGCCGAAGTTTGACTGGAGGAAAAGCACAAAGATGGCCAGCATCGTGTAGTATCCGAAGCGTTCGCCCGTATTGGCAAGGGCCAACGCGTAAAGCCCTTTGGGTTGGTTTTCAAACATGGTGTTATTCTTTTTTATTACGATTTAGGCCACAAAGATACGGAAGTTTTTCCATTCGCGTAAGCCTGCGGGGGCAAAAAATCAGCCGCGCGGGGGCTTTCGGGCTGTCGGCAGGCATCAACATACTTGACAAAGCCATGCGCAACGGAAGCGGCAAGAACGCACAACGGAACATGGCGCAAGGCAAGGGCTGACGTATCGCGAGGCGAAAGGTATGGTTTTGCGGAGATTTTTAAATTAAAAATGCGGGAAAAATAAATTAAAAACTCCGCATTTTTAATTTATTTTCCCCGCATTACATAACGTATTGCGCATCAACGGCTTACATTCCGCCCCGCCGCAGCATACGCGCCCTGCGCGCAAAGCATCGCTTCCCCGTGCCCGCAAGCAGGTACGGGGAGGCGAGGGGGCGAAAAAAAGCGACACTTATACTACATATTGTAGAACGTAGTGAACGCGCGGACGCAATACTCATGGTCGGCCACGCTGCCCGTCTCGCGGCAACTGTGCATCGCCAGCACCGCATTGCCCATGTCTACGCCCCTCAATGGGATGGAGGAGGCGAGGATATTGCCCAGCGTACTGCCACCCGCCACGTCGCTATGGTTCACAAAACGCTGGCAGGGCACGCCCGCCTTGCGGCATATCTCGGAGAAGACGGCAGCCGAAAGGGCGTCGCTGGCATACTTCTGCGAAGCGTTGAACTTGATAACCGGCCCTCCGCCCAGCATGGGATGATTGGTGGGGTCGTACTTCTCGGCATAATTGGGATGGAAACCGTGTGCATTGTCGGCCGAAATCATGAATGCGCGCTCCACAGCCTGATGGAATGCCTCCTCCGTGCCGTCTTGCACGAGGGCTATGCGGCGCAGCATGGAGGCCAGGAACGGACTTCCCGCGCCCTGCTTGGTCTGCGAGCCGGTCTCCTCGTTGTCGAATATGGCCAGCACCTGTGTGGCATCGCTCTCCTGCGCGGCCAGCATGGCCTCCAAACCGGCAAAGCACATCGACAGGTCATCAAGCCTTCCGGAGGAAATAAACTCGTTGTGGATGCCAAACGTGCAGGCGGGCTGCGTGTCGGCAAGGTAAAGGTCGAAGTCGAGGATGTCTTCTGCCTTCACAGGCTGCTCCTTGCTCAGCTCCTCCACAATGGCATTGATGAGCAGGTTGCCACGTTCCAGCTCGTCGGTGAGCAGTCCCAGGATGGGCAGCACGTCCTTTTGGCGGCTCAGCTTCACGCCATCGTTCACCTGACGGTTGAAATGGATGGCGAGATTGCTGATTTGCAGCAGCGGACGGCGTATGTGCAGCAGGCGGGTAACAGGCTCAAGCGGGCTGTCGCCGCGCAGAATGACGCGTCCGGCAAGCGTCAGCGGACGGTCGAACCACGTGGAGAGAATCGGGCCGCCATACACCTCGGTGTTCAAGCGCACCATGCCGCCCTCGCCACACATCTCGGCATTGGGCTTCACACGGAACGTCGGGGAGTCGCTATGGGCGCAAATCATGTGGAATCCCGCATCGGCGAGCGGCTTGCGGCCTATGCGGAAGGCATAGACGGAGGAGTCGTTCTTCGTGACGAAGAACTTGTCGCCCGGTGGAATGGCACCAAGGGGAAGACTGGGGGCTACCCGGCGGAAGCCATTGGCCTCCAATTCGCTGACGATGTTGCGTGTCGCGAGGAAGTTGACGGGCGACGCGGTGAGGAAATCCAATAAGCGTTGAATCATGTTTCTGTCGTTTAAGATATGTAATATGTTTTCGGCCACAAACTTACATAAAAATTCCGAATTATCATCAAAAGACCTCTTAAAAGGTGTTTGAAAAGATTTTTTGCGGAAGCATACGCCCTTTGCCCATGCCCCGTCTTATGCTTTGGCCAAGACCGTTTTACCTCCTGCTGCCCCAAAGATGGGCACAAGCCGCACACTCCCGCCCCCTGCAAGAAGCAAAAGCGCGTTCAGAATAGACAAAACATCAATAAACTACACTTTAAAACATCACTTTTTATGACAACAATCAAGCTCAAATTCAGACCATCGGCCACAGTTGGCAAGCCAGGACGACTGTTCTACCAAGTCACCCACCAACGCACCGTCAGGCAGATACGTACAGCCCATCGCCTCTTTCCCGCCGAATGGGACAGCGAGCAAGGACGCATCAGCACCAGCGGAGCTGCCGGGGCGCGACAAAACCGCCTCCGCCTCATGGCAGAGAAGACCAATTGGGAACTGCGGAGAATGCGCGCCGTGGCGGCGGAGTGGGAACAGCAGGGCAAGACGTTCACCACCGATGAGCTGACGGCAGAACTGGCCACGCTTCCGGCGTGCCAAACCGTCTTCGCGCTTTTTAGCTCGCTCATCGCCAAGAAGCTCTCGATGGGGCAAACGTGCTCGGCGCGCAACTATCAGACCACGCGCAACCGCCTCCATGAGTTTCTCGGCGGGCAAGACCTCACCTTTCCGATGCTCAGCGCCGACACACTGGAGCGGTTTGAACAATGGTTGCAAAAGGAACGGGGACTTCGGCGCAACACCACATCCAGCTATCTCCGCATCATACGTACCGTGCAGCACACAGCCATCAAGGCGGGACTGGACAGCGCGCGCCCGTTGTTTGCCCACGTCTACACGGGCATAGACCGAACCCGCAAAAGAGCCTTGGAGAAACGCGACCTGCAGGCCATCAAGTCACTCAATCTTGCCACACGTCCGCACCTCGCCATGGCGCGCGACCTGTTTCTCCTGTCGTTCTATCTGCGCGGAATGCCCTTCGTAGACATGGCTTTCCTGAAGAAAAGCGACCTCCGTGGAGGCTTCGTGCGCTACTGCCGGCGCAAGACACACAAGCCCATGGAGGTGAAATGGGAACGGGAAATGCAGGAAATCGTGAGCCGACACGCCCACCTCACGGCCAACTCGCCCTACCTCATGCCCATCATCACACGCCACGACGGCACGGAGCGCAGCCAGTACGAGCGCGCCATGGGACGGCAAAACCGCAATCTGAAAACCATAGGCCGCATGGCCAACGTGGCCACACCGCTCACGCAGTATGCCGCACGCCACTCATGGGCAAGCCTTGCCTACAACAGCGACGTGCCCATCAGCATCATCAGCCGCGGCATGGGGCACAGCTCGGAGCGCACCACGCAAACCTACATCAAGTCGATAGACACCTCCGCCATCGACCGCATCAACCGCAGGCTCATCCGCCTCTGATTTCATACCAGCCCGCAAACGCCGCACCACGCGGCGTTTGCACTTTTCTCTGACGTGCAAACAAAGATTTACACCCTCAAGCACTATGCGCACGCCATGCAGAGCCTCACAAAAGCTGAACAGAATAGCACAAAAACTAAGAAGCCACAGGCGGAATCAAAGCGCAAGAAGCCATTAAAACAACAAGGGGAAACACTCTTCGGGCACGGCAAGCCACCTCTGCCCCACCCCATTCGCGCACCCTTTCCGAGCCAAACCGTTGCATCGGAAAGTTTCAAACAAAAAAACTATGACTTGAGAAAACGCCTTTTTCCAAGCCAAACCATTGCTACGGAAAAGGGGCACGCCACAAACGAAAAACAGTTCTTGCCACCCCGCCACGCAAAAGCATACCTTTTACCTTGCAAAACCATAGGTTTGACCTTGCGAAACCATACCTTTTGCCACGCAAAACCATACCTTTTGAAAACACAGCCCGTGCAGCTGCCATCAGCAAAGGAAACTTTCCCGCTTCCAAAAGCTCATCGCCCACGCTCAAAAAGTCGCAAACACGCAGATTATCAACACTATAGCCACAAAAACACCAGCGTCATCTCCCGTCCAAAAACAAGAAAGGTGCGTCAACGAATGAGCATCATTTCGTTAACACACCTGCCATCGTTATCATCCAAAGCAACAGGGAACACATCCCGCCAAGCAAGCCATCGCCCCCTCTTAGCGAAAGATTTG
>CAZXFP010000010.1:36866-66342 GCA_964640675.1 uncultured Prevotella sp. | reverse complement strand
AGTACTCCGACCGGGAATCGAACCCGGATCAAAGGTTTAGGAAACCTCCGTTCTATCCATTGAACTATCAGAGCCAATGTGTTTGATGGTGCAAAGATAAGAATAAAATGCCACGCTACCAAAATTCGCCCACAAAAAAGCGAGGACGGGCAAGGAAATAAGCCACACGAAAAACGATGATTCCACACTGCACGCAGCCAACTCCTGCACTTGGCGCGCCAAAACACGGCGAGGGTTGCGCGCGATTCACGATTTTATCGCTACCTTTGCGTCAAAAAAAGCGAATCAACATGAAGTATCTTCTCGTATCCGACATTCACGGCTGCCGACCCGCCTTGCAGAAAGTGCTCGAATTCTATGATGCCCACCACTGCGATATGCTCTGCATTCTGGGCGACATCCTCAACTATGGCCCCCGCAACCGCATTCCCGAGGGCATAGATGCCAAGGGAATCGTGGACGACCTAAACGCGCGCGCCGCCCACATCGTGGCCCTGCGCGGCAATTGCGACGCGGAAGTGGACCAGATGCTGCTCCAATTCCCCATGATGGGCGACTATGTGCTGCTGGTGGACGAAGGGAAAAGGCTCTTCCTCACCCACGGGCACCTCTATAACAAGGAGAATATGCCCGCCGGCCCCTACGATGCCATCGTGCATGGGCACAGCCACCTGTGGGAACTGTCGCAGCACGAGGGGCGAGGCATCGTCAACCTTGGCTCCATCACGTTCCCCAAGGGGGGCAAAGAACCCACTTTCGCCACCTACGAGCAAGGCACGTTCACCATCCATCGCCTTGATGGCACGCCTTTACAGAAGATGAGCATCTGACAAGTTTGCCCCACGCGGGGCAAACAAGCCCGCCGAGGCGGCGGAAAGAGCCGCCTCAGCCAGCCGCCTGACGAAGCAGCACGCGGCAATGCTGGAGTATCTGCGTAAGCTCGGCCACGCTCTCGGCGCGCAGCATCGCTATGCGCGTCTGCCGGAAGTCGGGGATGCCCTTGAAGATGGGCGATGCGGCCAAGTGGCGGCGCGTGTGCAGGATGCCCCGATACTCATCTATGCGCTCCACATTGATGCGCAGCATCTCTTCCAGAATATCAATCTTGTCGTCAACGGACAGCGTGTGCACGGGCTGCGAGCCTTCCAAGCCGCGCCGCATCTCGCTGAATATCCACGGACAGCCAAACGTGGCGCGCCCCACCATCACGCCATCCACGCCATAGCGCGCAAAGCGGTCGGCCACATCGGCGGGCGTGGTCACGTCGCCATTGCCAATGATGGGGATATGTATCCGCGGGTTCTCCTTCACCTTGCCTATCAGCGTCCAGTCGGCCTCGCCCGTATACATCTGGCTGCGCGTGCGCCCGTGAATGGTGAGTGCCTGCACGCCGCAGTCTTGCAGCTGCTCGGCCAGGTCGGTGATGACAAGGTTCTCCATGTCCCATCCCAGCCGCGTCTTCACCGTCACCGGCACGCTGACCGCCTTGACCACGGAGCGCGTTATGTCGAGCAGCAACGGAATGTCGCGCAGCATTCCCGCGCCCGCGCCTTTCCCGGCCACCTTCTTCACCGGGCATCCGAAGTTCAGATCGATTACATCGGGGCGCACCTGCTCCACCATTTTGGCCGCCTCAACCATTGAGTCCACATCGCGTCCGTAGATTTGTATGCCCACAGGACGCTCCTCCTCGTCGATAACCATCTTGCGGAGCGTGGAGTCAATGTTGCGGATGATGGCATCGGCCGACACAAACTCGGTGTAGACCATCGCCGCGCCAAAGCGTTTGCACATCCGGCGAAAGCCAATGTCGGTGACATCCTCCATCGGCGCAAGCAATAGGGGGCGTTCACCCAAGTCTATTTTTCCTATTTTCATGGCTGCAAAGTTACGGAGAAATTGCGATTCAAGAAAAAAGCACGCCAGCTTTTCGCCGCACCTATGCGCCCATGGCACGCCCAAACCGCCTTGACCAGCCCGCCCGACGGCATCCGCACGCCACATTGCGCGCGCCGCTTAGCGGCCAAAATCCCTTCCTAATTCGCCAAGAAATCATATTTCGGCAACCAACTGACCATCAAGCACTTGCCAAAACGTATGCTTTGACCGCCCAAAACCATACCTTTTACAACTCAAAACCATACCTTTCGCGCTGCAAAAGGTATGGTTTGGCAGGGCAAAGCCTATGACAGGGTCGGCACCTACCTCAAATGCGGGATGCCCCGCCGCGCGCTTCCGCCACTCCCGCCCTGCCCCGCCGCCCGCCGCCAGACAGGCCACACAAGGAGCAAAGCAGCCTTTTTGAGACCCGAAAAGAGGCTACGGCGAGAGGAAAAGAAAAACGTTAAGTCCTCATTTTACGTTTTTTAACCCTTAAAATTGTAATTATTACAAATTGGCTTCGTATCTTTGCACCGTCATCCGAAAGGATTGAGTTTTAGGAATACAAAAACATTGTAAAATCATAAAAGGAAGAACAAGATGAAAGAGCTGAAAGGAACTAAGACCGAGAAGAACCTCATGGAGGCTTTTGCAGGCGAGAGCCAGGCACGCAACAAGTATACATATTATGCCAGCAAGGCACGCAAGGACGGCTACGAGCAGATTGCAGCCCTCTTTGAGGAGACTGCCGGCAACGAGAAGGAGCACGCCAAGATGTGGTTTAAGTACCTGCACGGCGGCGCAGTGCCCGGAACGGTGGAGAATCTGAAAGATGCCGCCGCGGGAGAGAACTTCGAATGGACCGACATGTACGACCGCATGGCACGCGAGGCCGAGGAAGAGGGCTTCACCGAGATTGCCAACAAGTTCCGTCTGGTGGGTGCCATCGAGCGTCACCACGAGGAGCGTTACCGCAAACTGGTGGCCAACATCGAGGAGGGCATCGTCTTCTCGCGCGATGATGAGCGCATCTGGAAGTGCCGCAACTGCGGACACATCGTCATTGGCAAGAAGTCGCCGGCCGTGTGCCCCGTCTGCGACCACCCGCAGAGCTTCTTCGAGATCAACGCCGACAACTACTAAGCCGCCATACGGCCTCCCGCAAGGGAGAGAAGCATAAAAAAAGCAAGCCCGCCCTGCCCCACTCATGGGGGCAAGGCGGGCTTGCCGCATTCCGGCGGCTGCCCCGCGCACGGCGGCACACGCCCTTGCAAAAAGCCGCACGGCAGCAAATGCCGTCAGCCAGCCAGCAAATGATAAGACCCGCCCGCATAGGCGCGCACCAAACCCTTCATCTCCAGCGAGAAGAGAATGGCCGAAAGCGTGCCGATGGCCATGCCCGCGCGCACGGAAAGCTCGTTTATCTGCAGGTCGTTCTGCTTGCGGAGCGCATCGACCACGCGCTGCTCGTCATCGGAAAGCGTGGGAAAAAGGTCGCGCTCCACGCCTTTACGCTGTGCCTGAGCCAGCTGTGCGTCGGCCTGCCAGCCCATAGCCTCCACCAAATCATCGGCCGAGGTGATAAGTCCCGCACCATTGTCGCGCACAAGGCGGTTGCATCCCTCGCTGTAAGCTGCCCCCACAGGGCCGGGAAAGGCAAAAACATCGCGCCCATAGTCGCGTGCTATGCCGCAAGTAATCAGTCCGCCGCCCTTGGCCGCGCTCTCCACGAGCACCACGGCATCGGCCACGCCGGCCACAATGCGGTTGCGGCGCACGAAATTCACCTTGTCGGGCACGGTGTGGGTCATGAACTCGGTGAGCAAACCGCCACCCTCGGCCACCATCTTGTCGGCCGTGACGCGGTGGGAACGCGGATAGAGGTCGTCAAGCCCGTGCGCCAGCACGCCCACCGTGGGCAAACGGCTGTCGAGGCACTCCCTATGGGCGCAGACATCCACGCCATAGGCCAGCCCGCTCACCACCAACGCGCCGGGACACAGCTCGGAAAGGCGGCGCACAAACATCCGGATGAGGTCCTGACCGTAGCGGGTGCAACGGCGCGTGCCCACCACGCTCACCACACGGCGCGCATTCAGCCGGGCCTCGCCACGCTGATAGAGCACCAAAGGCGCGTCAACGCAATGCGAAAGCCGCTGCGGATAGCCGTCATCGGCGGGAGTAAGTGCCTTAACATCATTGGCCAGGACATACTCCATCTCCTCCTCCGCGCGCCGGCGATAGTCGGGCAGAGCCGAAAGCAGCTCCACGAGACGCGGCGACGCATCGGACGCAATGGCGCGGATGTCGCCGGCATGGTCAACCACCGCACGGGCAGAGCCGGCCATGCGATAGATGGCTTGCAGCTCGCGCAAGTGATGGAAGCCCACGCGGCTCAGCAGCATGGCCGCAAACAGCTCACTCTCCGCTTCCACCGTCCTTAGGCTGAGTGTTGAGGTAGGGTGCGAAGGCACGGTCGTAGTCCTCGCTCACCGACAGTTTGCCATTGACAAGCGTCACCAGCTCCACGCGACCACGGAAGCACAGTTTGTTGTCGCTCTCCCGGTAGAGGTCGTGCAGGAACACGTAGCGTATGTTCTCCTTCTTCAGCTTCAGCCGCGACACGATAATGTCATCGCAGCGCAGCGGAGCTTTGTATTCGAGCTTCATCCGCGCAGCCACGGCATCGATTCCGCGCTCGTGCATCTCGGCAAAACTCAGCCCGCAGGCTTTCAAGAAGCGGTGGCGGGTGTGCTCGGTGTAATGAAGGTAGTTGGCATTGTTGACGATTCCCTCGATGTCGCACTCATAATCGCGCACCTCCAAACGGGTTTCAAAAATGTAGTCGTCCATATAATGATGATTGAGATTCGCCCCTTGCCTTTTCAAAGCAGAAAAAGCCGCGACTTGTTTTTTGGCGTTTGGGAGAGAATCATGGGTTGTGTTGTTGTAAGAAAAAAGAGAGGTTATCCCTCTCGCTTTGAGATATTGGAAGATGAGGGCTTGAGGTATTCATACCCGAAGCGGCAGCGCAGGCAGTCCCTTTTGTCACAATAGGCTTTCTTCAGCTGGATGAGAGCCTGCGAGTCGGCCGCCGTCCGCACGTCAAGTCCCACCTCCTGCCACATCCGCACAATGTGGTTGCGCTCCGCGCGCAACTCTTCGAGAAACGACAGCGCACGCTCGCAAAGCCGCTCATCGCCCTTGTGCCGCCCATAAGCAAAGAGCATGGGCACAACGGTGTTGATGACAAGCAGCGTGAGCGATGATTTGGAAAGCCGCTTCTCGCTCCGCTTGCTGACCGAGCCAAACACATAGTGGGTTTCCCAGTAAGGTGTCACGCTCGTTTCCAGCAGCTTTTCAGCCTCCTCCACTGTGCCGCACTCGGCCAAGCGCGACAGTCCGGCGCAGTGATTATGGTAAAGCCGGGCAAGCTGAACAATGCGAATGGTAGGGAAATTCTGCGGTCGCAGCCGCAAGAACCGCCATAGGTGGCCATCGATGGGGCGCAATCCGAACTTGTGGGAGAGGTATCGGTATTCGGCGGATAACTTTTGGAAGTACTCTTCCTTGATGGCCGCGTCACGGTGACGCTCCGGCACAGACGCCGGGTCGAGTAGTCCGGCCTGTCCAAGGAAGAACGCCTCTACCTGGAAGAGGTTGTCGCGGTGGTGCGCCACACTGTTCAGCGGCAAGGAGCGCGCCCAAAGCTCAAAGGCATCGCCGTTTACGCCGAACCCATAGTTACGCGCCAGCGTCACAAAATAGGCTGCCTCCCACGATTCGCCGCACGCCTGCACCCTCTGCGCTATGGCCTCGGTCTTCTGTTCCAACCGTTCCAGTGCCAGCGCGCTCATCCATGAATGCACGGAAAGACGGGAAAGCGAGGGGATAATGCGGTAGCAAGGTGGGTATTCCGCTGTTGTCAGCAGTTCTTGATAGTGGTCTCGCACATGAGAGGGCACCTCCAGCACCATCTGCGGTGGGTGCTGGCCATGGCTTGTCACCGCTTCCGCATCGGCGCGAGCCACCACGTGCAGGACAACATTGTCGTAACGCGGGTCGCGATCGTGCCCGTGGGCAAACCAATCTGACGCTTTGTCGTGTATTTCCACATTGCCCACCCACAAAACGCCATCTATCTTTACCTTGGCGTTGAAGAAGTCGGGGCCGGCATTGCGGTTGTGCAGCCCGGTATCGAGCACCTCAACAGCCTCGCCTTTGGTTGTCTGCAACGATTTGAGCGGAAACATCTTGTGTTTCCAGGCATAATGTATCAGCTCCTCCATGATTTCCTCCTCTGTTTATGCCTCTGCTTCATGCAACATGGGCACGCCACTCTTGCAGGAGCAGCGTGCCCATGCAACAAGAGGCTTACTTCATGACCTTGCGGACAGAACCGTCGCTCATGCGAACGACATAAACCTGTCCCTCGCGCTGCGTCTTCACAGCGCGGCCGGTGAGGTCGTACACGCCAACAGGCTTGACATCGGCTGTGGTAGTTGCTTGGTCAACGCCCGTAGTGGCGGCATCGAGCACTGCCTGTATATCGCCAAAGGCGTAATCAGCGTCAACGTCCGTGCCATAGAAGCTCGTCTCCACGGAAACATTGAAGTAAAGGCGGCCGCCGCCTACTTTTCCGTCAAGCACAACGGGCACCTCGCCCATGCGGGGACCCATCCAGACGGGATAGCCGGAGAGATCTCCCGACTTGATTTTGATACTCTTGGACACGGAAAGCTCCGTCACGCCGGGATTGTCGGGGTCGGCCTGCGCCTCAATACCATCAATAACGACATTGCCGATGGCCATTCCCGCAGCATAATAGATGAGGTTGTTCACCGTCAGTGTGTACTGACCGTTCTCCGATTGCGTCAAATCAACCGTCATCTCGTAGTCTTCCACCTGCTCGCCCTTCATCATGACGCGCATTTGTTCCGTGTAATCCTCTGCCATTGCACCCATAGTGCAAAGCATTGCCAAAGCTAATGTAAAAATTTTCTTCATATTTTTATTTTTGATTGTTAGTGTATTGAACGAGCAAACTGCATCGTTCTTTGATTTATGATTTCGCTTTCAGTTATTCAGAAGAATCCTCTCGGACTCCCACGGGACTCCTTCTGATTTTCCGAAGAAGCTCTTCCAGACTCCCTTAATATCCCTTTCGGATTGATAAACAATGCTTTTGGGGTTGCAAAGATACGGAGTTTTTTTGGTTATCGGAAAAAACTTCGTACTTTTGCATCAATTATCAAACAACAAGCTGTAACCAAAAAACCGTCAAAGATGAAGATAGCATTGATAGGCTACGGGAAAATGGGACGCATGATAGAGCAGATTGCCTTGCAGCGTGGCCATGAAATCGTTTGCAAGATAGACATCGACAACCCGGAAGACTTCGATTCGCCGGCCTTTTCCTCGGCCGATGTGGCCATTGAGTTCACCAACCCCACCGCCGCCTACGCTAATTATCTTCGGGCGTTCAAGCACGGCGTGAAAGTGGTGAGCGGCTCCACGGGATGGATGCACGATCACAAGGCCGACGTGGAGCGGCTGTGCCGCGAGGAGGGGCAGACGCTCTTTTGGGCGAGCAACTTCTCGGTGGGCGTGGCCATCTTCTCTGCCGCCAGCCGCTACTTGGCCAAGCTCATGAACCAGTTCCCCCAGTATGACGTAAACATGGTTGAGACCCACCACATCCACAAGCTCGATGCGCCATCGGGCACGGCCATCACGCTGGCCGAGGAACTTTGCCACGAGATAGACCGCAAAGCAACATGGAAGAAAGGCACTACCACGTGGGACGACGGACGCGTGGAGGGCGACAGCGCACACAAGGCCGATGAATTGCTCGTAGACAGCATACGCCACGAGGAAGTGCCGGGCATCCATACCATACGCTACGACAGCGAGGCCGATGAAATCACCCTCACCCACAGTGCCCACTCGCGCAAAGGATTCGCCCTTGGCGCTGTGCTGGCGGCGGAATACACCCTCAACCACCAAGGCTTGCTCACCACCAGCGACTTGTTTAAATTCTGACAGTTAAACCACCAAGCGCGCCCGGCAAGCCCTTACCGGCCACACAACGCCTTTTCACGCTGCCGGGGCAAACTGAAACAACTACCCAATGATAGACAAAGAAAAACAAAAGCTCGACCCCAAGAAGCAATGGGTCAAGTTCATCATCGCAGGAGGACTTTACCTGCTCTTCCTTTTATGGGTGAAAAGCTGGCTGGGACTCATCCTCCTGCCACTCATATTCGACAACTACATCACCAAGAAAATACGCTGGACATGGTGGAAAGACTCCGAAGGCCCGGTGCGCATGGTGATGTCATGGGTGGATGCGCTCGTATTCGCGCTCATAGCCGTCTATTTCATCAACCTTTTCCTCTTCCAAAACTACGTCATCCCGTCCAGTTCGCTGGAGAAGAGCCTCCTCACGGGCGACTATCTCGCCGTTTCGAAGGTGAGCTACGGCCCCCGCATACCCGAGACACCGCTCACCATGCCCCTCACGCAGCACACTTTGCCCGTGTTCAACTGCAAGAGCTACATCGAGTGGCCGCACTGGGACTACCGCCGCGTGAAAGGTCTGGGCAACGTGGAGCTTAATGACATCGTTGTGTTCAACTATCCCGCGGGCGACACTATCATGAGCAACGAGGCCTATCAGGCACAAGACTACTACCAGTTTGTCTACACTCAGGGCGAGAACATGCTCATGCAGCAGCAGCCCGACATCAACCTCGCCACCATGACCACCTTGCAGCAACGCCAGTTCTTTGCCAACGCCTACGCGCTGGGGCGCAACTACCTGGTGCAGAACCAAGCCGTGTTTGGCGTTATAGACCACCGCCCCACCGACCGGCGCGAGAACTACGTGAAACGCTGCGTGGGACTGCCGGGACAGACGCTGCAAATCAAGGACAAGAGGGTTTATCTTGACGGCAAGGCCAACAAAGAGCCCGACCAAGTGCAGTACACATACTTCGTGAAATGGCGTGGCGTGACGGCCACCGAGCTGATGGGACAACGCTACGACGCGCTGCGCAAGGAGCTGGGCATCAGCGAGGAGGACGTGCAGAGCCTCGGCTATCTGCACGGAGCCGACGTGGAGCGCGGCGTAGTGCTCAATGATGCCGTGCTGAAGGAGTTCGACGGCTACATGCCGCTCACCCGCCATGCCGCCAACACGCTGAAACAGCAAGGCCTGGTGGCCGCCATGCGACCCGTAACCGACCGCGACATCTACTCGGGCACGGTCTATCCGCTCAACGCATTCACCGGATGGACACGCGACAACTATGGCCCGGTGTGGATTCCGAAGAAAGGCGAGAGCGTGAAACTGACGCTTGAGAACCTGCCCGTCTACGAACGCTGCATCAGCGTCTATGAGGGCAACGACCTGAAGGTGAGCAACGGCAAGATACTCATCAACGGAAAGCCCGCCACAAGCTACACCTTCAAGCTCGACTACTACTGGATGATGGGCGACAACCGCCATAACTCCGCCGACTCGCGCTACTGGGGCTTCGTGCCCGAGGACCACATTGTGGGCAAACCCATATTCATCTGGTGGTCCAGCGACCCCGACCGCCGCGGATTCGGCGGCATACGCTGGTCGCGACTGTTCAATTGGGTAGACAACATCAAGTAAACGCCGCACGGCGCGGCATCACCGCAAGGACAACACATGACCCAATATCCGACAAACATCAGTTTCGGAGAACTCGACACGCCCCCCGCCGCCCGTCCTAACGGGTGGCGGGGGGCTGCCTGTTTGCTCCCCACAGCCTACTTCGCCCCCGTGCAGTGGTGGCAAAAGGCCTACCGCTACGGAACGATATACATAGAGCAGCACGACCACTTCGCGAAGCAGACTTTCCGAAACCGCTGCGTCATCGCCACCACCAACGGCCTGCAGCCGCTCACCGTGCCCGTGGAGCGACCCGAGGGCGGACGGCTCGACAAGACACCCGTCAGGGAAGTGCGCGTGAGCGACCACGGGGAGTGGCGCAAGCAGCACTGGAACGCGCTCTGCTCGGCCTACGGCGAAAGCCCGTTCTTTGAGTTCTACGCCGATGACCTGCAGCCTTTCTTCACCCGGAAATGGGAGTTTCTCTTCGACTTCAACATGGCCATCACCCACAAGATGTGCGAGCTGCTGGGCTTCCAGCCCACCATCGTCCCCACCACAGAGTATGGAGTGGCCGGCAGCACCAATATTCCCGCCGAGGCCGACTTCCGCGAGGCCATCCACCCGAAGCACCCCCTGCCCGACCCCGACTTCACCCCCACACCCTATTACCAGGTCTACAGGCAGCGGCATGGCTTCCAGCCCAATCTCAGCATCCTCGATCTGCTCTGCAATATGGGCAATGAGGCCGTGCTCTATCTCTGACTTCACAGCCCCGCCCCTAACCACGCGCCAAACCGCTATGCATCAAGCAGTTGGCAATACGTATGGTTTTGGCGCGCAAAACGTATGGTTTCACCCCGCAAAACCGCACCTTTCACCCCGCGAAAGGTGCGGTTTTGTTTTGCCACGGCTCACCACCCGCGCCGCCACCTCTCCTCTTTCCGCCCCCACAACGCAATCCTGCGGCGGCCAAAAGCCCCGCGGAAGCCTATTTTCACCGCCTCCGCCACATTCTTCCCGCCGTCGTTTGCCTGTCTGAAAAGTTTGTCGTATCTTTGTTTGCGCGAAGCCAAACCACACAGACAGAAGCAATTTCACATCATTAAAACATAAAGAAGACAAGTATGAAGAGAACGAAGAGTAGAGGCATTCTTCTGATTTTGTCGCTGCTTTGCAGCCTTGCCGCCGGGGCACAGCTCCCCGTCTACGTGTGGCAGGGATGGGGCGACGACACCACGGCCGACAAGCTGCGGGCCGACTTCAAGCAGTGGCGAGCCAAAGGCGTGACGGGCGTGTGCTTCAACGCCGGCAACGACAGCGCGCGCATAGCCCTTGCGGCGCGGCTGGCTCACGAGGCGGGACTGGAATACCATGCCTGGGTGCACACGATGGTGCAGAAAGGGCTGCCCAAAGAATGGTACACGGTGAACAGACTGGGACAGAACGCGAGCGAGAAGCCCGCCTACGTGCCCTACTACACCACCCTCGACCCGCGCAACCGCGAGGTTCACAAGTATCTTGCCGCGCTTGTGTCGCGCATAGCGTCCATCAAGCACGTCGACTACGTACAGCTCGACTACATACGCTATGCCGATGTCATCCTCGCGCGCGGCCTTTGGCAGAAGTACGGACTGAACATGAACGGTGAGTACGCACCCGCCGACTACTGCTATTGCGACGACTGCACGCGCATCTTCCAAGACCAGACGGGCATAGACATCCGCTCGGTGGCCGACCCCTCCAAGATTGAGGAGTGGGCACAGTTCCGCTGCGATGCCGTGACCGACCTTGTGAACGAGCTTTCCACCGCTGTGAGGGCACAAGGGAAGAAGATTTCGGCCGATGTATTCCCCGGTCCGCAGAGCCATGCGCGCAAGATGGTGCGGCAGGAGTGGCAGAAATGGAACCTCGATGCGGTGTTCCCGATGAACTACAACGACTTCTACGCCGAGCAGCCATCGTGGATTGGCAGCATGGTGAGCGAGGAGACGCAGGCCGTGCGGGGCAAGAACATCCCCGTATACAGCGGTCTGTTCATCTGCCGCGACTGGGAGCACAAGGCATCCGTCACCGATCCGGAGCACAGCGGCCTCACTCCCGCGCAGCTCCGTGAAGCTATCATGAGCAGCGTGCTGAGCGGCTCGGCGGGCATAAGCCTCTTTACGCCGGAAAGCATGACCGAAGCACACTGGGAAGCGTTTGCCGGCGCAATGCAGGAGGCCAACGAGGCTGTGAGCGAACAGCCGCTCTCGCGCCAGCAGGCCAAGGAGGCCAAGGAGCAACTGACGCGCCATTTCATCTCGGCCATCAGCCCCAAGACGAAGAAAGTGGTGGATGAGCACGCCGTCCACGTAGGCAACCGCACCATGCAGCTCCACTGGAGCGTCTTCGGAGATGCTCCCAAGGACGGCCGCTCGCTGTGGATATCGCTCCACGGAGGCGGTGGCGTGCAGTATCGCAAAGACAACATACAGCAATGGACCAACCAGTGGCGGCTCTACCGTCCGTCGGAGGGTGTCTATCTGTGCCCGCTCTCGCCCGTAGACGCATGGAACATGTGGTGTCAGGAAGATGCCGATGAGTTCTATCATCAGATTATCCTCACGGCAGTGAGCCAAATGGGCGTCAATCCCAACAAAGTGTACATCCTTGGCTACTCCGCCGGCGGCGATGGCGTATGGCGCATGGGGCCGCGCATGGCCGACACGTGGGCGGCGGCTTCGATGATGGCCGGCCATCCCGGCGATGTGAGACTGGAAAACCTGCGCAACACGCCGTTCATGGTGTGGTGTGGCGCGCTCGATGCGGCTTACCAGCGCAACACGCTCGATGCCGCGCGCCTTCTGGAGCTTGACTCCTTGCAGCGCAACGACCCCGAAGGCTACATCCACGGCGGAGAAATTGTGGCCGGAAAAGGCCATTGGATGAGCCAGGCCGACACGGCCGCCATACGATGGATGGAACAATACGTGCGCAACCCGTACCCGAAGAAGATTGTCTGGCAACAGGAGGAGGTGCTCCGCCCGTCGTTCTACTGGGTAACGGCTCCGCAAAACGAGCTGGCACGCTACAAGCAGGTGCGCCTGCACGTAGAGGGCAACACCATTTACATAGACCGCTGCGACTACAGCAGCATCACTTTGAGCCTGAACGATGAGATTGTGAACCTCGACAACAAGGTGCGCGTGGTCTGCAACGGGCGCACGCTCTTCCAAGGCAAGCTGCCCCGAACGCGCCGCAACTTGCTGCGCACGCTCGTTGAGCGCGAGGACACCAGCTATTCTTTCCCCGCTCAGGTCACGATAAGGCCATAGCGGCCATACGCCGGGAAACGAGGCGCAACGCCATCTCTAACCCTTTATGCCACAAAGGGTTAGAGACGGCGTTTATTTTTAATTTAATAATAAATATTTTTAAATTATTTTTCTCCAATTTTTAAATTAAAAATCCAGCATTTTTAATTTAAAAATCATCACCATAGCGGACGTATCGCACGGCCACGCCGCATCGCCTTGCCCGCAAGCCCGCCGCCAACGCCTTTCCACACACAAACAACACTCAAGCCACACCTGCCTTATAGATGATGAGAACTCGCACAAAAGGCATATAAAAAAGGCGTGGCCACACCGCCACGCCCGACATATCGGCAACCGGAAGCCACACCATTGCAAGGCGAATGGCACACACCGGCATAACAAAACACTAAGGCAAAAGCCGCCGAGGCGCGTCACCCGGCGGTCATCCCGGCCAGCAAGGCAAGGGCGCGATCCTCGTTTTGCTCCATAATCTCGCGCTCGCCGGGGCCTTTGTCATCGATTCCGCACAGGTGGAGCACCCCGTGGATGATGACGCGGCGCAACTCCTCCTCGTATTCCTTGCCCAGTTGCTCGGCGTTGGAGCGCACGGTGTCGAGCGAAATCACGATGTCGCCATTGACAACATCGCCCTCATCGTAGTCGAAAGTAATGACATCGGTATAGTAATCGTGCCCCAGATACTCCCGGTTCACCTCCAGAATGCGCTCATCGCTCACAAACATATAGCCCAATTCGCCCACCTTGCGCCCGTGAGTGGCTGCTACGGCGCGTATCCACTTCGTTATCTCGCGCTTCTTAATCCTTGGCATGGCAACGCCATCGGCACTATAAGTAATCATGCTTTTAAGTATTTATGGTTGTTATTTCTTCTTGGGGACAAACTGGGACGCATCGTGGCCGAAGTATCTCAGCTCGCGCACCAGCGTGCTGCTGACGCTTTGCAGTTCAGGCTCGGTGAAGAGAATCAGCGTCTCCACATCGCCCAGCCTGCGATTGATGTCGGCCTGCTGCCGCTCATACTCAAAATCGCGCACGTCGCGCACACCTCTCACGATGAAGCGGGCGTGCTCGCGCCGCGCCAAATCCACGGTCAAGTCGGCATAGGCCACTACCGACACGCGCGGCTCATCGGCATACAGTGCCTTGATGTCGGTCACACGGCGGTCTATTTCCTCCTGCGCGTGCTTCAGTTTGCTCATGGCCACGGCCACGACAAGGCGGTCGAACATGGTCAAGGCGCGCCTTACGATCGACGCATGGCCAATGGTGAAGGGATCGAATGTGCCCGTGAAGAGGGCTATACGGGGAGTTGGGTTGACTGTCATGATGAAAACGGGTTGGCTGAACGAGTGAGAACGGGGCTGCCGGGGGAAGCTCTTGCACCTCGGCACGTTCCCTAAGGCTGTGCCGCGAAAGCGCGCCGGAAAGCCGGCACGCAGCTACTGGCCGAAGAGATCGGCTTGCAGGAGATGGCCATCAACGTGGTTGCGCCCCAAATGCTCATAGGCCAGCGGCGTGGCCACACGTCCGCGCGGGGTGCGCTTGAGGAATCCCTCCATGATAAGGTAGGGTTCGTAGACCTCCTCCACGGTTCCGCTGTCCTCTCCTACCGCCGTGGCGATGGTGGACACACCCACGGGGCCGCCACGGAACTTGTCGATGATGGTCAGAAGAATCTTGTTGTCCACCTCGTCAAGGCCATACTGGTCGATGCTCAACGCCTGAAGGGCAAACGTGGCAATGGATTTCGTTATCGTGCCGTTGCCCTTCACTTGGGCGAAATCGCGCACGCGGCGCAACAGTCCGTTGGCTATTCGGGGCGTGCCGCGGCTCCGGCGGCTGATTTCCACGGCCGCATCGTCATCGATGGGCACACGCAAGAGACGGGCAGACCGCTTGATGATGCGCTGCAAAGTTTCGGGATCGTAGTACTGCAGGTGCAGGTTGATGCCGAAACGCGCCCTCAGCGGGGCGGTGAGCAGTCCGCTGCGGGTGGTCGCACCCACCAGCGTGAAGGGATTGAGGTCTATCTGTATGGAGCGCGCCGAGGGGCCTTTGTCTATCATAATGTCGATGCGGAAGTCCTCCATGGCCGAATACAGATACTCCTCCACTACGGGAGAGAGGCGGTGGATCTCATCGATGAAGAGCACATCATTGCGCTCCAGCGAGGTGAGAATGCCCGCCAGGTCGCCCGGCTTGTCCAGCACGGGGCCGGAAGTAATCTTGAATCCCACGCCAAGCTCATTGGCAATGATGTTGCTCAGCGTGGTCTTGCCCAGTCCCGGGGGGCCGTGCAGGAGCGTGTGATCCAACGGCTCGCCACGGTATTTGGCCGCCTCGACAAACACACACAGGTTATCGACCACGCTCTTCTGGCCGCTGAAGTCATCGAAGCGCAACGGTCTGAGCGCGTTCTCAAACTCCTTTTCCGCCGACGTGAGCGGCCTTTCTTCCCTTATATCGAAATCTTCTGCCATCTTTTCCCTGCAAAGTTACGAAGAAGCGAATACAAAGCCAAAAGAATGGGAACTTTTTTTGAATCGCGCCATCAGAGGGGGCAGAAAGTGAAACGTTACGTTTTGCGATGCAAAACGTAACGTTTGGGCAAGCAAAAGGTGCGGTTTTGCATCGCCAAACCGCACCTTTTGCAAAGCCGTTGCCGAAAGGCCACGGGCAGAACCTTCTCCACCGCAGGCCAAACGGCACACAAACAGCTGAAAATCAATCTACTCCCAGTTCCCGAAGCGCGCGCAGCACAATGTCGTTCTGCTCGTTCCAGACGCGGAAGTACTCGTTCATTGTCCAAAGGTCGCGCGCCACGAGTGCCTTGAGCTGCAAGCGCAGGTAGGGAACGGTGCGTTGGACCTCGTCATCGTCCTTCGGCTCTATCTTCTCCTTGCGCCCTTGGGCAAAGATGGTGTCGATGAGAGCCTGCGGCACCTCGTAGCGGGCGTTAAAGTCATCGAACGAACGCCATGCCTTGCGCAGGCTCTTGCGGTTGGCATCAACGTATTTCAAGTAGTTCTCCATCACGATGCTCTTCACCGTAAGGCGGCGATGGTACTGCGTAAACTTCAAGGTGTCGAGCGGCACAAACACATCGGGCATGATGCCACCGCCGCCATAGACCACCCGGTGCTGCCGAAGCGTGTAGTAGCGTAGCGAGTCGGCAAAGTGGATGGAGTCGGGATTGGTCAGCTCGCCATGCTTGAAACGGTGGTCGATGTCCATCTCGTAGTCTTTCAGGTCGCCCTTCTTGTAGGGTTTCTGTATGCAGCGACCCGCCGGCGTGTAGTAGTGAGCCACCGTGAGCCGCACCATTGAGCCATCGGGGAATCCGAACGGCCGCTGCACAAGTCCCTTGCCAAACGTGCGCCGTCCCACTATCGTGCCGCGGTCGTGGTCTTGCAGCGCGCCGCTCACAATCTCCGAGGCCGATGCCGTAAGCTCGTTCACCAGCACAACAACACGCTCTTTCCGCAGCTGACCGCTGCCCATGGCCTTGAACTCCTGCCTTGGCACGCTCCGTCCCTCCGTGTAGACAATCATCTCGCCATCCTCCAAGAACTCGTTGGCTATCCTCGCGGCCGCCTGAAGGTAGCCGCCGCCATTGTCCTGGAGGTCGAGAATGAGGTCGCGCATGCCCTGCCGACGCAGCGAGTCGATGGCCTTCATCATCTCGCGGTGGGTGTGCTGGCCAAAGTTTTCCAATCGCACGTAGGCTATGCCGGGGCGTATCATGTAGGCGGCGTTGACAGAATGCACGGGAATCTTATCGCGCACAACGGTGAACGACAGCGGTTTGTCCGCGCCACGGCGCACCACGCGCAAGGCCACCTTGCTGCCTTTCTTGCCCCGCAGGCGGCGCACGATGTCGCCCCGCTCCATCTTCACGCCGGCAATAATCGTATCGTCGACAGCCACAATGCGATCACCGGCATGTATGCCCACCTTCTCCGAAGGGCCATTCACCGTGGGCTGAATCACTACAAGCGTGTCTTCAATGATGTTGAACTGTATGCCCACGCCCTCAAAGTCGCCCTGCAATGGCTCGTTGAGCGACTTGGTCTCCTTGGCATTGGTGTAGGAGGAATGCGGATCAAGCTCCTTGAGCATGCCCTTGATGGCGTCTTCCACGAGTTTATTCTCATCCACGAAGTCCACGTAGTACGCATTCACGGCCATTTCGGCCAGTTGCAACTTGCGAAGCGGCGACTCCGGCCCGTAGTCTACGTTGAGTTGGGCGTGGGCGGCAAGCGGCAGCGCAACTGCCAAGAGCAGTGCGGCGCGCCGACAGATGTTGTTCAAAATGTTTTTTAGCATAAAAGGATTCCCTATTATAAGTATTGTTGGCTCTGCAAAGGTACGGTTATCGCCGCTATCTGCCAAAAAAAGCTCTGCCATTTCAGCTCCGCCGCCCTCCAACGCTGAGCAAACGTGGGACACGAGGGAAGCCAATGGAGGGCAAGTTTTTCATGAATCATTGCGCCGGGGCAGCCCGCTACTGCCAAGAGCAAAAAAACGAAGACGCCGAACGCAACTAATAAAAGATGTTAACAGCACGAATATCTTTTGGTAAGTTCGCTTTTTATTTAATAAATTTGTAAGATAATGCCAATTCCGCATTTAACAACCATTTCAAATAGGGCACATAAAGTTTTAAAAAGCTCACATACCCCATACAAAAAACTAAGGAGGCAATGATGAAACACACCACTTTACTCATCTGTTTGCTGCTCGTCTCCGGCCTGCAAGCAAAGGGACAGGCCTGTCAAGACAGCACCCCCTAAGCATTCTTTATGACACTTTCTATCGCCTCACCAAAGAAAGAGGGCAAATGAAAGACGAGACTACAAGGCTCGACATCACTGAAAACGGGGTGTCGCACTTCTACAGCGGTATTGAATACAGAAGAGAATCTATTTTCGACAGCGTATACGCCAGCGGCGGAGACGTATGGGACGGATTGGAAGTATGCAAGCAGGAGGGGCTTAACCGTGGCTTCTTTACGACAGACATCACCAAGAATTATCCACAAGACGGTCTGTTGCTCAACCTAAACGATTTGTTTGGGTGGTGGGGATACAAAGAGCCTATGCCATCAATAGAATGGAGCATGGTGCCAGGCGACACCATCCTGCTGGGCTACAAATGCGAAAAAGCATCGGCACGGTTTCGCGGAAAGACGTGGACAGCATGGTTCACGCCCGACATCCCCATCAGCGAAGGACCATGGAAGCTGCACGGGCTGCCGGGGCTGATACTCCTTGCGGAAGACTCCTGCGGCGATTTTGCCTTCTCGGCAAAGGGAATAGAAAGGACGCAAAAGGCCATTTCGCTGACAAAAAAGAAGATAAAGTGGACAAAACAAAAGGAAATCAACGGCATCATCAAACTGGAATGGGCTGACCGCGACAAGTTTATGAACCTCGTTATGCCCGGAAGTCTCGGACATTACGACCAAAACGGGAAGCGCATCATCCACAAACCGGAGGCTGCCTGCTTGCTGGAACCAGAGCCAGACGAGGAATGACACAAAACTAACAACACGCTGAAAGACTATGAGAACACTTCTGCTACTGACATTCATCATGCTAACGTACAGCCAAACGGTGCTGGCACAAACCTTTCACGGCATAGTTACCGACACGGTGGGGAAGCCGCTGCAAGGCGTGTCGGCCATGCTGAAACACGGAACATCGACTGTGGCGTTCGGCATCAGCAAGCGCGACGGCACTTTCTCGGCGACATTGCCCAACGGAAAGAATGCCGAAAGGCTGGAACTGAAGAAGATGGGCTTTGCCACAGAGACGATAGGACTGAACGATTTCGCCAACGGCGAAGTCATCATCATGCGCCCCAAGGCTTATGTTCTGAAGGAAGTGAAGGTGCGCCCACAACAGATCACACAGCGGGGCGATACCATCGACTACCTCGTAAACGCCTTTAAGCGAGGACAAGACCGCTCCATCGCCGACGTTATAGCACGAATGCCGGGGCTGGAGGTGAAAAGCAATGGTACGATTACGGCCAACGGAAAGCCCATCAACAAGTTCTACATCGAGGGAATGGACCTTATGGGCGGCAAATACGCCATGGCCAGCGAGAATTTGGATGCCAGCAAGGTGGCCAAAGTGCAGGTACTGGAGAACCATCAGCCCGTGACCGTGCTGCGCAACGTGTCGTTCTCCGACCAAGCCGCGCTGAACATCGTGCTCAAGGATGGCGCGAAGAACACGTGGCAAGGCGTAGCCGACATGGCAGGAGGCACGCGAATACAACACAGGGGAAAGGGATTGTACGACGTGAAACTCACCGAGATGCTCTTTGCGCGCCGCCAACAGAGCATCAGTATGTACAAAGCCGACAACGTTGGCAAAAATATCGAGCGCGAGATACGCGTGGTGAGCCGCGACGGAGAAACCTATATTCCTACGGAACAAGGTCTGCTGAGCAACATCCGCGCCGCATCGGGCGACCAACGCTCCGCTTTCAACAACACCCACGTAGCCGCGACCAACTGGCTCTTCAAGCCCCGCAAGGACACAGACTTGCATTTGCAGCTGTCGGGGCTGTTCGACCGCTCCACAGTGCAGACAGAGCGGCACACAACCTACACTTCTGTGGCCACGGGGAACACGGTCACAGAGCAGCAACAAGCCCGCGCCTACCGCCGGGAGCTGGATGGCGAATTGATAGTTAAAGTAAACAATGACCACATCTATCTTATCAACAGCCTGAAACTCCACGCCGAGGCCAACAACTCCCTGTCATCGCTCTGCGTCAACGGCACGGAGGAGAGCAGATGGGTGAGACCTCACAAGCGATACATCGCCGACCGGTTCCGCATCATCAAGACTATCGGTGGCGGACGCAGCGTATCGGCCGATGGATACCTCTCTTACAGTTACCTGCCCGGCACGCTTTCCCTGCACGACAACGCCTTGGAGCAACTCGGACTGCGCACCTTGCAAGGAAGCATAGGCACGAGCTTTCGCCACAAAATAGCCGGTTTCCACGTCTCCTACCGTATCGGTGGGAACATGAAACACCAGCTTCTGCACACAACCAACGACCTTGACACCGCCCGCGATGCGTCTACACTCGCCGAAATCTTTCTTTCGCCATCCATCAGCTACCAACTGCCATGGCTGAAGCTGAACGCAGGCATACCGCTGACGCTCCATTTCATGAAAGTAAACAACCTTTCGCGACAGCATCTCGCCCCTACCCCGCACTTGTTCCTTAGCTTTGAGCCAAGTTCGGACTGGACTTTCTCCGCCCGATACAACGTTTCGTGGCTTCCTGCCGACTTGCTGACCACATCGCCATCGCCCATCTACACCGCCTACCTGTCGATGCGGCAGGGCTGCGGAAGCCCCGACTACTCGCTGAACCATCGCCTGAGCACCACCGTCAACTACAAAGACGTGGCAAAAGGACTGTTCCTGACGCTCGACATCGCATTCACCAACAGCCGAAACAGCCGCCTCTACGCCTCAACTCTCATGGGAGCGACTTACGCGACTAAGGCAACGGACGAGACAGCGGCCACTTACGCGCTGACGGGAAACCTGCGAGCCAGCAAATCGTTCTACTGGGCCGGGCTGACGCTGCGCGCCAACGCGTTTGCAAGCCGCCAACGCTACACCATGATGGTGGGCGGAGAGCGAAACGCCATGCGATCGGAGAGCCTCAACGGAAGTATTGGCTTTGGCATCAAGCCCATCAACTGGCTTTCGTTCGATGAACGCAGCACACTATCACTCAGCAAGCAGCACAACCGCACACTGCCCGACCTCTCCTCAAGCCTCATCCGCATCTATTCCCACAACCTTTCCGCCTACCTGCTGCCCGGTAATTGGCAGATAAAGCTCTCTGCCGACATCAGCCACAGCAACGATGAGACCGCCACCACGAACGCTTTCTTCGACACTTCGGCCATGTACACCACCAAACGGTGGGACTTGGAGCTTGCCATGAACAACATTTTCGGCAACAGCCGACGCGCCAGATCGTTCGTTACCGACTATTCCGAAGTGTATTCGGTCAGCTGGCTGCGCCCCCGCGAGGTGATTTTGCGCTGGCGGTTCAACTTCTGACACGCCCTCAAAGCCACCGCCCGCCATCCATAACACAAGACAGGCCCTCCGCTTGACAACGTGCTGCCGAGCAAAAGACCACCGCGGAGCGTCCACAACCGCTCCGCACATATTCTTATTAAGGAAGAAAGCGATGCGCAAATGAAAGGAAGCGTTCTGCAAATAATAAGGAAGCATCACGCAAGACACACGCAAAGGAAAAAGCAAAGTGCCACCGCAAGCCCGAAAAACATTCGGCTCTGCGGTGGCACTTTGCGCCGGTCGCACCCCAACAACGGCGTTGTCAGGCCACAATACCCTTGCATTCGTCAAGCCTCCTCATCGGGCAAGTCCTCCTCAATGACAAGGTTGTTGATGATGAAGTTCTGCCGCTCCATGGTGTTCTTGCCCATATAGTACTCCAAGAGCTTCTGCACTTGGTCGTTCTTGTGCAGCGTCACTTGCTCCAAGCGCATATCCGGCCCTATGAAATGGGAGAACTCATCGGGCGAAATCTCACCCAAGCCCTTAAAACGAGTTATCTCCGGGTCGGGGCCAAGGTCGCGAATGGCCTTCTGCCGCTCCTCCTCGCTGTAGCAGTAAATCGTTACGAAGTCCGATTTGCGCTCATTCTTCGCCCGCCGCTCATCGGCCGCCTTCACCACTTGCTTGTCGCGTATCTTCGTTCTGCGGTTGCGCACGCGGAAGAGCGGCGTTTGCAGCACGTAGACATGGCCTTTCTTGATCAATTCGGGGAAAAACTGCAAGAAAAACGTGATGATGAGCAAGCGGATGTGCATTCCGTCGACATCGGCATCGGTGGCCACGATCACCTTATTGTAACGCAGCGTGTCGAGACCGTCCTCTATGTCGAGCGCGGCTTGCAGAAGATTGAACTCCTCATTCTCATAAACCACCTTCTTAGTCAACCCGAACGAGTTGAGCGGCTTACCGCGCAGCGAGAATACGGCCTGTGTGTTCACGTCGCGGCTCTTCGTTATGGAGCCGCTGGCCGAGTCGCCCTCGGTGATAAAGATGCAACTGTCTTCCTTCCTGTCGTTCTTCGCATCGCAATAGTGAATCCGGCAGTCGCGCAGCTTGCGGTTGTGCAGGTTGGCTTTCTTCGCCCGCTCGCGAGCCAGCTTCGTCACGCCGGCCATAGCCTTGCGCTCGCGCTCGCTCTCCTTGATTTTCGCCTCCAGGATGTCGGCGCAGTCTTCCTTGTGTATGTGCAGATAGTTGTCCACATTCTGCTTGATGAAGTCGCCCACGTACTTGTTGATGGTCTCCCCGTCAGGTGACATGACGGTAGACCCCAGCTTTATCTTCGTCTGGCTCTCGAAAACAGGCTCCTCCACATTGATGGCGATGGCCGCCACAAGTCCGTTGCGGATGTCGCCATACTCATATTTGCCGAAGTGCTCTTTGATGGTGCGGGCTATATGCTCCTTGAACGCCGTCTGATGCGTGCCGCCCTGCGTGGTGTGCTGTCCGTTGACAAACGAGTAATACTCCTCGCCATACTGGTTGGTGTGCGTGAACGCTATCTCAATGTCATCGCCCCTCATGTGCACGATGGAGTAGAGCGGGTCGCCGGTCATGTTGTCTGTCAGCAAATCCTTCAGTCCGTGACGGCTCAGGATGCGCCTTCCGTTATACATGATGGTAAGCCCCGTGTTCAGATAGGTGTAGTTGCGGAGCATCGTCTCCACGATGTCATCGTGGAAACTGTAGTTCTTGAAGAGCGTGTCATCGGGCCGGAAGAAGATGTAAGTGCCCGTCTCGTCGTCCGAAGGCTCCGTTGTGTCGCTCACCAGCTGCCCCCGGGCGAAGCTGAGCGAGCGCACCTTGCCATCGCGGAAGCTCTTCACCTCGAAGTTGGAGCTGAGCGCGTTGACGGCCTTCACGCCCACGCCGTTCAGTCCTACGCTCTTCTTGAACGCCTTGGAGTCGTATTTTCCGCCCGTATTGAGCACGGAGACAGCCTCCACGAGCTTACCCTGCGGGATGCCGCGACCATAGTCGCGCACGGCCACGCAGCTGTTGTCGTCCACGTCTATCTCGATTCTGCTCCCGGCGTTCATCTTGAACTCGTCGATACTGTTGTCTATCACCTCCTTGAGCAGCACGTAGATGCCGTCCTCGGGCAGGTTGCCATCGCCCAGACGGCCAATGTACATGCCCGGACGCGTCCGCACGTGCTCCATGTCGGACAGGTGGCGTATGTTCTCGTCGGTATATTCCACCGGCTTTTGCACTTCGTTTTCCATTATGTCTGTTGCCATAGACGCTTCTTGTTGATGTGTGATGGGGTCAGATGCTCTTGCGGAAGCAGCGGCGGCGCTTGTGCTGCACGGTCTCCAAGTACTGCCACTGGCTCTGCACGCCGGCATTGGTCTCCATCTCCACCTGGCTCTCGCCCCACTTGAAGCCATACTCCTGATAGACGGGGATGAGATGGGCAAACATGAGCGCGTTGGCTCCCTTGGGGCGGTACTCCGGAAGCACGCCAATCATTTCGAGATCGACAATCTCGGTCTTATGCTGCTTCAGTGCTCGCAGCACGTGCCACCAGCCCAGAGGCCACAGACGGCCACGGCGGCACTTCTGCATGGCGCGCGCAAGCGATGGCAGCGTGATGCCCACGCCCACTATCTTGCGGTCTTCGTTCCAGTCTTCCACAACGGGAATGAGCCTGAGGTCGGCGTAAGGCAAATACATATTCACATAGTGGTCTATCTGCTTCTCGGTAAGCTCGGAGAATCCGTAGAGATCCTTGAACGTATCGTTGATCAGCCGGAATATTTTCCGTCCGTAGCCACCCTTGGTCACCTCCTCGCGGGTCAGGATGCGCACGTGCAGATTGTACCTTTTCTCCACCAGCTGCGCCACCTTGGTGTACTTGTCGGGCACGGTGTCGGGCACAATGAGCTTATACTCCACATAGTCGTTGTCCTTCTCCCATCCTCCCAGCTGCTCCATGTGCTTCGGATAGTAGGGGAAATTGTAGATGGTGGCCATCGTTCCCAGCTCCTCAAATCCCTCGGTGAGCATTCCCTCGGGGTCGAAATCGGTGAATCCGAGCGGCCCAACCACCTCGTTCATGCCTTTGTTGCGCCCGTAGCCGGCCACGGCGTTGAGCAACTCGCGCGTCACCTCCAGATCGTCCACCATGTCGAGCCAGCCGAAACGCACGCTCTTGCGCTGCCAACGCTCGTTGGCCTTGTGGTTGATGATGGCCGCCACGCGCCCCACGAGCTTCCCGTCCTTGTAGGCCAGGAAGTATTCGGCCTCGCAGAACTCAAAGGCGGGGTTCACGTCTTTCGACAGCGTGTTCCAGTCGTCGCTGAACAGCGTGGGCGTATCGTAGGCATTGCCCTTATATAAGTCGTAATGAAAATCTATGAAATGGCGCAAATCGCGGCGGGAAGCCACGCTCTTGATAATAATCGATGACATTTCTTGCTATACTTTTCTCTATTTCAAATATGCAAAATTAGCCATTTTATCGCGAAACGCAAAATCCACGTTTCTTTTTTCGCTATTATTAAGAAACAGGCAGACATCCAACGGCTTGCCCCACAACCTCTTCCGCCGCGCCAAACGGGCCTTCGCGCCATGCGGAAGATGCTCGCAAGGGGGGCAAGTGCGGCGGTCTCATCGGCCGCGGAAGGCCATCGCGCCCGACGGCCTAAAAGGAACAAAGCGGCAAAAGGTATGGTTTTGTCGCGCAAAACGTATGGTTTCAGCACGCGAAAGGTATGGTTTTGTGCTGCAAAAGGTATGGTTTTGCCAAGCGCGGCAACCACCTTGCGCAACAAGAAGTGTATCAACGAGTTACAAAACGCCCATTCCTTTCTCTCATTACAAGGACGCTTCCTTCTGACACTGTAATATCTTTGCCGTTCGCGACTTATTCCCTCCTCTCATTCCAAGGAACGCTCCTCACATAAGCCATCACCATGCACGCCGCAACATCTCCATTCTTCCTCTTTGCCAAAGTGGATAGCGATGCCGAAGCAACACCACTCGCAAACGCAAACATCCCTCCAAGCCGTCTTTCGGACGGCCTGAAGGGATGTCTTCATATAAAGGATGAGCCTCCGCCACAGCGCGGCGAAAGGCTTATGCCGAACGCCTTACTTCAGCACACCAAGCTCCTTGCCCACCTTGATGAAAGCGGCAATGGCCTTGTCGAGCTGCTCACGGGTGTGAGCGGCAGAGAGCTGCACGCGGATGCGAGCCTCGCCCTTCGGCACAACGGGATAGTAGAAGCCCGTAACGTAGATGCCTTCCTCGAGCAAACGGCTGGCGTAACGCTGCGACAGCGGCGCATCGTAGAGCATAACGGCACAGATGGCACTCTGCGTGGGCTTGATGTCGAAGCCGGCAGCCATCATCTTGTCGCGGAAATAGTTCACGTTCTCCACCAACTTGTCGTGCAGCTCGTTGCTCTCCTTGAGCATCTTGAACACCTCAAGGCTTGCGCCGATGATGCTGGGTGCCAAAGAGTTGGAGAAGAGGTAAGGACGCGAGCTTTGACGGAGCATATCGATAATCTCCTTCTTACCCGTTGTAAAGCCGCCGAGCGCGCCGCCGAAGGCCTTTCCGAGCGTTCCCGTGTAGATGTCCACGCGGTCATAAGTGTTCATTTGCTCGCTCACGCCGTGGCCGGTCGGGCCTACCACGCCTGCAGAGTGGCTCTCGTCCACCATCACAAGGGCATCGTACTTCTCGGCGAGGTCGCAAATCTTGTCCATCGGGGCAACATTGCCGTCCATCGAGAACACGCCGTCGGTGCAGATGATGCGGAAACGCTGTGCCTGAGCTTCCTGAAGGCACTTCTCAAGCTCCTCCATGTTGGCGTTGGCGTAGCGATAACGCTTGGCCTTGCACAAGCGCACGCCATCAATGATGGAGGCGTGGTTGAGCGCATCGCTGATGATGGCGTCCTGGTCGGTGAGGAAACTGCCAAAGAGACCGCCGTTGGCATCGAAGCAGGCGGCATAGAGGATGGTGTCCTCGGTATGGAAATAATCGGCGATAGCGGCCTCAAGCTCCTTGTGGATGTCCATCGTTCCACAGATGAAGCGCACGGAAGCCATGCCATAGCCGCGGCGGTCCATCATGTTCTTGGCGGCCTCAATGAGGCGAGGGTGGTTGGCCAGGCCCAGATAGTTGTTGGCGCAGAAGTTGAGAACTTCCTTGCCCTTCACCTGAATGGCCGCGCCCTGCGGACTCTCGATGAATCTTTCCTCCTTGTAGAGACCAGCCTCTTTCAGGTCGGTCAACGCTTTACTGAGATGTTCCTTGATCTTACCGTACATGTTATTAAATTTAAGTTAGTTTATCTGTTAGATCCTGAACGCAAAGGAACAGATTATTTTTGAGAACGAAGACCTTTCGGCCCACAAAATGCGCCCCGCGCCATACAATTTAACTATATTTAATGTATCTTCTTTCACTGTTCGTGAAAAAATCTGTTATTTTGCAGTCCTCAATAAACAACTAATTCTATTACGTTTAGCATGAAAAATATCCTTGTCGTAGGATCATCGGGCCAGATTGGCTCAGAGCTGACACGCGAGTTGCGCAGTCGCTATGGTAACGAACACGTGGTTGCAGGCTACATCAAGGGCGCCGAGCCTTCGAAAGAGCTGCAAGAGACGGGCCCGATAGCCGAGGCCGACGTTACAAACGGTGAGATGATAGCCGAGGTGGTGCGTAAATACAACATCGATGCCATCTACAACCTTGCCGCATTGCTCTCCGTTGTGGCCGAGAACAAGCCCCAGCTGGCCTGGAAGATTGGCATTGACGGACTTTGGAACATCCTTGAGGTGGCCAAAGACCACAAGTGCCAGGTGTTCACGCCCAGCAGCATCGGCTCATTCGGTATGAATACGCCGAAGGTAGACACGCCGCAGGACACCATTCAGCGTCCGAAGACCATCTACGGAGTGAGCAAGGTGACCACGGAGCTGCTCAGCGACTGGTTCCACACGAAGTATGGCGTCGACACGCGTTCGGTTCGCTTCCCCGGCCTCATCTCTTACGTGACGCCTCCGGGCGGCGGAACCACCGATTACGCTGTGGATATATACTACTCCGCAGTACGTGGCGAGAAGTTTGTCTGCCCCATTCCCGAGGGAACTCTCATGGACATGATGTACATGCCCGATGCTTTGAACGCAGCCATCCAGCTGATGGAGGCCGATCCCGCACGCCTTGTTCACCGCAACGGCTTCAACATCGCCTCGATGAGCTTCGCGCCGGAGACCGTCTTCGCCGAGATCAAGAAGCACAAGCCCACGTTTGAGATGGAGTACGATGTGGATCCGCTGAAGAAGGGCATCGCCGAGAGCTGGCCCGACAAGCTCGACGACAGCTGCGCACGCGCCGAATGGGACTGGCAGCCGCGCTACGACCTCGCCTCCATGACGGTGGACATGCTCGAGAAGCTCGAGAAGAAGCTGAACAAGGGCGAATAAGCCACGGCAGAATAGGCCGTATGGCCGCCGCATGACAAGCGGATAGGGCGCAGAATGGCATCTGCCGGACGCGCCCAAGCCTATTATAAGACAACGGGACTTAACTCTTTTCCGACTGAAAAAGCCGGAAAGGGAGTTAAGTCCCGTATTTTTTCAACACCTCCAAGCCTTTTCCCTGCAGGGTTTCAATACATCTTTGCTTCCATTCATCAAAGGAAGAACCATTCCCCAAGTAAAGGCGACACGGCTCTCAAGCCCCCGCGCCACTCATAATTCTGCGTAGCCGGTCAACACTTGACGCAAAAAACACAAGCACATCCGCAACCGCGCCATCCACAAACCTGTGCAGTCAGCTGACATACAAACCTCTATCAATACAGCTTACCCCACAAGATGACGGATTGCAGGACACGTCTTTTAGATGGATAAAGCCACCGTTGACACTGCTTACTCCAACCGCGCCACTCATAATTCAGCGTAGCCAGCCCACACCTGGCGCAAAAAGCACAAGCACACCCGCCCCCGCGCTACTCGTAAATCAGCGTGGTCAGCCCCTCGGGGGCAAACAACTCCTTGGCCACAGCCTGTATGTCGGCAGCCGTCACGGCATCTATCGCCTGGTAAAGGCGTTCGATGTCGCGCTCGCGACCATAGTGCAGGAAGCTCTTGCCGAAGTCTATGGCGAAGCTCTCGCGGTTGTCGCACGCCAGCGCAATCTGCCCCTTGATTTGCTGCCGCGCCCTCTCGAGCTGCTCCTCCGTGAGCGGACGCTCCACAAAAGCGTCAAGCTCCTGCCTCACCAGCGCGAGACAACGCTCCACATCGGCATGATCGCACCCGAAATAGACACTCCACAGCCCCGCACGGGCATAGTTTATCGATGTGCTCTCCACTGTGTACACCAGCCCATTGCGCTCCCGCAGCGACAGATTGAGCCGCGAGTTCATGCCCGGCCCGCCCAGTATGTTGTTCAGCAGGTAAAGTGCCATGCGGCGGGGATGCGCCACTGGGTAGCCGCGCCGTCCCACCATGACGTGCGCCTGATGCGTGTGGCGATGGCGGCGGATGGTTTTCCCGGCGCAGTCGTTGGAGAATGGAGGCCAAGCGGCGGCGGCCTCAGCCTTCGGGGCGGGCGATGCAGACTCGCGCGTGCCCAGTGCCTCGCAGAGCAGCGCGACGAGACGGCCAAACGAGATGTCGCCCGATGCAAAGAACACTGCGTTGTCGGGGCGGTAGAGACGGCGCGTGAAGCGCAGCGCATCTTCGGTGGCAAACGAGCGGACGCGCTCCGCCGTGCCCAGAATGTTGTGCCCCAGCGGCGTGCGGGCAAAGACAAGGTTCTCGAACTCATCAAATATCAAGTCCGAGGGCGTGTCGTTATACGACTCTATCTCATCGCAAATCACCTCCACCTCCTTATCTATCTCGCGCTGCGGGTAGACACTCTGGAACACAATGTCGCTCAGCAGGTCGACGGCGCGGGGCAGATGCTCGCGCAGGATGGCCGCGTAGTACACCGTATCCGTCTTCGTGGTGAAGGCATTCAGCTCCCCGCCCACCGTCTCCAGCGAGTTGATGACATCCATCGCCGTGCGGCGCGCCGTGCCCTTGAAGGTCACGTGCTCGCAGAAGTGGGCCAGCCCCTCCTCGCCGGGACGCTCATCGCTCGTGCCGGCGGCCACCTCGTAGCCGCAATACACCACGGGCGAGGCCGACGGCAGCATGATGACGCGCAGGCCGTTGCTCAAAGTAGTTGTCTTGTAGTCCATAATACGTCTGCAAAGGTAACCCTTTTTGCCCGATTGCGCGCAAAAGCCGACGCCTTTTCTTCCCCCAAGGCGCGCGCGGGGCACGCAGCGGGAGGCCACAGCGAGGTATGGGCAACCCACTGACGGTCAGACGATAACAGAAACGTGACGTTTTGCACGGCAAAACCATACCTTTTGGCTTGCAAAACCATACCTTTCGCACGGCAAAACGTAACGTATTGCAACGCTGTGCCGCACCTTTCGCCCCGCAGCCCTTGCATCGCCACCGCGCCACATCGCCCGCCGCGGC
>CAZXFP010000010.1:15878-36766 GCA_964640675.1 uncultured Prevotella sp. | reverse complement strand
GGCTTCCGCAGCCTGCCGGCCGAGCTTCCTGCAATGGCGGAAACATAAAGAAAAAGAACTTTTCCCTTTGCATTGTGTTCGCTTATTCGTATCTTTGCAGAAAAGTTTTCATCATGACACAAGAAGAAAAGACACAGATAGAGGAACGAATCGTAGACGTGCTGAAAACCGTCTACGACCCCGAGATTCCCGTAGACGTATGGAATCTGGGAATGATATACAAAGTGGACGTCAAGGAAGATTACTCCGTAGACATCGACATGACCTTCACCGCACCCTCATGCCCCGCCGCCGACTACATCCTGGAGGATGTTCGGACAAAGGTGGAGAGCGTTCAGGGCGTGAAAGCGGCCAACATCAACCTCGTGTTCGAGCCAGTATGGGACCAGAGCATGATGAGCGAGGAGGCCAAGGTGGACTTAGGGTTTGCCTGACCCGCCGCCCGAAGCGGTCAACAAACGCCACGGCGGCGCCGCAAGGGCACGCCGCGTGGCACATCAACACAAGACTCACAGCACTAACTCTTGCCTTATGAAGAACGTTTACTTCCTTTCCGATGCCCACCTCGGCTCTTTGGCCATCCCGCACCGCCGCACGCAGGAGCGGCGCATCGTGCGATTCCTCGACAGCATCAAGGACAAGGCCGGCGCGGTCTACCTCCTTGGCGATATGTTCGACTTCTGGAACGAATACAAATATGTGGTGCCCAAGGGCTACACGCGCTTTCTCGGCAAGCTGTCGGAACTTACCGACAACGGCGTGGAGGTGCATTTCTTCACGGGCAACCACGACTTGTGGACCTATGGCTACTTGGAGGAGGAGTGCGGAATGATCGTACACCGCCAGCCGCTGACCACCGAGATTGGCGACAAGGTGTTCTTCCTGGCCCATGGCGACGGCCTGGGCGACTCGTCAGTGGGCTTCAAGCTGCTGCGCAAGGTGTTTCACAACCGATTCTGTCAGCGCGCGCTCAATTTTGCGCACCCCTGGTGGGGCATGCAGCTGGGTCTGAACTGGGCAAAGCACAGCCGATTGAAGCGCGTAGACGGCATGGAGCCACCCTATCTGGGAGAAAACAGGGAGATACTCGTGCGCTTCACCAAAGAGTACATGCACTCTCACCCAAATGTGGATTACTATCTGTATGGCCACCGTCACATCGAGCTTGACCTGAACCTTGGCAAGAACACGCGGATGATGATACTTGGCGACTGGATAAGACACTTCACCTACGCCGTTTTCGATGGCGAGCATCTCTTCATGGAGCAATACATCGAGGGCGACAGTAGGCTTTGACGGCGCAGTTCATGCAAGCGCGCAAGCACAGGCCAATATTTCGGAAAACAAGAACAGATTTATTGAAAAGAGGAAATGTAGACGATTCACAGAAAAAATAATCTTTTCCACTGAAAATTGATTGTTTTCCCGCCAAAAAACTTGCACGTACAAGATTATTTACTTATCTTTGCATCGGCTTAGTTAAAGAACGAAGCCAGCTCCGAGAGGAGCGCGCCGTATTATTGAAAGTTTTATCATTTTGATATAACAAAGAAACTCAGGTTTGTAGATTAAGTTTAGTCAATTAAGAGGTGGACGTCGTGAGGATGGCCACCTCTTTCCTTTTCTCCCATTCCTCCCCTATCGCACGCCACGGCGCATACTTGGTACGCCCACACAACGCCAAGGACGAGCCACACCCGCAACGCAAGCGGCCAAAGCAGACACACCGCAGGGCGGAATTTGCCGCCCGCCGTCACAAATCATCCGTTTTCCTTTGCGTTTTCAAGGCTTTTGCCTACTTTTGCAGGGATTAACAACTGATCATCATGCGCAAAATAATAGGTATCGGAGAAACTGTTCTCGACATTATCTTCAAGAACAACAAACCCATAGAGGCCGTCCCGGGCGGCTCTACGTTCAATGCCATCGTGTCATTGGCACGCGCCGGCGCGGCAGCCACGCTCATCTCGGAGGTTGGCAAAGACCGTGTGGGCGACCATGTGCTGCACTTCCTGCAGGACAATGGCGCACAAACGGAGTTCATCGGACGGCATACCGATGCGCGCTCGCCCATCTCCCTGGCGTTCCTCGACGAGCAAAACGAGGCCGACTACGTGTTCTACTCCTCGCCGCAGCACGAGGAACGGGAGGCGGAACTGCCCGAAATACAGCCCGACGACATCATCCTGTTTGGCTCTTACTACGCCGTCAGCCCCAAAATGCGCCCCCAGGTGGCCCGTTTGCTTGACTACGCCCGGCAAAGAGGGGCTATAATATACTACGATGTCAACTTCCGCCCCAACCATAAGGACGAGGTTATCCGCGTCACGCCGAACCTTCTGGAGAACCTCGACTATGCCGACATCGTGCGTGGAAGCCGCGCCGACTTCCTCACACTGTACAAAATGGATGATGCCGACAAGGTGTACAACGCCGAAATATCCTTCCACTGCAAGCAATTCATCCACACCGATGGTGCCAACCCTGTGCGGCTGTTCACCGGCAACGGCCTGCGGAAGTCGTACAGCGTACCCGCGACCGACACAACCAGCACTATCGGCGCGGGAGACAACTTCAACGCCGGCTTCATCTATGGCCTGCTGCGCGAGGGAATCACGCGGCAGCAAATCAGCAACGGACTTTCGGAGGCCGAATGGGACAAGCTCGTGGGCTACGCCTTACAGTTCTCGGCTGAATGTTGCAAGGACATCTTCAATTATGTGAGCAAGGAGTTCGGCAAAGCTATGACCTTGCGTCCCTAACGGACACAAAGAACCCATAAAATGGAGGAAAGAAGGAGACTCCCGCGACCCTTCCCCTCCCCCTAACGGACACTAAAAACCAATAAAACAGATAACAACAATGACCGAAATCACCAACAAGGTTTACTATGTGGGCGTCAACGACCGCAACAAGACGCTCTTTGAGGGACTGTGGCCGCTCCCTTACGGCGTGAGCTACAACGCTTACCTCATCGACGATGAGAAAGTTTGCCTCATAGACACGGTAGAATGCGACTTCTTCGTGCAGTTCATGGAGAACATCCGCGAGGTGATTGGCGACCGAAAGGTGGACTACCTCGTTGTCAATCACATGGAACCCGACCACAGCGGCTCCATCGCGCTGTTGCGGAAGTACTACCCCGAGATGCAGATCATCGGCAACAAGAAGACGTTTGGCATGATTCAGGGCTTCTACGGCATCTGCGACAACACGCTGGAGGTGAAGAACGCCGACACGCTGAGCCTCGGACAGCACGAACTGCAGTTCCATCTCACGCCGATGGTGCACTGGCCGGAGACCATGATGACCCTCGACACAACCGACAACCTGCTCTTCTCGGGCGACGCATTCGGTTGCTTCGGCGCGCTCAATGGCGGCGTGACCGACTCGGAGATTGATCTTTCCTGGTGCTGGATGGAGATGGTGCGCTACTATAGCAACATTGTGGGCAAATACGGAACGCCCGTTCAGAACGCGCTGAAGAAGCTCGCGGGCGTCAAAATCGACTATATCTGCTCCACCCACGGCCCTGTATGGCACAAAGAGGTGGCGCGCGTGGTCGGCATCTACGACAAACTGTCGAAGTATGAGGCCGAGCCGGGACTAGTTATCTGCTACGGCACCATGTACGGCAACACCGAGCGCATGGCCGAACACATCGCGCGAGCCGCGTCGAAGGCAGGAGTGAAGGACATTGTGCTCTACAACGTATCCAAAACCCACCACAGCTACATCCTGCGCGACATATTCCGCTATCAGGGACTTATTGTCGGGGCACCCACCTACAACGCCGGACTCTACCACGAGATGGACGTGCTGCTGCAAGAGATTGCCAACCGCGACATCAAAGGCCGTCATTTCGGATGGTTCGGCTCGTTCGCGTGGGCAGGAAAGGCCGTCAAAGCCATTGGCGAATGGAACGAGAACCGACTCCACTTCGAACAGGTGGGCGAGCCAGTGGAGATGAAACAGGGACTGACACCCGAGACCAAGGCCGCCTGCGAGCGTCTGGGACGGGAGATGGCCGAAAAGCTGCGGGGCTAAAACCCCACGCCGCGCCACTCAGCGGCCTGCATACAAGACAACGCCTCGTGCGCGGAAAGCGTTCCGCACACGAGGCGTTGCCATTTCATACCGCAACGGCCGAGAGCCTACGAGGACACACGCACCACCTGCTGGTTCTCCATCGCCACAATGCGATGCTTCTGCGCCTTGCCCGCAAGCACCATAGCCCCTTTCAGGGAGATGTTGTAGTTGCGCTGAACGGCACGGATAAACTGCTCGTAGGGCATTTGCTCGATGCCTTTCTCCTCAAAAAGCTCCGCGATGAAGTTGCTCAGGTCTTCCTCGGAGTACTTGACGCGCTTCTTGTGCACATAGTTAAACACTACGATGGCTGCGGCCACCAATACGAATACTGAGATTACAATGGTCTTAGGTGTCATAATAGTCGATATTATTTATGGTTTCGCAATGCCGCAAATATACAAAAGAAGTATCGTTTAGCCAAATTATCACGCAACAAAGTTTTCTTTTTGCTGCAATTTTAACACTTTTAGCAACCAAAAGACATCATATAAGAGTAAATAGAGTACATTTTGCACTCACACTATCTGCCTTTCGCGCCCCATTATGCGCCCTTCCGGCACACCGTCTCTCCACCGCGAGAATGCGGGGCAAAACCTTTGGGAAAGGCATCGTTCCACACCCACTTTGCAAAAGCATACCTTTCGCGCGGCAAAACCATACCTTTTGCCGTGCGAAACCATACGTTTGGGAACGCAAAAGGTAACGTTTTGCCCGGCCATCGCCAAGCGCAGCAAATCCAAAGGTTACTTACGCCTTCTCCGTAACCAACAAAAGGTGGCTCGGACGGCTCTCCCCGGGCGGCTGAAAGGTGGTGCCAAAGAGGTAGACATCGCCGCCATCGCGCAGCTTGAGCCGCTTGCGCAGCTCGGCAACCGTGAGCGGAAAGTGGCGCACGCTGACATTGGCGCGGGTAAGCCCGGCGAGTTTCTGCCGCAGTTCGCGCTTGTTGAGCGTGGAAACGGCGCGTATGCGGAACTTGCGGCCGGGGAATTGGCCTACAAGCGATGAGGAGACAAAGAGATGGGAATCATGTGCGAGCGCGCCTACACCGTAGTCTGAGCATACGCGGCCAAAGCATCCCGCCTTCATCACCGATGCGTTAGGCTCGTAAAGGTAGTCGCCCTCCGCCACCCGCGTGGCCATCCGCAAGCCCTCCATCGGGTCTGCCGCCATGGGGAACGCCATCTGCTGGCAGCCGTTGGCGCAGCAAACGCACTCCTCCCCCACCCGTTCGGCCGAGCAGACAAGCAGCAACTCCTTGCATTCATTGCCCACCGAGACCACGTGCACCTCACGCACGCAGCCCAACTGGCGCACGGCCTCATGCCAGTCGAGCATCGGCGAGAGCTTCAAGAGCAGCACGCGCGCCTTGCGGAGCAGTGTGTCGCGGAGCGAAAGCACATCGGGCTGGCAGTCGCGGAGTGCCGAAACCTTGCCGCCATGTCCATCGCGGCGCGCTGGATCCATGAATATCAAGTCGAGCGGGGGCAGCTCTTCCAAGGCCGAGGCGCAGTCGGCGCAACGTATTTCGGCATTGGTCAGGCCAAGCGCGTGGCGGTTGTGCTCCATCAGACGGCACAGCTCGTCATTGCGCTCCACATAGATGGCGCGGCCGAAAGCGCGGGAAAGGAACGAGAAATCCACCCCGAAGCCGCCCGTGAGGTCGGCCATCGTGCCGCCACCGGGACACAAACGGGACACAAGACGCTGCTTGTAGCACGCCGTCTCCTCGCTCGAGCACTGCTCCATATTGAGGTGTGGCGGATAGACAACGCCTTCGCGCTCCGCCCAAGAGGGCAGCTTGGCGCGCGCGGTCTGCCATCCTTGTATCTGGCGGAGCGCGAACGCCACGTCCACATCTTCTTGCCCGGCTGACAGCAAGGCCAGTTTGCGCACATCATCGGTGAGATGGCGGCGGATAAAATCGCGGGTATTGTCGTTCATTTCCATGATGCTTGCAAAGTTACGAAAATAATATGACACTCCCATCGGCCACCCCTCACATTGCGATACGTTCTTCCCACGCCGCGCCGGCACACGCCGCGCAAGACAGCCAAGGCACGGCAATGCGGCCACATTGCAACCATGTTGCGACAAGAAATCCTTACCTTTGCAGCCAAAGAACCAATAAAGCTAAGACATGGACAAAAAATTGCTTCGGATTATCCTCACCGCCGTGCTGCTTCCCTGCGCCTGGGCGTTGTCGGAGACTCTCTCCCTGCCCCTGTGGCAGCAGCTCCTGGTCTATCTTGTGCCCTATCTCGTGATAGGCTACGATGTCATCCACGAGGCCATAGAGGGCATTATGGAGGGCGATCCGTTCGATGAGGACTTCCTAACCACCGTGGCCACGCTGGGCGCGCTCACCATCGGCTTCCTGCCGGGGGCGGAGGCGCAGCTGCCGGAGGCCGTCTTCGTGATGCTTTTCTTCCAAGTGGGAGAATATTTTGAGCACTATGCCGAGCACCGGAGCCGCCGCTCCATTGCCAAGATGATGGACATACGCCCCGATGTGGCCTTTGTGGAGCGGCAGGAGGAGGTAATTCGCGAGTCGCCCGACAAGGTTTCGGTGGGCGAAATCATCGTTGTGAAGCCCGGCGACAAAGTTCCGATGGACGGAAAGGTGGTCAGCGGGGCTTCAAGTCTCAACACGGTGGCGCTGACGGGGGAGAGTGTGCCGCGCGATGTGGCCTCCGGCGACGACATCATCTCCGGTTGCGTCAACCTTTCGGGCGTTCTCCGCGTGCAGGTGACCAAGAGTTTCGGCGAGTCTACGGCTTCCAAGATTATCGAACTCGTGGAGAACTCGGCCGAGAACAAGTCGAAGAGCGAGACATTCATCCGCCGTTTCGCCCGCGTATACACTCCGATAGTTGTCTACGCGGCCATCGCGCTGGCCGTAGTGCCCCCGTTCTTTGCCGAGAGCTACGCCGACGCGTTCGCCACGTGGCTCTACCGCGCGCTCACCTTCCTCGTTGTGAGCTGTCCTTGCGCACTGGTTGTGTCCGTTCCGCTGTCGTTCTTCGGCGGCATAGGTGGCGCAAGCCGCAAGGGAATCTTGATTAAGGGCGGCAACTACATGGACGCTCTGGCCAAGACGGGCACGGTGGTGTTCGACAAAACGGGCACGCTCACCAAGGGAACGTTTGCCGTGAGTGCCGTACATCCCGACTTGCCACAAGGAAACGACCTCCTGCATCTTGCAGCCCACGTGGAACGACACTCCACCCACCCCATCGCCGCCGCCCTGCGCACGGCTTACGCCAACGAGAACGACCACTGCAAGATAGAGAACGTGCGCGAAGTGGCGGGCAAAGGCATCGTGGCCGAGGTGAATGGGAGGCGAGTGGCCGTGGGCAACGACCACATGATGCACGATGAGGGAGCCGCCCTGCACGCCTGCAAGCACTGCGAGAGCCATCCGGGAACGGTGGTTCACGTGGCCATCGATGGCACTTACGCGGGGCACATTGTCATTGCCGATGAGGTGAAACCCGATGCCAAGGAGGCCATCAGCGGCCTCAGGGCACTCGGAATAAGCCACACGGTGATGCTCACGGGCGACAAGGAGAACGTGGCCAAGGCGGTTGCGGAACGCGTGGGAGTGGACGAGCACCACGCCGCACTGCTTCCTGCCGACAAGGTGGCGCAGCTGGACAGGCTGATTCAGAAGAAGCAGCAAGGCAGAACGGTAGCCTTTGTGGGCGACGGCATCAACGATGCGCCCGTATTGGCGCGTGCCGACGTGGGCATTGCCATGGGTGGCATGGGGTCAGACGCGGCCATCGATGCGGCCGATGTGGTGATTATGGACGACAAACCATCAAAATTGGCCACCGCCATCCGCATTGCCCGCCGCACGGTGGCCAACGCACGGCAGAACGTGGTCTTCGCCATTGCCGTCAAAACGCTCGTGCTGGTGCTCGCAAGCCTTGGCCTTGCCACAATGGGCATGGCTGTTTTTGCCGATGTGGGCGTGATGGTGCTGTGCGTTATGAACGCCATGCGGACGCTACGCGCCTAATACTGCAAGCGAAAGGCACAACGGCCGCAACGCGGCATACACCATAACGGCGGAATCGGTACGGGAACAACATCCCAAAACCGATTCCGCCGTTGCTTTTGCACTGCGGTTTCGGGAGCGCGATTCGCCTTTCGCCGTATGCTGTTATGCCCTCCCCAGCCGCACAAAACCGCAAAACAAACTGCGACAGGGCAATGCCTCATAGACATCTTTCGCCTCTTTGGCCGCACAAACCGGCAAAACAAGCCTGCCACAAAGAAAGCCTTGCAAGCAAGGGACTGCACGTCAACCCCACAAGACGTAAACCTTTGAAACACAACACGTTATTTCTTACTATTATTTTTAATTTAAAAATCTGATATTTTTAAATTAAAAACTCCAAATTATTAAATTAAAAACGCGCAATTTTTAAATTAAAAATATCTGCGAAAGGTATGGCTTTGCACCGCAAGAGCAAAGCCTTTGGTTTTCGGGCACGTTTCCGGCACGTTGCCAGCATTAAAGAAGCGGACGGGGAAATACAAAAAATGGCGGGCAAAAGGAGAAAGGCTCTCTCCTCTTGCCCGCCATACTGTGATGCGCGGAAGCCGTCTGCCGCGTGGCAAAAACGCCCTGTCGCGCACCAAAAGAATGCCCGCCTTAGCGGCGCAGACGCTTCACGCCGTCCTCAATGACGATGCCGCGATAGTCATCGGACACACGCTGGCCGGCCAAATTGTAGGCATGACGCTGCGCGCGCGGCTTGACCGTCTGCTCCACCGTGGATATGGCATTGGTCGTGTGGCCATAACGGCGGATAATCACGTCGGCATAGTCGCCGCAAGACACGCCCATGGGATACACAACACCATCTATCTCCTCGTTGGCAAAGTTGGAATAAGTGCCGAAAGTGATTTCGGGATACTCCAACACGGTGTCATCGCCGTCTTGACGGCACACTCCCATGACCTCATGCTCGGTCTGATCCCAAAGAATATCGCCCGGCTCGTAAGTGCCCTCGAGCTTCTTCGTGCACAACATCACGTATTTTCCAATCTCCTTGTCCCAGTTGCTCTCGCCCGTATTGGCAATGTTCTGCGGCAACTGTACCACCGTCTTTCCCTCCAGCGGGTCTACCTCGACCGTAACCTTGGCCTGCGGGCCCCATCCGTAGATGTCCCACTCGGTGTCGTTCTCAACAATGCACACCGGAACCGTGTCGGGCATGGTCTGGAACCACCATGTGCGCATGGAAGTCATCAAGCCGTTGGCTCTTCTCAGTTCGGTATCGTAGGACAGCCACCACTTCATGTGCTTGAAATCACCCTCTTCCACATAGATATACCATCCCGAAAGAGAGTCGGCCAATACGAAGTTGCCCTCATCATTGCGCACAAACACGATGTTCTTGGTGACGCTTTGGCGGTCGGCCTTCACACCGCAGAGCACCAAACGGCTGCCAACGTCCTCAAACTCTTTGCCATCGTTGGCATATTGCAGCGAGAACGTGAGCACATCGCCGTCCAATTGTCCGTTGCCATAGGTGTCCGGGCTGAACATCATGCGCACATTGCCAAACGCGCCCTCAGCCGGCGCGGTGAGCGTGTCGTGATAACAGGTCAGCATATCGTCTCTCTCAATGTGCTCGCATCTGATCCAAGAGCCGTAAATGGACTCTACCGAGTCATCGGAGGTGGCTCGCGCGGGAGCTTTGGCGGGCGTTTCGGCCTCGGGGCGCAACGCCGTCACGTCAAACAGAGCCGCTGCCGGACGCTGAGACTGCGCCTTGGGCTGAATCACTTGGGCTTTGGCCGACAGCGAAATCAGCGCGACGCAAGCCGTAAGGAGTAGTTCTTTTGTCATAAGATATCAGTTAATAAATTAAAACGTTGATAGTATTCCGCGCGCAAAGTTACGCAAATCCTCCGTTTTACCTGCCATTACACGCCGCCTTTATGGACAAAACTCTTTCTCATTGGCGTGTTTTAGAAATCATTGGGGCTTTTTTTGGAATTTAAACCCTCTTTACTTGAACTCCACAAAAGGCGCGAGGCCGCTTCCCGGCTGCTCCACGAGGCGCATTCCGCCGATGCTTTCCACACCATCGCGCCGCTCCGACACGCCCACGCCATCGCAGCGGAGAGCCGTCCGATACTCGCGCCCCGCATAAGAGCACCTCACGCGGCGAACGCGCAAGCTGTCGACGTTGCGGAAATAGAGTGCCCAGGAGGGGAAAACGGGCCACTCCGACGTGGGGCGGTTGCGAAACCACTCGGGCAAATGCGGATCGTCGATGCCCAGGAAATGGAAATCGCAGTCCTTGAAAGTCACTTTGGCCGTGCGGCTCGTGCCCCAGCTCTTCACCGAAGCGGCCATCCGCGTGGTGTTGCGTGCCGTGAGGCGGCTCACCTCAATGCTTCCCAGCTCGTTGTCCTTACCCACGGTGACGGAGAGCGGCGTAAGCACCGCATCGGTCTCGCACCGCCGTATGCGGATGTTGTCCAAACGCCCCGGCGCATCGCCCCACGCGCCCGGCTCAATGTTGATGGCAGCCAGCGAGGAGCGGTTGCCCGATGTGCGGTGGGGGTAAAGTCCGGGGCCATAGAAGTGGCTATCCTCCACCAAAACATCCTCCGAGGGCATGATCATGCGAATGCCGTTGCACGAGGAGTTGACCTTACAGCGGCTGATGCGCATCTTTTGCCAGTAGCCGCCCGCGATGGCGTCGTCGCCGGTGTGGAACTCACAGTCGGCAATGCGCGTATCGCGGCTTCCGCGCAGATGTATGCCGTCCCAGCCCTCAAAGAAGCGCAGATGGCGGAACACGCTGCGGCTCACCCGATAGCCCATAATGGCGTAGTTGGCCGAACGCTTGACGCTGAAACCCGTGAAGCGCAGACGGTCGCCATCGGCAATGAGGATGGTGTGAGGGCCTCGCTGCCCCTCCTCGCCCTGCGGATTGAAGACGTGCGCGCCATCTATCGTGCCCTCGCCCTCGATGCCCGAGCGGCTGACACCAACGAAGCTGATGAGCGAGAGACTCCACACGGGGTCATCGGCAGCGTTGTAGTTGACCGTGCCGCGGCCACTCTCATACTTCGACAGGTCGCCATCGTAGCGCAGCGACTCATAGTCGGCAAGCCGGTGGCTTCCCCTCAGCACCGCGCCGCGCTCCAGACGCAGCATGACATGACTGCGCATGCGCACCGTGCCCGTGACAAACTCGCCCGGCGGCACCACCACCACGCCGCCGCCACGCTCCGCACAGGACGCAATGGCGGCATTGATGGCCTGTGTGTTCACCACCGTGGTGTCGGCCTTCGCCCCAAACGAGAGGATACTGACCACTACCGACAAAAGAAAAGTTGCTCCCATAACCTTTGATTTTTTGCAAAGTTACAAACTTTTCCACAGTAATTCCGCCCCCACGGACACTTTTTGGCACGCAAAAAGCAACCCCATCGCCCACGGAAGATGCCCCGCCATAAACAACAGAAAAACAACCACTTTGCAAAACCATACATATCGGGCCGCAATACCATACCTTTCGCCTTGCAAAAGGTAAGGTTTTGCGGCCCAAAACCATACGTATTGCCCGGCACCGTCTCAGCGGTGCTGGACGAGGGGGAAACTTTGACCTACTTCACGCTGTCTATCTTGACACTACTGAACACATTTCCCTTCAACTTAATATCAATTTTGCCCGACGACACGTCCACCCGTCTGCTGTCGTTGGCACTGTAGCTGCTATATTCCGATTCCGAAACCTTACTGCGAATGCGGAGCTGAGGATTGGGAGCAATATATATGCCCTTCTCCCCGCTGCAGCCAAAGGAAACCGTGCGGCTATTGTTCAGTACGGTAAACCAAGGCTTTTGGTCGCGGTCGGGGCTGTCGCCATTCACCACGGCCACAACATCCTTCCTGCCATTCTCCACCTTGAACCGCTCCACATCGAGTTGCAACTTTACCTTGCCAAGGCCTATCGTCACACCGCTCACATCGACATGAGCCTCCACCGTACGCGGACAGCGCGTGTACTGAATGCGCTTGTAGCTGCCACCGTAAGTAACCGCGATGGACTGCGTATTGATGCCCGTAAGCAACCGAAGCGTGTATTCCTTCACCACACCTTGGTTGGAAGGAGAGAACTCCAGGTGCTTGGCCAAAATGGCGTTTATCTCCTCATCGGTCTTCTTGCCTTGAAGAACATCCCTAACCGCACCCGTTCCGGCATCGTCATAGATGTCTACTACATCGCAACTGCTGTTGTCGGTTATCTTTTGACCAGAAGACAACTCCTGCCCGCGGAAGCTGACACTCCCCGAAGCGTCATAGACAAACTTGCTGGCGGAGTATTGCTTCAAGTAACTGAACGTGCGGCCATACGTTACCGAAGTGACCACGGCCAGCGCAGCCCCTCCATTGTTCTTGATGACGCGCTCCAGATCTTCCCATGTCACACTGTTGCCAAAGAGCAATTCGGGTTTTGCGCGCCACGCATCCGACAACTTCACCGTGAAGTAGTTCTGCTCCAGTATATTGGCCTGCACAAAGCTCTGCTGTTCTTCGGAAGTATCGACATTAACCTTCAAGTTTGCCCCCGCAAAGTTGGAGTCCACCTTCAAGTGATACATCATTTCCTTCTTGCTGGTGAAGATTTCGCTATGCGAATTGATCTTTCCCGTGTATCTGTTATTTTCTCTCAGCAATTCCGAAGCAATGCTGTTGATAGCAGAATGCACTCCCATGTTAGTAGCTTCCGCTGTCGCCTCCGCTATTTCACCATCTAACTGAAAGAAGTCGCCAAACAGGCTGACCTTGCCACGCTCAACGCCGCTTAAAGGAATGGGACTGCCGCCAGAAAGGTTGCTATCCACCAGCAAAATAGCCCCGGGATAAATTGTATCGTCTATGCCCGCGCCTCTCACGCACATCTGTTTGGTCTCCAACTCCTCCGATTTCACCTCCAAACAGTAAGCCGCGTCCTCGTGAGTGCTCTCTATCACCTCCGGATAGAGCGTGCTGTCGTTGTAGAGCGAGAAGTCTACGAGCGCCGCAGGCCTGTAAGGGATGGTTTGAAGTCCCATTCTGATACGCATAACACGCTCCGTTTCACTCTCCTCGGGCGTAACAGCTTTGGGTTCGGGCACAGCCAAGGAGCTTCCGTTGATGGGTTCATCGCCAGCCACCGTCTCCGTGGTGACCCTCGTCTCCACCTCATAGGTGATGTAGAGCCGTCCTTTCACTCCCAGATTGCCTTTCGCAGTCAGCTCACTGCCATCTCCGTCAATCTTAACGTAAAGCGAGCTTGCCGGAAGCCACCGCTGCGGGATGCACGAGCTGGCATACTCCTTTGTCTCGACCGGCAACCAGCCAAAACATTCCTTGTCGCCCTTGAAGCGATCCTTGTAAAAAGCTCTCTGCCCCAAGCACGTTGGAGTCCACTTTTCCTCCGTTGTCTCCCGCAGATAGCCTTGGTTCTTCACCTTCTTATCAGTATGAGGGATCTCGAAATCTTTGGTTGCGGTGAAGAGAAGCTTGTCGCCGTTGGACTTTTTCTGCTCCCACTTCTTCTGCCAGGCGCAATAATCCACGGTCAGACGGAGCGTATGGGGATTAGGGGTGGAGAGAATGGCGCCGACAGTAGCCCTAATATAGTCGGTGCTGCCCGTTCCCATGTCGCCATCGCCGAGATTATCGTATTTCTTCACCGTTGCGCCATTTATGTTGCTTAGTATCTCGAATTCATAAACTTTAACTTCGGTTCTCTTCGACACACTTGTTACTGGGTTTTTGCTCATAATCTTGTTCGTTTAATGGTTATTAATTGGGTTTAAAGCAAGGGCATCCTGATTGCCCAAAGATGCCCTTGCATATCACACTATCAGTCGCCCCAAGGGCTTCCATTGTTGTTCCAAATGCCCGACATACCATCTCCCGTACCGTTGTCAGTGTTCCAAGTACCCCAAATATCGGTGTTCTTGCCTGCCCAAAGGTCGTTGCCCTTGGCGTCGTTGTCGTGCGTAAACTTGCTTGTTCCCATCAGTTCGGGTGCGACACCTTTCATCACCACCACCTCGGGCTTCATATATGTTTTCATTGCTGTGCTTAATTAATGATTACTTTTTTACCGTTGATGACATAAACGCCTGCCGCGAGCTGCACGGTCTGCTCCTCTCCGGCGCGCAGGCTGACGTGGCGAACCACAAGACCGCTGAGATGATGAATCGTCAGCTGACGTGCGGTGCGGGCGCGGAGCGTCACCGAGCCGCGAGCGGTGGTGATGCTGAGGTCGGAAGCGTCCTTCTCGACAACGCCATCGACGGCCGTCGGAATGAAATCATCGTCGAATACGGGACGGAAACTCAACATATCGGACTGCGCACCCGTGGCCGTGTAGCTGTAATAGGTGCGGAACGGACGGCCGTTCATGTAACGCTCACCCTCGGGGAAGAACTCCGTGGACATAAAAAGGTTGTTGGAGAAGTAGAACACGGGCAACGTTACGCGCTCGCCGCAGTAGCTTCCGCGATGCTCAAACGTGTATTCCGCGCCTTGAATCTGCCCCGTTGCCGTCTCGCCGGTGAGGTATGTCTTGCCATAATGTCCCGTTGTGGGCATGATGTATGCTCCGCGCTCCTCGGCTATGAAGGAAACGTTGTCCGGCTGCTCGTATCCCTCATCCACACGGAGCATGTATGGCACGTTGGCCTCTGTGCGTCCGCGCGTCACACGGCGGAACTTGGCCGCGTTGGCATAGTCCTGGTCCCACTCCGTCACCACGAGGCACTCCTCAGGCTCCATCGTATAGACATCGAAAGCGCAGTCATTGTCCACATTGGTGTGGCGGCCTTCCCGCAAGGTCATTGTGAAGGGCAGCATCACTGTGGCGTTTCGCACGGTGTTGTTGTTGCCCGAGCGGTTGCGGGTGTAGGTTGCCTTGTTCGCAGCGTCCACAACCACCTGGTAAGGAGTGTAGAACGGCTCCTTGTCGGTAATCACAATGTTGGCGGCAGCGCGGAAAACGGGCTTGGCACCGCCTGCAAGACGCTCGGCAAAGTTGTCGGCGCGGCGCGTTGTGTTGACCGGCAGGAATACCAGCGCATTCTTGGCAAGGCCATTCTTGAGCAAATCCCACTCCTCGTCGGACGAATTGTAGACTCCGGCCATCTCCGTGCCCATGTCGACATAGAGCAAATGCGCCAGGTCGGCGGGCTTTTCGGCGAGGGTTTCGTCAGCCAGCGCGGCGTTCAGCTTCGTCAGCACGTCGCCAACGGAACAGTAGCCGAGATTTCCATCCTTGTCTGCCGCACGCACTGTTACGCCATAATAGCCCTTTGTGTCTTCGCCGCTGCCCACGAAAGCCTTTTCATAGACTTTCGTAAACTTCACCGTTGGTTCGTAACTGGTGGTGGACAGGGCGATAGTGGTGTAGTAGAAGGCATTGCTGCGGTGTTGCCACGAGCTTGTGGGCGCGATATTGTAGCGCGGCTCGTCGCTGACAATGAGGAATACTTCCTTGCTGGACTGCTCGCCCGCAGATACGGTCATCTCCACTTGGCCGAACGACCCGCCCGCAGCGGCGTAGCTCTCCAGCGAGAAGGGATACTCCTCAAAGTATTGTGTGCCCGTCCAGAAAGTGGCTTTCTGTATGTCGGCGGCATTATTGAACTTGAACAGTTGGTTTCCGGCCACATCCACGGTCACCTTATCCCTGTAATCGTGGTTCATGGCTTCCTCCACGGCGTTGTAGATGTTGTTGTTTGTCAAGCCGAAGAGGTCGTAATAGGGCGAGCGCACGAAGTTGAAGCGCGAGTGATAGGCCTCGTTGCCCCCCGGATAGGTCTCGTCGGCATAGTGGCTGGCCAGATTCTCGAAGCTGAACACTACGGGCTGGCCTACATACTCTGCCGGTACGGACATACTGAGGTTGCCTCCGCCCACGGCAAAGTCGGTAGCGGTGTAGTCGGCAGAAGCCCTGATGGCGGGATTGTTCTTCACCTTTGCCGTGATGGTCATGCTGTTCACGAAGGGATCGAGTGCCTGCATGGATACGGAGGCGGTGACATAGCCCTGCGCTGTCTGACCCTCCTCCAGCGGACGGACGGCAAACTTCACGGCATCATTGTTGAGCTTGCCTTGTATGGTGTACGATCCCGCGCTCTCCACCTTGATGGTTTGCTCCACGCTCTTGCCGTCTGGCGCGTAGACATCAAGATAATAAGCGGCGTTGTTCTTCAGATTATAGTTGATGGTGGCTCCCACGATGCGATAGGCAAGCGGCATGGCCGTCTTGTTGGCGTTGTCGAAGCTCACCGGACTCTCTATATAATAGGTGTTGCCCGACTTCACGCCATACCAATAAGTGCTGTTAGAAGACGAGCCTATCGCTTCCTGCGTGATGGAACGATTGCCCTTGCTGCTTCCGGCCACGCCATTGTCTACGTTGGCTTCCTCATAGAGCCACATCTTGGCCTCCGCGTCCTTGAAGTTGCTGTACAGATAGCTCTGGCGCGACACCCCATTATAACGCCGATACGTCACCGCGCCAAGGTCGCCCTTGCCCGTAAGGAAGCCAAAAGTGGTGTAGCTGACCCCCATGCTGCTTGTTCTTGTTGGCACAAGGTCTACAGAGAACGAAGCCTCTGTGGTGTAGCTGATCTCAATATGCTTGAGAAAGCAGCCTACATACTGCCCGTTGGTACTCAAATCAGTGCCCGTCAAGTTATTACCCACCTTGAAATAGAGCACATTGCCCATGTCGCCAGGCACCGTGCTGGTACGTTCCACAACATACTCGTTATTATTTACGGCTACACCCATAGACGCATAGAAGCCCGAACGGTACTCATAGTCGCTGGTAGTCTCGCCAAAGTACATCTCATTACTATGTCCGATGGACAATCCATTGTTTCCACCCACCTTGTTTACATTGTTCTGCACAACAATGCGATAGCCCGTGAAGCGGTAGCCGTGCGGCAGCGCGATGGTCATGAGGCCATCGCGTGTTTGTCCGCCAATGACTTGGAAGCCGCCATTGGCAGAATAGAAGTTGCTGGCATGAGAACTCAACTGCCCATCCGTGGTTAACGTAGGCTTGTCGCTGGCCATCATGGTCAAGGGAAGCTGCTCATGCTGCCAAAAGGAGAAGCCGCCGTTGGCAAAACTGGTTTCGGTGGCAGTACCGTAACTATTGTTGACCACCGGAATCATACTGCCATTGTCCGGTCGGATGGTCACGGTTTGTGCGTTGACCTGCGTGGCCAGCACAAACAAGAGGCAGAAAAAGAACAAAGAAAGTGTTCTTTGAGTGGTTCTTTGTTGTTTCATATTTCTCATGATTTTGTATTGATGATTTTGCTTTTACTAACCTGCCGCAAAGTTACCGCTATAACAACAAAAGCCCTTTGCAGATTCTTTCAAAGATGTTGCAGATTCTATCTTTCTGCATTTCCACCACTTTACAAAATCTATCTTTCAGTATAGGCAACCATTTGAGGAAAAAGCACTTACCGATGACAACTTTACAATATTTAACTAAATACACTCCTAACGAAAGAAAACGCCACCCCAAAACAACAGTAGCCACACAAACAGAAAACGCCACCTACGGGGCGAAAACACAAGGCCTAAGCCGCTGAAAACCAAAAGATTAAGAATGGCGATTATTTTTAAATTAAAAACTCCGGATTTTTAATTTATTTTTCTCCAATTTTTAATTTAAAATTTTCACATTTTTAAATTAAAAATATTCGCCATACCGCACCTTTCGCCCCGCCACCCCTTCCCCCGCGCATCCACAAAGCCCCGCCACTCCCCCGCCGAACAGCAGGAAAGGCCGGGAGAAAAGGCGGAACAACCCGATGAAACCGCACTTTTTGCGCATGGAAATTTGCGGTTACAAAAGTTTTTCTGTAAGTTTGCACTCGCTAAATATTCGCAAAGGGGAAAAGATGAATACACTTAAAAAACACCACACACAGCGCAAACGAACACCACTGCCAACGATGCTCGTTGGCCTTGCCGTGGCCCTTGCCTCCTGCCACCACGCCAGCAAGAGCAGCATCACGCAGCAAGACCGCGACAAGGCATACCTCGCCGCACAGCAGGCCGCCAGCCCGCGCGAGGCGGAAACGCTGCTGAAAAAGCTGAAAAGCAAGGGAAACACGCTGGGAGAAATCTACGTGCTGCGGCAGCAGGGAAAGACGCTGAGAAACGAAAACCAGTTTGAGGACGCGCTGAACATGCACGACAAAGAGCTGAAACTGGCCGAGCAGCTGGGCGACACGCTGGAATGGGTGCAGGCACTGAACAACATCGGCACCGTGTACCGCCGCATGGGCATACTCGATGCGGCGCAGCAATACCACTATCAGGCATGGACGATGAGCCGGGAGAGTGCCGACACCTCGTTTACGGCCAAGAAAAACCGGCTGGCATCGCTCAACGGGCTGGGCAACGTGTATCTGACGGCAGGCAACCTGCAACGCGCCGACAGCGCGCTGCGCATAGCCCTGCGCGGAGAAGCGGAGCTGAAGGAAGACGTGGGGCAAGCCATCAACTATGCCAACATAGGCTCCATACTGGAAAAACAGGGGAAGACAGACTCGGCATGGGTGTACTACCGCCGCTCCATGGCACTGAACCTGCGCGCCAACAACACGCTGGGCATATCGCTCTGCCACACCTTCTTTGGCAACCTCTACGAGAAGGCGGGACAATACGACCAAGCCCTCTACGAATACCAGAAGGCTTACCACCTGACAAACGGCTCGAAAGACGCGTGGCACACGCTGAGCACGGTGGTGGGGCTGGCCAAGCTGCACCAGAAAATGGGCAATGAGGAGGGGGCGGAAGTGTACCTGCGGGAGGCAGAGCAGATGGCAACGGCCATCAAGTCGAAGGAACACCTGCGAAACATCTACATGCTGCGCTACGAAGCGTGCAAACGCAACGACGACTATGGCAACGCGCTGCGCTATCACGAGAAGGCTGCCGCGCAAAGCGACAGCCTGATGGACATGGAAAAGATGAACCGCATTCAGAACACGAGCCTGAAAATAGAGCGCGACCAGCGGCAACGCATCGTGGAAGCGGCCAAGGAAGCCCTGCACAAGGAGCAACAGCGGCGCCACACAGGAGTGCTGGTGTTCTGCGTGGTGGTGGTTCTGCTGCTGGGACTGATTGTGATGATGATACACACGCAGCGCACAAAAATAAAAGGACACCGCGCGCTGAAGCGGCTCTCACAAACGAGGGAGAACTTCTTCACCAACGTGACGCACGAGTTTCGCACGCCGCTCACCGTAATACTGGGGCTGTGCCAGGACTTGCAGCAGCCATCGATCACGGCAGACGCGGCACACGGCACGGGGAAAGCCATAGAGCGGCAGGGAAAGCGGCTGCTCGCGCTCATCAACCAGCTGCTGGACATATCGAAGGTGAAGTCGGCCATCGGCACGCCCGAATGGCGCAACGGCAACATAGCCGCCCACCTGCAAATGACGGTGGAGGGATTCAGGGAATATGCCGAGAAGCGAAACATCAAACTGCAATTCGTGGCGCGGGATGCCGACTTTGAGACCAACTTCGTGCCCGACTACATGAGCAAGATGGTGGGCAATCTGGTATCGAACGCACTGAAATTCACTCCGCAGTATGGCAGCGTGAGCGTGGTAATGTACCGCGAGGGCAGGAAAAACCTGTGCATCGACGTGGCCGACACGGGCATAGGCATTGCCAAGGACGATATTCCGCACCTCTTCGAGCCGTTCTACCAAGCCAATCAGGAAGCGTGCACGGGCGGAACGGGAATAGGGCTGGCACTGGTGAAGCAGATTGTGAGCGCGCTGGACGGCACTGTGAGCGTGGAGAGCACCGTGGGCAAGGGCACCACGTTCCACTTGTCGCTGCCCATACGCAACGAGAAGGCAACGGACGTGTGCCACGACGAGGGGAAATATCCCAGTCCGATGATGTCGGAGCAGGGAAAGCCGAAAGAGCAAAAGCCAACGGAAAGCGGGAAAAACGACCGCAGGATTCTGGTGGTGGAGGACAATGCCGACCTGGCCGACTACATTGCGAAGTGCGTGGGAGACAAATACGTGGTATACAAAGCCGCCAACGGACAAGAAGGCATGGAGAAAGCAAGGGAGATTGTGCCCGATGCGATTATATCGGACGTGATGATGCCCGTGATGGACGGACTGGAGATGTGCCGGAAGGTGCGGGAAGACGAGGTGACGTGCCATATTCCCGTGATCATGATTACGGCCAAGGTGACGGAAAACGACCGCATACGCGGTCTGAAAGCCGGAGCAGACGCCTATCTGAGCAAGCCTTTCAGCCAAGAGGAGCTGCGGGTGAGACTGGAAAAGCTGATGAGCCAGCGGCGAATGCTGCAAGAAAAGTATGCGGCACAGCAGACGGAAACAGCACAGACGGAAGAGAAGAATCTGAAAGGCAGCAAGCAACGGGGACAGGCAAAGGCAAGCCCGGCCACGGAGGGGGCGCAAATGTCGATTACGAAGGTGAACGACGTGATCTACTCGATGATAAACAGCGGGAAGACGGCCGACGTAAACACCGTGGCCGAGAAGCTCTGCATGAGCTACATTCAGTTCTACCGCAAGCTGTCAGCCCTCACGGGATACACGCCGGCGCAATACATCCAGCGCGTGAAAGTGGGCAAGGCGCAGCGAATGATCAAGGCGCATCCGGAACTGAGCCTTAACGATGTGGCGACACGCTGCGGATTTGGCGACTACTCCAACTTCATACGCGCGTTCCG
>CAZXFP010000010.1:0-15778 GCA_964640675.1 uncultured Prevotella sp. | reverse complement strand
ATGTGGCGACACGCTGCGGATTTGGCGACTACTCCAACTTCATACGCGCGTTCCGTAACGTTACGGGCATCACGCCCACACAGTATGTAAGGCAGCTGCAATAGTCTGCTTCCGCCGGCTCACACAAGCCGAGGGGCATTCCCCTCCTGCTGCATGTACGGAACAACAAGCAGTAGCTCGCTTCACCGGACAAAGAGGAGATGAATTTTCAGACCTTGCATATAAAAATAACAAATGACAGCCCCCACTTCATCAGACGAAGTGGGGGCTGTCACTTGTTTTGTATGTATAAACCAAACTGCACGGCACGTGCCATAACGGTTGTCATGCCGCCAAAACGCACGGGAAAGCCCGTGGCGATGCGAAATCGTCACGGGCTTTATCCTTATCCGCTCCCCGTCAAAAACGGCCAATGACGGCCTTAGAGGGGCTTTGCGGTGTGATTAGTCGGCCAACTTGGCCTTGATGAACTCGCGGTTCAGGCGTGCGATGTTGGCGATGCTCTCGCTCTTCGGGCACACAGCCTCGCAAGCACGGGTGTTGGTGCAGTTACCAAAGCCCAGCTCGTCCATCTTGGCAATCATGTTCTTGGCACGCTTGGCAGCCTCTACGCGGCCTTGCGGCAGCAAGGCGAGCTGGCTAACCTTGGAGCTGACGAAGAGCATGGCTGAGCCGTTCTTGCAGGCAGCAACGCAAGCGCCGCAGCCAATGCAGGTAGCGCAGTCCATTGCCTCATCGGCAGCCTCCTTGGAGATGAGGATGGCGTTGGCATCCTGTGCCTGTCCGGTGCGCACGGAGGTGTAACCACCGGCCTGGATAATCTTGTCGAAGGCTGTACGGTCTACCATGCAGTCCTTGATGACAGGGAATCCGGCCGAACGCCACGGCTCAACGGTGATGACATCGCCATCGTTGAAGCGGCGCATGTAGAGCTGGCAGGTCGTGGCTCCACGCTCGGTCTTGCCGTGCGGCGTACCGTTGATGTAGAGCGAGCACATACCGCAGATGCCCTCGCGGCAGTCGTGGTCGAACACGAATGGTTCCTCGCCGGCGGCGATAAGCTCCTCGTTGAGGATGTCGAGCATCTCCAGGAACGAAGTATCGTCGGGGATGTTCTTCATCTCATGGGTATCGAAGTGACCCTTGTCGTGCGGGCCGTTCTGCTTCCAATACTTAAGTGTGAATGAAATATTTCTTGCCATTTTGGTCTAATTCTTTAAATGTCTACAAATTCAACTGAACCGCTATTAGTTCTTGTAGTTTCTGGTTTGAACCTTGATTGCCTCATACTCCAACGGCTCCTTGATAAGCTCAGGTGCGGAGGTCTCGCCCTTGTACTCCCAGCAGCCGACATAGAAGAAGTTCTCATCGTCGCGCTTGGCCTCGCCTTCCTCGGTCTGATACTCCTCGCGGAAGTGACCACCGCAGCTCTCGTTACGGTGCAAAGCATCGTGGGCGATAAGCTCACCCATGAGGATGAAGTCGCGCAAGTGGATGGCCTTGTCAAGCTCAACGTTGACACCCTCCTTCGATCCGGGGATGAAGAGGTTGCTGTTGAACTCATCGCGGAGCTTCGCAATGAGCTTCAAGCCCTGCTCCAGACCCTCCTTGGTGCGGCCCATACCCACGTGTTCCCACATGATATGACCCAGCTCCTTGTGGATGGAGTCTACAGAACGCTTACCCTTGATGCCCATGAGGCGGTCGATCTCGCTGTTGACAGCCTTCTCGGCCTCGGCAAACTCGGGACGATCTGTCGGCACTTTCTTCCAAAGAGCCTGATCGGAGAGGTAGTTCTGGATGGTGTAAGGAAGCACGAAGTAACCGTCGGCAAGACCCTGCATGAGGGCAGATGCGCCAAGACGGTTGGCACCGTGGTCGGAGAAGTTGCACTCACCGATGGCAAACAGACCGGGAATGGTGGTCTGAAGCTCATAGTCGACCCAAATACCACCCATCGTGTAGTGGATAGCGGGGAAGATCATCATCGGGTTGTAGTACTTCACGCCGTTGATCTCGCGTGCCACCTCGCCCGGATTGACATCGGTGATCTCCTCATACATATCGAAGAGGTTGCCATAACGCTGCAAAATGCAGTCGATGCCGAGACGGTTGATGGACTCGGAGAAGTCGAGGAACACGGCCAAACCGGTGTTGTTGACACCAAAGCCCTTGTCGCAACGCTCCTTGGCAGCGCGGGATGCAACGTCGCGCGGCACGAGGTTACCGAATGCGGGGTAACGACGCTCCAAGTAGTAATCGCGGTCTTCCTCGGGAATATCAGAACCCTTGATCTCGCCCTTTTGCAGTCTCTTGGCGTCCTCAATCTTCTTCGGCACCCAAATACGGCCATCGTTACGCAGCGACTCCGACATGAGCGTGAGCTTCGACTGCTTGTCGCCGTGTACGGGGATGCAGGTCGGGTGAATCTGAACGTAGCAGGGGTTGGCAAAGTATGCGCCCTTGCGGTAGCACTGTACGGCAGCCGTGCAGTTGCAACCCATGGCGTTGGTGGAGAGGAAGTAGGTGTTGCCATATCCACCCGTGGCAATCACAACGGCATTGGCCGTGAAACGCTCCAATGCACCAGTGACAAGGTTCTTGGCAATGATACCACGTGCGTGGCCATCGACAATAACCAGCTCCTCCATCTCGTAGCGGGTGTAGAGCTTCACCTTGCCCTCGTTCACCTGACGGCTCAACGAGCTGTAAGCACCGAGCAACAACTGCTGACCGGTCTGTCCCTTAGCGTAGAACGTACGGCTCACCTGAGCGCCACCGAACGAACGGTTGGCAAGCATTCCGCCGTACTCACGGGCAAAAGGAACACCTTGAGCAACACACTGATCGATGATGCTGTTGCTCACCTCGGCCAAACGATAGACGTTGGCCTCACGGGCACGGTAGTCGCCACCCTTGACGGTGTCATAGAACAAACGGTACACGCTGTCGCCGTCGTTCTGATAGTTCTTAGCTGCATTGATACCACCCTGCGCGGCGATAGAGTGGGCACGGCGCGGAGAGTCCTGAATGCAGAAGTTGTAAACATTGAAGCCCATTTCGCCCAAAGACGCTGCGGCACTGGCACCGGCAAGTCCCGTTCCGACGACAATCACGTCGAGCTTGAGCTTATTCTTGGGGTTCACCAAACGCTGGTGTGCCTTATAGTTGGTCCACTTCTCAGCAACAGAGCCTTCGGGAATCTTGGAATCTAATATCTTAGCCATAATTCTTTCGTTACGTATAAAACTTTTGAGGTTGTAATAATGATTGTATTAGGCGCAAAGTGCCGGGGCAAAACCCAAGGCAAAAGCCAGCACAACGAATACAAAGCAAAGGATTACCAAAGTGACATAGACGTTGCCAATGCACTTCCAACGGTTGAACCAAACCTTGCCGTTCCATCCAATGGTCTGAAGAGCACTCCAGAAACCGTGCGACAAGTGGAACCAAAGAGCACCCAGCCACACCAGATAGAGCACAACGAACACGGGATTAGCAAACGTGTCCTGAATGTAGGCAAAGCCATCGGCGGGATCATGAGGAACAGAGATGTGCGTCAGCTCGGCGAACATCATGTTGTACCAGAAGTTGTAGAAGTGGAGCAACAGACCGAGAACTACGATCAAGCCAAGAACAAGCATGTTCTGGCTCGCCCACTCTACCTTGGCCGGCTTTGAAGTGACGGCGTAACGGCTCTCGCCACGTGCGCGGCGGTTCTGTGCCGTGAGAATAAACGCATACACGATGTGAACCACAGCGAGCGCGGCAAGCGCAAGCGTAGCCAGGACAGCATACCAATTGCTACCCAGAAACTCACAGATCATGTTGTAGGCGTCGCCCGAAAAGAACGCGGCGAGGTTCATGCACGCGTGGAACGTGAGGAATAGAACAAGCGCAATGCCCGTTACCGACATCACCACCTTTCTACCGATGGATGAATTAATTAACCACATAAATGATTGAGTTTTAATTATTTAATTGTTTAAATTGTAATTACTGACTTACCGACTCAGTGTGATTGTTTCGTCTCCGCGCCCTTCCCATCCCCTTTTTTCGGTATGGTCAAAGCGCAAAGTCGCTGCAAAAATACTACATTTTAGTGATTAAACAAAGTGAAATGAGCAAAATTTCGAAGAATATTCTTACTTTTGCGGAAAAATAAGGAGATTAGGAATGTTTTTTAAGTATGACATCCTCGTTATCGGGGGTGGCCACGCGGGCTGCGAGGCGGCCACCGCAGCGGCCAACATGGGCGCAAAGACTTGCCTCGTGACGATGGACATGAACAAGATTGCACAGATGAGCTGCAATCCTGCCGTGGGCGGCATTGCCAAAGGACAGATTGTGCGGGAGATTGACGCACTGGGCGGACAGATGGGACGCGTCACCGATGCCACAGCCATCCAGTTCAGAATGCTCAACCGCTCCAAAGGGCCGGCCATGTGGAGCCCCCGCGCACAGTGCGACAGGGAAAAATTCATCACCCAATGGCGCAAGACGCTGGACAACACCGAACAGCTCGACATCCTCCAAGACCAAGCCGACGAACTACTCGTAAAAGACAGTAAAGTATTAGGTATCAAAACATTATGGGGAATAGAGCTGCACGCCAAAGCAGTTGTAATCACAGCGGGCACATTCCTTAACGGATTAATGCACATCGGCCACAAGATGGTGGAGGGCGGCCGCTGCTCTGAGCCTGCCGTACACCATTTCTCTGAAAGCATTGCACGCCACGGCATACGCGTAGACCGCATGAAAACGGGCACACCCGTGCGCATTGACAAACGCTCCGTACACTTTGAGGACATGGAAGAGCAACCCGGCGAGACCGACTACCATCAGTTCTCATACTTCGGGCCGCACCGTTCCCTGCCACAACTGCCGTGCTGGACGTGCGCAACCAACGCAGAGGCACACGCCATTCTTCGCAGGGGACTCCCCCACTCTCCTTTATATAACGGACAAATCAATAGCATCGGGCCTCGCTATTGCCCCTCCATCGAAACCAAACTGGTCACCTTCCCCGACCGCGACTCTCACCCCTTATTCCTCGAACCCGAAGGTACTGACACCAACGAGATGTACCTCAACGGATTCTCCTCGTCCATGCCGTGGGACATACAGTTGGAGGCCATACGGAAAATTCCCGCCCTGCGTGATGCGAAAATATACCGACCGGGCTACGCCATAGAATACGACTTCTTCGATCCAACGCAGCTGAAGCACTCCTTGGAGTCGAAAGTGATCAGCGGATTGTTCATGGCCGGACAGGTGAACGGCACCACGGGATACGAGGAAGCTGGCGGACAAGGCACGGTGGCGGGCATCAACGCGGCCATCTACTGCGGCGGCGGAGACCCGTTTGTGATGAAGCGCGATGAAAGCTACATCGGTGTGCTCATCGACGACCTCACAACGAAAGGCGTTGACGAACCTTACCGGATGTTCACCTCGCGCGCCGAATACAGAATCCTGCTCAGACAAGACGATGCCGATGCACGCCTGACGGAGACGAGCTACCGGCTGGGGCTTGCCAAACGCGACCGCTACGACTGGTGGCTGCAAAAAAAGGAGCACATCGAGCGCATTGTAGCCTTCTGCGAGCAAACACAAGTGAAGCCCAACGAGGTGAACGCACTGCTCGAAAGCGTGGGCACTTCCCCGCTCCACGGCACAACACGCCTCGCAGAATTGGTGGCGCGGCCGCAGCTCAACTTCCAAAACCTTTCCGATGTGCTGCCCTCATTGAAAGCCGCCATCAGCCAGTCGCCCAACCGCCAACAAGAAATTGCGGAGGCAGCAGAGGTTCGCATGAAGTACAAGGGGTACATTGAGCGGGAGCGTGTCTTCGCCGACAAGATGCGCAGGCTGGAAGACATCCGCATTGCAGGGCATTTCAATTACGCCGAACTTCACGACCTCTCCACAGAATGCCGACAGAAGCTGACGCGCATACAGCCCGAGACGCTGGCCGAGGCAAGCCGAATACCCGGCGTTAGCCCAAGCGACATCAATGTACTGCTCGTACTGATGGGAAGATAGAAATCGTTTCACGTGAAACAAATTCATAAATAAAACCAAGATAAGTATCTGACAATGAACAAAGAACTATTGCTGGACAATCTGAGGACAATTCCCGATTGGCCAATCAAGGGAGTTCACTTCCGCGATGTCACCACCCTCTTCAAGAATCCGGAGGCATTAAAGGAGGTAGCCGATGAGATGTACGAACTCTACAAAGACAAAGGCATCACCAAAATTGTGGGCATCGAGAGCCGCGGATTCGTGATGTCATCGGCCTTGGCCATTCGTTTGGGCGCGGGCGTGGTGCTCTGCCGCAAACCGGGCAAGCTCCCTTGCGCCACGATACAGGAGAGCTACGCCAAGGAATACGGCATCGACACCATCGAGATTCATGCCGATGCGCTCAACGAGAAAGACGTTGTGTTGCTCCACGACGACCTCTTGGCCACAGGCGGCACAATGTCCGCCGCCTGCAAGTTGGTCAAGAAGTTCCATCCCAAGAAAGTTTACTGCAACTTTATCATTGATCTCAAAAGCGAGTTCCCCGATGCCATCAAGATGTTTGAGGACGAAGGCATAGAGGTTACCTCGCTGTTGAGCTTCTAAGCCCTCCTTCAAGGTGTACGGGTGGTGCGCCCTGCCCCGCCTTGCCGCAGTGCAAGCACGCCGCCACAAGCCCCACAGCGAGCCGCCCGTACACCTACCACACTATATTATGTTCCACGTGAAACAAAAACTCCATAACTTCTTAATTATAAGCACTTAGGATTGATGACTAAAGCAGAGGATGAAGCCCGTTTGGCAAGGCTGAAAAACATTGTACTGGCCATGCCGGAGAAGCCCGGAACGTACCAATATTACGATAAGGACGGAACCATCATCTACGTAGGAAAGGCCAAAAACCTGAAGCGAAGAGTATCGTCGTACTTCCACAAAGAGGTGGACAGATTCAAAACTCGCGTGCTTGTATCGAAGATAGAAGACATATCCTACTCCGTTGTCAACAGCGAGGAAGACGCACTTCTCATCGAGAACCAGCTCATCAAGCAATACCAGCCCCGCTACAATGTCTTGCTGAAAGACGGTAAAACCTACCCCAGCATTTGCGTAACGCGCGAACCCTTCCCAAGAGTTTTCAAAACGAGAACCATCAACAAGAAATTTGGCACTTTCTATGGCCCTTACAGCCACATAGGAAGTATGCAGGCGGTGCTCGGAATCATCCATCAAGTCTACAAACTGCGCACCTGCCACCACCCATTAACGCAAGATTCCATCGCCAAAGGCAAGTTTCGTCCCTGCCTGGAATACCATATCAAGAAGTGTCTTGCCCCCTGCATCGGCAAGCAAAGCTACGATTCCTATCAGAAAGCCGTGCGCGAGGCACGCGAAATTCTCAAGGGAAACACCCGCGAACTGCTCAAACAGCTGAAAGAAGAGATGCTGAAAAAGGCCGAAAACATGGAGTTTGAGGAGGCTGAAATCATCAAACAGCGGTATTTTGCACTCAACAGCTTCGCAGCAAAGAGCGAAATAGTGAGCCATACCATCAGCGATGTCGATGTTTTCACGCTTGTGGACGATGAAGAGATGAAGAATGCGTTCGTCAATTACATTCATGTAACCAACGGAGCCATCACCCAAAGTTTCACGTATGAGTACAAAAGAAAGCTCGATGAGACCGACAAGGAGCTGCTCAACGAGGCCATTTTGGAGATAAGAGAGCGATTCCAAAGCACCGCCAAGGAGATTATTGTGCCCTACGAACTGGATTTCAAGATCAAAAACGCCGATTTCTTCGTTCCGCAGCGTGGCGACAAGCGGCATTTACTGGAACTTTCGGAGATGAATGCCAAGCAATACAAGTTTGACCGACTGAAGCAGGCCGAGAAGCTGAACCCCGAACAGAAGCAAACGCGGCTGATGAAGCAACTCCAAAGTTTGCTGAAGCTCGACCGTATGCCCTACACCATCGAATGTTTCGACAATTCCAACATCTCGGGAAGCGACCCCGTGGCCGGCTGCATTGTCTATAAAGGCATGAAACCATCGAGGAGCGACTACCGAAAATACAACATCAAGACCGTTACTGGTCCCGATGACTACGCATCAATGCAAGAAGTGGTGCGCCGCCGCTACTCCCGCATGAAAGAAGAAGGCACTCCCCTGCCCGACCTCATCATCACCGATGGCGGAAAAGGACAGATGGAAGTGGTGAGAGAGGTGGTGGAAGACGAGCTGGCACTACGCATCCCCATCGCCGGACTGGCCAAGGACGACTATCACCGCACCAATGAGCTGCTGTTTGGCTTCCCCCCGATGACCGTGGCCGTGGATGTGAAGAGCGAACTCTTCAAGGTGCTCACCCAGATACAGGACGAAGTGCATCGCTACGCCATCACGTTCCATCGCGACAAGCGTTCCAAACACCAGCTGCACAGCGAGTTAGACGACATCAAAGGCATAGGCCCGAAAACAAAAGAGCTGCTCTTGAAGCACTTCAAGTCGGTGAAACGCATCCGCGAGGCATCCCCCACAGAACTGCAATCCGCTGTGGGCGAAAGCAAGGCCAAAGCCATCCTTGCACATTGGAACAACGGTAAAGAATCATAACACCTCACAAGAGGCCATGCAATAGCTTACCTTTGGCGAGGCAAAACGTTACCTTTTGCGGAGAAAAATAAATTAAAAATTGCGCGTTTTTAATTTATTTTTCTCCTATTTTTAATTTAATTTTTCCACAACAAATAACCTACTGGAACACAACACATTAGCCAGCACCTTGCAAACGATTCAAGAGCATACAAGGCAATAACTCCTTTTGCAATACAAAGAACAAGGGGTAAAGAATCCATACATTTGCTCTGACTCTCCATCCAACTCTATTTACCCCAACAAAAGCCCCAACACGGAAATACAAACGGAATGGGCTAAGCACCCCAAAACATCGCCTTTCCCTGCCAAAAATCCAACATCCATCGGGAAAAAACATCCCAAAAACAGTCTGCTGCAGCTCCTTTTATCCGCTCAAAACGCGCCCAAAAATGCCCAAGAAATCCCCAAAATCACTTGCACACACACCTTAAAACCTACAATCAACGCGCCGCAGAACCGCCATAACGCCTCGTCCGAGACCACAAAACTAAAACATTACACTTGGCCGTTTGCAAAATAAAACGTATCTTTGCAGTATGAGAATCGTTATACAGCGGGTAACGGAGGCAAGCGTCACCGTTCAATCAAGAATTGTCGGTTCCATCGGGAAAGGCTACCTCATACTTCTCGGTGTGGAAGATGCCGACACCGAGGCCGATGCCGACTGGCTGGCACGCAAAGTGGCAGGTTTGCGCGTGTTCGATGACGCCGAAGGCGTTATGAATCAAGACATTACGCAAATAGGGGGAAGCGCGCTGGTGGTGTCGCAGTTTACGCTCTACGCAAGCTACAAGAAGGGCAACCGCCCCTCTTGGTTTCGTGCCGCGCGCCATGAGCACTCCGAGCCGCTCTATCAGTACTTCTGCCGCCAACTGTCGGCACTGATAGAGAAACCCGTTGAAATGGGTGTTTTTGGGGCAGATATGCAGGTGGCTTTGGTCAACGATGGCCCTGTGACCATCTGCATGGACAGCAAGAACAAGGAATAACGCGCCTCGCCGCAGCGGAAGAGGCCACATCACAAAACACAAGCACACAGCATGACCATCAGCGAAGCACAACAAGCAGTGGATCAATGGATTAAGCAATACGGAGTGCGTTACTTCTCGGAGCTTACCAACATGGCTTGCCTGACTGAGGAGGTGGGCGAGCTGGCACGCGTCATTGCCCGAACGTATGGCGAACAGAGCTTCAAGGCGGGCGAACGCCCCAACCTTGGCGAGGAGATGGCCGATGTGCTATGGGTGCTTATCTGCCTGGCCAACCAGACGGGCGTAGACCTTGACGAGGAATTGCGTAAGAGCTTTGAAAAGAAGACTTTACGCGATGCGGAGCGGCACAAGAACAATGAGAAACTGAAAGAAAACGATAAGCAAGATTAGATTATGGCATCAATCAAGGAAACTGTGCTGGACGGCAGGGAGAACAACTCCTACGATGAGTCCAAAACCAAGTATGAGAAGGTGTTGGAGAGCTACAACACCAACATCGACGACAACGAAGTGCGCGCCGAAGTGAAGAGAATCATCGCTGAAAAGGCGCATGAGAACGACACAGTAGACGTGAAAAAGTTCCTCTTGGGAAGCGTGGAGCTGACCTCGCTGCACACGACAGACTCCGATGTGAGCATCATGCAGTTCACCGAAAACGTCAACCGATTCGATGAAATGTACCCCAACCTGCCCCACGTGGCCACTATCTGCGTATTCCCGTGCTTCGCCGAGGTGGTGAACGACACGTTGGAGGTAGACGGCGTGCAGATAGCCTGTGTCTCAGGGTCGTTCCCCTCATCGCAAGCCCTCATCGAGGTGAAGGTGGCCGAGACGGCTTTGGCTATCAAGGACGGTGCCAACGAGATAGACATCGTGATGCCCGTGGGCAAATTCCTCATCGGTGCCTACGAAAGTATGTGCGATGAAATCGAGGAATTGAAGCAAACGTGCGGCCCCGAGGTGGCCATGAAGGTTATTTTGGAAACCGGCGACCTCGTAACGGCATCTAACATCAAGAAAGCATCTATCCTTTCGATGTATGCTGGTGCCGACTATATCAAGACTTCCACGGGAAAAGAGAAGGTGTCGGCCACTCCGGAGGCTGTCTATGTGATGTGCCAGGCCATCAAGGAGTACTATGAGAAGACGGGCATTCAGATAGGTTTGAAGCCCGCCGGAGGCATCAACACGGTGATGGATGCCATCATTTATTATACGATTGTGAAGGAAGTGCTCGGCGAGAAGTGGCTCACTAACCGCTGGTTCCGCTTGGGAACAAGCCGTTTGGCCAATCTCTTGCTTAGCGAAATCGTGGGCGAGGAAGTGAAATTCTTCTAATTCCGCCGGGAAAAAGGGGCTTATTCGAGTTTGAAACTATCAAGAACAGGCTCTCAAAACATGAAGAAACGGCTCTTTAAACATCTTAGAAAGAGCTTTCAATGATAAAAAAGAAAAGGGATGAACGGTTGCCGCTCATCCCTTTTTATTCTTCATCGCTTGTTTCTTTTAGCTCATTTTGCTTGCTTTTTGACGGATTGTCTTCTGCCTTTTCCTGCCATTTCCTACTTCGTTCGCTCGCTCACGAAGTCAAGATAAACGCGCAACGCGTTGCCAATGCGGTCTTCCTGCGCGTATTGGTCGAGGAATTGCTCGCACTGTTTGTGGAAGTGGCGCATCCGCTCCTCCGCATACTCTATTCCACCTTGCGTTTTGGCAAACTCCACAAGGCGGCTTATCGTCTCCTTAGTAGCCACACCCTCCTTCACTTGCTTTGCAAGTGATTGGTATTCAGCATCATCGCTGTTGCGCAAAGCATAGATAACGGGCAGCGTCAGTTTGCCTTCGGCCATGTCGTTTCCCGTAGGTTTGCCTATGGCGGGGTCGTCGTAATAGTCGAAAATGTCATCGCGTATCTGGAAAATAAGGCCCAGATTTCGCCCAAACTCCTTGGCTGCGGCCACGGCTTCATCGCTCGCGCCCACCGAGCGCGCACCTATTCCGGCGCAAGCCTCGAAGAGTGCCGCCGTCTTGTTGTTGATAATCTCGTAGTAAACGTCCTCGGATATTTCCTTATTCTGAATGTTCGACAGCTGAAGAATCTCGCCGTTGGAGAGCGTTTTTCCCAGTCTGGCCAAGTCGTTGACAATGTTCAGCCTTCCGCTGAAAGCTACATGCTGCAACGCCGTGGAGAGAACATAGTCGCCAACGAGCACGGCCACCTTGTTGTCGTAGCTCGCGTTGACGCTCAACTGTCCGCGCCGCTCTTTCGCCTCGTCCACGACATCATCGTGAATGAGCGATGCCGTGTGCAAAAGCTCCAATCCCACTGCCGCGTGCTGCGTAACTTCGGTCACCTCACCGAAGTTTTTGGCCATCAGCAGTATCAAAATGGGGCGCATTCCCTTTCCCGTGCGCTTCCTGACGTGCTCGAGCGCACTGCCCAAGAGGCCGTCTTCATGGGAAAGACTGCTATTGAAAAGCCCGATGAAATCGGCTAATTCTGACGTTATAGGTGCTTTGATGAGCGAAAGGTAATCCATGAAAATCCGAAATTTGATACAAAATTACTGATTTAATCGCAGATTATCCCAAACTTTTTGTAATTTTACACGGTAAAATTTACTCGTATCATGCCAAGACTTATACTTATTGACGCTTACGCGCTCATCTACCGCTCATACTACGCGCTCATCCGGTCGCCACGCATCAACAGCAAAGGACTTAATACGTCGGCCATTATGGGCTTCTGCAACACCCTTCATGAGGTGATGGGCAAGGAACAGCCCGACTATCTCGGCGTGGCTTTCGACCACGGCAGGACATTCCGGCACGAGGCGTTCCCCGAGTACAAGGCGCAACGGCAGGAAACACCCGAGGACATCAAACGTTCCGTACCCATTATCAAAGATATTCTGCAGGCCATGCGCATCCCTACCCTGCAAGTGGACGGCTTTGAGGCCGATGATGTGATTGGAACGCTGGCCACAAAGGCGGGAGAGCAGGGCATTACCACCTATATGCTTACGCCCGACAAGGACTATGGGCAGCTCATTGCGCCCAATGTGATGATGTATAAGCCGCGCCACGGTGGCGGATACGACATTATCGGCGAGAAAGAGGTGGAAGAGAAGTATGGCATATCTTCGCCATCGCAGGTGATAGACCTGCTCGCGCTCATGGGCGATGCCTCCGACAACTTCCCGGGATGCCCCGGCGTGGGCGAGAAAACGGCAGCCAAGCTCATCAATCAGTTTGGAAGCGTGGAACAATTGCTGCAAAACACCAGCCAGCTGAAAGGAAAGATGAAAGAGAAAGTGGAGAACGCGGCCGCCGACATTAAGATGTCATACTTCCTGGCCACCATCCGCAAGGACGTTCCCATAGACCTTGACCTCGAACAGCTGAAAATTTCTCAGCCCGACAAGCAACAACTGACCTCCATCTTTGATGAACTGGAATTCAAGACCCTTGCCCGCAAATTCCTTGGAACGGAAGAAGAGAAGGCGAAAAAGGTGGAAAAACAGCTCGATTTGTTCGCCGAAAACACGGGCAACGGGCAAGAATGCTCAGAAAACGGCCGATATGAAAGCCTAAAAACCATCGTTCACGAATATCATCTCATTGAAAACGAATCGGATGCAAGAACTCTTTGCGAATTTTTAAGGACAAAACAAATTCTCAGTTTAGACACTGAGACCACCTCAACCCACGCTATTGAGGCCGAACTCGTAGGTTTGAGCTTCTCTGTGGCCGAAAATCAGGCATGGTACGTGGCCATAAGCCCAAACCGTGAAGAAGCCTTAAAAACCGTTTCCATATTTAAACCGCTCTATGAGGACAGCAATATCCTGAAAATAGGTCAGAATATAAAATACGACATGGAGGTACTGCGCAACTACGGCGTAGAGCTGCGAGGCCAAATCTTCGATACGATGATAGCCCACTACGTCATCCAGCCGGAACTGCACCACGGAATGGACTACATGGCGGAAGTCTACCTCAACTATCAGACCATCCACATCGAGCAACTCATCGGCCCCAAGGGGAAGAACCAAAAGAGCATGCGCGACATTGCCCCAAAAGACGTGTACGAATATGCCTGCGAGGATGCCGATGTGACGCTGAAACTCTACCACGTTCTTGCACCCAAGCTGCGCGAAACGGGCTGCGAACGCCTCTTCCATGACATCGAGATGCCGCTCGTACCTGTACTGGCAGACATGGAAGCACAAGGCGTGCGCCTCGATACCAACGCGCTGGCCGACACCTCACGCACCTTTGGCGAGCGAATGCGCCACTACGAGCAACGCATCTACGAAGAAGCGGGAGAGCAATTCAACATTTCCAGCCCCAAACAAGTGGGCGAAATCCTCTTTGGCAAGCTGAAACTCGTAGACAACCCCAAACGCACGAAGACCGGACAGTACGTCACCAACGAGGAAGTGCTGCAATCGCTCGGCGCAAAGCATCCTATTGTGGCCGACATACTGGCCTACCGAGGACTGAAAAAGCTGCTCGGCACCTACGTGGACGCGCTCCCAAAGCTGGTGAACAAGCAGACTGGCCACATCCATACCTCTTTCAATCAGGCCATTACGGCCACCGGCCGCCTCTCTTCGAGCGATCCCAACCTGCAAAACATCCCCGTGCGCGATGATGACGGCAAGGAGATACGCAAGTGCTTCATACCCGAGCCGGGCTGCCTCTTCTTCTCTGCCGACTACTCGCAGATAGAGCTGCGCATCATGGCCCACCTCAGCGGCGACGAGAACATGATTGAGGCATTCCGCGAAGGCGTAGACATCCACCGCGCCACAGCCGCCAAGATATGGCACAAGCCCCTGGACGAGGTGAGCGACACGCAGCGCAAGCAAGCCAAGCAAGCCAACTTCGGCATTATCTACGGCATCACTGCCTTCGGACTGGCTCAACGCATGGGCATACCCAACGGAGAGGCACGCGACCTCATTGCCGACTACTTCAAGACGTTCCCGAAAGTGCGCGACTACATGGAGGAAGCCAAGCGGCAGGCAAGGGAAAAGGGATACGTGGAGACGCTCTTTGGCCGCCGACGCTACCTCCCCGACATCAATTCCCGCAATGCCACCGTGCGCGGATTTGCCGAGCGCAACGCCATCAACGCCCCCATTCAAGGCAGCGAAGCCGACATCATCAAGCTGGCCATGACCAAAATACACGCCCGATTTGAAGAAGAGGGCATCCAATCGAAGATGATTCTCCAAGTGCATGATGAACTTAACTTCTCCGTCTATCCCGAAGAGAAAGAAAAAGTGGAGAAAATCGTTGTGGAGGAGATGCAAAACGCCTACGCGCTTGCCGTGCCGCTCATAGCCGATACGGGCTGGGGCAAAAACTGGCTTGAAGCCCATTGACCCCTCGGCAAGGCCAAGCAGGAGGCGCAAAGCCACAACAGCGATAACACTTTGTGTATCAACACAATACAAAAGGTAAGATTTGGCTCTTCCAAACCTTACCTTTTGCATTATAAAACCATACGTTTTACGCCGCCAAACCATACGTTTCACGCTGCGATACCATACGTTTCGCACCTCCACCCCTCACCCTCCGCGCTATAACACCTTCTTTACCGTGCTATAACACCTCTTTTTCCGTGTCATAACATCTTCTTTGCCGTGCTATAACACCTAAATAAACGAAATGAGAAAACAAAAATACCATGCCATAACACCTGCTTTCTCATACTATAACACCCTGCCTTTTGCCCCGCCACCGCATATTTTCCGCGCTGCGGCACCTCACATTTTATCCTTATTATGGTCAAAAATCATGCCGCAAAACGCAGTTTTTCACCCTGTTTTTTTCTATTTTCCACGCAATAATGTCTTAATTTTTACACTAAAAAATCCCTTTTTTCCATCTCCAAAAGGCTAATTTTCCGCCTAAAATATTTTACATTTCACTGCACAACAACTCGTTTCCCATACAAAAACAGCTCGCTTTTTGCACCACAAAATTATGCTTTCCACTCCATAAAGCCGCACTTTGGAAACCTCAAAAATCACATATTTCCACCCACAAAACAAGGCTCGCGCGCCCCGCCACCTGCCCCACCAAACCCC
>CAZXFP010000009.1:43665-70461 GCA_964640675.1 uncultured Prevotella sp. | reverse complement strand
TTTTTTATTCTTACGCTTATGATAGGTGCGATAATTGGCGACATAGTAGGCTCAAGATTTGAGTTTGGAGCTGCTCCCGAGAAAGATTTCAAGTTGTTTACCGACAAATGCGACTTCACGGACGACACGGTTTGCACTGTGGCTGTGGCCGATGCGATAATGAATCACCGTCCCTATCAGGAGGCGTTGCTTGACTGGTGCCGGCGTTATCCCAATCCGATGGGTGGCTATGGCGGCCGTTTCCTGCAATGGGTTCGAAGCGACAATCCACACCCGATGAACTCTTTCGGCAACGGCTCGGCGATGCGGGTGAGCGCGGTGGGATGGCTCTTCGATGATTGGCAGACTGTGAAGGACGAGGCGCGCAAGAGTGCCGAGGTGAGCCATGACCATCCAGAGGGCATCAAGGGCGCGGAGTGTGTGGCCGAGGTGATATTTTGGTTGCGCAATATGCGCTTTTCCAAGCCCGACATAGAAAAAGCTGTGGGTAAGTTCTATGGCTATGAGATTCCATCCCTGCGCGATGTGATGAAGATAGGCGCGGAGGGGCACTTCGATGGTACGTGTCAGGAGACCGTACCGATGGCTTTGCGCTGTCTGCTCGATGCAAACAGCTTTGAGGATGCCGTCAGGATGGCCGTGATGTGCGATGGCGACACCGATACCAAGGCTGCCATAACCGGCTCGATGGCACAGGCGTGCTACGAAATACCCGAGAGTATCATCGATCGCGCCCTCTCTTATTTGCCCGATGATATGCTCCGCATCCTTGAGCAGTTCTATACCCGTATGGAGGGGCGGCTCAACGGGAGCGGAAACAAGAAAGGCTGACACGCCGCGGGCAATGGCGTGCGGGCATGCGCAATGCTTTGTCGGCAAGCAGACGTAAGGTGGCGTCTTCGCAAGAGGATGTTTCGCCTTGTGGCGGCAGGAGAAACGGAATGTGAAAATACGTCCGTTTTTCTTGTCGCTTTTGTTTTTTTACCTTAACTTTGCAGCAAATCAATCAAGACATAACGACAACATGGAAGATTTGAAGAAAGTTTTCGCAGGCAAGCTGCTTGCCATCAAGGCTGTCAAGTTGCAGCCCAACGACCCGTTCACGTGGGCTTCGGGCTGGAAGTCGCCTTTCTATTGCGACAACCGCAAGACGCTTTCCTACCATGACGTGCGCTCCTTTGTGAAGCTGGGACTTACCCATGCCGTGCTGGAGCACTTCCCGGAGGCCGATGCCGTGGCCGGTGTGGCCACAGGAGCTATTGCCCAGGGCGTGTTGGTGGCCGATGAGCTGGCCATGCCCTATGCTTACGTGCGTCCGAAGCCGAAGGATCATGGCATGAAAAACCAGATAGAGGGTCAGTTGCCCGAAGGAGCCAAGGTGGTAGTGGTGGAAGATTTGATTTCCACAGGAGGCTCTTCGCTCAAAGCCGTGGCCGCCTTGCGTGAGGCAGGCTTCGAGGTGGTGGGCATGGTGGCCAGTTTCACCTACGGATTCCCCATCGCCGAGCAGGCATTTGCCGAGGCTGGCGTGCGCCTTGTTACGCTGACGGACTACAATCACGTGGTGGAGAAGGCTTTGGAGACGGGATATATCAATGAGAACGATGTGCCCTTGCTGCATGAGTGGCGCAAAGATCCGGCCAACTGGAAGAAATAAGCAAGAGCAATGAGCAAGTTTGAAAGTAGCGTCAAGGCCATACCGTATCCTCAGCAGAATGTTTATGATATGCTGAGCGACTTTGCCAACATAGAGCGCGTGCGCGATCGGTTGCCCGAGGACAAGCTGCAAGACCTCAGTTTCGACCATGACAGCGTGACCATCAGCATCAATCCCGTGGGAAAAGTGTCGATGCGCATCGTTGAGCGGGAAGAGCCGAAAATGGTGAAGTTGACCAGCGAGCAGTCGCCCATCAGTTTCAACTTTTGGATTCAGGTGCTTCCAACGGGTGAGAACGTGTCGAAGATGCGGCTGACCATTGATGCCGACATCCCGTTCTTTGCCAAAGGCATGGTGTCGGGGCCGTTGCAGGAAGGCATAGAGAAGCTGGCCGATGCGCTTAGTGCGATACCGTATGAGAAGATTTAGGCAATTAGCCTGTATGGCGTTGGCCTTGGTGGCACTGTTGTCGTGTGGTGAGGATGCGGGATTTGAGTATAGCAACTACCATTGCAACCTGACGCTCGACAACAGTACGCACCAAGACCCCACATTGGCCAGCGCAATGAATGCGATGACGGCCGGAATATTCTGCAAGATAGGCTTCACGGTGCGTGGCGGCGCTTCGTACTACACGTTTGTCAACAATCAGAACGCGCAAACGGAGAGTATTTTCAACGCCATTGATGCGCGGTTGGAAAATCAGAATCGCATTGGTATGAACCGTGGCTTGATAGTGGGATATGGAAACCTTGACCATCCCGCAGTGTTCTTTGCCTACGATGCGGAGTGTCCTAACTGTTTCAGCGTCAACGCGCTTCCTTTGCGCAGTTATCCTTTGTCCGTCTCGAGCACGGGTGTGGCCAGTTGCGCGCATTGCAAGAATGAATACAACTTGAACACGGGGGGAAACCTTGTCAAGGGCAGCGGTGTGCAGTTGCTGACACGCTATCATGCCAATCAGCCGGAACCCTTTGGCGTGTTGCAGGTGTATTAAGCGTGGGCGGCGGACGCGCCTATTTTTCAAAAAACAACACAAATCGTTTGCCAGTCTCAATAATTGTGGCTATCTTTGCAGACGGTTTGCCGTGATGGTGGAATGGTAGACACGAGGGACTTAAAATCCCTTGGCCAGTAATGGCTGTGCGGGTTCGAGTCCCGCTCGCGGCACTTACCTTTTTAAATCGCTTCGGACAGCGTTCACCCTGCCGAAGCACGAACCCAAGCATGGAGCTTACGATGAACCATTCAGCTTTTTCCATTTTCAGAATCACCCGCAAGGTTTGCGCGATAGCATCGCTTGCCATTGCCGTTGTCATGTTGTTGCTGCTCGAGGGATGCTCGGCTGGCAGCGATCGGTTTAAGATGGAAGGGCGTTTCCTGCATTTCAATCAAGGAAAACTCTACGTTTACAGTCCCGATGGGGGCATCGATGGATTGGATACCATCAATGTCAAGGGTGGGCGGTTTGTCTATGAGACCACGCTCCGTGACCCCTCAACGCTTGTTATCGTGTTTCCCAACTATTCGGAACAGCCCATTTTCGCCGAGCCGGGTGAGGCAGTGACGGTCAAGGCCGATGCTTCTCATTTGCGGGAGATGGAGGTGAGCGGTACGAAAGCAAACAAGCTGATGACCGATTTCCGGCAATTGCTGGCCAAAAATTCTCCGATGGACGCGCCGCGCCTCACGGCAGAGTTTGTCAAGGAGCATCCCGAGTCGCGCGTTGGCCTTTATCTTGTGAGCACATACCTTGTGGGAAACGACACGCCCGACTACGCTTCGGCTATCCGTCTCATCGATTTGATGCTGAAAGAGCAACCGCGCAATGGCGAGTTGGTGTCGCTTCGCAACCGTCTGTCGAAGTATCAACAAGTGAAAGTGGGCAATCCGCTGCCCGCGTTCAAAGCCATGACCACTGACGGGCAAACAGTGACCCAGCGGAATTTCGCAAAAGGCAATGGCGTGGTGCTCGTGTGGGCCACGTGGAGCAGCGAGGGCATGGAGCAGCTGCGCACGTTGAACGAATTGAAAAAGCAAGATCCAACTTGCCAAATCCTTACTGTTTGCGTTGATGCCTCACGTGCCACTTGCGAGCGGGTGATGCGTCAGGCCGGCATCTCGCTGCCTACGGTCTGCGATGGGCGTATGCTGGATTGCCCGTTGCTTGCGCAATTATCGCTCAATTATCTCCCCGACAATATCATCGTGGAGAAAGGGGTGGTGAAAGTACGCACGATGAGCAGCGCGGATTTGCGAAGAAAGTATTTGGAACATTAATTATCGGGGGAGGACGGAGCAATGCTTGTCAAGGCTTACAGTGCCGCTGTGAATGGAATGGAGGTGACGACAATCACCGTAGAGGTGAGTCTCACGCGTGGAGTGGTCTATCGGCTGAGCGGTCTTGGCGATGAGGCTGTCCGGGAGAGCCACGACCGCATTGCCGCAGCATTGCTCAATACGGGCTATCGTTTCCCCACTGCCGATATTACGGCCAATTTGGCACCGGCCAACCTGCGCAAGGTGGGCAGCGGGTTCGACCTTCCTTTGGCCGTGGCCATTCTTTCGGCCAACGACAATCTTCCTTCCACCCACTTGGGCGAGTATATGATGGTGGGAGAGTTGAGCCTTGACGGCACGTTGCATCCCGTCAAGGGAGCTTTGCCCATAGCCATCAAGGCACGGAAGGACGGCTTCAAGGGGCTGATAGTGCCGAAAGCCAATGAGCATGAGGCGGCGGTGGTGAACAATCTTGAAGTGTATGGAATGCAAAACCTCACCGATGTGATACGCTTCTTGAAAGATGACGGTGAGTTTGCGCCTTGCGTGGTCGACACGCGCAAGGAATTCTACGAGCAGCAGTACGATTTCGACCTTGATTTTTCCGATGTTCGCGGACAGGAGAGCGTGAAGCGTGCCTTGGAAGTGGCTGCCGCAGGTGGTCATAACCTCATGATGATAGGCCCTCCGGGCTCGGGAAAGAGCATGATGGCCAAGCGTCTGCCCTCCATTCTCCCTCCGCTGACGCTCTCGGAGAGCTTGGAGACCACGCAAGTCCATTCCATTGCCGGCAAACTCTCTGCCGGTCGGGGACTGATATCGCAGCGTCCGTTCCGCAGTCCGCACCATACCATTAGCGAGGTTGCGCTTGTTGGCGGCGGAATAGACCCGATGCCGGGCGAGATTTCCTTGGCTCACAACGGTGTTCTCTTTGCCGATGAGTTGCCGGAGTTCAACAAGCGCACTTTGGAAGTGCTCCGCCAGCCGCTCGAAGACAGGCAAATCACCATTGCAAGGGCTAAGTACACCGTCACTTACCCAGCCTCATTCATGTTTGTAGCCTCAATGAACCCTTGTCCTTGTGGCTACTATGGCGACCCAACCCATCACTGTGTGTGTACGCCGGGGCAGATTCAGCGTTACATGAACAAAATCAGCGGGCCGCTGCTCGACCGTATCGACATACAGTGCGAGATAGCCGCCCTTCCGTTCAACGACTTGGCCAAGGCTCAACCCGGCGAGATGAGCGCGCAAATCCGCGAGCGCGTCATTGCCGCGCGTGCCATTCAGACGGAGCGTTTCAAAGGCGTTGACGGCGTGCATTGCAATGCCCAAATGACGGAGCGGCTCATACACCAGTATGCCGAGCCAGATGCCGAGGGGCTTTCCGTGCTTCGGATGGCCATGGACAGGCTTAATCTCAGCGCGCGGGCTTACAGCCGCATATTGAAAGTGGCGCGCACGATAGCCGATTTGGCCGCCAGCGACCGCGTTTTGCCCATGCACCTTGCCGAGGCCATAGGCTATCGCAGCTTGGATCGTGGCGACTGGGCTGAGAGAGGAATGACGTGAAGCAAGAGAAAGGGCGGGTTGAGGCCAAAAGGGGGTGGTGTGAGGCAGGAAATGCCATGCCATAAGCCCAAGAATGTATTGATACAGGAAAAAAGCCGCACAGTCCCATGAGACTGTACGGCTTTTTTCGTTGTTTGTTTTTCCGTTGGTTTATTCCTCACCGCCGGAATATTGCTGCTGCGGATCGAAGTCTCCGCCTTGCATCTCTTCCCTTTGCGGGCGTTTCTGCTTCATGTTTCCGAAGTTCCAAGTCACCGTCAGGCGCACGGTGCGTCCGCCGTGCCAGTGCTCTTGGTTGCGTGTGAACGTGTCAGACGAAGTGTACGTCTTCCATTTGCGCGTGTTGAGCAAGTCGCGGCAGTTCACCGACACCACAAGATTGCGGTTGAGGAACGTCTTGCGCAGTCCCAAGTCCAGCGAGCCATTGCTTCTTCTGTATCCTTGGGCAATGGTCTGGCGACTTTGGTAGCGTCCTGTGGCCTGCAAGGAGATGCCGTAGGGCAGCATGAGCGACGCCTGCATACGCGCGTTCCATGTAAAGTTGTCGTTGCCCTCGCCCGTGATGGTCTGCCCGTCAATGTCGAAGGCATACCCATTGAGCTTGTAATAATAGAAGTTGGCCGACGTGCTGAGGTCGAGAATGCGGAAGAGCTTGTTCTTTGCCGTCAGTTCAAGACCCGTTGAGAGGCTCTTGGCCACGTTGAAGTTGGTCTGATACATCTTGCCATCGGCCATGCTCTCGTAGGTGATGCGCTGCATCACATCGCTGGTGGGGCGGTAGTACGCGCTCACGAGCAGCGAATGCTCCGTCCAAGTCTTCAGATAGTTGAGCGAGAACGAGTTGCTGTACTCCGGAGTCAGCTCCGGGTTACCGTAAGAGATAACCGTTGCGTCGCGGGTGTTGCGGAACGAGTTCAGCTGGCCGCCCCACGGTCTCCGCAGACGGCGTGTGTAGTTGAGTTGCAGCTGCTGGGTCTTCGTGAGTTGGTAGCTCAGGAACACGGAGGGGAAGAGCTGGAAGTAGTCCTTCTTGAACGGCTTGTCGCGCAGCGAAGCGTCAAACTCCTGCTCCCATGAGTAGCTTTCCGTGTTCACTCGCCAGTATTCGCCTCTCAAACCGGCCATTGCGCCGAATTTCCCTGCTTTGTAGGTTCCCGTGGCGTAGAAAGCGTGAATGTCGTTTCGGTAGATGAAGCGGTTGAAGTACTCCTTGTCCTCTGCGAGGTTCTCTCCCGTCCACGAGTTCTCATCCACGAAGCTCTCCTGCGGCGTGTTCTCCTTCGAGAAGTTGCCTTGATAGCCCGCTTGCAGCATGAATTGCTGCGTGATGGGGTTCTCGTAGTCCACTTTCACCTCCCATGAGCGGTTGTTGATGTGCATCGGGCGCGACTGGTAAGCCTCTGTGTGGCGTGCTGGGTCAATGCTCCCGTCTTCCATATAGTAAGTGGTGGAGTCCTGGTAGATGTTGTCCTCATCGTTCTTCCAGTTGTCGTAGGCCACGGAGAGATCCAGGAAGTGGCTGCTGCTGAAGTTGTGGCGGTAGCTCAGTTCGCCGTGCATCATCCGCATATCGCCGTCGCTTGTGGTGCGGCGCGTCATCAAGTAGCTGTCAAACGGTGCTCCGATGGTGCCGTAGTGGTAGGGTGTGGGTGTCCATCGCTTGTGTCCGCCCTTCATCAGCATACCTCCCAGCGTGATGTCGTCTTTGTCCGACACGTGGAAGGTCAGTCCGGCGCGGCTGAAGAGGTTGTTGCCCATGCTGCTTCCGTCGCTCTCGTAGTTCTGATAGCGGTTGTCGGCCGTGTAGGTCTGTCTGCTCCAGCTTCCGTTCTCGCCCTCGCGGTGGCGGTAGCCCACGTTCAGATAAGCGTCAACCAGCGAGCTGTTGTAGTTGATGTTGAACGAAGTGTTTGCTCCTCCGCGCGTATTTGCTCCCGCCTGCACCGAGCCATAGTAGCCCGAGCGGCGTTCCTTCTTCAGCACAATGTTGATGATGCCCGCCGAGCCTTCGGCCGAGAACTTCGCCGACGGGTTGTCTATCACCTCGATGCGTTCGATGCTCTCTGCCGGCATCTGCTGCAGAATCTCGGCGCGGTTGTCGGAAGTCAGTCCGGAAGCCTTGCCGTTGATCCACACCTCCACGCTGGTGTTGCCCCGAAGCGACACATTGCCATCGTTGTCCACCTCCACGGAGGGGATGTTCTCCAGCACTTCCGATGCCGATGCGCCCGCGTTGGAGATTTGCTGCTCCACGTTGAACGACTTGCGGTCCACCTCCAATCGCATTTCCGACCGTTGCCCGGTCACCGTTACCTCCTCCAGTGCCTTGGCGTCCTCGGCCAGATAGATGGCGGGGAAGTTGTGGTCGGGGTCTTTCGAGGTCACTGTGAACTGCTTCGTGGCGTCCTTGTAGCCCGTGAAACTGGCCGTTAGCGTGTATTTACCATTGGGAAGACCGGTGACGATGAAGTTTCCCTCGGTGTCGCTGATGGCACCTTTGTAGATTTTAGTTTCGCCGTTCTTCCTGATGGCTACATTGATAAACTCCAACGGGTCGTTGGACTGCTTGTCCAGCACCCGCCCTTTGACTTGTCCTTGTGCCATTGCGCCCTGAATGCACGCAATAGTCAGCAATAATACAACATAGAATCTATTCATAACAAGTGGTTAGACCTTATCAATATAGAAAAGTTTAGTCAGCCCGATGTATAGAAATATTAAAAAACGTATACGCTTCTGTCTGCCGTCCTCGTCCTCTCGCCCTTTCGGAAGCCCTGCGGTGCGGAATGGCTGTGCGCGAGCAAGAATGCGCGGGGTAACCTCTTGTTTTTCAATAGGTTAGGTGGTGTGAATATTTTTAATTTATTTTTCTGTATTTTTAAATTAAAAACTTGGCATTTTTAATTTAAAAATCTCTGCAAAACCATACCTTTTGCATCGCCTCGGAGAACCTCTTGTTTTGGAAGGCGTTCGGCAGCGTGTGTCATGCGTGGGGCGGAAGGCTTTTGAAAGATGCCAAATCGCTTGCCCCGGCCGATTAAAATGCGTATTTTTGCAACACCAACCGCAGCGGCGCAGACTATGTTTGGAGGCAGAAAGCCCATGGCATGGCGGCCACTGCGTGACGGCATGAGACACAAGCAACAACAGAACGGCATGAACAACAACTACACTTACCGGGCGTTATGGCAACGGCTGCAGCCCGTCTACGATGAGCGGGAGGCCAAGGCCGTGGTCGGCATGGTGCTGGAAGAACGCTTCGGGCTGACGCTCACCGACATTGTGTGTGGCGGAGTGGAGGCTCTTGGCAGCGAGCAGTGCGAAGAACTGGAACAGATGATGCGGCGGCTGGAGACGGGCGAGCCGGTGCAGTATGTGCTGGGCAGTGCCCGCTTCTGCGGGCGCAGCTTCCGTGTGGAGCCGGCCACGCTCATTCCGCGCCCCGAGACGGAGCAACTTGTGGGCATGGTGAGCGACTTTGCGCGCCGCATGGCCAGTCCCGCCATCCTCGATGTGGGCACGGGCACGGGCTGTGTGGCCACGAGCGTGGCCCTGGAATGCCCCGCCGCGCGCGTAACGGCATGGGACATCAGCGAGGAAGCCCTGCGCGTGGCGCGTGGAAACGCCCTGCGGCTGGGCGCGGAAGTGGACTTTTGCCGGCAGGATGCCCTCTGTCCGCCCGCATTGGACGAGGGCAAATGGGATGCCATCGTGTCCAATCCGCCCTATGTGATGGAGAAAGAGCGTGCCGCGATGGCCGTCAACGTGCTTCGTTACGAGCCTTCCTTGGCTCTGTTCGTGCCCGACGGCGACCCGCTGCGCTTCTATCGCGCCCTCGCCGTCTATGGACGCAAAGCCTTGAAGGACGGTGGCGGGCTGTTTTTTGAGATCAATCCCCTGCAGGCAGCCCCCCTTGCCAGCCTGTTGGAAGAAGAAGGATACTGCGAGGTGGCCATTCTTGCCGATGCGTTTGGCAAGCAACGCTTCGCGCAAGCCATAAAATAAGATGATGACAGAGAAAGGAAAGGCCGTTACGGAGGCCGATGCCCTGCGGCGGTTGCAGACACTTTGCGCCAAGAGCGAGCACTCTTCGGGCGAGATGCTTGACAAGATGAGGCGGTGGCAGCTGCCCGAAGAGGCGCAGGCGCGCGTGATGGAGACACTCATTGCGGGACGCTACATAGACGACCAACGCTTTACGGAGGCTTTCGTACACGACAAAGTGGCCTTCAACGGATGGGGGCGGCGGAAGATAGAGCAGGCTTTGTGGCAGAAGCGAGTGGATGAGCGCGTGGCAAGAGCCGTGCTCGATGCCGTGGACGATGAGGAGTATCTCCGCGCGTTGCGCCCGTTGCTGCGCCAGAAGTATCGCTCCGTCAAGGCGGGGAGCGACTATGAGCGTTCCATGAAGCTGATACAGTATGCCCTTTCCCGCGGTTTCACCATCGACTTGGTGCGCCAAGGCGTTGACGAACTGACCCGCGAGCTGGCCGAGGAAGGAGAGGAAATAGGAGATTTTTGTGATTTCTGACAAGCGGCGGAGGCATGGAGCAGAAGAAAGAGACAATGGCGCGCAAGCCAAGGATGAGCCTTTTTGCCCGGCTGCTCGATGTGGTCGTGCCCCGCTTCTGCTGCGTATGCGGCCGTAGGCTCGCCATCGGCGAGGAAGAGTTGTGCGCACGGTGCAACATGGAGCTTCCGCGGACGGGCTTCGCGCAGTCGCCGGCCGACAACGAGCTTGCCCGTGGCTATTGGGGCATCGTGGCCGTGGAGCACTGTGCCGCGCTTTTCTATTACTATGCCCATGCCGAGGCCACGCAAGCCGTGCTCCGCTTCAAGTATGCCGACCATCCCGAGACAGCCGTTTTCTTTGGCCGCATGATGGCAAGGGAATTTGGCGAGAGCGGATTCTTCGATGATGTGGACGTGATAGTGCCCGTTCCGCTCGACAAGGCGCGGCAACGGCAGCGCGGCTACAACCAAAGCGAGATGCTGGCGCGCGGCATTGCGGAGGTGTCGGGGGTGGCGGTGGCCGCGCGGGCGGTGCGCCGAAAGGAGTTTCGGGGCAGTCAGACACGGCTGGATCGCTGGCAGCGCGGCGAGAACGTGAAAGATGTGTTTGCCGTGGTGCGTCCGGAGCAACTCAAGGGGAAGCATGTTCTGCTGGTGGACGATGTGATTACCACAGGTGCGACCACCGTTTCGCTGGCACGGGAGCTGCTTGGGGCGGGCGTGAGGTGCGTCAGCATAGCGGCACTGGCCTGCGTGCGCCACATCAAGTAGCTGCCACGGTTTTCCCGGTGAGCCGTGGCCGTGTGTCCGGCCGTGGCAGGAGAGATGGGGCGGAGAGCCTTTTACCTGTTTGCGCGGCTCTCAAAAAAACGGCAAATCGTTTGTGCAACTCGATTTTATTATTTACTTTTGTCCCCAATCTAAGTCAGAGCAAGCCCAATGGAATATACTATACAAGTGAGAGGACGGCTCATGAGCCTTGCCCAACCGCAGGTGATGGGGATTCTCAACGCAACCCCCGACTCGTTCTATGCCTCCTCCCGCGTGCAGACAGAGGAAGCCATAGCCCGCCGCGCCAATCAGATTGTGGCCGAGGGAGGAACTATCATCGACGTGGGGGCATTCTCGACACGCCCCGGAGGCGTGGAGGTGACGGAAGAGGAGGAAATGAGGCGGCTGCGCATGGCGTTGCCCATTGTCAGACGTGAGCAGCCCGAGGCCGTTGTCTCGGTGGACACGTTCCGTCCCGATGTGGCGCGCATGGTGGTGGAGGAGCTGGGCGCGGACATCATCAACGATGTGAGCGAGGGCGGCATTACCGGCGTGGTGGATACGCCGCTGCGTCAGACGCAGGAAAGTTGTCCGGCCATATTCCGGATGGTGGCGCGGCTGGGCGTGCCCTACATCCTCATGTCGGTGAAGCCTACTTTGCAGGACATGATGGTGGCTTTTGCCCGTGAGGTGCAGCAGTTGCGCGACTTGGGACAGAAAGACATCATCCTCGACCCGGGCTTCGGGTTTGGCAAAACCATTGAGGACAACTACGCCATCTTGAAGGATATGGACAAGCTCGGCACGCTCGGCTTGCCCGTGCTGGCAGGCATGAGCCGCAAACGGATGATATTCCAGTTGCTGGGGACGAATCCTGATGGCAGTCTGAACGGTACGACCGTGGTGGACACCATCGCGCTGATGAAGGGCGCGAGTATCCTGCGCGTGCATGATGTGAAGGCGGCTGCGGAAGCCGTGAAGATAACAAGCCAAGTATTATTGTAGCCCATGTTCTTTGAGTTTGGAATCAAGGATGTGATCGACATCCTTTTGGTGGCGTTGATGCTCTATTATCTCTACCGCGTGATGAAGGAATCGCGGTCGCTCAACGTCTTCATCGGCATTATGGTGTTTGTGCTGGTGTGGCTTTTCGTGAGTCAGGTGCTGGAAATGCGGCTCTTGGGAAGCATACTGGATAAGCTCGTGTCGGTGGGTGTCATCGGTCTCATCGTGCTTTTTCAAGAGGAGATACGCCATTTCCTCTATAATCTTGGCGCGCACCGTCAGGTGCAGAGCGTGTTGCGCTTCTTTCAGGGAAACAAGGAAACGGAGGGAGCGGACAAGGAGAACATTATGCCCATCGTGATGGCCTGCATGAGCATGAGCCGTGGCAAGGTGGGTGCGCTGATAGTGCTGGAACGCGGTGTGTCGCTCAATGACATTTGCGACACGGGCGACTATATCGATGCCCGTGTCAACCAACGGCTCATAGAAAACATCTTCTTCAAGAACTCGCCGCTCCATGATGGCGCGATGATTATAGCCAAGAAGCGGGTGAAGGCCGCAGGTTGCATTCTGCCCGTGAGCCACAACAAGGACATTCCCAAAGAGCTGGGCTTGCGGCACCGTGCCGCGATGGGCATCTCGCAGGACTCTGACGCTGTGGCCATTGTGGTTTCGGAGGAGACGGGGCGCATTAGCGTGGCCATTAAGGGCGAGTTTCAGTTGCGCTTGTCGGCAGAACAGCTGGAGAGAGTGCTGACTACGGAGCTGACAGTGGCGGGGTAGGCGGTCTGTTGCGGCATGGCGTGTTGCGGCTGATGAGCCGTGGCCGTGGGAGAGTTTGTCCGTTGGCCGTTTTCCCTACTATTAATAAGGTGTAAAAAATGCGTGACAATTTACCGATTTTGAAATTAAATCCTTAACTTTGCCACTCGTAAAAGAATAGGAAACAATTCAATCATATTCAAGCATGGATTTATTAAAGCACATTGTTGAGCGTGCCAAAGCCAACAAGCAGCGCATCGTGCTCCCCGAAGCGGAGGAGGAGCGTACTCTCAAAGCCGCCGACAAGGCTTTGGCTGACGGTTTGGCCGATCTGATCCTCATCGGCGACCCTGCCCGCATCGCACAAGAGGCAGAGGAATGGGGACTGAAGAACATCGACAAAGCCACTATCGTGGACCCGAAGAACAATTCGCGTAGCGAGGAGTATGCCGAGAAGCTGGCCGAACTGCGCAAGAGCAAGGGCATGACCGTGGAGCAGGCGCGCAAGTTGGTGACGGAGAACAACCTCTACTTGGGCTGTATGATTATCAAGACGGATGGCGCGGACGGCCAGATTTCGGGCGCGCTCTCCACAACTGGCGATACCTTGCGTCCGGCTTTGCAGATTATCAAGTGCGCACCGGGCATCACGTGTGTGAGTGGCGCGATGCTGCTGCTCACCCATGAGAAGGCGATGGGCAATGACGGTGTTATCGTGATGGGCGACGTGGCTGTTACGCCCAATCCCAATGCCGAGCAATTGGCGCAGATTGCCTACACCACGGCGCAGACGGCGCACAGCGTAGCAGGCATGACCGAGCCTTACATTGCCATGCTGAGCTACTCGACCAAGGGAAGTGCCAAGGATGCCATCGACAAGGCTACCGGCAAGAGCGTCTATGTTATTGACAAGGTGAAGGACGCCGTGAGCATCGCCCACGAGAAGTATCCTTCGCTGAAAGTGGACGGTGAGTTGCAGGCCGATGCCGCTCTTGTGCCGACAGTGGCGCAGAAGAAGGCTCCGGGAAGCGATGTGGCCGGCAAGGCCAACGTGCTTGTGGTGCCGAACCTTGAGGTGGGCAACATCGGATACAAGCTGGTGCAGCGTCTGGGAGGCGCAGTGGCCATCGGCCCGATTCTCCAAGGCATCGCACGCCCTGTGAATGACCTGAGCCGCGGTTGCTCCGTAGACGACATCTATTACATGATTGCCATCACGGCTTGCCAGGCACAGGATGCTAAAAAGGCATAGAAGAGTCGTAAAATAGGAAGTATCACCAAAATACAGTAGAACAATGAAGATATTGGTTCTCAACTGCGGCAGCAGCTCTATCAAGTATAAGCTCTATGACATGGATGGCGAGCGTGTCTTGGCACAAGGTGGCGTGGAGCGTATCGGCCTCAATGAGGCGTTTATCAAAGTAAAATTGCCCGATGGAAGCAAGAAGCAGATCATGGAAGACCTGCCCACTCACAAGGAGGGCGTGGCTCTTGTGTTCAAGTGCTTGCTTGATCCGGAGATCGGAGCCATCAAGAATCTTAGCGAAATCGACGCCGTGGGTCACCGTGTGGTGCAGGGCGGCGACCGTTTCGAGAAGAGCTGCCTTGTTACGCCAGAGGTGGAGAAGGGCATTGAGGAGCTGATAGACCTCGCTCCGGTGCATAACTTGGGTCACTTGCGCGGAATCCGTGCCGTAGACTCGCTCATGCCGGACACGCCGCAGGTGACGGTGTTTGACAATGCTTTCCACAGCACGATGCCGGCTCACGCCTATCTCTACGGTATTCCTTATGACTTGTATGAGAAGTACCACGTGCGCCGCTACGGTTTCCACGGAACAAGCCATCGTTATGTGTCACAGCGCGTGTGCGAATACCTTGGCGTGGACATCAAGACGCAGCGTATCATCACCTGCCATATCGGCAATGGCGCATCGCTGGCCGCCATTAAGAATGGCAAGGTCATCGACACCACGATGGGTATGACCCCGCTTGCCGGAGTGATGATGGGCAGCCGTTCGGGCGACATCGACCCCTCGGTGGTCACATATCTGATGGAGAAGATGCACATGGAGCCGCAGGAGATGGCCGATTGGCTCAATACCAAGTGCGGTGTGCTGGGCATTACGGGCATCAGCTCGGACATGAGAGAGGTGGAGCAGGCCGATTTCGATGGTAACGAGCGTGCCCACTTGGCTTTGGAGATGTACAACTACCGCATCAAGAAGTACATTGGCGCGTATGCCGCTGCCATGAACGGTGTCGACATCATCGTATGGACGGCCGGCGTGGGCGAGAACCAGGAGGGCGTTCGCTGGGATTCGCTCCAGGATATGGAGTATCTTGGCGTGAAGATGGACAAGGAGCGCAACCACGTTCGTGCCAAGGAGCAGGTTCTTTCGGCCGATGACTCCAAGGTGAAGGTAGTGATGATTCCTACGGACGAGGAGATTGTCATTGCCCGCGATACGATGCAGATTGTGCAGGACTTGAAGAAGGCTTAAGCCTAACCGCATAAGGAGCAGCTCTCCCGTGGCAGATTTGGCCGCAGGAGAGCCTGCTTTGCGTTTGTGGGGGTGAGTGTCCCCGTGTTGTTTGTGGCTTGTGTGCTTTTCGATGTGGGCAAAACATAAGGGGAAAACTGCTTTTGGCAGCTTTCCCCTTAGTGGCTTTGATAGCCCGAATATCTGACGTGTTATGCGTTTACCGCATCGGCGAGGTCGGCACCGGCCTTGAACTTCACCACTTTCTTTGCAGCGATGGAAATCTTCTCGCCCGTGGCGGGATTCACGCCCATACGTGCAGGACGCTCGGTCACCTCGAATGTGCCGAAGCCGACGAGCTGAACCTTCTCGCCTGCCAACAGTGCGTCCTTGATGGCGCGCAGGGTGGCTTCCAATGCGTCCTTGGCCACCGTCTTGGGCTGGCCGGAACCGGCTGCAATCTTCTCGATTAACTCTGTTTTGTTCATAACTTTTCTCTATTATGGGTTAATATAAAAAATCACTAAACTTGCGACTGCAAATATAAGAGAATACTTTCACAAATCAAACTAAAATAAGGGAAAAGTGATGAAATTTCTGAAAAATAAGCCTTATAGGTCGCCCGATGTGCTCTGAATGGGGAATTTTTCGTAATTTTGCGGTGTTTAAATGAATAGTAGACAGTACTTATGCGCAACTTACCCGTAGTAACCAAGAATCTGCTAATTATCAATGTGCTGGTATTCTTGGCCAGTCTTGCGTTGCAGCCAGTCGGCATCGACCTTACCGGGCTGCTGGGATTGCATTTCTTCCTTGCTTCCGACTTTCAGCTTTATCAGCTCTTCACCTATATGTTCATGCACGGGGGCTTTATGCATCTCTTCATGAATATGTTCATGCTTTGGATGTTTGGCATGGTGATAGAGAACGTGTGGGGAGCGCGTAAGTTCCTTTTCTTTTATATTGTCTGCGGTTTGGGCGCGGGAGTATGTCAGGAGCTGACGCAGTTTGTGCAGTTCTATATGCTTGCCACGGAGCAGTTGCCCAGCTTCACCATGGCCGATGTGCCCGAAGTGGCGCGCGCCAGCCAGAAGTTGCTCAACCTTTGGACCACCGTGGGCGCGTCCGGTTCCATCTATGCCGTGCTCTTGGCTTTCGGAATGCTGTTCCCCAACGAGCGGATGTTCATTATACCCATCCCTGTGCCCATCAAGGCCAAGTGGGTTATAGCCGGTTCCATTGCCGTGGAGCTGTTCTCCGCCATTGGGACGAGCAATGACGGCGTGGCGCACCTGGCTCACTTGGGCGGCATGCTCTTTGGTTTCATCCTCATCAAGTACTGGCGGCGACATCCCTATGCGGCCGGTGGCGGCTTCGGTGCGGGCAATGGCAGGCAGTTCTTCGACCGTATGCGCAACAACTGGGAGCGGCAGTCGACTGGCAGTGGCAATGGCTTCAGCGCGCGCAAGGGCGGTGCGGAGGCCAAAAGGGAGGACGTGCGCCGCGAGACCGACTGGGAGTACAACGCGCGGAAAGAGGCCGAGCAGGCCGAGATAGACCGCATCTTGGACAAGATTCGCAAGAGCGGATACGATAGTTTGTCGAAAGACGAGAAGCAACGCCTCTTCGACAGCAGCAAAAACTGATTTTTAATGCTCGGAATAGACTCTGCCGGTGGGTAAGGTGAGAAAGTGTGTGGTCAGAACGCTGATGGTTGTCAACGCGTTGGCCATCATCTTGCTGTTGCTCGTGGGCAATGCCGACCGTCTTGTCCCCGAGAGTCATCCGTTGCTGTGCAATGCAGGGCTGCTGTTTCCGGCAGTTCTGATTCTCAATATTGTTTTTCTTGTTTTGTGGACGCTGCTCCGGCCGCGCTGCCTTTGGCTTCCCGTGCTGGGCTTGCTGCTCGGCTATGGGCCTTTGTCAAGGTATGCCCCGGTCAATCGTCCCTCCGCGCCGCCGCATGGTGCCATCAAGGTGCTGTCGTGGAATGTCTGTATGTTTCAAGGCGACACGCCGGGCGATGACGGGCAAGGGGCGATGACGCGCTATTTGCTGCGCGAGGAGGCCGATATAGTCTGTCTGCAAGAAGCCCTGCCAGGTGTTGGCGATGGCGCGCCCGTGTCTGTTTTGCGCCAGAATTACCCCCATGTTGATGTAACGAGGAAGAACGATTCGGGCAGTGCGTGCATGGTTCTTGCCACGCGCTATCCCATTGTGAGCAAAGAACTTATCCCCTATGAGTCGCGGGGCAACATGAGCGTGGAGTATGTGCTCAGCATAGACGGCCGAAGGGTATGCTTGGTGGCCAATCATTTAGAAACAAACGGGCTTAGTGTAGAGGACAAAAACGATATGGGACATATTGCCTCGGGAAAGGTTACCTTTGGCAGTGCAAAAGGTAACCTTTCGCGGCTGAAACGTAAGGTTTCGCAAGCGGCCGTAAAACGCGCGCCGCAAGCGCGTATGGTGAGCGACCGGATACAACGGCGGTTGCGGGAGGGAATGCCTGTGATTGTGGTGGGCGACTTCAACGATACTCCCATCTCTTATGCCCGCCGCACCATTGCCCGCGGGCTTTCCGACTGCTATGCCGCATCGGGTTTGGGGCCGGGCTTTTCCTACTGCAGCAATGGGATTTGGGTGAGAATAGACCACATGCTCTGCTCCGACTTCTTCAAGCCCTATGGCGCGAAAGTGGACAAGACGGTTGAATTGAGCGACCATTATCCCATCAGTTGCTGGCTGGAAATGCGCCCCAAACCTTAATTTTTGATGATTTCATCCCGAAAGATTTCCCAATTAGTGAAAAAAACGTTATCTTTGCACGTTTGTAGTACGTAAGTACGTATCAGACAACGCATCAAGCGACAAATAAATTCAAAAATAACAATAAAACAATGCAGAACAAAGGATTAGTAATTTGCGTGGCCGTCTTGCTGACGCTCGCAAGTATCTTCTACCTGTCTTTCTCGGTAGCGACGGGCTACTACGACAGTCAGGCTGCGAAGATCAAAGACCCTATTGAGCGGCAGGACTACAAAGACTCCGTGAAGTATCTGGGCATTTACTCGTATCAGAAGTGTTTGGAGACGCAGATTGGTCTCGGACTCGACCTGAAGGGCGGTATGAACGTTGTGCTGGAGATCTCCGTGCCCGACGTAGTCGATGTTTTGGCCGACCACAAGACCGATCCCGCCTACGTGAAATCGCTCAACGAGGCCAAGAAGGAGGAGGAGACGAGCCAGAGCGACTTCATTTCGCTCTTCATCGATGCCTATCACAGAAATGCCCCGGGTCACCGTCTGGCCGAGGTTTTCGCCACTCAGCAGCTCAAGGGCAAAGTGAGCACGCAGAGCACCGACAAGCAGGTGGAGCAGGCATTGCGCGATGAGGTGAAGGCAGCTATTGACAACTCCTACAATGTGGTGCGCAACCGTATCGACCAGTTCGGTGTCGTTCAGCCCAACATCCAGGAGCTGGAGGGACAGGACGGCCGCCTGATGGTGGAGATGCCGGGTATCCGCGAGCCGGAGCGTATGCGTAAGTTGCTGCAAGGTAGTGCCAATCTGGAGTTCTGGGAGACTTATAACAATCAGGAGATTACTCCGTACCTCGTGCAGCTCGACCAGCGTCTGGCCAACAACGATAGCGGAGCCGACAAGAGCGAGGCCGCCGCTTCCGCCAAGGACAGCACAGCCACTGCCGAGAAGAAGCCCGCAGCGAAGCTCCAGCTGCGCGAAGGCCGCAATGCCGCCGCCAACGCAGCCAAGAGCAACGCCGATGAGCAGCTGCGCCGAGAGCATCCCTTGCTCGCCATCCTGCAGACGATTCCGGGCGACGCGCTCAGCATCGTGGGCTATGCCAACGTGCGCGACACTGCCGCCGTCAACAAAATTATCTACAGCGCGCTGGCCAAGCAGGTTCTTCCCTCCGATGTGAAGCTCCTTTGGAGTGCCAAGCCGGCTGATGGGCTGAACCAGAAGAATATCTTCGAGCTGCACGCTCTTAAGGTCACCACCAATGACGGACGTCCCGTGCTGGAGGGTGACGTGATTACTGATGCCAAGGACCAGTTCGACCAGTTCGGCAAGCCCGAGGTGAGCATGTCGATGAACTCCGAGGGTGCTCGCGAGTGGTCGGCCATCACCAAGGCCAACCTTGGCAGGGCTGTTGCCATTGTTCTTGATGGCGTTGTCTACACCGCACCGCGCATTAATTCGGAGATTGATGGTGGACAGTCGTCCATCTCGGGTAACTTCACGATTGAGGATACCAAGGACTTGGCCAACACGCTGAAGTCTGGACGTATGCCCGCACCTGCCCGCATCGTGCAGGAGGAGGTCGTTGGTCCTACCCTCGGTGCACAGTCCATCCAGCAGGGTCTTATCTCTTTCGTGATTGCTTTCGTTGTTCTGATGATCTACATGGTCGTGATGTACAACGTTATCCCTGGTATGCTGGCCAACTTGGCACTTTTCGCCAACCTCTTCTTCACGTTAGGTATTCTTGCGTCCTTCCAGTCGGCACTCACCATGCCGGGTATCGCCGGTATTGTGCTGACGCTCGGTACGGCAGTCGATGCCAACGTGCTTATTTATGAGCGTATTAGGGAAGAAATGCGATTGGGCAAGGGCGTGAAAGAGTCCTTGGAGCTTGGTTACAAGCACGCTTTCTCCGCCATCTTCGACTCCAACCTCACTTCGTTGATTACCGGTGTCATCCTCCTTGTCACGGGTACAGGCCCCATCCGCGGCTTCGCCACGACTTGGATCATCGGTCTCTGCTGCTCGTTCTTCACGGCTGTGTTCCTCACTCGCATTGCTTATGAGAAGCAAATGGGCAAGGGACGCTGGCTCAACTTGAAGTTCTACACCAGCGTGAGCAAGAACCTGATGCAGAGTGCGAACTTCCACTTCATGAACTTCCGCAAGAAGAGCTTCACCATCTGGGGTCTTGCCGCGCTCGTCTTCATCGTCAGCTTCGCAGTACGTGGCTTGAGCAAGAGCATCGACTTCACGGGTGGCCGCAACTATGTGGTCACGCTCAGCAAGGCAACGGAGGTTGAGGACGTGCGCACTGTGCTTGAGGGTGCGTTTGTGAACACCACGGGCACCGATGCGGGCAAACAGGCCACCACGTCTGTCATTGCTTTGGGTACGGACGGTAAGACAATCCGTGTCTCCACCAACTATAACATCGAGTCGAACGACCCGTTGGAGGACGACCGCGCTGAGACCATCCTCTACAATGCGTTGCGCAAGGCAGGCTATGTGAGCCAGACCAGCGTGGAGGCATTTAAGAATCCGGACATCCGCACGGGTGGATCTATCATCAGCTCGGCCAAGGTTGGTCCGTCGGTGGCTAAGGATATTACCAATGGTGCCATCGTCAGCGTGATTCTCGCCCTTGGTTTCATCTTCCTTTATATCTTGCTGCGCTTCCGCAACTTCGGATTCTCCGTGGCATCTGTAGTGGCATTGTTCTTCGATACGCTCATCGTTATCGGCTTCTATTCGCTCTGCTGGGGCTGGATGCCGTTCTCCTTGGAGATCGATCAGACCTTCATTGGTGCCATCCTTACCGTGATTGGCTACTCCATCAATGATAAAGTGGTGGTGTTCGACCGTATTCGTGAGAATTTGCATCTCCATCCGAAGCAGAATATTGGAGAGTTGTTCAACGACTCCATCAATCAGACGCTCTCGCGTACCATCAACACGTCGTTCTCTACGCTCCTCGTGTTGCTGTGCATCTTCTTCTTGGGTGGTGAGAGCATCCGCAGCTTCTCCTTCGCAATGATTCTTGGTGTGGTGTTTGGTACGCTTAGCTCCATCTTCATCGCATCGCCCGTTGCCTACCTTGTGCTCAACCGCAAGGCCGAGAAGCAGGCTGCCGCTGCCAAGGCTTAATAGCAGATACGTAATACATCAATAAATAGGAAATCTCCGCTGCTCCCTTGTGGGGCAGCGGAGATTTTTTTAGTGCCCCGTGCTTGTGCTTTCAAGTGTGGGCTTGTCGGAAAGGGGGATGGCACGTTCTCCTTTTTTCATTCCGTAATTCCTGTCCTTTGGCCACAATTTGGGCAAAGCAAAGGCGCGAAAGGTGATAATCCGGCGCGGGATGGCCACCGCTTGGTCTTGCGGTTTGAAGAAAACAGATGGAGAAAATGTAGCTAAAATCATCAGCGATAATTTGTTGGTCTGACCATTTAGCATTACTTTTGCAATGACATTGGCGGTGTGGCCGCTCATGGCGAAAGCCTTGCCCTCCCGCCGCCCGAACAAATTCATTCCAATCTCATTCCGTTATGGACATCAAGAGCCTTTTTGCCATTTATCAGCAGCACCCCTTACTGACCACCGACAGCCGCGAATGCCCGCCGGGCAGCATCTTCATCGCGCTGAAAGGTGCGTCGTTCGACGGCAACCGCTTTGCCCGTCAAGCCTTGGACAAGGGGTGTGCCTATGCCGTGGTGGACAATCCGCAGTTTGCCGAGGCCGGCGACAGCCGTTATATCGTAGTTCCCGATGCGCTTGTGGCCTACAAGGAGCTGGCCAGAGAGCACCGCCGCCAGTTCAGCATACCCGTTGTGGGCATTACGGGCACCAACGGCAAGACCACAACCAAGGAGCTTGTGTCGGCCGTGCTGTCGCGAAAGTACAGCGTTCTTCACACTGAGGCCAACTACAACAACGATGTTGGCGTGCCGCGCACGCTGCTATCCATCCGCCCAGAGCACGAGATTGCCGTTGTGGAGATGGGCGCATCGCACCCGGGAGACATTGAGAAGCTGGTGGAGTATGCCGAGCCTACGTGCGGAATGATTACCAATGTGGGGCGTGCCCATCTGCAAGGCTTCGGCTCTTTTGACGGCGTGAAGCGCACGAAAGGCGAGCTTTACGACTATTTGAAAGCCCACGGCGCGCTGTTGTTCCTCAACGAGAGCGACCCCGACCTGCTGGAGATGGCCGAAAGCCGAGAGTTTGGCCGCGTGGTGACCTACGGCAGCGACGATACGGCCAACGTGAGGGGGCGGCTGCTGTCGTGCGATCCGTTCCTCAGCTTCGTTTGGCAGGCCGATGAGGCACTTACGCCGCAGCCATTGGAGGTGCACACGCAGCTCATAGGGTCGTACAATCTCAGCAATATGCTTGCCGCCATCGCCATCGGTCTCCACTTTGGCGTGGCACCGGCCGATGTGGTGGCTGCCTTGGAGCAATATGTGCCCAGCAACAACCGCTCACAGCTCACAGTGACGGCTCACAATCGTCTCATTATTGATGCCTACAACGCCAACCCGTCGAGCATGGCGGCGGCCATAGAGAACTTCCGCCTCACCGAGGCCACGGACAAACTGGCCATCCTCGGCGATATGCGCGAGCTGGGCGAAGCCGCTCCGGCGGAGCATCAGAAAGTGGTTGACAAGCTGAAAAACGATGGTTTCACCGATGTTTGGCTTGTTGGCCCGGAGTTTGCCCGCACCGACACCGCCTATCGCAAGTTTGCCGATGTGTCGGAGGTGAGGGAGGCCATTGCCGCCGCACGTCCCGAGGGGCGCACCATCCTTGTGAAGGGCAGCAACGGCATCCGTCTTTTCGAGCTTGCCTCGGTGTTGTAGCCTTCGTTTTTCGGAAAAAATGGTCACCCTTTGAGGCGCAACGCCGCCTCAAAGGGTGTTTTAGTATTCGTCAAGATAGCCTTTGGTAAACAAGTCGTAGGCCACGGCTTCCAGCTCTTTGAGCGTCATTCGCTCCACGGCACGTTCGATGATGCGCACAAAATGGTCGCGCCGGTACTCATCAGACTCACTGAATCGCTTTTCCATGTTATTCCTCCCGCTGATAGGTGATGATGGTTCTGCCATCGAATAGTTCTTGCTTTGCCACGCGTATGCCCGCCGGGAGCGTTGGCGCGGCCACGCCCCCGCTGATGCAGAAGGGCGCGGTCTCCACGCGAATCTCGTCCCACAGCCCCTTGTCGATGAACGATTGGAGCGTCACGGCTCCTCCCTCGACCAGCAGCGACTGGCTACGCTTCTCGTAAAGGTGCTCCAAGGCAGCCTCAATGCTGCTGAAAGTGGTGAATCCATCGGGCTTCTCGCCCTCGTTGTGGGTCAGAACGATGCGCTCCGGGTCGTTGCCCGCCCACTTGCGCACGTTCAGCAGCGGCGCGTCCTCGCGCAGTGTGCCTCCGCCTATGAGTATGGCATCGGCCTCGCTGCGGAGTTTGTGAACCAGCATTTGCGTAAACTCCGATGAAATGGGTGTTTTTTCGCCCCTCTTGCCCATCATGCCATTGGCCGTTTGTGCCCATTTCAGCATGATGTGTGGCCGGCGTGCCGTGTTGAAGGTCATGAACAGCTTGTTCAGCTCCTTGCATTCGCGTTCCAGCACGCCCACGCAGACCTCTATTCCCGCGTCGCGCAGTCTCTGAATGCCGCGTCCCTGCACCTTGGCAAAGGGGTCTTGGCATCCGCACACCACCCTCCTGACTCCTTTCTCCACTATCAAGTCGGCGCAGGGAGGCGTTTTGCCGAAGTGGCTGCACGGCTCCAGCGACACATAGACGGTGCTCTCGTCCAGCAGCGGCGCGTCTTCGGGGCGCACGGACGCAAAGGCGTTCACCTCGGCATGGCCCTCTCCGCAGCGCACGTGGTAGCCCTCGCCGATGATGCGCCCATCGCCGCTCACGATGACGGCTCCCACCATGGGGTTGGGGCGTGCGTTTCGCCATCCGTTGCGTGCCAGCTGCAGGCAGCGGCGCATGAACAGCTCGTCTTTCTCTCTTTCTGTCATGTCTCTTCCTGTTGTTTTTGTTCTGTCGCAAAAGTAGGGAAATATCGCCAAACGCGCAAGTCCGCGCCTGAAAAAGTTGGGTTGCGCCGGGCGTAAAGTTTGCCTTTGGCGCGTGGGCTGCGTGGCGTAGCTGATGAAAGGTAAGGTTTCGCCTTGCAAAACCTATCCTTTTGCACGCCGTTAGCTTAGGTTTCGTGCCCCAAAAGGTATGGTTTTGCAAGACAGGCTCAGGTCTGAAGTTTTATCGCTGATGGTCAAGTAGTTGCGGAAAGGCCTCCGCGGCAGGTTCGCATAGGTTTGTTTTTGCGGAGGCCACCGCTCCAACTGTTTGCCCTGGAGCTTTCTGCGCAGCTCCGGGGCTTGCATTCACATAGTGTATTTGCTGAATTTGATGATCGTCTCGTTGATTTTCAAATTGTACACCCCGCCCGCCAGCGCGGTCAGGTCTATGGGCTGTCCTTTCCAGTCGGTGTTGTTCTTCACCTCCCGTCCCGATGCGCTGAATATTCCGATGCGGTATGAGCGTTGCGGGTCGTAGCCATTCACGTGGATGACGTTCTCTCCCGGCAGGGCGTTGAGTGTCAGTCTGCCCCCGTCGGCTTTCAGTCCGTATATGCCCGTTGCGAGGCTGAAAATGATTTCGTCCACATCGGCCAGCTTGTAGCTGTCCGTTCCGTTCTCCTTGTTCACCTGCATGGCGTTGCCCGAGAAGGTGATGCCCCGCACTTCTCCCGGTGCGTACTCCCTTTTGCATTGGTTGGTGGTGACGGTGATGAAGTCGTTGGCTGTCGCGCCTGCCGTGATGGCCAGTGCGGCAATCAGAAACAGTTTCCTTCTTCTCATTTTCTTACTCTTGTTTTAAAGGTTATTGTCTGGGTCTTTTTTGCTCTTTGCAATGCGAAATTAGCTTTTTTCTTTTTTCGGAAGAAACATTTTGGAGCGAAATTTCTTGGCTTTGTGGCAGTTTGTGTTTCTGTTTAAGAGTTTGTTGCTCAGCGGTTTGCGTTCTGATGCTTTTGCTTTTCTCCTCTTCTTCCGCCTCCGAAATGCCACGTGAGTTTTGCCGTTTTCGGCCGTGGCGTGCGTGTGATGGGCTGTTTCCTTGGGCATTTTTCGCAAGCAGTGGTAGGTTGGAGTAAAATTATTTTGTAACTTTGCAGTATGATGAGCGGTTGCGCCTTTTGAGGGCTGCTCCGTGAGGAAATAATGCAGCGGAAATGAGAACAAGGTTTTGGCCATTTGCCATTATAGCCCTTTTGGTTTTGTCCCTGCTCGCGGGCTGTGGTCGCGGGGAAAGCGACAACCAGAAGCTGGTGGCCGTGGGGCAGTTGCTCGACAGCGGCCGCGTGGACTCGGCGTGCGTGCTGCTCGATGGCGTGCGCGTGGATCATCTGCAGGAGGCCAAAGACTCGGCGTTCTATTATCTTCTGAAAGCGCAGGCCGACTATCGGGCCTACCATCCGGTGGACTCGCTGGGCGGAATAAGCTTCAGCATACGTCATTATCAGGCCGAGGGAAGCGGCGGCAAGTTGCGTCTGGCCGCGGCTTGGTTCTATAAAGGAGTGATTCTCTACACGCAGGGCAACGTCAGAGAAGGCGTTTTCTGCTTGGAGCGGTCGCGGCAGATAGCCGAGAAGACGCAGGACGTGGTGTTGCGCCACAAGATTTACGAGCAGTTTACGGTGGTCAACGCCGAGGCCGGCGACTTCCGTGCTGCCTTGCGCTATGCCAAGCTCTCCATCCGCGAGTCGCAGCGCGCCAACCGCACCGACTGGCTTGCCCATACGTGGAACAATATGGCCTTTGTATACAGCCAACTGGGGCTGCAGGACAGCACAGCATGGTGCTTGCGGCAGAACATGGAGCTGCTTCCGAAGATACCGGAGAAGAGTAGGCCGTTTGTGATGGCCAATCTTGGCGCGTTCCTCATGCAGACCGACACGGCCATGGCCCACAAATACTTGGAGCAATCGCTCCGCATCATGCCCACAAGCGCAGCCTACGACAACCTGGCCACGCTCTCGGCGCAGCGGGGCGACACGGCCAAGGCTTCGGAAATGTGGCGAAAGGCACTCGCCATAGCCACCGACGCGCCAACGCAGACCTACGTGCTGAGGTCGCTCCTGCGCTATCGCACGTCTGCGGGTGACTGGCGGGGAGCCGCCGAGACCGCGCAAAGGCTGTTGGAACTGGCCGACAGCGTGGATCGGGTGCGCCCGGAGAACAATGTGAAGGCCGTTCAGGTGGAGTTTGAGCGCATGGTGATGAGCCATGAATATGAGCGCAAGGTCACCATAGCCTTGGTGGTGATAGTCACGCTGGTGCTTTTGGCCATCATCGGCATGCTGTTCTCTTGGTATCGCAGCTACAAGGCGCGCGCGGCAAGAGCCGTAGACCAGCTGCTCATCAAGAGCTACGAGGCGCAGGTGGACGACTTGCGGCGTATGGCGGGCGACAAAACCAAGGAAATAGCGCAGCTCAACCGCAAGAGAGACCAGCTCTTGGAGAAGCATCATGACTCGCTCAAGCGCGGTTATCTGCGATACAACGAGGTGATGCGTGGCGAAACGACAGTGCTTTGGCGCAAGCACGACTTTGAGAGCTTCGTGGAATACTACAGTTTGGTAGATGTTCAGTTTGTGGCCTCGCTTTCGGCAAACTACGACGGCTTGTCGCCCAAGCAGAAGTTCTTCCTTATCATGGAGCACGCGGGAAAGAGCGATGCCGAGATACAGGCCGCGCTGGGCGTGGCGGAGGTGACCATGCGCTCCATCCGGTCAAGAATAGGGAAGAGGAAAAAGAAGTGACGCGATGCCCGGGAGGGCTTTTCGTTGTGTCATGGCGTGTCGGGTGCGGGCAGCGTGTTGCCTTTTAGCGCGTTGCGCGTGTCCTTATAAATAAGTAAAGGGGCACTGGCCGTGAGCATTGGCGCAAAGGGCGCGTGTGGCGGTGCGTT
>CAZXFP010000009.1:0-43565 GCA_964640675.1 uncultured Prevotella sp. | reverse complement strand
AATAGAAATCACAAGGATATATTCCAACACAAAACATATTTTCATGAAATTGACGAGAAACATTCTTAGCATGGTGCTGCTCCTGTTGTGCAGTGCCACGGTTTTGGCTCAGCCAAGTCTCGTTCCCAAGCCCAATGAGGTGGCATGGGGACAGGGCAGTTTTACACTTTCCGGCAAGACGACCATCGCCTATGCCGATGCGCGGCTGAAGCCAGCGGCCGACTATCTGGCCTCTAGCTGGGCGCGTTTGTCGGGCATTCGTCCCGCCACGGTCAAAGGAAAGAAGGGCAGCGTGGTGCTTGCCTTGGGCAAGACGGGCAGCAAGGCCAAGGGCAGCTACCGTCTCAGCGTGGACAAGCAGCGTGTCAGCGTCACGGCGGCAACGTATGAAGGCGTGGTTTCGGCCATCGCCACGCTCCGTCAGCTGACCAATGGCACGGAGGTTTCGGCTTGCCGCATTGCCGATGCGCCCCGTTTCGGCTGGCGCGGATTCCATCTCGACTGCTCGCGTCACTTCTTCACCGTGGAGGAAGTGGAGGAAGCTATCGACCTGATGGCACTTTACAAGCTCAACCGTTTCCACTGGCACCTCACCGATGACCAGGGCTGGCGCATCGAAATCAAGCGTTATCCGCTCCTTACTGAACGTGGCGCATGGCGCACGCTCAACAATCAGGACTCGGCGTGCCTCTATCAGGCACGGGTGGAGGACAATCCCGACCTGTTGTTGCCCGCCGACCGTCGCCGTTTGGTGGATGGCGACTCGCTTTATGGCGGCTTCTACACGCAGGACGACATCCGCGAGGTGGTGGCCTACGCGGCTCAGCGTGGCATCAGCATCGTTCCCGAGGTGGATATGCCTGGTCATTGCCTGAGCGCAATTACCAATTACAAGGGCATTAGCTGCTTCGACCAAGTGGGATGGGGCAAGGTTTTCACCTCGCCGCTGTGTCCGGGAAAGGACAGTTGCTTGGATTTCTGCCGCAATGTGTGGAGCGAGGTCATCGCGTTGTTCCCCTTTGAGTACGTCCATATCGGCGGCGATGAGGTGGAAAAGGACAACTGGAAGAAGTGCGAGGACTGCCAACGCCGCATCAAGGCCGAGAACTTGTCGGGCGTAGAGGAGCTTCAGTCGTGGTTTATTCACCAAATGGAGGCATTCTTCACGTCGAAGGGTCGCCGAATGATAGGCTGGGACGAGATTATAGAGGGTGGTTTGTCGAAGACTTCCACCGTGATGTGGTGGCGCACGTGGGCACCCAATGCGGTGTCGGAGGCTACGGCGCACGGCAACGATGTGATTCTGACGCCCAACTCGCCGTTCTACCTCTCGCAGAATGAGGAGAAGACCTCCATGCAGCAGATATATGATTACGACGTTGTGCCTTCGAAGTTCTCCGCAGCGCAGCGCAGCCACGTCATTGGCGTACAGGGCAACCTCTGGGCAGAGGGCATTCCTTCTCGAAACCGTGCCCTTTTCATGTATTTCCCGCGCATTTTGGCCGTCTCCGAGCTGGCTTGGACGCGCGAAGACCAAAAGAGCTATGCCGACTTCTACGGCCGATTGCAGCAGCAACTCGTGATGCTCAACAAGCTGGGTGTGCCCTACCGTATTCCCTCGCTTGACGGATTCCACAACATCAACTCTTTTACCGACAAGGGAACGCTCACTGTTTCGTGCAAAGACCCGCAGGCGGTGATTCGCTATACCACCGATGGCAGCTTCCCGAATGGCAACTCTCCGAAGTACACAGAGCCGATTACGGTGGATAAGACCACCCAATTCACGCTCCGCACGTTCAATCCGCAGGGTCGTGCCGATGAGATGGTCAAGGCTTATTTCGTTAAGCAGGGTCTCTTGCCGGCTCTTTCCGATGTGCCCGCCGTAGCTCCCGGACTGCGCACCGACTGGTACGACTTCCCCGGCGTGAAGTGCGCGCTGGTCAACACTGCCCCCTTGAAGCAGTCGTTTGTCACCTCCGATGTGGTCATACCCGAAGAGTGCAAGGGCAATATTGGCCTGATAGTCTCGGGATACATCCGCGTTCCGGCCGATGGAGTGTACACTTTCTCGCTGACGAGCGATGATGGCAGTTGGCTGAAGATAGACGGCAACATGGTGGTAGACAACGACAGGGAGCAGTCGCCGCACGAGATGGTCTGCCAGCAGGCACTTGCCGCAGGCTACCATTACATGGAGGTGCGCTACTTCGACCACAATGGCGGTATGTTGCGTATGAAAGTGACCGACGGGCAAGGCAACGTCCTCGATCCGCAGACGCTCTATTTCCATCCGGCGGCTAAGTAAGCCTGTCTGATAAACGGAAAAAACATTTCCCCTTTGCCGCCCGTTTGTGGGCAGGCAAAGGGGAAATGTGCGTTAAGGGCAATCCGTTGTTTGGAAATTCCTCTACCGTTGAAGAAAAGCAAGTGAGCGATTCCACGACAGGAACCGCTCACTTGCTTATTGGTTCTTCCCGTTTGGGAAGGACGCTTATCCTTTCTTGTGTGTCATGATGTTCAGAATCATCGTGTCGGTGGCACACATGGCATCCTTTCCAATGTTGGTCAGGTTGTGTACGCACTGATCTATGTCATCGTCGATGATTCCCTCGGCCGAAGTAACGTAGCGTCCCTCCATGGCAAGCATGGCCGAGAGCACGGCCGTGGACACGCCCGAGCTTATCTTGAGCGAGCAACTGGGCTTCGCTCCGTCACATACCATACCCGTGAGGATGGCTATCATGTTCTTGGCCGCGTAGCAGATGCGGTCGTAGCCGCCTCCCATGAGGTAGACGATGCCGCAGCTGGCACCTATGCTCGCCACCACGCATCCGCAAAGTGCCGACAGCGGGCCAAGGCTTTGCTTGATGTAGATGACCGTGAGGTGGCTCAGCGTGAGGGCGCGGATCAGCTCCTCCTCGGTGTTTTCGTTCTCCTTGGCAAACACGGCCACGGGATTGGTGGCGCAGATGCCTTGGTTGCCGCTGCCGCTGTTGCTCATCACGGGCACCATTGCGCCGCCCATGCGGGCATCGCAGGCCAGTGCCGTCTTGGCAATGATGTGGGAATAGATGCTGTTGCCGAAGAGACCGGTGCTCAGCGGGCGCACCATCGATTTGCCCAGGCAGTGGCCGTAGTTGCCTTTGAGCGACTCTTCCGCCGCGTTCATGTTGTAACGCTTGGCCTCCTTGATGAACGCAAGCTCCTCTACGGGCGATGTGGTGGCGAAGTCCCACACCGTGCGCAGCGTCAGTTGCGGTCCCGACGTGCCGGCGCAGCCTCCTGTGGCCACCGTCTTGTCGGTCAGCACTTCGCCATCGCGCTCCTCGTGGGTGATGTTGGTGTGCGTGTGCATGATGACGGCCTGTGCCTTGTGGCCCTCAGCCTCCACCTCCACCTCAATGTAGAGCTTGTCGCAGCACTTCTCTTTCAGCCCTATGCTGATGTGGTTGCCCTTGATGTATTCCTTTCCCTCGTCCAGCGTCTGCGGCGTGAGGTCTTTGATTACCTCAAGCTGATACTCCGACTTGCCCACAATCGCACCCATGGCGATGGCGATGGGCAATCCAATCATCCCCGTGCCGGGAATGCCCACTCCCATGGCGTTTTTCAGAATATTGGGCGATAGCAGCACGTTGATTTTCTCGGGTCTTTGACCCAGCAATTCCGTGGCACGGGCCACGCAAAGGGCCACGGCCATAGGCTCGGTGCAGCCCACGGCGGGCACCACTTGCTCGTGCATGAGGCGTATGATCGCGTCGCGTTTCTCTTGTTCCAGCATTTTTTGTCTCCGATAAAGGTTTTAGTTCATCTGTTTATGTGCTGCAAAGGTACATAATTCCGCTGACAACAGTATGCCTTTTTGACAATAAAAAGCACTGAAAACCCCTCCGCGCTTCTTGCCCAAGGCCACTGCCGCGGGGCGGAATGCAAAGAATTGGGTGGCTTTTCTTTGCCGTTTCGTCCGTTTGAGCTACCTTTGCAAGAAATAACCAAAAAATGGAGAACCCCAAGAAGCAGCCGGCAGGTGTCGATGTGGCCGTGCTGATGCTGTTTTTCAACCGACCCGACCATTTCAGACAAGTGTTTGAGCAAGTGCGCAAGGCGCGTCCCGCGAAGCTGTTCCTCTATCAGGACGGCGCAAGGGAGGGCAACGAGCGCGACAAGAAAGGCATAGCCGAGTGCCGGGAAATCTGCTCCGATGAGCGGATAGACTGGGATTGCGAGGTGCACCGCCATTATTGCGACCGCAATCAGGGCTGCGACCCCTCGGAATACTTGTCGCAGAAGTGGGCGTTCTCCATCGTAGACAAGTGCATCGTGCTGGAAGACGATGACGTGCCCTCACAATCCTTCTTCCCTTTCTGCAAGGAGATGCTCGACCGCTATGAGAATGATGAGCGCATAGGCATGATTTCGGGATTCAACATCGATGAGGTGACGCCCAACATAGCCGACTCCTACTTCTTCACATCGGCCTTCTCCATCTGGGGATGGGCTTCGTGGCGGCGCGTCATAGACCAGTGGGAGGGCGACTACGCCTTCCTTGATGACGACCAGACCATGCGCCAGCTGCAGGAACTGTGCCGCGCGCGTGGCGTGAGACGTAATTTCATTCCTATGTGCCACGACCATCGCGACACGGGAAAGGAGTACTACGAGAGCATTTTCTGGGCTTCGCAGCTCCTCCACTCGCAGCTGGCCATCATGCCTCACAAGAATCTCATCACCAACTTGGGGCTTTCCGACGACTCCACCCACTTTGCGGGCAGCATGAGCACCACGCCGCGCGGCTACCGGCGCATTTTCACCATGCGGCGGCACGAGCTTGACTTCCCGCTCCGTCACCCGGCGCGCTTGACGGAGGACGTGTCGTACAAGGAGAGGCTCTATCGGGTGAACGCATGGGATCATCCTTGGATCAAGGTGAGGCGTTCCTTGGAGGAACTTTGGCTCAACCTGCGTTGCGGCAACTATCGCGCCATCAGCCGCGCGCTGGGCAACCGCATGGCCAAATGGACGGGCAGGAAGCGCCACTGTTAGCCTTTCTTCCAAAGGCAAGGCGTTTTTGGCTTAGCCATGTTGCGCGGAAAGAGCGGGCTTTGTGGCTCTTTCCTTTCCAAGAGGAGTAAGTTTGAGTTTATGATGATAGGCGGAAGAGAGGGCTTTGCGGCTCTCTCTTTTGAGTTGTAAAGAGGTTTGGGCTTTGTGGTGGTGTGTTGGCAGAAGGGCAAAGGCTGAAAGCTCTTCCAAGCATAGCTCCGTTCTGCGAGGCAAAGCGTGCTTTGGCAGAACGGCAAAGCGTATGTTTTTTAAAAGGCAAAAGATTTTTTCTGCTGCGATAAAGTGTTGACGGGAAGCCGGTTGGTGCCTTCTGCTCTTTTCGCCGTTTCCGTTTTCTTGTTTCTGCGAGCCGCCCTTGTGAGGCCATGGCTGCCGCCTCGCAGGCCGTGTGCGCATGGCGTGTTTGCGAAACGTATGGTTTTGCGTGGCCAAAGGTATGGTTTTGCCTTGCGAAAGGTATGCTTTTGGCGTGCAAAAGGTATGGTTTTGCCAGACGGCAGTTTGCCGCCGATGGGGCGGGGGTGCGTGCGGTGGGGAGGCGTGGGGGAGAAAAAGCATCCCCGGCCGTCACACGGGTGATGGCCGGGGATGATGTGTTGCCCTTCATAGGGCGAGGTTAAGGGGAGGAGGCGTGGCTTTTATGCCCCGCCTCGCCCTGTGTTTACTTCACTACAACCTTGGAGGTCTTGCCGTTGGTCTTCACAACGTAGATGCCTGCGGGCAGGGTCACTGCGCCGTTGGCGTTGCCGCTGTATACCAGTGCGCCCGATGTGGTGTAGACATTGGCGTTGCCGTTCACCACGATGCAGCCGTTTCCGGCAGCCACGGTAGCGTCGGAGGCCGTCACGTTGCTGATGCCCGTAGGATCGGCAGAGGCGGTGTTGGACAGGCCGGACTTGATGTTGCTGTAGATGGTGACCACGTGGTACTTGTCCTGATCGGTGCCCTCAGCATCGATGAATGAGGTCTCGGCACCGTTCTGGATGGTGCTGACGAGCTGCGAGCCACGGAACACCTGATAGCCCGTGATCTGCAGCGGTGCGCTCTCGTAGGTCACGTCGTCTACGAGCACCGATGCCGGGTCGTAGCCCTCTGCGGTCTGGGGCACGGTGGAGGTGTGTACGATGGCGAAGTACTTGGCACCCTCGGGCAGATCCACGGTCACTTGCTTCCACTCGATGTTGTCGGAAGCCTTGTCGTCCAACACCTTGGTGAAGTGGTTGGCCTGTGTGTCGGTGGTGGAGTAAGCCACGTAGAACGTCTCAGAGCCATAGTTGGCGTTGTCGCACTGCGGAGCCTTGATGTAGAAGCTCACGGTCTGTGCCTTGCCCGACAGCTCCGGCGAGATGATCCAGTCGTTGTTGCCGCTCACGGCGTCGCCCAGGTTGCCGAAGCTCAGCATGGCCTGATCGCCGGTGCGTCCGCCAAAGCGCTGCTTGAATCGCTCGGTGGTCTCCTCGTCCATACCGTGGGTGGTGCCATAGAGGTTGAACACCATGTAGGCATAGGGAGTACCGTTGCCCGGGAAGGTGATTCCGCCGAAGGAAGCGGTGCGGCAGTTGTCTGCGTCATAGAGCGTCCAGGGAGCGATGTCGTCCACGAGGAATGCCTCGTAGGTCTCAAAGCTCTCGGTGATGGTCTGGTTCTCGGTCTTCGGAGCACTCCACTCCAGCTTCACGCTGCTTCCCTCCATGCTGGCGCGCAGGTCGGTAACAACGGGGTAGGTAGAGGTAACCACCTTCACGATTTGCTCCTCGGTCATGTTGTTGTCGGGGTTCTCATCGTCTTCCCAGTCGGCATAGGCCTTCAGCTTGAGGTCGTTGGTGGAGAGCGGTGCGCCGAACGTGAGCACGTAGTCGCGGGTCTCGCCCGAGGCGATGGCGCCTGCGTTGGTGGAAGCCACCACTGCGCCGTTGGCGTAGAGCTTCACGGGGAAGCCGCTGGCCTCCTCCAAGCCCACGTTGCGCACGTGGACGGTCACCTCGGTCTGGTCGCCCTGCTGCACGTGCAGCGGTGCGGTCATGGTGGTGATGACGTTGTAGTCGATGGCATCGTTGATGTTGATGTCGTCAACCATGATATTCTCGCCATCGGAGATGGCGTGGATGAACACGCGGCCATAGCCGTTCTCCTTCTTGAATGCCTCGTCGGCCACGTCAACATTGACCGTGCGCCATCCGGCGTTGCCCGTCAGGGTGCTGTAGTCTACCTCTGCGGCCAGCTTCATGTCCTGTCCGTTCACATCGAGGAAGATTTGCAGCTTGCTCTTGCTGCCCGGATAGGCGTAGTACTGGAAGGAAAGGCGCGGGTTGGTGGCCTTGCCCAGAGCCATCTTCGGGCCTACGAAGGAAGCCTCGTCGCCAGCCTTGGCCGGCGTAAACATCACTGAGCCTTCATCATCGTCGGCAGACTGGCTCGAAATCTTGAAGTGGTTCTTCGTGTCATTGTAGCTTGCAGCCCACGGGCCGTTGCTCCATGAGCCGTAAGGCCACGACTCCGCGAACGGGAAGTCATAGGGAGTGCCGTAGAAGAAGTACTCCGCCATGCCCAAGTTGCTTTGGTGCTCCTCGTCCGTATAGGCCACAACCTGATAGATTTTGTAGCCCTGTGAGCCATCGAGAGGTATGCCGTCGAGCGTGCATTCGTTCTCGGTGATGGCCTCGGCGATGGCCTCTGAGTAGAGACCCTCGAAGATTCCGTACTGGATAGACTCCGGGTCGATGTAGCCACCGTTCTCACCTGTGGTCACGGGATCCCACTTGATGGTCACCGTTCCATCGAGGTTGTCGTACACACGGACGTTCTGAGGCTTTGCGGGATAAAGCTCGCCGCCCACGTAGGTCGTAGCCTCTGCCTTTGCAGAGCGCAGGTCGCCCACGCTGGTATATACGGTATAGGTGTGCGAGCCGTCCTCTACGTTGGTGTCGGTCCACTCAATCTTCTGTCCTGGTGTGGGGCTGTCGATGGTCCATACAGGCAGCGTGGAGTTGTCGCGGTAGATGGTTGCGCTGGTCAGCGAGGTGAGGTCGCGGTCCGTGATGTCCTTCACCGGTGCGGTGAAGCTCACCTTCACGGTGCTTGCACCATTCTGTCCGGCCTCCAAGGTGAGGTCGGTTATGGCCACAGGCGTGGCGGCCGTGGCTGCGGTCTCGCTCACTTTGACGTTGTGCATGATGATGTATCCGGCCATATCGCTCACGGCATGGAAGCCGATACGGTAGTTGCCGGAGGTTGCCGGGGTGAATACGCCCTTCAGAATGGTGGGGTCTCCGGCGAGCGCGGTGCCCGATACGGGTGATGCGGGGATTAATTCCGTGTACTGCGTGGGGTCATCGCCCGTTCCGAAGGCCACGGCCATGCGCTGTGCCGTACCAGAGAAGGCACCGCAGTATGCGCCAGCCTCCAAGGTGTACGACTGTCCGCCAACGAGGTAGAGGGGCGGCGACACGAGCCAGTCATCGGCCGTCTTCGTGGCGTTTGCGCCGTTATAGGTGGGCGCGCCTGCATCGAGGTCGTCCCAGGTGTAGTTGTCCTCGTTCTTGTCTTCCACCGTCCACACATCGTTGGAGAGCAAAGACTTATAGTCCTTCCAGTTCTCGGTGTACGGCGAGCTGCCCGTTACCGTGTAGGGCGACCCCGTGGAGGGCGTCTGAGCCACGGCCGTGGCCGGGATTCCTGCCACGGCGGCAATGCCACCAACGAGCAAGGAATAAAGATTCTTGTTCATTTCTGTTAGTAATATTGATTTTTTTGTGATATAGTCTGCTTACTTACAGAGGGAGCGGCGCACTTGGCGTTCTCCCTCCGTAAGTCTGTTGCTTTCTTGTTTACTTGATTACGCGCTTCTTGCCGTTCTCAATCACGATGCCCTTGTGGCTCTTGCCCACGAGCTGGCCGGCCGTGTTGTACTTCGGCGCGTCCTTGGTCTCGGTGTTGGCCTCCACGTTTCCGATGCCCGTAGACAGGTCGCCCTGGACAACGGTGAGGGGCTTGTTGGACACTACGCCCTTGCCGGTGATGAGGATGTCGCAGTGGCGACCCGTCACACCTGCGGGAAGCGGCTCGGTCTCGAAGCTGATGACGGTCAGACCGGCATACTTGTAGCTCTCATCGTCCACGGTGTAGCTCTTAATCCAGTCTGCCAGGCCGGAAAGCGTGTACTGCTCCTCGCCGTCCTCAAACCAGTTGCCGTTCAGCTGTGCCACTGCGCCGTTGAATACGGTGCCGCCGCTGATGATGGTCTGACCTGCCGTACCCTCGTCGTTCATCTGCACGAGTCCATAGTTGTACGAACCAGCCTCCGTGATGTCCACATAGCCGTTGGCATAGTCGAACTTGGCCGTGAAGGTGACGGAGAGAGCGATGTTGTTGTCGCCGTAGATGTTGGCGGCAAACTTGGTTCCGTCTCCGGCGGTCAAGAGGCTGTACACCGGGCGCATATTATTATAATAAGGAATCTCCGAACCCAACAGACCGAGGCTCACGCCCTGCTGGTCGAAACCAGTCACGACTACGGCAAACTCCTGGTCGATCAAGAAGCCCTTCTCCTCAGACTTGAACACGGCGCTGAATCTGTTGTAGGTTGTTCCGTACTCGTCCTGCAGCGGCTCAAGCTCCTCCAGGCTGCTGGCATCGCAGGTAAGCTCGGCCAGAATATCCGTTCCGGGTGTCTTTCTGCCGTACTCGTCCGTCTCCACGTTGGTGATGAGCATCGTCAGTTCCTTGCCGCCGAGCGGGGTTGCGCTCGTTGACACAGAGGGAAGGAACACGTCCTCCACCCACAGCGGAGCCATCGGCTTCTCGCATATCTGCTGCACGCCGCGCGAGGTGTAGACCTCGTCGTCCTCCACCGTGCCCGAGCCATAGAGGTAGCCCGTGCTCAGGTAGCCCAGTGTGTAGCCGTCGATATGGTCGTCTACGAACTGCAGCGGGCGCAGGAACGACTCGCGCTCGCTGAGCGTGCCGCTCTTGATTTGCGGATACCAGTACATCACGGCCGGAATGTCATAGTCGAGCGGACCCCAGTGAGGGTTCTCCTCCGAGAGCGTGAAGCTGTCGGTCTCGCAGACGATGGTGGGCAGCACGTTGCTGCCGTTGAATACGCTCGTGATATAGAAGTTGCCCTCGTTGTCGGAGGCATAGTTGAGTCCCGTCTTGTCCGTGCGGTCGAACGTTGTGCACGTGCCGTACGGGTCGTAGAGGTTCTGATGCCAGAAAATCTCTGTTCCCTCGGGGGCTACCTTGGTGAATTTGGTCTCGCTGTAGCCGGGAACGTAGAGATAGCTCGTTCCCACCATTGAGCCATTCTTCGGGGTTGCCTCGAAGAGAGCACCCTCAGGCTTGAGGTAATAGACTGATTTCTGTGCGGCCTTCATGGGCGATTGCGGTGCGCGCAATACGTTGTTCTGCGGGAATACAGAAGCCGCCACTGTTGTGAGTGCGAAGGTGAAAAGTAGTTTTTTTACCATACGGGTTGAATTTTGTGATTTATACTAATTTTTATGGTTTTTAAATTCGGTGGCAAATTTACCGATTTGTTTTTGTTTTTTTTGTCCTTTTGGATCAATTGGAGCACTAAAATACGTAAAACGGAAAAATTTCGGCGATTAGAATGCCCACCGTGCCGCTTCCGCGTCTCCTCGGCTGCTGGTGCGGGGGATGGGAGAGTGGTTGCAAATGGTGCTTTTGGGAGGGCTGGCGGTGCTGCGAGGACATGGCGGGAGAAGCCTGCTGATGAGGCAAAATACGGTGCGGCGAGGCGGGGGCTTACGTATGGCGATGCAAAAGGTATGGTTTTGCCGATATTTTTAATTTATTTTTCCGCAATTTTTAAATTAAAAATCCCAAGTTTTTAATTTAAAAATAATCGCCATATCTAACCTGTTGCCTCACAAGGAGTTAGCTCTTGCCCCGCAGGCTCTCTTGCACCGTTTGGGCATGGCGGCGGGACGGTGGGGCGAAGGGGGATGCTTTGCGTGGCAAGGGGGAAAGTTGCATGGAATATGCAGTTTCCCCTTGGCGTGCCAGTGGGCTTGCCTGTGGGGGAGAATAAGCGTTGAATTCGCCCGTTTTTCTTTCCCGCCGCCTTGTTTTTGCTTCTTCCGAATGCTTCCGGGGAAGGGGTGCTAATGGACAAAATGACCTCTGTAGGTGCATAAAAACGGAAATTTTGTATGCTTTATGTATAATTTTACCCCCCCCCAAGTTAATATTTTTGAAAATCAAAGCCAAAAAAAGAGTATTTCCGCCAATTATTTCTACTTTTGCACATTATAGATATGGGCGGATAGCTTCGCCGGGACCAGGGTGCCATGCCTTTTCTTCCGGCTTCCTCCGCCCGTAAGGTGTCTTACCTACTCTCTCCCTGAAAGCAAATGAGAACGACACTTCATCCTTGGCATATCACAATCGCGGTGTTTGCCGCGCTTATCTCCGTTGGCGCGAAAGCCGGCGGCATGGCGGCCAATGCCTCCACCTCCAGAGCCTCCACCCTGCGCGCCGCGCGTGCCGCGCAGCCCCGCACCACGGCCGTACCGTCGGCACTGGCGGACATGGACAACCGTCGGCTGGCCGATTTGGCCATGCGGCTCACGCAGCAGAACCTTGCCGACAGCGCGCTGCTGTGCTATGAGCTGGTGAACACGCGCGAGGCAGGGGGCGACCGAAGCCTCTATGCCCGCACGCTCCACGAGGCCGGCGTCATATACTACGACCGGAGCCTCTACGGAAAGGCGATGGAGCGATACATGGCCAGCCTGCAGATATGCGAGGAGGAGGAACTCGACAAGGAGCTGGCCACACTCTACAAGGACATTGGCAACGTGTACAGCATGTTTCGCGACTACAAGCAGAGCAGCGCGCTCTACAAGAAGTCGCTCGCCTTGGCACGTAAGTTTGGCGACAATGAGCTGGTGAACAAGGTGCTCAACAACCTCATCTTCGCCTATACGGAAGATACGCCCACCGCGCAGTACCGCAAATGGCAGCGCGAGATAGCCTCGCGCCCCGAGAAGCGGCCGCGCTATGCCTACGATGTCTACATGACCGATGGTCAGGTGCTCATCTATGAGGGGCACACCGAGAAGGCCATAGCCGCATTCAGGAAAGCCGTGGAGTGCAGCCGGGCGCGCCGCCTGGATCCCATCAACCTTGCCTCGGCCTATGGATTCATCGGCAGCCTGTACCTGCAAGTGGGGCAGACCGACTCCGCGCTGGCCTACGTGGAGCGAAACCGCCGGATAGCCAGCGAGACGGGCAACACCGCGCTGCTCGCCACCACCCTGCGCACGCTCTCGAAAATCTATGCCGGAACAGACAAGGACAAGTCTATGGCCTACAAGCAGGAGTACCTGATGCTCTCCGACAGTCTCTACAACAGCAACGAGTACAACAGCATACGCAACGCGCTCTACTTTCACGAGATGGACGCGAAGTCGAAGGCCATCGACAAGCTCTCGCTGGAGAACCTGTCGCAGTCGCGCACCATCTCATGGCAGCACAACGCCCTCATCCTGCTCACGGTTTGCTCCCTCGCGTTCCTTATATTATTTATAGTAATCGCACGGCAGAAGTTCCTTCTCTCGAAAGCCTACCGCGCGCTCTTCAACAAGAACCAGGAAGACATCATCACCAAGAACGCCTACTCGCAGGCCATCAAGAACATGGAGGCCAAGATTGAGGCTCTGCAGCAGGGCGGCGGGGGCGCAAAGACCGCCATTCCGGCCAATGCCGCGGCTGCCGACGACGGCAAGACGGGGGCAAAGGGCGAGAAAACGGCCAATGCCGCGCCGCGACTGCCGGAGGAACTGAAGAACGAATTGCTCAACAGCATACTCTACGTGATGGAGAACACCGAGGCCTATTGCGACAGCGACTTCGGAATAGAGAAGCTGGCCACGATGATAGGGTCGAACTCGCGCTATGTGTCGCAGGTGATCAACGACGTATATAAGGAGAACTTCCGAACCTTCCTCAACAGCTACCGGGTGAAGAAGGCCATGATGCGCATGAACGACAACAAGAACTACGGCCACTACACCATCCGCGCCATAGCCGAGAGCGTGGGCTACAAGTCGCAGGCCAACTTCATCAACGTCTTTACCAAGATAACCGGCATCAAGCCGTCCATCTTCCAGAAGATGTCCATAGAGCGGCTCAACGCGCCAAGCACTCCAGTGGAGGACGAGGAATAAGTGGGCGTGTCCCTGTTCGGTAAAAAGGTTGTCAATGAGAGCACTCCAGTGGAGGGCGAGGAATAAGTGGGCGTGTCCCATAAACAAGGAAAAACGCTCTGTAAAAAGGCGTAAGGATTAATGAGAGATGGCGTTTTTTGACCAAAAAACGCTATCTCTTCGCTGAAAACGGCTCATGGTGGTAGGCCGCTATTCGGTTACTATTTTCCGAAACAGTAACCGTTTGTGCCGAAAAGCCGTTTGCCATGGCAAGTTTTTACGTAACTTTGCCGCAGAAACATCAGAATAATAACTGTTTTAAGTTTACTTTATGAAAAAGGAATTACTCTTCTCAGCCGCTCTTGGCGCAGGTCTTCTTGCGATTCCGGCGGCAACCAGCGCGCAGCAGCTCGCATCCCGCGCAAAGAAAGCGCCCGTAGCAAAAGAGGCACAGCGTCTCGCACCTGCTAAGAACAAGCGCATGACCGTTCAGCGTGCCGATGAGGTGAACCCCTCAGAGTACGGAACGATTCAGGAGATTCTCTTCGAGGACTTCTCCCTCATGACTAAGGGAAGCGTTGGTGCGCCCGACATGGACGAGGAAATCACCTACGTGCGTGAGGATGGCAACGCCTGGATGACCATGGTGGATGGCTACACCGCCCAGAGTGGCTGGGGTGGCGGCAACATCTTCCAGGCTGGCGGCACCGTGGCCATCGCCAATGAGAGCGAGGGCGGCCACTTGAACACCTGCATGATGGATGTTTCGGGCAACGATCGCGTGGCCTTCTTGGAGTTCAAGGTGCGCACTGATGATGGCAAGCCTGCTCAGAAGATTCTCGTTGAGGGCGCAGAGACCTACAACATGGCTCCGTCGTGGGACGTTTTGGGCAGCGGCCTTATCGAGGACGTGACCGATGAGTGGAAGACTTATCGTGTGATGTTCCAGAACTGCGGCGCTTACTCCATGTTCAACTTCGCCCACTTCGCCATGGAGCGTGGTGAGGTGCTCAACAACATCTACTTCGATGACATCCGTGTGTTCCAGGTTACTCCTTATATCACCATGCCCGAGCTGATGGTTCACGCCAACTACACCGGCGACAGCTTCCAGGCTCGCTGGTATTCAGTAGAGGGCGCAGAGAAGTATCTGCTCAACGTCTACACCGTGGACGCTACGCATGAGAACATGCAGACCTACGTGGTGAAGGATTTGGAGCTGACGGACACCGTTTACACCGTTACCGGCATTGATTCGGGCTACGATTATTACTACACGGTGCAGGCTGTGGACGCAGAGGGTCACAAGTCGTTCGCCCCGACGGCCATGTTGGTGTGCGACCTCGTTGCCCCGGAGCCCGTGGCAAGCGACATCGACCAGGAGAAGGAGTCTTACAAGGTGAGCTGGGAGGCCGTTCCTTCGGCTGAGCGTTACAACTATTGGGCATTCTCCGACCGCAAGGCAGAGGCCGATGGTCCGTTCGTCATCACCCAGGAGGACTACAATGATGTGACCATGCCTGCCGGAACGCAGTGGAGCGACTACTTCTCGGAGCAGGACTGGAAGGAGTCTTCTGTCACCAACCCGGGCTACTACACGCTCGACAACTACGTTGTTACTCCCGCAAACCAAGGCGGATGGGTGGCCAAGAGCGGTCTGCCGCTGGGCGATGGCTGCATCAAGGTAGACGGTTATCAGTATATTTACAATAGACAGGATGCCGGTTTGGTGTCTCCGGAGCTTGATTTGTCGAAGGGCGATGGCAAGATCGACCTCTCTGTGAAGCTCTGGGGTGAGACCGAGCACGTATGGTATGAGGACGGAAGCGAGGGTGAGCTTACCGTTGAGTGCGCTGTCGCGCTCTTCAACTGGGACGATAACAAGCAAGACTTCACTCAGGCCGAGCTGGTTTACCTCAAAGACCTCGACCTCTCTTGGCAGGAGCGCACCGTGCAGCTGACCAAGGGCACCTCGCGTTCTATCATCGGTATCTACGCCGTGACCTCTCCCGCCAACCTGTTCATCGACGATCTGACCATCACGCAGAACTATAAGGCAGGCGAAGTGTTGCGCGATCCGTTCCTCTTCTGCCGCTGGTATGAGGGCACTTCTATGGATGTGCAGCTTCCCAAGCGTCTGAACAAGACGGAGATCAACCACCGCATGAGCGCCATCAAGAGCAATTCGAGCACTGGTGCCATCATCGAGAGCCAGCCTTCTGAGCTTGAGGCCGTAGGTTTCTTCGAGAGCACGGGCGTGAAGAGCGCCAGCCTGCTGAGCAATGCCACCGTGCGTGTGGAGAACGGCAGCCTCGTGGTGAACGGCAACGGCACTGTTCAGGTGTTCCGCCTCGACGGCTCGCTCGTGGCTAAGGCCGAGGCCAATGGCCAGGCACGCATCGCTGTGCCCGCCGGTGCCTACATCGTGAAGGTGAACGGCCAGAGCATCAAGGTCGTATTCTAAAGTAACATTATAGCAAGAAGAATGGCGCGCTACGTGCGCCGTTCTTCTTTTTTTTATTGTTTTCGAACTTTTTCTGCAAGAAATGTTTTCCTTTTCAAGGATATTTCGTAAATTTGCACTTATCAACGAACTCAAACTTTTAATTAAAAGTATAGATTATGAAAAAGAAACTCTTAGCCCTTGCTTTGCTGTCTGTGCCATTTATGGCAGCGGCACAAGTACAGATGGTGATGACGTCTAAGGGAGACTTCTCGCCGGTGTCGATCCCATTGGACGAAATCAAGCAGCTTAATTTCATGGACGATGACACTTACTTTGTGTTGGAGCATCTGGAACAGCGCTACAAGTTCAGTTATGATGTTATTCAGAGCATTAAGTTCCAGGGGCTTGTTGACGACATAGCCGCCACGCGCGTCTCTGATGATGCTTGGCGGGTCAGCTATAATCAGGGGCAGCTCACGGTGAGCGGCATGTGCGATGCGGTGACGCACGCTGATATTTTCGACCTGAATGGATGCCGGCACATGAGCTTGCCCCGTTATAGCGGACAAACGATTGACGTGAGCAGCCTGCCCAAGGGCGCATACATCCTCCGCGTTGGGCAAAAGACATTCAAGTTCCTCAAGTAACAAACGGTTCCCGATGCTTGCGGAGCGTGTCAAGGAAGGCCGCGGCGCAGCCGGGACTGCATGAAAACGCAGAAAACCAAAACATTTAAGATGAAAAAGATACTTACATTCCTCTTCTTGGCCGTTGCAGCCATCACGGCGCAGGCTCAAGACAACCCCAATCGCCTTATCATTCAGCCCAAGGCTGGAAGCACGAAAGGCTATCTCGTGGAGCGTATTGACAGCATTTACTTCACGAAAGTGGAGGGTCGCGTGGCCGCCGACATCGACTTCAAGGGCTATTTCCCCGGCGAGGACGGTGCCGACACGCTGAAGCTGGCCATTACGCGCACGCCCGAATGCGTGGCCTATCGCATCGTTTGCATCCCGCAAGTGCTTGCCAACGCGTTCACATCCGACGCCCAGATGGAGTCTTACATGGAGACGCGTGGCGGACAGCTCTACTATGATGACTTCACCAATGCCGAGATGACGGGCTTCGACTTCACCTTCGAGCCTAACACCAGCTACAGTCTCATTACCTATGGTTACGACAAGTACGGCATCGGCTGCTCCTCTTCGCGCGTCGACTTCACCACTCCCGGTGTTGCAACCGTGGGAACTCCCAGCGTAGACTATGAGGTGCGCAATGTGGACTACACCAGTTTCTCCGTCTATATTACTCCTAATGCCGACTGCGCGGGCTACTATGTCTGTGTGTTCGATAAGGGACAGGGCCAGGCACAGTTTGAGCAGTGGGGCCCGATGTTTGGTTTTGCCAACATTGGCGACATGATCAAGCAGTTCAGTGGCAAAGAGCGTTCTGCGGCAGAAGAGATTACTTGGACCGGCATGACTCCGGGCACGGAGTATGAGGTGTATGTTCAGCCCGTTGATGTCAACGATGTCTATGGCGAAATGGTCTATGTGCCTGTCACCACGCTTGCTATGGGTGGCGAGGGCGTAGCCGAGTGCACCATTACCATCGGCGATTACGTGACGACCAGCACTGGTTCTTATCAGGAAATTACCGTTACGCCGAACGATCAGACTTCTTTCTTCCGCGATATGATTATCCAGAAGGACGTGTTCACCAGCAGTGCTGATTGGGGCTACGGCAACGAGGATGCCATTATCGAGTATTTGAATCAGGATATGCCGGATAATCCCTACTGGAATCTCTATGGTGTGGATGCCGGCAAATGGGAACTTGCCGCCAGCACAGACTATATCGTGTTTGCCCGTGCCCAGAACATCAAGGGCGAGTGGGGTCCGCTGGCTCGCCAGGACTTCTCTACGCCTGCCACGGGCGTCTCCAAGGTGCAGGGTCAGCCCAAGCGTCTGAACGCGAAGCCGGCCGTTTCCTTCACCGCAGGCAAGGTTCCGGCACTGAATGGCAAGCGTGTGAAGAAGCAGGGTGGCGTTAGCCTTGTTTCTGCCAAGTAAGCACGGTTTGTAAAACGTTACCTTTCGCGTTGCGAAACGTATGGTTTTGCAAGCCGAAAGGTAACGTTTCGCACGCCAAAAGCATACCTAACGCCCGGCAGGGGATTCTCCCTTGCCGGGCGTTTGCTGTTTCTGCGCCTTGCGGAGGGGCGTTTTGGCCTTTCTGCTCCTGCTTTTTCGGTGTGTTGCCGGCGCGTTTCTTGCGGCTGTCGGTAGCTCCGCCGCGTGCGAAAGCGGCTGCACCATAGCGCAACGCCCCCTTGGCACTCTTTGCCAAGGGGGCGTTGCGCTGTGTGTGGGTGCTGGCTGGACGGCCTTCGCGTGGCTCGTTGGCTTAGAGCAGGGAGAGGTATTTCTCCACGGGAATGCCGCGGTTCTTGTCGGCGTTGTCCTTGTTGCGGTCTATGAGCGCGTAAACGCCGTTCATGGCTCTCTGCGTGCTCTCGCGCAGGGAGCTTCCGTTGATGATGTGTCCTATGAGAATGGCCGAGAAGATGTCGCCCGTGCCGGGGAAGTGTACGGGTATCTCGGTGTAGGGAATCGAGAAGTAGTCGGCCGTGAGGTGGTTGTAGCCCACCACGGAGGGCTGTCCGTCTACGGGAATGGACGTGATGAGCACCGACTTTGGCCCTATCGCGAGCAGTTGGTCGAGCAGCTGCCTTGCCTCCTCGGCCGTTACGCCCTGCGGCTGATATGGTCTGTTGGTCAGGTAGCAGGCCTCCGTGTAGTTGGGATAGCACAGATGGGCCACGGAGAGCATTTCCCTCATGCTGTTGATGGTGGCCGGTGTCACGCCGTTGTAGAGCTTTCCCTCGTCGCCCATGATGGGATCGACGAATATTGTCGTGCCCGTTTCGGCCTGCTCGCGGCAGTAGCGCGCTATGAGGGCGGCTTGCCTCTCCGATGCGATGAAGCCCGTGGCGATGGCGTCGAAGCGGAATCCGAGCTGCTTCCATACGGGGAATACGCCCTTGATGTAGTCTGTGGTCTCCAGCAGGTTGAATTTTCCGTAGTCGAGCGTGTTGCTGACGAGTGCCGTCGGCAGGTTGCATACCGGCAATCCCATGTAGGAAAGGATGGGCAGCATGGCGGCCGTGGCCACCTTTCCGTAGCCGCATACATCGTTGATGAGGAGGATTTGCTTTGTCGATTCTGGCATCTTGTCGCTTTTTTTGTTAGGGCACAAAGGTAGCGAAATAATGCCACATGACCAAAACGGGCATAAATAAATCGGGCAGGCATAGGGCTTATGCAGGATTTTTTAGCTACCTTTGCACCGAATATTCATATTTTGAAAGTAGTTATACAGAGAAAATGAAGTTAGAAAGCATCATTACCGACGCAACGGTGAAGGCCGTGAAGAGCCTTTACGGGCAGGACGTGCCCGAAAACATGGTACAAGTGCAGAAAACCCGGCAGGAGTTTGAGGGCAATCTGACGCTTGTCGTGTTCCCATTCCTCAAGCTGAGCCGCAAGAAACCGGAGGACACGGCCCGCGAGCTGGGCGACTTCCTCGTGGAGCATTGCGACCTTGTGGAGCGTTACAACGTGGTGAAGGGCTTCCTCAACCTCATTCTCAACCCCAATATGTGGCAGTCTGTGCTCCGTGCCATCGATGCCGATGAGCACTATGGCGAGAAGCAGGCCACGGAGCAGTCGCCGCTGGTGATGATAGAGTACTCCTCGCCCAACACCAACAAGCCGCTCCACCTCGGACACGTGCGCAACAACCTGCTCGGATGGTCGCTCTCGCGCATCATGGAGGCCAATGGCAACCGCGTAGTGAAGACCAACATCGTCAACGATCGTGGTATCCACATCTGTAAGTCCATGCTGGCTTGGCAGAAGTGGGGCGAGGGCATCACGCCGGAGGCTGCCGGGAAGAAAGGCGACCACCTCATTGGCGACTTCTACGTGCTTTTCGACAAGCATTACCGCGAGGAGGTGAAGGCATTGCAGGCGCAATATGAGGCTCAGGAAGGCATGAACGCCGAGGAGGCAAAGGCAAAAGCCGAGCAGGAAGCACCGCTCATCAAGGAGGCTCACGCCATGCTCGTGCGCTGGGAGCGCGGCGATGACGATGTGAGGGCACTGTGGAAGAAGATGAACGACTGGGTCTACGCCGGCTTCGATGAGACCTATAAGGCACTCGGAGTGGCGTTCGACAAGATCTATTACGAGTCGAGCACCTACCTTGAGGGCAAGCGCAAGGTGGAGGATGGTCTTAGCAAGGGGCTGTTCTTCAAGAAAGAGGATGGCTCAGTGTGGGCCGACCTTACGCAAGACGGCCTCGACCAGAAGCTGCTCATCCGCAGCGATGGCACATCGGTATACATGACGCAGGACATTGGCACAGCCACGATGCGCTTCAACGACTATCCCATCGACAAGATGATATATGTTGTGGGCAACGAGCAGAACTACCACTTCCAGGTACTGTCGATTTTGCTCGACCGCCTCGGCTTCAAGTGGGGCAAGGACCTCGTCCACTTCTCCTATGGAATGGTGAACCTGCCCAACGGAAAAATGAAAAGCCGCGAGGGAACTGTGGTGGATGCCGATGAGCTGATAGCCCAAATGACCGCCGATGCCTACAAAGTGGGCGACGAGCTGGGCAAGTTTGGCGAGATGACCGATGAGGAGAAGCAGAACGTGGCACGCGTTGTTGGTCTGGGCGCGCTGAAGTATTTCATCCTGAAAGTGGACGCGCGGAAGAACATGCTCTTCAATCCGGCTGAGTCCATCGACTTCAATGGCAACACCGGTCCTTTCATTCAGTACACCTACGCCCGCATTCGCAGCATCATGCGCAAGGCCAATGGCGAGCCAAACCTCTCCGAGGGCGGCTACACGCCCAACGACAAGGAGGTGGAACTGATCCAGAAGCTGAGCGAATACGGAGCTACCGTGGCCGACGCGGGACAAAACTACAACCCGGCGGGCATCTGCAACTACAGCTACGAGCTGACCAAGCTCTTCAATTCGTTCTATCACGACTACTCCATCCTCAACGCAGAGAGCGAGGAGGCAAAGGCTTTCCGCCTTGTGCTGGCACGCAATGTGGCCAAGACCATACGCAACGCCATGCACCTGCTCGGCATTGAGATGCCGGAGAGAATGTAGCAAACGGCAAGACAGGCATGAAGAGGCAGGCGCGTGTGCGCTTGGAAGCTCTCCATGCCTGTCTTTTTTCTTTTATCTGATGGCCTTCCGTGCCATCGCTCACGAAGCAAGACTTTTTTAAAGCAGAAGTTCACGCCAGCCGAGGTGCGTGAGACAATCCATCACTTATGAAGCAAGACTTTCCCCAAAACCCGCCCTCATGGCGCAACGACACCGTTCTGCCGCTGCCCAATGAGGTGAACGCCAACGCCTGGGCGGTGGATGCGGCGTGCTCCGGCAATCCCGGGCCTATGGAATACCGCTGCGTAGACTTGCAAACGGGCGAGCAAGTGTTCCACTACGGGCCTGTTCACGGCACCAACAACATCGGCGAGTTCCTCGCCATCGTGCACGCCCTGGCCCTCATGCAGCAACGTGGCATCAAGGGAAAGGCCATCTATTCCGACTCGCGCAACGCCGCGCTGTGGGTGAATAAGAAGAAATGCAAGACCACCCTCGTGCGCGATGCCCGCACAAGCCAGCTCTTTGAGGTCATCGCACGTGCGGAGAGATGGCTGCAAACCCACGCCATCGACACGCCCATACTGAAATGGGAGACGAGGGAATGGGGCGAAATACCCGCCGACTTCGGAAGAAAATAGCTTCAGGGAATCCACTTTTTGCCCGTCCCCGACATCATACGCGGGGGCGTTTTTTTGTTTATTGTCAGCTCATTCCGGCATCGTGGCACTGACGTATGTGCGGTTTTGGTGCGTCTTCGCAAGCCAAAACCCTTCGAAGCGTTGCCCCTTGCTTCGCCCTTTCAAGCTCCTTGCTTTGCCCCCTCAATCTCCTTACTTTGCAAAACGTATGGTTTCATCGTTCAAAAGGTATGGTTTTACCGTGCAAAACCATACCTTTTACCCTGCAATATGTATGCTTTTGCATCGCAAAACGTGCGGTTTCATCGAACCGGGCGTGCTCTGCCGCTTTCAGTGTGGCGTTTGTCATTGCCACTTATCGCATGGCATGCCTCTTTCTGGCCATACTTTGATAGGCCGAAGGGGTGAGTCCCGTAAGCAGTTTGAAGTTTTTTGCAAAAGCCGTGCGCGATTTGAAGCCCACGCTTTCTGCTATGGCCTCCACGGTGTATGCCCCATAGCGTGCCGGATCGTTGAGTCGGCGACACGCTTCCCTAATGCGGAAGCGCGTAAGCAGGGCGGTGAAGCTCTTTCCCGATTGGCTGTTGATGGCTTGAGACACATAAGTGACGTTTGAACAGGCCAGTTTGCTGAGTTGGTCGATGGAGAATCCCACGTCGTATATTTCCTCCGAGTTCTCAAACAAGCTGATGATGCGGGCGTACAGTTCTTTAGCGTCCTCCTCTGTCAGTCGGCTTTGCTGGTATCGAGGCTTGCAGGGCGTGGTGAGCTTGCTCCGCAGCTCGTTGAGCATGCCTTTCATCTCCGCCTCTTCTGCCAGTAGCTCTTGGTTGGCTTGGTAAAGGCATTGGTGGCTTTGGCGAACCTTGCGGTTGCTTCTTGTCAAACGGATGGAAAAATAGGCAAACATGATGAGCACGCACACAGCAATGGTCAATAAAACCTCCTGCAAACGCTGCCGTTCTGAAAGCATACGCATCTTGTCGTTGGCCTTTTGCAGGTCATAAGAAAACTTGATGTCGCGCACATGGCCTACGTTTGAGGCTTTATCCAAGGAATCTTTTGCTTTAAGAAATTCGTAATCATACTGTTGAGCCAGCTGTACATCTCCTTTCAATTGGGACAATTGGGACAAGTCTTTGTAGATATTGGTACGCCAATCTTGGCAAGAGGCCGAGTCGGCTAAGGCCAATTGACGATGCAAAAGCCGCTCCGCCCGGGCGTAACAGCCTGCCTGCTGGTAGGTTTTAGATGCTATGCCCAAGGCATTGATTTGATAACGCACGGGAGAGGTGCTTATCTCAACATGATTTGCCGCAACTTCAAAATGTTGTGCAGCCGCCTTGAGGTCATGTCTTAAATATGCGGCATAGCCTTTCGACAACAATTTGGCATGCCGAAGCAATGCGGTGTGTGGTGGAAAGTGTATGGAGTCAAACGTGGACAACTCCTTATTGAAAGTGGTTTGGCGATCTTCGATGCTCTGTCCCACCAAATTGATGAATGAGATGATTGTTTGCAGATGGTTGCGATTACGTACTGATTGCCAAAAAGCCTTTTTGAGCATCTCGGCCAGCTGTCTGCGACTGTCCGTGTCGCCGTCTTGCATCTTTGCGAACACATTGACGAAGCCATTATATATGGCGGGGAGCAGCCTGTCGGTCTTTTCTGCCTCCCCAATCTCCTGCGCCCGCAGCAAATAGGTGTAAGCCTTCTTGATGTCATAATCAAAATTGATGTGTATGTACGCCATGTTGGTCAAGGCATTCACCGCATAATACACGTCATCGCTTCCCCCTTTCCCTTCGTACTCATAGCGGTTGGCCACCACGGAATAATAGATGAGTGCGCTGTCGGGCTGATTACGCTGAACCAACGCATAGGCCTTGCTTATCAGCGACTTCGATGGTATGTGCTCCATCTTGCGCATCACGGAGCTGATGTCGCCATGTTTGGGGGATGCCCATGCGACCGATGCGCCAAAACACAGCAGCAAAAGCAGCGTGGCACAATGCTTTCGTACTTTCTCTTGGTTTGTTTCTCCTCTTTTCATAGTGGTCTTTTCGTGCAAAGGTAAATGGATTCCTTCTCCCAGCCAAGAAAAAACTTTCTTAAATACGCCGTTCTGCCAAGTGAACGGTTGTTTGCGGGGGATGTTAATTTAGGCAAAGCCCTATGAAGAATAGGGCTTCTCCATGTCGGCATTACGCAAAAAAGTTGTTACTTTGCACAGAACAAACATTAATGACAATTCGCAATGATGAAAAAAGCACTGCTGATGGCTTGCGCCGGCATCATGATGCTGGGCAGCTGCGCCACCCAAGGCAACTTAAAGGGTAACGGAGAGACACTCGTGGGTAAATGGATGATTACGGAAGCTATGGAAAAGGGCGTGGAGAACGCCGAAACGAAGCCTTATATCGACTTTGCCAAGGACGGACGCTTCAATGGCAATGCCAGCGTGAACTCGTTTTTTGGCGACTACACGGTGAAAGGGAAGAGCATTAAGATGGATCATGTGGGCATGACGCGCATGATGGGCGCGAGCATGGACGTGGAGGACGCCGTGACGAAGGCTCTGAACAGCACCAGCACCATAGAGGTGGAGAAGAAAAACGCCGTAGTGAAGGACAAGAACGGCAAAGTGGTGATGAGATTAGAGCGCAAATAAGGCTGCCACATCTCATTAAACAATCATGTAAGGGGATGGTTGCGAGAAGAGTTGGAGTTGCCAACGGAAGCAAAATCGTGCCCAACCTTCATGCAGAATGCGTATGCCGCTGGGCATGGATGGTTATGTTTGGCTGCATACGCTTATAAACAATCATGCCGGGAGCAAACTCCCAGCATGAAATCCACCGCAGAAGGGCGATGGAAACCTGTTGTTTTCACAACGGAATAATCCTTATTGTGATTTGCTAAAAAATATGCTGCAAAGCTAATCTTATTTTTTGAGACCACCAAATGTTTTGGATTGTTTATCTAAAACTTTGGGGTTGCATGCTTAAAACTTCGGAAAGAGGCGCGGTGCGAGGCTCGTCTAAGTCCCCTGGTGTGACCAAAGGTTTGCCCTTGCCGCACCTTTTCCCAGATTTCTCTTCTTATCTTTCCATCCGTTTCTGCGTCTGTCCGTCGCTCATTCTGACTATATTCAATCCGCGTTGCGGGGAAGTTATCTTTTGGCCAGAGATGTTATATCGCCCAGTAATGGAGGCTTTGTCCCTGCGCTGTGCTTTGTTCGCAATGCTGGTGGACTGCTTTTTGCCCACAAGCCATATTCTTACTTGCTCATTCTGCGCACCATTTGCCGCCTTCACCGTACCCGCCGGGATGGTGACAAAGTATTGCTCGCCTTCCTCTACCTTGAAAACATCCGTGAATCCGTCATAATCTGTACCGAAAACGGTCAGCGTATTGCCACTCACAACGGCTGTCCACTCGCCGCTGCTTGGCTTTATGGTGCTCGCACTGTAAGCATAGCCCTTGCGAACATAAACTTTTGGCGTGCTCTCCATAAGTGTTATGTCTTGATCGAAGGTTATTTCGAAGGACAATGACTGATAACCCTCCACTTGCGCGCTGTCTGCCGGCGCAGTGCGAACCACTCGCAGAGGCTCAATGCTGCCTTCCGCAATTGTCAGTAAGTCCCATCCTTCCGCCTTGTAGGCCGCCCCGCTTCCTTTCGGAACCATCATAACAGCGGCTGAAGACACACCATATAGCGGATGGTCGTACTCCTCATAGTAATCCATAATTACGGGTGGGACACTGCCCAGCGCGACAATGCTGTCCAATTGTCCACAACTGCTGAATGCGTGCGGATAAACCTCGCTCACGCCCGATGGAATCATAACTTTTTTAAGCTGATTACACCCGGCCAATTCGCCATCGTTGATGAAAGGCACGTTCTCCGGCAGCGTCAGCTCCTTGAATTGCGTGGCGGCAAAAGCCTGCTCTCCAAGGAAAACAAGTGAAGAAGGGAAGTTGATTTCTGCCAGCTGACTTTGGCAAAAGGCATAGTCGCTGATGGCCACCAAGCCTTCCGGGAGTGTGATGCTCGCAATGTCGCTGCCCATGAACGCGCCGCCGTCAATGCCCAGCGTGCCTTCCTTGACCCGATGGCTGACAAGTCCCTTGACGGGAGCCATCTTCACGATGGTGAAATCTTTGGTATAGACCACATCATTGTACTTTATAAAGTACGGATTGGCATCGTCCAGCTCTATTATGCTCACATTCGTACCCGCAATCATGCTCTCGCCAATATTCTTAAGGCTCGCAGGAATGTTAATATGGCTAAGAGCCTTCGCGTTCATGAACAGTTCTATGCCCACCGTTTCAATCGTGGAGGGCAAAACGATGTCTGTCAGCGATGAACACTGATTGAACACGCCGTTGCCCAAGACCCGCAGGCCGTCATGCAGCCTCACCGACTTTAGGTTGCCGCAGTTGAGGAATGCCGTACTTCCGATGCTGTCCACCGTGGCTGGAATATCAATCTCCGTTATCTGAGCTTTGTAAAACGCTCCAGAGCCTATCACTCGCAGACCATCGTGGAGCGTGATCTTCGAAAGCGCCTTTTTGAGGCTTGAACCAAAGAAAGCCTGACTGTCAATCACTTCCACGGAAGACGGAATGTCGATGGAGTCGATCGCACAACTGCTAAACGCATACTGACCGATGTACAAAAGCCCTTGATTGAGCACTGCGCCCGTCAAGTCGGAGCCGCTAAAAGCCCCGTTGTAGATGGAATCGACCGTCTCGGGCAATGTCACGAAGGTGACTCCGCTCCACTTGAAGGCCTCTTCGCCAATGGATGTGACGCTGTACGCTTTTCCATCGTAGGACACTTGCGGTGGTATGGCTACCTCGCCCTTTACTTCCGCACCCGCTTTGACAACGCTCACGCGATCGCTGCCCGTCGCTTGATAGGTGAGGCCGTCCACTTCGAAACTCGTTTGCCCAAAAGCATGATGGCCAACCAAAGCCAATACTAAGAATAAAAACTTTCTCATACGCATTTAGTAGGTTATTGATTAAATAAAAACGTTGCTCATTCGCCCTGTCTCATGAGATTTTATCACCCAATAAGGATGATTGGACGCTTGCAAATGTAGAAAATTGTTTTGAGCAAATGCCTATAAGCCAATGCTATACAAGAGCGTATTGATGCAAACGAGCAGTTTTTAACACTTCTCCCCTCTTTTGTTCGCTATTCATGGGGCTTTGCACAATGCCAGATGCATTCTTTTTTCGTCACCCTTGTCCCTGTTTCTCTAAGTGCTTTGGGCGCAGATTGCCCCCCAAGAAAATCCTTTTCTCTTTCATTATTTCGTCTCTCGTTTTCCTTATGGTTTTCATCACTTTGCAAAACGTATGGTTTCATCGGGTAAAAGGTATGGTTTTGCCGTGTAAAACCATACCTTTTGCGTTGCAATATGTATGGTTTGGCAAAGCAGGGGCAACGGCCTCCATCTGCTTTCTGTTGATGGAGGGTGAACAAGATAGCGATGAAGGGTAAATAATATGAGGATGGGGGGCGAACAAAATGAGGATGAAAGGTTGGCAAGAAGGGGATGGAGGCTGGGCAAGATGAGGATGGAGGGTAGATAGGATAAGGGGGAGGGTAATCGGAAGGGGTGGGGCGTTTTGATGAAAGAACCGCTTTTATGGCTAAAAAATGCCCGTTTCATCGCGGGAAAATGCTTGCTGCGGGATGTGATAGTGCTTTTGCTTTGTAGCCGTTTGTGCAGGATGAGAGACGAAGAAAAACGCCCATTTCATCGAAAAAATGCTTTTGAGTGGCTTCTTTGGTCTGCTTGCGGGCGCAAAGGTGGGAGTTGTGGGGAAAACAAAAGCGTGACGGCCAAAGCGGACATCACGCATGAATGGGGGAAACGATGGGGAGCAGTGCTGAGGGGGAGGGCGATGGCAATGCGGCACAACGGCTCGCGCCTTGCGTCAGCCTACGAAGAACATCACGATAACTTGGGCGATGATGACGCGGGCGAACATACAGAGCGGGTAGACGGTGGCGTAGCTGATGGCGGCGGTGTCGCCTTTCAGTGTGTCATTGGCATAGCCGAGGGCCATGGGGTTGGCCATGCTGCCGCAAAGGATGCCACAGATGGTGCCGAAATCGAACCGCTTGGTGCGCAAGGCCAGCACGCCCACCAGCACAACGGGCAGGAGGGTGAGCACGAAACCTACGCCTACCCACATCAGTCCCTCCGGTTGCATCACCGTGTCGAGGAATCCTTTGCCCGCATCAAGTCCGAGACAGGCAAGGTAAAGGCTCAGACCGAGTTTGCGGAGCATGAGCGAAGCCGACCGCGTGGTGTAGCTGACAACGTGGAAACGGGGTGCGAGCGCACCCACGAGAATGCCCATTATGATGGGACCGCCGGCCGTTCCGAGGCGGATGGGGCTGTCCATGCCCGGCAAACTGATGGGGATTGTGCCGAGGGCGAGGCCCAGGAGCATTCCGATGAATATGCTGCTGAGATTGGGTTCGTTGAGTGTCTTGACGGAATTGCCGAAGAAAGCCTCCGCGTTTCTCAAGGCTTCGGGGCGTCCCACCACCGTGATGTGGTCGCCATACTGCACGCGCAGGCTGTCGGTGGCCAGCAGTTTGATGTCGCCGCGCATCACCCGGCTCACGTTTACGCCGTAAGTGTCGCGCAGGTGGAGCTGTCCCAGTTTCTTTCCGTTGAGTACGGGCTTCGTGATAACGAGGGTGTGGCTTTCCAGATTGGCATCGATGTGGTTCCAGTCTATCTTTTCTTTGTTCCAGTCGCGCTGCACTTCCTCGCCAAAGAGCATCTCCATGGCCGGCTCGGCTTCCTTGTTGGTCACCACAAGTACGTTGTCGCCCGCAAAAAGGCGTGTTGTGGCCATTGGAACCACCGCGTGGCCGTTGCGCCAGAGGCGGGAAACGATGAACTTCTCGTGTGTGGCGCGGGCTATTTGTGCGAGTGTCTTGCCGTCAAGGGCAGGGTTGACCACCACATATTGCCCTACAAAGGTGTGATTGTCTTCTCCCTCGTGGCGCGGCTTGAGGTCGTCGGGCTTGACGAAGAAGCGTCTGATGACCATCATGGCCAGTATTACGCCGAGAACGCCCAGCGGATAGGTGACGGCGGTGGCCAAAGCGGCGCGCCCTCCGCCCACTCCGGCGTGCTCCAAGGCCTGTTGTGCCGCACCCAGCGCGGGTGTGTTGGTTGTCGCGCCGCACAAAACGCCTATCATGTCGCTCATGGGGATGGGCGTTATGTAAGTAATCAGCACGGCCAAGAGCGTTCCCACGATGACAACGGCCAGCGACCACAGGTTGAGACTTGTGCCCTCGGCGCGCAAAGAGCCGAAGAAGTTGGGGCCTACGTGCAGTCCCAGCGCGTAGACAAAGAGCACCAGGCCGAAAGTCTCGCAATATCCGAGCATCTGATGGTCTATTTCGAGGCTCGTGCTGCCCACGAATATGCCGAAGAAGAACACAAAGGCTATGCCCAGCGAGATGCCGCCGAACTTGATTTTGCCCAGCCACAGCCCCACTCCGCAGATAAGTGCGATGATGACTATGGCCTGAATGCTTGACTGTACATTAAAAAGGGTGTTGAGCCAATCCATGAATATATTCTTTCGGTTGCAAAATTACGCTTTTATTCTTGGTTGGCAAAATTCCAAAAGCAATTTTGTCGTTATCGGGCGTGCAACCTCAGAGTGCCGCGAATGCCCACTTGGCGCGGCGGAAGGGTGGGAATGGGGGGGAGGAGAGGCGGCTTTCGGATATTTTTCGGGCACAGTCTGTCATGCGTGTATGCAATATGATAGGATGCAGATGAGGGCTTTCGGAATCTTTGGCAGACATAACCCATGCGCTTTTCGTGATATAAGCGAGGGTGGTGGCGCAGCTTTATCCGGCGAGAGAATGGCAAGAGGGTGTGCGTTTTGTGAAGTTGAAGAGGGTGGCAGACAACCTTTTGCAGTCCCCGGAGCACATTGCGCCAAGCGGGAGAGCCGTCCAAACTTTGTCCAGACGAACGAAAAATACCGCGTTTGTTTTGCCACTGTGAGTTTCTTTTCGTATTTTTGCACTCTATGGCAGAGAACAAGGTACTGAACATTAACACCGTTAATGACTACGTTGACTTTATCGGGGCGCCGCGGATGCACCCCCACATCAACGTGGTGGACCTTGCCGGGATGAATTCCATCCCCCGCAGCCGCGACCATTACCATATTTACGGCCTGTTGATGCTCGACAACAACGCAAGCCCGCTCACCGAAGACATCAGCCGCTCATCGGAGGGTGGCGGAACGCTCATGTTCAGCGCGCCGGGAAGCCTTACGGGCATAGACAACGGGCTGAAACTGAAGCTCCACGGCTGCTTGTTGCTCTTCGATCCCATGCTGATTCAGAACACGGAGCTGGGACACCGCATCGGCGAATACCACTTCTTGTGCTACGAGCACCAAGACGCGCTGCGCCTTACGCCCGGTGAGGCCAAGGCGTTGTTTAACTGTTTCGGGCTGTTGCGGCAGGAATTGCAAAGCCCCGTAGCCCCCGACAAGGACAACCGCGTGGTGCTCACCCTCCTGCAGCTCATCCTCGACTACTGCCAGTGCTTCTACGCCAGGCAGTTTGAGCAAGACTCGGCCACCCACGGCATAGGCCGCAGGCTGCAAAGCGTGCTCGACAACTACTACGAGCATGGCCTGCAGTTCAAGCAAGGCATACCCACCGTGCGCTATTGTGCGGGCGAGCTGTGCCTGTCGGCCAACTATCTGGGCGACCTCATGCGGCAAACCACGGGCATGAACGCCGTCACCGCCATCCACAACTACGTGATGGAGCGTGCCAAAGTGTTGCTGGCCACCGACAAGAGCATAACCAACGTGGCCTACGACCTTGGGTTCGACTATCCGCAACACTTCTCGCGGCTCTTCAAGAAGCACTTCCTCGTCACCCCGGCCGCCTACCGGAAGGGCTTCGCCGAGCAGCTGCCATCGGGCGCAGCCCCCTGTTCCGCGCACCAAACTCTATTATCAACCTAATAAAAAAGAAAGACAATGAAAGCAATTCATTCAGACATGGCTCCCGCAGCCATTGGCCCGTACAGCCAGGCCATCCGCACAGGCAACATGGTATTCATCAGCGGACAGCTGCCCATCGACCCCGCCACGGGCAATTTTGCCGAGGGCGGCATCAAGGAGCTTACCCGCCAGAGCCTGACCAACGCCAAAGCCATTCTCGCAGCAGAGGGACTGACGATGGCCGATGTGGTGAAGACCACCGTTTTGCTGGCCGACATGGCCGATTTCGCCGATATGAACGAGGTCTATGCCGAGTTCTTCCAAGCTCCGTTCCCCGCTCGCTCGGCCTTTGCGGTGAAGACGCTGCCGAAGAATGCCCGCGTAGAGATTGAGCTGATTGCCGAGGCCAAGTAAACAAGCCGCGACAAGCAAGCGAAACACAAGGCCATGCCTTCCGCCTCGTTCTTCCAGAACGAGGAAGGGCGTGGCCTTTGTCATGCCGGTTACGCCCATGGCATCTTTGCTCCGTGTGCTTTCCTACAGCCCTTTCCGCACGTCCGCCACATGAGGTTGCGGGGCGGCCGTGCAAAACGTCCCCTTTTGCATTGCGAAAGGGGACGTTTTGCCTTCCGAAACCATACCTTTTGGAAGGCGAAACCATACCTTTTGGAAACGTAAAGATAAATGCTTGAAACTCAACTATTCCCTTTCGAATTGCTATTTTACGCGTTTTGATAACCATACGTGTAATATAAATATGTACTGATGCCGAAATCAGAACATATTTGCCCCGAAAACGCTTGTGCAGACAGTAATATTTGGCTAATTTTGCTGCAAAAGCAGTCAACTACTCTTTCTTGTGATGGATGAGAAAAGCATAAAATTGGATTATGTTCCGGTTGTCAACTATCTGCTGGCGCGCAACGGGCGCAGGTGCGTTCAGCGCGTCAGGCTGGTGAACGATGGCGATGCCGACTGGCAGGAGGTCAGGGTTGCCCTGTCGGGCAACTTGGTTGTGGGGTGCGAGCGCGTAATTGATGTGCTGCCCGCGCGCCAGTCTGTGGAGATAACCGACATGGACATACAGCCCGACTTGGAGACTCTCGCAAGCCTTACCGAGAGCGTTGATACCACGTTTGCGCTGACGCTGAGCGTCGGCGGGGCGGAGCGTCACAGCCAGACGTATGCGCTTCGCATCCTTGCGGCCAACGAATGGCCGGGCACAGGGGTGTCGCCGGAGGTGCTGGCGGCTTTGGTCACGCCCAACGCGCCGGAGCTGCAGCCCGTTCTCGTAGACGCGGCGCGCAAACTGGAAGAGCTGACAGGCGATGCCTCGCTGGACGGATACCAACGACAGAATCCCAATCGCGTGCGCGCCCATTGCGCCGCCCTTTTCCATGCGTTGCGCCGCCAATCCATCGTCTATTCTGCGCCGCCGGCCAGCTTTGAGGCCGCCGGCCAGCGCGTGCGCCTTGCCCGGCAAGTGCTCACGGAGAAGCTGGGCACGTGTCTTGACCTCTCGGTGCTGCTTGCATCGGCCTTGGAGGCTGCGGGGCTGCATCCGCTGGTAGTCGTCATGCGCGGCCATGCCTTCGTGGGCTGCTGGCTTGTGGACAACTACTCCACGCAGCCAACGGGAGATGATGCCGCATTCCTGTCGAAACTGACGAGCGATGGCATCAATGAGATGGTGCTGATGGAGGCCACCGACATAGCCGCATCGGGCGAGGTGGGCTTTGAGGAGTCTGTTTCGCACGCCTTGCGGCACGTAACGGCCGAGGCCGACAGCTTGGTGTGCTTCGTAGACGTGCGCAGTTGCCGCGTCAACAAGATATTGCCCATGCCCACCGAGGGCGAGACGCAGCCCACGGACGGCGTGGCGCATGCCGAAGGCGCAACGTGGGTGAGGGAACAGCGCACCATCGACACCTCGGCCGATGAGAAAGAGAAGGAGTTTACGCGCGTGCAGCTGTGGGAACGCAAGCTGCTCGACTTCTCCCTGCGCAACAATCTCATCAATATGCGTGTGGGGCAGAAGGTCATTCCTTTTGTCTCGTTTGCCATAGATCAGCTGGAGAACCGTCTGCAAGGCGGTGCCGACATCGAACTGGTAGGTAAGCCGGCTCATGTGGCCACGCAGGCCAACCAGTGGGGCATATACGACTCCATATTGTATAAGGAAGAATTGGAAAAGACGGCTGAGGAGAGCATCAGTCGCAAGCGTCTTGTGTCCTATTTGGACAGCGAGGCCTTGGCCGCCGCGCAGAAACGGCTCTACCGTGAGTCGCGCACGGCACTGGAGGAGAATGGTGCCAACACGCTCTTCTTGGTGCTCGGCTTGCTGAAATGGTATGAGACGGAGTTGAGCGAGCGGCCTCGCTACGCGCCTTTGCTGCTCTTGCCCGTGCGGATAGTGCGCAAGAGCGGAGAGAAATATGTGATACGCCTGCGCGAGGAGGACGTAACGTTCAACACAACGCTTGCTGAGATGCTGCGCCAGCAGTACGAAATCACTATCTCTGGGCTTGATCCGCTTCCCGCCGATGAGAAAGGCATCGATGTGCGCAGCGTGCTCACCGGCGTGCGTGCCGCCATCAGGAAGCGGCGCAGGTGGGACGTGGTGGAGGAATGTATGCTGGGGCTTTTCTCTTTCTCCAAGTTTGTGATGTGGAACGATGTCCACAGCAACAGCGACAAACTGCAGCGCAACGCCGTCATACGCTCCCTCATCGAGAAACGGCTCGTCATGGACACGCCGTCGCAGCCCATTGACGTGCGCGGCTACGACCAACGGGAACAGCCGCAGGCCAATGCTGTGCCCTTGCCGGCCGATTCATCGCAGATGGAGGCCATTCTTGCGGCGGGAGAGGGGCGCAGCTTCATCCTGTACGGGCCTCCCGGAACGGGCAAGAGCCAAACCATCACCAACATGATAGCCAACGCGCTCTATCAAGGAAAGCGCGTTCTCTTCGTGGCAGAGAAGATGGCGGCACTCCAAGTGGTGGAGAACCGCCTGCGTCAGATTCAGATTAACCCGTTCTGTTTGGAGATGCACTCCAACAAAATGACGAAGGGCTATCTGCTGCAGCAGCTGAAAAAGGCACTGGAAGTGACGCGGATCAAAGAGCCGCAGCAGTTTCGGGAGCTTGGCAGACAACTTTTTGAGGAGCGCAAGCGCATCGGCGAGTATGTAGAGCGTCTGCATCAGCGTCAGCCTTCCGGCCTTTCGCTCTATGATTACATCACCCGCTATGAGGCCGTGGCGGCCGAACGCATCGACCCAGGAGAAGAGTACATTGACGGAATCACCGGTGAGCAGCTCGAAAAGGACGCTGCCGACATCCGCTCGCTCGACACAGTGTTTGCCGTGAGCGGCCATCCGGCCACCCATCCGCTGCGCGCGCTCACCATCACCGACGCGCCCAGCACGCTGGAACGGCAGCTGCGGAATCCCATGGAGACGATAGCCGACCACATTGGCACCGTGGTGGATGCCGTGGGACGCTTCAACGACTCCACAAGAACTCCCGTTGAGGAGACCGTGGATGGCGTGCGCTGGTTGCTGGACATGGCCGACAGGCAGGCAAGCATCGCCAAACGCTACGGAAAAGGAATATTCCTGCTCAACCATCGACGGTTGCGCGATGACTGGACAGCGGCTTGCGCCAAATGGTTTTTGCCCCGCGCGCTGGCCAAACGCAAGGTTCTGCAAGAACTGAGAACTTATTGGGCAGGCGCAAAGGGCAGCGATGTGGAGACGTTGATAGAGAAACTCGATGCCTTCCACGGTGATTTGGCGCGCCATACTACCGCGGCGATGCTGCCGTTCAGTCCTGATGAGGTGGAGAGCATGCGGCTACTGGTGAGCCAGCTCAGAGTGTTGGAGCAGCTGCACTGCCACCCCGACAACTACACACTGTCGTTCCTGTCCACTCATATCGGCCAGTGGGTGGAGCATCTCGGCAGTGCGCGCAACTGGACACAGTGGTGTTTGCGCAAGCAAGCATTGCGCGAGCGTCATCTTGACAATATTATTGAGCACATCTGGGACCACCCCGAGCAAACGATGGCGGAGGTAGCGGATGGCCTGACGAAAGGTGTCTATGGCTCATTGGCCTCCCGCATCATTGACAAATACGACAATCTGCGGCTCTTCAATGGCATGATTTTCGAGCAGGAGATTCAGAAATACCGTGAACTGGTGGCGCGTTTCGAGGTGATGACGCAGAAAGAGCTTTATTACAAGCTCGCTTCCGCCATCCCGTCGGTGCAGATGGAGGCCGCCAAATCATCGGAACTGGGCATTCTCAAACGCTACATTGCCAGCGGCGGACGCGGTGCGAGCATCCGCCGCATCATCGATCAGATACCCACGCTGCTCCCCCGTCTGTGTCCGTGCATGCTGATGAGCCCGATGAGTGTGGCGCAGTTCATCGATCTCGACCAGCCGCCCTTCGATTTGGTCATCTTCGATGAGGCCTCACAGATGCCCACGTCGGAGGCCGTGGGCGCAATAGCACGCGGAAAGAGCCTCGTGGTGGTGGGAGACCCCAAGCAAATGCCGCCCACGAGTTTCTTCCAGATGCAGCAGACGGACGATTCGCAGGCCGAGAACGATGACATGGAGTCCATTCTCGATGATTGCATCACGCTGTCGATGCCCTCCCATTACCTCACATGGCACTACCGGAGCCGCCACGAGTCGCTGATTGCGTTCAGCAACGGCCAGTATTACGATGGAAAGCTCTTCACCTTCCCATCGGCAGACGACCGCTTGTCGCGCGTGAACTTCATTCCCGTTGATGGAACTTACGACTATGGCCACTCGCGGTGCAACCGCGCCGAGGCCGAGGCCATCAGCCAGGAGGTGATACGCCGTCTGCAAGCCTACATCGACAATCCCGCCATGCCCCGGTGGTCTATCGGAGTCGTGTCGTTCTCGAAAGTACAGCAGAACCTCATCGAGGATATGCTGACCGAGAAGCTGTCGAAGAACCCGAAGATGGAGAAGATTGCGTATGACGGCGATGAGCCTATCTTCATCAAGAACTTGGAAAACGTGCAGGGCGATGAGCGCGACGTGATTCTGTTCAGCGTGGGATATGGTCCCGACAAGCGCGGAAAGGTGTCCATGAACTTCGGTCCGCTCAACAATCAGGGCGGCGAGCGCAGGCTCAATGTGGCCGTGAGCCGTGCCCGCTACGAGATGCTGGTGTTCTCCACCTTAGATCCCGACATGATAGACCTGCGCCGCACGCAGGCCGCGGGCGTGGTTGGTCTGAAGCGTTTCTTGGAGTTTGCCAAGACGGGTAGCCTCGCCGTCAACGCGTCTGCGCTGCAAAGGCAGTCGGAGGCTGCACGCCAGCGGTCGGTGGTCGATGCCGTTGCCGCCAAGCTGCGCGAGAAGGGATACCGTGTCGACACCCGCGTGGGGCGTTCGGCATTCAAAGTGGATGTGGCCGTGGTCAATCCGGATGACGAGCAACGCTATCTGTGCGGCATTATCTGCGATGGCACGGGCTATTACTCCACAAAGACCGTCCGCGACCGCGAAATCTGCCAGCCCGGTATGCTCCGCCATCTGGGATGGACCATCCTCCGCGTGTGGACGGTGGACTGGATAATGGACGAGAAGCAAGCCATCAGGCGGCTGACAGAAAGCATTGAGCGGCTACGGTGCGGCGCGGGCAATGGCACGGAAGCCCTGTCGTGCGCGGCCAAGGAGGAAGAACTGGCCGCGGAAGCCCCCGATGCGTTCGTTATCACTGCCGATGAGGTGCTTTCGCCCGAAGACGCGCTCGCGCTTGTGCCCTACAAGCAGGCAGGAATCGACCATCAGGAGTGGGGAGGAAGCATAGACAAACTGCTGCTTCACGGCCGTTATGCGGCCATGGACGTGCGGGAGATTGTCAGAGTGGAGCAACCCGTGCGCCTCAACTATCTTGTGCGCCGCATGGCACAAGTGTGGAAGCTGCCGCGCGTCACCCTCCGCTTCACCGAATGGGTGCGTCATGCGGCAAAAGACCTCTTCATTGACTACGAGGGCACCACCGAGCCGCCCACGCTGTGGATGGCTGACACGCGGCTGAACGGCTGGGACAAATACCGGAAGGCCAGCGGGCGCGAGATAGACGAGATTCCGCCCGTTGAGATTCGCAACTGCATACGCTTTGCCGTGCAGCAGCAGGCGGCCATACCGCATCAGGAACTCAAGCGGCAAGTGACCCACCTCTTCGGATACTCCCGCATGGGGCAGAAGATGGAGAAGGTGATAGAGGAGAACATTGCCCTGATGATAGCCCGTGGACAGCTCCGCGACGATGGCGGTGTGCTGAGCGCATGACCAGTGCCGCCCGTTTCTGTCGGGTCGCCTTCCCGTTCTGAAAGCTTGGGCGGCCATGTTCTGTAATCCCCCTGCCGTGAGAAGCGCGTGCGCTTGCCGAGGATTTGAACATCAAGATACTGCGTTTTGTAGTGTCTTGATGCAAGAAAGGTGTGCGCTTGCCGAAGTCTTGAATATCAAGAGACCATATTTTGTAATGTCTTGAAGTAGGGACATTACGTCTTTATTCCTCCGCTTGCCGGCAGCATGAGCCGATTCTTGTGCTGCCGGCAAGCGGAATGCTTTATACATCCGTTTGTTTCAAACACTGCGCGCGGACTTGCTCCACGGTTTGGATGGCCTTTTTCTGCTTGAGTATTAAAAAGTTAGCTCGCAATTTCTATGGTTCGGGAAAAGTCCGTAACTTTGTCATTGAACAGCCTTTGAGGCCTTGCGTTGCAATACGTATGGTTTTGGCGTGCAAAAGGTATGGTTTTGCCTTGCGAAAGGTATGGTTTCGTCCGCCAAAACGTATGGTTTTGCTCGCGAAGCCTTGCGGGGGAGAGTGTTAATTTGAAATAATCTGTTGATTCTATGGAAGATAGTAGGAATATATTGGGGCTTGACATTGGTACGAACAGTATTGGTTGGGCTGTTGTGAAGGGTGAAATGGATGGCGATGGTTGCTGTTGCGCAAAGAGCATTGTGGATGCGGGCAGCCGAATCCTGCCCATGGATGCTGAAATGATGGGCGATTTTGCCCGTGGCAATTCAATTTCTCAAACAAAAGACAGAACACGCTACCGAGGAATGCGCCGATTGGGGGAACGGCGGCTTTTGCGGCGCGAGCGGCTGCACCGTGTTTTGATGGTGTTGGGCTTCCTTCCCGAGCATTATCAAGAAAATCTGACGCGCTACGGTAAGTTTAAGTCAGCCGAAAAGGAATGCAAATTGCCGTGGACGGTGGATGAGGCTGGTCGTGCCAAGTTCCTTTTCAGACCGGCTTATGAAGAGATGCTGCAGCTTTTTTTGCAAAAACATCCGGAGCTGATGGCGCGGGGAATGAAAGTGCCTTACGACTGGACGCTGTATTATCTGCGAAAGAAAGCCCTCACAGAGCCTGTCGGTGGGCAGGAGCTGGCATGGATTCTGCTCAGTTTTAATCAGAAGCGCGGCTATTATCAGATTCGCGGCAAGGAGCAGGAAGAGAAAAAGGACTGCAAGCTGGATTTTTATGAGTTGAAAGTTGTGGACGTGGTGGACACATCGGCTGGCAAGGCTAAGCAAAGAGAGTATTGCGTGCGGCTCGAAAACGGCATGGAGTGCTCGATAAAGGCTTCGGAGAAGCCCGATTGGGTGGGGAAGGTGAAGGAGTTTGTAGCGATAACCTACCTGAATGAGGACGGAACGCCGAGGAAAGGCAAGGCGGGCAAGGATGAAACCAAGATGGAAGTGTTTAAGGAGGGAGACTGGGGGCATCTGAAGCGGCGCGCGGAAAGCAGACTTGATAAGTTTGATAAAACGGTAGGTGCTTACATTTTTGAAGCTCTTTTGGAAAATCCCAAACAGAAGATCAGAGGCGGACTGGTGCAAACCATTGATCGCGAGTATTATAAGAAGGAGCTTGTTAGGATTCTTCAAAAGCAGCAGGAGTTTATTCCTCAACTGGCCGACAGAGAACTTTACGAAGCATGCGTCAAGACGCTTTACCGGCAGAACGAGGCCTATCGGAATTCCATTTCGGAGCGAGACTTTGTTTATCTCTTGGTAGATGATGTGATTTTCTATCAGCGACCTTTGAAGAGCAAGAAGTCGCTGATAGACGATTGTCCGCATGAGTTTCATGAATACAAGGACGAGGATGGGAATACGGTCAAGAAGTTTTTGAAGTGTATAGCCAAGTCGCATCCGTTGTTTCAGGAGTTCAGACTGTGGCAGTTTGTCTCCAATTTGCGAATCTACGAGCAGGAAGGCGATGCCGGTGTGCAGTCTGTGAATGGCAAGGACGTGACGCAGGAGTTTTTGCCCGATGAGGAGTCGCGCGTGAAGTTGTTTGATTATCTTAATGATCTACCGTCTGTTTCAGAGGAGGGCTTGCTGAAAGGCTATTTTAAAATAAAGAAACCTAAAGGAAAGGACGCTGTTCTTCCTTATCGATGGAACTACGTGCAGGACAAGTCTTACCCTTGCAATGAGACGCGTGGCGAAATTCTTGCGCGCTTGAAGAAAGCCAGCATTGGGGCAGGCTTCCTTAATCGTGATGCGGAGGAGGCTTTGTGGCACATTTTGTACAGCGTGAGCGACAGCAAGGAACTGGAGAAAGCCCTTCTCCGGTATGCCTGGCATCATCAGATAGAGAGCGTTGAGGGTTTTGTGTGTGCCTTTAAGAACTTCCCGCCCTTTAAGTCCGACTATGGAGCTTATTCTGCCAAGGCCATAAAGCGGCTTCTGCCCTTGATGCGTATGGGGAAATATTGGAGCGAGGAGCAGATAGACGGGCGCAGCATGGAGCGTATACACAAGATAATTGATGGTGAGGCGGATGATGCTATCAGTCAGAGAACGAGAGAAAAGACTATTGGACTGGCGAGCTTGGAAAGTTTTCGTGGTCTTCCGCTGTGGCTTGCGTGCTATGTGGTGTACGACAGACATGGCGAGGCAGGGGATTCCTGCAGATGGGAAACACCGGAGGACATCGATAAGTATCTTAAAGGGTTCAAGCAATATTCGTTGCGAAACCCGGTGGTGGAGCAGGTTCTCACCGAGACGTTGCGCGTGGTGAGGGACGTTTGGAAGAAGCATGGCCACATAGGCGAAATTCATGTGGAACTGGGGCGTGACTTGAAGAACCCGGCCGAGAAGCGAGCAAAGATGAGTAAGCAAATGGTGGAAAACGAAAATACCAATTTGCGCATCAAGGCCTTGCTGGAGGAATTTTTAAATCCGGAGTATGGGATTGAGAATGTCAAGCCGTATTCTCCGAGTCAGCAAGAGTTGTTGAAAATTTATGAGGAGACGGTTTTAAACAGAGTGGGCGAATTGGATGCAGACATAGCCAGCATCAAGAAGAAGTTTGAGCAGAAAGAAAAGGCCAAACGTCCTTCGTTCTCAGATGTGCAAAGGTATAAGCTATGGTTAGAACAAAAATACCTTTCCCCGTACACGGGTCAGCCCATTTCCTTGGCTCGCCTTTTCACGTCAGACTATGAGATAGAGCACATTATTCCGCAGTCGAAGTACTTCGATGATTCCTTGTCTAACAAAGTAATATGTGAGGCAGAGGTGAATAGATTTAAGGGCAATGCGTTGGGTTATGAGTTCATTCAGAAGTGCGGAGGTACGGATGTGTTGCTTAACGGCGGGAAAATAGTAAGGATACTCGGGGAAGAAGACTATCGTGAGCACGTGGAGACGATTTATAAGCACAATCGTGCCAAGATGAGGAAGTTGCTGATGGAGGAAATTCCAGACGAGTTTATAGAGCGTCAGCTGAACGACACCCGCTATGTCAGCAAGTTAATCAAGGGATTGCTGTCGAATATTGTTCGGGAAGAGGACGAGCGTGAGGCCACCTCAAAGCACGTTATTGTGTGCTCGGGCAAGGTGACAGACCGGCTGAAGCGCGAATGGGGTGTTGATTCGGCGTGGAATCACATCATTTTGCCGCGTTTTGAGCGCATGAATGAAAAGCTGAAAAGTGATGAGTTTACGGCAAAGAGCAAGGAGGGACATTGGATTCCTGTAGTGCCATTGGCTCTGCAAAAGGGATTCAGCAAGAAGCGCATAGACCATCGCCATCACGCCATGGATGCCATTGTCATAGCTTGTACCACGCGCAATCATGTCAACTTGCTGAGCAATGAGGCGGCTTTGTCTGCAAATGCTGACAATCGCCGTAAGCTGTCCCGTAAATTGCGCCGTTATGAGGAGGTGGTATTGCCAGACGGGAAACAACGGTATGTTCCCAAAGAATTCAAGAAACCTTGGCCTGAATTTGCATTTGATGTGGAGAATACGTTGCAGGGGATTGTGGTTAGTTTCAAGCAAAATCTCCGCATTCTCACCAAGACATCGAATTATTTCTGTCATTTTGTGGATGGAAAGAAGAGAATGGAGAAGCAGACGAAAGGTGATGGATGGGCTGTTAGGAAGCCTTTGCACAAAGAAACCGTGTATGGCGAGGTTAACTTGTGTCTCGTAAAGGATGTAGCTTTGAAAGCGGCGATGAAAAATCCAAGCCGGATAGTGGATGCTGATTTAAAGAGAGAAGTGTGTTCGCTGGTGAGCAAGGGTTGTGATGAAAAGCAGATTAAAAAGTACTTTGAAGGGAATAAGGAAGTTTGGGGCGACATTGATTTGAAGAAAATAAAAGTATACTATTTTACAAAAGAAACTTCTGATCGTTACTTTGCCACGCGAAAGTTTATTGGTGATGTTTTAGCTAAAACTGAAAAGAAAGGTCAGAAAGAGGCAATAGAGAAGAATATTAAAAAGATAACAGATACAGGCATTCAGAAGATTTTGCTTGCTCATTTGGATAAATATGCTGATCAGCCGAATCAAGCTTTTACCCCCGAAGGCATTGAGGAAATGAATAGGAATATTAAAGAACTGAATGGCGGGAAAGATCATCAGCCCATATGGAAAGTCAGAGTTTATGAGAAAGCAAATAAGTTTGCTGTTGGACAGAAGGAAGAGAAAGGGAACAAAAGAAGCAAGGGGAATAAGGACGCAAAGTTTGTAGAGGCAGAAAAGGGTACTAATCTTTTCTTTGCTGTAACTGAGGAAGAGAGGGTTAATGAAGAAACGGGGAAAATGGAGAGAGTGCGTTCTTACCGAACGATACCTTTGCAGGAAGCCATTGAAAAGAAAAAGGGAAAGCAAAAACTTGACGATAAAGCCTTGTTTATCCTTTCTCCCAACGATCTTGTTTATCTGCCCACGGCAGAGGAACGAGAAAGGCTCGCCCTTGGAGAAGTATTGTCGACCATTGATAAAAGAAGAATATATAAAATGGTTTCGGCAACGCGAAAAGAATGCTATTTTGTTATGCCACAAGTTGCCGCAGTGATTGAAGATGGGAAAGAGTTTGGCTCTTTGAATAAAATGGAGCGAGCTATAACGGAAGAAATGATAAAGGAAATATGTGTTCCGCTAAAAGTGAATAGGCTGGGCGAAGTATTAGAAATAGGCGTTAAGCGATGATAAAGAAGACATTATATTTTGGCAATCCAGCGTATTTGTCTCTTCGTATGGGGCAAATGGTGATAAAGCTACCTGGCTTGGGGAAAGGTTTGAAACCTCCGGGTGTAGCCGAGGAGCAGCCCGTTATTACGCGTCCGATAGAAGATATTGGCGTTGTGGTGCTCGACAATAAGCAGATAACCATCACGCAAGGGCTTATAGAGGCTCTTCTTGAAAACAATTGTTCGGTTATCACGTGCGACAGCCATAGTATGCCTGTTGGCTTGTTGTTGCCGTTATGTGGAAACTCTGTCCAAAGCGAAAGGTTTCAAGATCAGATTTCAGCCTCATTGCCTTTGCGGAAACAGTTGTGGCAGCAAACGGTAAAAGCCAAGATAAACAATCAGGCGCAAACGCTTTCCGTTTGCACTCAAGCGGAAACTCGTTGCATGCGGCGGTGGAGCGACAGCGTGAAAAGTGGTGATGCTGATAATCTGGAGGCGCGGGCTGCGGCGTATTACTGGAAAAAGCTTTTTGCCAATATTAAAGGGCTTGAAGGGTTTACGCGAAACAGGGATGGGGGTGAGCCGAATAATCTTCTCAACTATGGATATGCCATTCTTCGTGCGGTAGTGGCGCGTGCGTTGGTTTGTAGTGGTCTGTTGCCCACATTTGGCATTCATCATCATAATCGTTACAATGCTTATTGTCTTGCCGATGATGTGATGGAGCCTTATCGCCCGTATGTGGATGAATTGGTTTATTCGATAGTTTGTGAACGGGGCGTAGGCAACCTTGACTTGACCAGAGAGGTCAAGTCGAGGCTTCTTGCTATTCCTACTCTTGATGTGGTAATATCGGGTAAACGTAGCCCGCTGATGGTGGGTGTTGCTCAAACCACAGCATCGCTTTATAGGTGTTTTAGTGGCGAGCAAAGGGTAATTGCCTATCCGGAGAAGTAATTTAGGTGTATGAATTAACGTGCTTTGTTTGATGGACAGATTTAGTGAATACAGAATTATGTGGGTATTGGTGTTTTTTGATTTGCCAACGGAGACCAAGAGGGACAAGCGCGCGTATCAGCTTTTCCGCAAGCAGTTGCAGATGGATGGCTTTAGCATGTTTCAGTTTTCCATTTATGTCCGTCATTGTGCTACAATGGATAATGCTGCGGTTCATATTAAGCGTGTGAGATCCTTTGTGCCAGCGCGCGGTCATGTGGCCGTTATGTGCATTACCGATAAGCAGTTTTCCAGCATAGAGGTGTTTTATGGCTCTGACACGTCGCGGGTAGCTCCTTGTCCTCAGCAATTGGAGTTGTTTTAAAGGCTGCTTTTATGAGTCTTGTAGGAAATGTTTTGTGGCGTAAGTAGAGTTACAGTTACGTTTTGGGTGTAGCTTTTTTAATTTCTAAACATAAATGAAAACATCTGAAAGTCAATTTGTTATTGGCTTTCAGATGTTGTTTACCTTACAAAGGTACGAATTTTTTAGCAAATCACAACC